>NZ_JBIAVX010000015.1:0-29958 GCF_042894725.1 Streptomyces sp. NPDC001480 | reverse complement strand
CTCCCCCCCCCAACCCCCCCCCCCCCCCCCCCCCCCCCCCCCCCCCCCCGGCGGGGGTGGGGGGGGGGGTGGGGGGGGGGGGGGCCGCCCCCCCCCCGCCCCCCCCCCCCCGCTCGACCGCTTGTCGCTGCTCTTTGCGTTCTTGCGCCCGAACTGACGCGTACGCGCCGCATATCCACCGTTTCCCAGCGGTAGGAAGCTTCTTGGTGGCAGTCTGCTCAACAGCAGATACGCAAAGTGGTAGGTACAGGCAGTCAGCCGGAGGTGCACGTCCCGTGGCGTCCAATGTCAATCCCACCGTCAGGCGGCGCCGGCTGGGCCAGGAGCTCCGCAGGCTGCGCGAGCTCAAGGGCATGACGGCCGAAGAAGTGGCGGAAAGACTGCTGGTGTCGCAGTCGAAGATCAGCCGTCTGGAGAACGGCCGGCGCAGCATCAGCCAGCGCGACGTCCGTGACCTGTGCGGGGTGTACGAGGTCGAGGACCAGAGGATCGTCGACTCCCTGATGGAGATGGCCCGTGACTCCCGGCAGCAGGGCTGGTGGCACGCGTTCGGCGACATCCCGTACAGCGTCTACATCGGCCTGGAGACGGACGCCGAGTCGCTGCGGGTGTACGAGCCCCAGCTCGTCACCGGCCTGTTGCAGACCCGGGCGTACGCGGAGGCGCTCGTGCAGGGGGCGTTGCCGGAGACCTCGACGGCCGACATCGACAAGCGCGTTCAGGTGCGGCTGCGGCGACAGGAACGTATCACCGCCGAGAACAACCCGCTCCGGCTGTGGGTGGTGCTCGACGAGGCCGCGCTGCGCCGGGTGGTGGGCAGCAGGCTCGTGATGCGGGAGCAGTTGGAGTACCTCATCGAGATGTCCCAGCTGCCGCACGTCACCGTGCAGGTGCTGCCGTTCGAGGTGGGCGCGCACCCCGGGCTCAACGGCCAGTACGCGATCCTGGAGTTCGCCGACGCGGCCGACTCCAGCGTGGTGTACCTGGAGGGCGTCACCAGCGACCTGTATCTGGAGAAGGCGCAGGACGTGCAGAAGTACGCCGTGATGTACGAACATCTGCGGGCACAGTCCCTGAATGTGGACCAATCCCGCCAGCTCATCTCGGACGTGGCCAAAGAGTACGCCCGCTGAGCCTTTCGGCATGAAGGGCGGCGGATGATACATCCGTGCCACGCTCCAACGTAAGCCCCTATTGGAATATGCCACCCGGTCGAGTGAACGAGTGCTCCAGGAGGGGATGTTGCCGAGTAGCGTCGATCACGCCAACCGCTCGACATGGTTGGCGTGAATCGCACTACAGAGCAACTCGCAACAGGAGTGGACATGGCACTGCTTCAGGGCGCCACCGAGACGTGGACGAAGTCCTCCTATTCCGCCGGGAACGGGGCGTGCGTCGAGGTCAAGTCGCCCGCGACCGCGGAACTCGCCGTACGCGACTCCAAGGTCACCGAGGGACCCACCCTGGCCTTCCCCGCCGACGCGTGGAACGCCTTCGTGGCCTCGGTCAAGGCGTAGGGGGCCTCCCTGACCCACGCCCGCCCGACTCCCGACGAACACAACTCCACAAGCAGCACCCAGAGCCCTCTCGACCAGCCCGCCGTCCTTGCCGAGAGGGCTCTCCTTTGCCCCAGGCCGCTCCCTGGGGCATTCCCTAGGCCAGCTGCGCCTCGACCGCCGCCACGACCTCGGCCGCCTCGGGCTCGGTCTGCGGGGAGAAGCGGGCGACGACCTGGCCGTCCCGACCGATGAGGAACTTCTCGAAGTTCCAGCGGATGTCCCCGGTGTGCCCCTCGGCGTCGGCGAAGCCGGCCAGGCGGTCGTAGAGCGGGTGCCGGCCCTCGCCGTTCACCTCGACCTTCTCGGTCAGCGGGAAGGTCACGCCGTACGTCGCGGAGCAGAACTCGGCGATCTCCTCGGCGCTGCCGGGCTCCTGCCCGAGGAACTGGTTGCACGGCACCCCGAGCACGGTGAAGCCCTGCTCGGCGTAGCGCTCGTGGAGGCGCTCCAGCCCGGTGTACTGCGGGGTCAGCCCGCACTTGGAGGCCACGTTCACGATGAGCACGGCCTTGCCCGCGTACTGGGAGAGGTCCGCGGAGCCGCCCCTGAGGGCGCCGATCTCGGTGTCCAGTACGGAGCCGTTGTGGTCAGTAGTAGTCATAAGCGGATGCTAGCTCCGGTAAGTGTCCGGCCGGTGACCGGTTCCCCCGAGGCCCCGCTCCCCGCCCGCCTCCAGCAGGACCTGCCCCGCCGCCGTCCGCGCGTACAGCACCGACCTCCCCGCCCGTCGGCGCTCCACCAGACCCGCCTCCCGCAGCACCTTCAGATGGCGCCCCACCGACCCGAGCCCCTGCCCGGTGACCGCGGTCAACTGGGTGGTCGACAGCGGGGAGTCGAGCAGCACCAGCACCTCGGCCCGGGCCGCGCCGAGCAGCGCGCCGAGACTGCGGGGCACCGACCGGCCGCCGCCGTCGGCGAGCGCGCCGGCGCACGGGTAGACGATCGCGTACCGGGTGCCCTCCTCCCACGACACCCAGTTGTGCCGCTGTGGCGTCACCGGCACGAACAGCAGCTCGGCACCGGAGATCTCGCGCGGCGGGTACTCGTGCAGGTTCACCTGGAGCCGGCTGTCCCCGAGCCATCGCGTCCGCCCCGGCCGCAGCGAGTCCAGCACCGCCGCCCAGCCGCCCCGGCTCACCTGCGCGGTCCGCGCGACCACGTCCGCCTCCAGGATCCGCCGGCGCCGGTCCCAGTACGGCCGTACGGCCTCGGTCCACACGTACGCCAGCAGCGTGGCCGCCCGCTCGGGCAGGTCGTCCCGGTCCAGGGCGTCCGGGAGCGGCCCGGCCAGGGAAGTCCTCAGGTGGGCGCGCGCCTGCGCCGGGTCGGCGGCACGGACCCGGGCGACGGCCTGCGCGAAGCCCTCCCCGTCCCGGGGCGTCGGCGTGAGGAAGTCGGCGATCCAGCTCCGGCCGAGGCCCGCCCGGATCAGCAGCGCGGTGACCGGGTCGGCCGCCAGCCGCGCCCGGTACGCGGGCAGGTGGGCGCGCAGCCAGTCCCGCTCCCCGGGGTGCGCGGCCACGCCCGCGTGCAGCAGTTCCAGGCACGCGAAGGTCTCCACGTACGGCGAGAGCAGGAACCGGCTGCGGGCCAGCGTGTCGGCATTGAGCTGCCACCAGCCCATGGGCACCTCCGGAGGTTTCGCGGGGTGTCGCGAGGTTTCGCGTGGGCGCGAAACAATAACGCCCGGCGGCACGCCTCCCCAGACTCCCCGCATGACTTCCAGTTCGAGCAGTTCGAGCAGTTCGACCAGTTCGACCAGTTCGGCCAGTCCGGCCAGTCCGGCCAGTCCGGCCCTCGGTACGACTCCGCGCAGCTATCGACTCCTCTTCCGCACGCCCGAGTTCACCCCGCTCTTCGTGTCCTCCGCCGCGAACACCGCCGCCCAGACGGTGGGCGGTCTGGCGCTCGGCACGCTGGTGTTACGGACGACGGGTTCGCCGCTGCTGTCCGCCGTCAGCATGTTCGGTCCCTCCCTGGCGCAGGTGCTGGGCGCGACCCTCTTCCTGTCGGGCGCCGACCGGCTGCCGCCGCGGGCGGCGATGACGGGCATCCCGCTGGCCTTCGCGGCCTGCGCGGTGCTCCTGGCGCTGCCCGGGCTGCCCGTCACGGCGGTCTTCGCCGTCCTGCTCGCCCAGGGCCTGGTCGCCTCGCTCGGCGGAGGGGTGCGCTGGGGCCTGCTGAACGAGATCCTCACCAAGGACGGCTACCTGCTGGGCCGGTCGGTGTTCAACATGATGAGCGGCATCGCCCAGATCACCGGATACGCGACGGGCGGCGTCCTCGTGGCCGCGCTGTCCCCACGCGTGACGCTGCTGACCTCGGCGGGCCTGTACCTGGCGGCGGCCCTCGGAGCCCGCCTCGGCCTGACCCGGCGCCCGCCCCGGGCCGCCGGCCGCCCCTCCGTCGCCGTGACCTGGCGCACCAACGCCCTGCTGTGGTCGTCCCGTCGGCGCCGGCTGGTCTACCTGGGCCTGTGGATCCCCAACGGCCTGGTGGTGGGCTGCGAGTCCCTCTTCGTCTCCTACGACCCCGACACCGCCGGCACGCTCTTCGCCTGCGCCGCGCTGGGGATGCTGGTGGGGGACGTGACCGTGGGCCGGCTGCTGCCGCCCGGCGTGCGGGCGCGGCTGGCCGTACCGCTGCTGTTGCTGCTGGCGGCGCCGTACCTCGTCTTCTTCGGCCACCCGCCCCTGCCGCTCGCCGCCGCCCTGGCCGCCGTCGCCTCCGTCGGCTTCGGGGCGAGCCTCGTGCAGCAGGAGCACCTGATGGCCCTGACCCCGGAAGAGCTCAGCGGGCACGCCCTGGGGCTGCACTCGGCGGGCATGCTGACGATGCAGGGCGTGAGCGCCTCGCTGGCGGGCTCGGTGGCACAACTCACCTCGCCCGCCACGGCGATGACGGTCACGGCCCTCGCCTCGACCGGGGTGACGTTGACGCTGACTACGGCTGCTCGGCGCGGGGAGCGGGAGCGGCTTCAGCCGGCGTAGCCGGAGTTGCCGACGGGGTTGCCGCCGAGGTCGCCGGGCCCGCCGCGGCCGGCGGGGTGGCCGGGGCCGCGAACTGCTGAGCGGCCTTGTCGAAGTAGCGCAGCAGCTCCACCGGGAAGGGCATCACCAGCGTCGAGTTCTTCTCGGCGGCCACCTCCACGACGGTCTGGAGCAGGCGCAGCTGCATGGCCTCCGGGGTGTCGGACATGATCCGGGAGGCGTTGGCCAGCTGCTGCGCGGCCTGGAACTCACCGTCCGCGGTGATGACCCGCGCCCGCCGCTCCCGCTCCGCCTCGGCCTGCCGGGACATGGACCGCTTCAGCGACTCCGGCAGCTGTACGTCCTTGATCTCGACGCGGTCGATGTGGATGCCCCACTGGGCGGCCGGGCTGTCGATCATCAGCGCGAGGCCCTCGTGCAGCCGCTCCCGGTCCGAGAGCAGGTCGTCCAGGTCGCTCTTGCCGATGATGGACCGCAGGGAGGACTGGGCGACCTGCCCGACGGCGAAGACGTAGTCCTGCACCTCGATGGCGGCCCGCAGCGGGTCCGTGACCCGGAAGTAGACGACGGCGTCGACCTTCACCGACACGTTGTCCTTGGTGATGCCCTCCTGCGTGGGCACCGGCATGGTCACCACCTGCACGTTCACCTTCCGCATCCGGTCGGCGAACGGGATCAGGAAGGTGATGCCCGGCTGCCGGTGCGTCGGCAGCGCCTTGCCCCAGCGGAACACGACCCCGCGTTCGACCTGGTTGACCACCCGCATCCCACTGCGCAGTACCAACAGGGCCAGCACGGCCACGGCCACGACTGCGACGACGGTGCCTTCCATGGCACTCCATTCCCTCTGCTGACTCGACCGTTCGAGACACGGATGAGGACACCGGCCGGGGGCCGTTGGATGCACCGGAAGGCGTCAGGAATACGTAAAGAAGCGGGCGGCCGACGGATCCCCGCTGCTCTCCGCCTCGCGGACGGCGCCTCCCATGGTCAGCCCCTGTGCCCCGGCTCGGAGACCAGCATCGAGGCCGCCGTCTCCGCCGTGGCCGAAGCCGCCCAGGACACCGTCATCGAGTGCCTCCGGCACGGGCGGCCCGGCCCCGAAGGACCCGGACCACCCGCGCGCGGCCGTCGGCGCACTGGACCCCCTCCGGCGACCGCACCGGCCGAACCGGAAGCGCCGCGGAAGGGGCCGGTGACCGTGCACCCCGTCGGTGGCGGTATCGGTGCCGGTTTCGGTGCTGGTTTCGGTGCCGGTGTCAGGACGGCTTGGCCGCCGACACCGCGGTGACCGTCACCTTGTTGTCGCACTCGGCGAACTGCCCGTCGTCCAGGGCGACTTGGTGTGATCCCGAGCCCGGCAGGCCGACCACCAGCGTGGGGTACGCCACGGGGTCCGCGCCGGACTCGCAGTAGCCGTCGGCCTCGCCCTGGACCTGTACGAAGGTGAGCTTCACCCAGGCCTTGCCGCCCGGGGACACCTGCACCGGCGACGCCGATCCCGTGGCCGTCACGGACAGCGGCGAATTGTGCTCGGGGGAGCCGTTGCCGGCCCCCGCGACCGACGGATACCCCTTGAGGACGCACGGGTGACTCGAGACGTTGGTGAACTCGACGATCGCCGCTCCGGTCCCCGTGCCGGCCGGGCGATCGGCGGCCTGGTACGCGGCCGCCTCGACACCGGCCGCCGTACAGGCCTTCACGGCTCCGCCGGACGAGCCGGACCCCGATCCGGACCCCGATCCGGACCCTGATCCGGACCCGGACCCGGACCCGGAAGAGACGCTCGCCGCCGGAACGACCGGGGCGGCGGAGCCCCCCGAACCGGAAGGAGCACTGGACGGAGCGCTGGAAAGGGCACCGGAAGGAGCGGCCGACGCACTCGACGCGCCGGCCCCGCCGGACGGTGACTCGGCCGCCTTCGCGCCGCCCCCGCCGGACTGGCACCCGGCCACCATCACGGCGGCCGAGGCCGCGACCATCGCCAGCACGGTTCTGCGGATGCCCTTGCTGTACTGCATGTCGTCCCCCGATTTCGGACCGCACGGGGTACCGGCCCTCGCCGGCACCTGTCCTGGCAGACAGACCGGGAGGGCACGGGGGTTCTTCCGGCGGACGACCTGTGACGCGGCGGTGACGAGATCCGGGCAGGATCACCGCATCACCGCATCACCGCATCACCGCATCGTCAGCCGAGGCACACCACGAGCAGGCAGAGTTCGGGCGACGCGGGCGTTGCCGCCGGGGCGGGGGTCGCCTGGGGTGCTCCAGGCGCCGAGCCGTCACCGGTGGCGGGCGTGGAGGTGTGCTGTGCCGAGGTACCGGTGTTCCCGGCGGCCGCTCCGCCGGAGGACGGAGGGTCGGCGTGCTGCTGCGGGGCGGGTGTCGCCGCCGTACGAGTGGGCGAAGTCGTGCCGGTCGTACGGGGCGCGGAATCGGCGCTCGGCAGGGTGGCACGGAGCGGGGCAGGGGTGGACGCCCCCTGCGGCAGCCCGGTCGCGGACGACTGGGCGGAGGAACGGGTGGGTGAGGACCGGTGGGCGTCGGGCCGGGCCACCGTCGGACGGGTGTCCCGCGTCGCCGGTTCGTCCGCGGCGGGTGTGGCCGGCATGCTCGGCGCGTCCGGCGCCGTGGCGGCCTGCGCCCGGTCGGTGGAGTGCCGGTCCATCACGGAGACGGTCAGGCCGCCTCCGACGAGTGCGACGGCGGTCGCGACCACGGCCCGGCGCTGGTTCTTCTTCCAGCGGGCCATCTGGCGACGCCGTGCCGCCCGCCCCTGCGGCGCGGGCGGCACGTCCTGAAGGCCGGTCTGCGGGCTGGTCTGCGGGCTGGTCTGCGGGCCGGCCGACGGGCCGGTCGGAGGGGCGGTCTCCGGCACCTCGGCCACGGCCTCCCAGCCCGCGGCCTCCCACGCCGCGGTCCCCGTCACCGCCTCGGCGGTACGGACCGTGGCGGGGCGGGCGTCGGCGGTGAGGGCGGCGATGTCGGCGGCGAGGTCCGGAGCGTAGGCACCGCACCCAGGACACATCAGGGCGCCGTTCAGATGCCGACGGCACGAGGAGCAGTAGTCCATCTGTTCGCGGTCTTCCTGGTTTGACGTGCTGTCGTCCCAGCGAGCTGGCCGCGAGCGGATCACGTTCACACGTGGGATCGGATGGCCAGCACGCTAACGAGTCATTCGAAAGACTGTGTGCAGTCTGTGTGACGCTCCTGCGAGGATCCCCTGGGCGTCACCGGCCGGCACCGGCGCCGCCGCCACGGGGGAACGGTCGGGTGAACGGTTCGAAGGCGTGGCTGAAGTACCAGGTGTCCTGGGCGATGCCCGAGCAGGAGTTGGCACCGGCGGTGCCCACGCAGCCGCCGTTGTCGCGCTGGAGTGCCCAGAAGGAGAGGGTGTTGATGCCCTTGGCGGTCGCCCACTTCTTCACCGTGACGGCGTCCTGCGTGGTGAAGGTCTCCTGGGGACCGTAGTCGTCGATGCCGGGCATCTCGGTGACACCGATCATGCTCCACAGCTTCGCGGAGCTCTTCTTCGGGTAGAGCGTGGCCAGTTGGTCGTGCAGCCCGGCGGCGGCCGTCTCGGTGTCGGCGGCCATGTCGTGGGTGGCGCCGTCCCAGTAGTCGAACGTCATGATGTTCACGACGTCCACGCGCGCGCCGTTGCCGACCGCGTTCCGCAGCAGCGCCACACCGCTGGGCGCGAGCCCGGTGTTCGTCGTCGGCAGGGTGTAGGAGAACTGCACGTGGTGGCCGGTGTGCCGGGCCCAGCGCTGCACCTCGGCGATGGCCTTGTTACGGCGGTCGATCCCGGGGGAGTTGCCGATGGAGTCGGCCTCGACGTCGAGGTCGATCCGGGTGACGCCGTACGTCGTGACGAGACTCTCGTACACCTTGGCGACGGAGTCCACGCTGGTGCAGCTGTCGGCCAGTTCGGTGCCGGTCGTGTCGGCGCTGTAGCCGCCGAAGGACGGGATGACGTTGCCGCCGCGCGCCTGGATCGCGGCGATGTCGTCGCCGAAGCTCGCCCGGGAGACCGGCTGTGCGGTCGCGCCGTTCCAGTAGGCCGTGCACGAGCCCGGGGTGTCCGTCTGCAGGAACGCCATCGTGAGGTACTCGTTCCCCGACGCGGCGGCGAGCGCGGCCGGGCTCTCCCCGGTCCACGTCTCGACGTACGGCGCCGCGACGTGCGCGGGCATGGGCTTGGGCTTGGGTTCGGCGTGGTGCGAGGGCGCGCCCTGTGCGGCGACCGCACCACCGCCCCCGAGGGCGACGAGCCCGGCGGACAGGACGGTGGCGGTCGCACAGGACAGCAGTGCACGGAGAGAACCAGGTCGTCTCATTGACGCTCCCAAGTCGAAGTGCAAGCAGGGCGCGCCCATCTTTGGACTAGACCAATAGACTGTCAAGGTTCTTTACAGTTAACTGACCGAGTTCGCTGACCCAGTTCGCGGGCGTGCGCGCGGCCCCTGTCGCTCGCTCACGACCGGGAGGCGGTCCCGCAGCCCGCGTCGCCGGCCTCCCGCATCCGCGCGTCCATGGACTTGCTGCGGTCGTACGGGTCCACCTCGGGGCCGTCGCCCGGACTCTTGGTCGCGCGATCGGCGCCGAATGCGGGGGTGAGGTAGCCCGTGAGGGTGTCGCAGCCGCCGTTGGTGGTGTCCACCTTGTAGGAGACCAGCGAGAACGTCCCCGGTTCGGTGATCACCTTCGCCGGGTCGTCCCAGCTCATCACGACCTCGCGGCGCACGATGGTCCGCACGACCTCGTCACTGCCCGCCGCGGCGCGCACGACCGGATAGACGTAGGTGACATCGGTGGTCACCTCGACCGCACCGCGCTTGCCCTCCCGGTACGTGACCCGGCCCCGGGTCTTGACCACGTTCCCGACGAGCCGCACCTTCGCCTTCTGGAACCGGCTGAACAGCAGCAGCGGATCGTCCTTGCGGCTGGGCGAGCGGAACGCGGTCGCGAGGTAGTCCTGGACGTCCCGCTGATGCGGATTGATCAACGCGATGGCCTTCCGCGGCCGCTCCCCGCCCAGCACCCCGGGATCCAGACTGGACTCGGCAAGGAAGTCCCGGGTCCGGTCGAGCGCCTGCGCGACCTGCGCCTTGCTCATCCAGCCGGTCGCGCGGGCCGCGGGCACACCGATCCCCGCCGTCCCGTCACCCCACCGCGCCGCGGGTGAACCCTTGAACGGCTGCTTCAGCGTGGGCTGTTGGCCGGCCGGTTCGGTCGGCGGCGCACTGTCCGGACGTTTCGACTCCACGGCGAGCGGCGCACCCTCACCGTCGCCGCCACCGCCCCCGAACCAGCCGGCCACCCGTCCCGGGGCCAGTGCCACGACCAGCAGGCCGACCGCGACCACCAGCCCGACCGCGTACCAGCCCTTGCCCCGGCGCCGCGGGGCCGGCTGGTGAGCCCGCCACCCCTCCGGCCGGCCGGACTCCTCCGCCAGCCGTCGCGCCACCATCCGAGCCCGCGCCGACGGCTCCTCGGGCGCCCCCTGAGACCCGGCCTCGGCCTCCCTCAGAAAGCGCTCCCACTCCTCGTCCGGTATCGGATCCCCGCCCTTGCCCACGATGCTTCGTCCCTCCCGTGCGCCCGGTCCCTCCCCAGGGCCGGTCATCGTCCGTGCATCATCACACAGCCCGAATTCGGCACCGGCGCCTGCCGGTTGGCCGGCAGGCGTCCACGCGGTACGGCCGGGCGGGGGCACAGCCCCGCGGACGGACGGGCGGATGGATGGATGGAAGGAAGGAAGGGCGGACGGGTCGGCGCACGGGCGGGTGAACTACCGACTACCGGGGGAACGACCGGCTGAACGACTGGCTGAACGACCAGGTGAACGACCGGACGCGGCCGGAGGGCCGCTTCGCCGCTCCTAGTCGACGTCCACCGGACCGTCGTTCGACTTCCTCCCCTTGCCGGTGGGCAGCTGGAGCAGACCGCTGCCCCCGCCCTCCCCGGAGCGGTTGCCGACGGGCCGGTTGCTGTCGGGGCGGTTGCCGTCGGAGTCCTGGCCGCTCAGGTTCTGCCGGACCGAGTCGAGGATCGTCAGGCCCTGGGACACCAGGCCGGCGGCGATCTCGCCGAGGCCGTCCGCGCCGTTGAGGACGTTGACGTTGGCGCCGGCCAGCCCGCCGGCGGCCTCCTTGACGATCTGCGGGAGCTGGTCGATCAGCATCCGGTCGAGCGCGACCCGGTCGTACGAGGCAGCCGCCTCCGCCTGGATCTTCATCCGCTGCGCCTCGGCGGCCGCGAGGATCCGGACCCGCTCGGCCTCGGCCTCGGCGGGCTTCACGACCTCGGCCACCAGCTGCTGCTGGCGCAGCTTGGCCTGGCGCTGGGCCAGCTCCGTCTGGGCGGCGAGCACCTCCTGCTGGGCGTGCGCCTGCGCCAGCGGTCCGGCCTGCGCGGCCTGCGCCTGGGCGCGGTCCACCTCGGCCGAGTACTCGGCCTTGACAATGGCGGTCTGCCGGCCGTACTCGGCCTGCTTGCGGGCCGCCGCCTGCTCCGCCTCGACCGCGGCCTGGGTGGCCTGCGCCTGGGCGATCTGCGCCTGCCGCTGGATGGCCGCCTTGTGCGGCGCGGACATCGCGTCGATGTAACCGGTGTCGCCGTCGTCGATCGACTGGATCTGGAGCGAGTCGACGATCAGGCCGATCTTCGCCATCTCCGTCTTCGAGGTGTCCAGAACCTCCGCGGCGAGCTTCTGCCGCTCGGTGACGATCTCCTCGACCGTCATCGAGCCGATGATGGCCCGCAGGTGACCGGCGAAGATCCGGCCGGTGAGCACCGACATCTGCTCCTGGTCGGAGAGGAACCGCTGGCCCGCGTTGATGATGCTCTCGTGGTCGTTGCCGACCTTGAAGGCGATGACCGCGCGGACGTGCAGCGCGATGCCCTGCCGGGTCACACAGGTCTCGGTGACCTCGGACTCACACATGGACAGGGTGAGGAATCGGACCTTCCGGAAGACCGGCAGCACGAACTTCCCGTGCCCCGTGACCACTCGGAACGGCGCGCCCCCCAGTCCCCGCCTGCCCCCCGAGATCAACATCGCCTCGTCGGGAGCGGGTACGCGGTATCCGAACATTCCTGTTACTCCTCAGCCGGCCTCGGCACTGTCGCCGAGCGCGTCCAATGGATCCACCCACTCGATGACGCCGACCTCGCGGCATCCCCGTGATTCGATCACGAGCACCGTGGCGCCCACGGGCAGGGGCTTCTCCGACCAGGCGAGGAACGTTTCGGAGCCGCCTCTGACCCGGACCAGGACTTCGCCGGGGCCTGTGGAACCGCGCGTTCCGATGAGTATTTTCCCCGTGCAGCCGATCACGGCCTCGTCCTGCGGCATCACCGGCCGTCCTCCTCGTCCTGGCCCCGTTGATTCCGACGATAGACCCAGTACGGCCGGGACCCAACGGGCGGGATGGCCCGGCCCGCGCGGAGGAGCCGTCCCGGGCCGGCACACTCACTCGGCGCGGGCTGATCCGAGGGCGCGGGCAACGGCCAGGGTGTCCCGGTAGAACGGCCGGAACTCCGAGATCCGGTCACCGCGAACGGTGATCAGCTGCATGACCGAGGTCTCCAGCCGCCTCCCGCTGCCACGCGCGACGAGCACTCCGTGATTGGACACGACCGCGCTGTCCGCATCGACGACGAACCGCTGCTCCAGGAACTCCAGGGAGCTCCAGCAGCGGCTCATCTCGCCCATGAACCGCTCGACCCCGGCAGGCCCCCGGTAGACACCCCCGTAAGGCAGACTCTCCGCCTGGTGCAGGACCGCATCGGGGGTCAGGCAGTCCGCCATGTCATCGAACAGCGCACGACCCGGACCACCGGCCGCCGGATAAGCGGCCTCAGCCGCGAAGAACCGCTCCAGGGTGGCCAACACATTCCGACGTGCGCGGGCGATCTCGCCCCCGCGTCGCGTCGGCCAGTCCTGGGAGCCGGACGAGCCGGACGAGCCCGACGAGTAGGACGCGCCGACACGCCGACGCGCTATTGATCAAGGCGGACCTTCACCTGACGGTTGTGCTCCACGTGCCAGATCACCTCACCCGAGACGGTCGCACCCAAGGCAGGCAGTTCCATTCCGTGCGGCATGGCAGTGATCTCGGCAAGGCCGACCGCGTTCGGCGCGCCCTCGAGGAGAAGGAAGACACCGAAGGGTTGCCGCCCGATGACCCGTCCGCTGACGTGAGATCCAAGGGGCAGCGCGGCGACTGTTGTCGGCCAGCTCTGGTCCATGACATCCGAGGCCGGCAACAGAGCGCGGTCCGGCCAACTGAACTCGGGCATGGGCCAATCATGGTCAGAGCGGCGGGGGGCCGTGAACGAGACGGAAACCTGTCCGTGGAGCTAAGCCGCCTTGGGCCGCGCCGCACGTATGCCCGAGGCGGGCTCCTGCGAGCCCTCGAGCGGCAAGGCCTCGTCGTTCCCGAAGGCAGGGGCCTGGAACGGGTTGGTCGCCGGAGGCGGCGATGCCGAAGTGGAGCAGCGGGGTTGTTCTTCCAGGGCGGAGAACAGCGACGTCGAATCGATGAGAGGTCTCGCTTTCGGTGCTGGGCCCCGAAGGGGCCTGGTAAGCCGTGACCGGCCGCAGTGGTCCTACAGCTTGGTCATCTTCGCGTACGGGCTCAGGATTCGCATCGGCTCCGAGCCGAAATCCACGAGTACCGCGATCCCGTCCTCGATGCCGATAACCCGTCCGAGGCCGTACATGTCATGCGTGACCTGGTCGCCCACGGCAAAGTGCTTGGGAGCGGGTGTGACCGGGGCCTTGAAGGGGCTGGTAGGCAAGTGACGCTTCTGCGCAGCAGGCTTTGTCATGGCTCAGTATGAGCCCACGTTCAGCCCGTCCGCTGTGGCCGTCGGCACAGATCCACACGAGAGCAACCGCTTCCTGCCGCTGACCTGGGGGTTTTCAAGACCGGCGGAGCGAAACTCGACCGTAAGCAGCTCGCCGATCACACCCGCGAGCGGGACGAGACGGTAATGCGGCTGCACGTTCCACCCGCCTGCGGTGCGCGGTCGGCGAGGCGAGCTCATCGAGGTCGGCATCGGTGCTCTCCAGGTGAGCAAGGCGTACCAACTACTGGGGACCATCAAGGTCGCGGACCACTATGTCGTGCCGAACGAATACTGCGGGCGTCACCGCCACTGTGAGCTGGTTGCGATGGCCCGTAGTCGGGCCGGTGTCAGGATCGGCGTGGTGCGGGTCGAGGGGGCGTTCTGGCTCGGTGCCTGCCACTCCATGAGGGTGATGTAGAGCCCGTCAGGACGCAGTACGTTCACCGCCTC
This sequence comes from Streptomyces sp. NPDC001480, assembly GCF_042894725.1. Classification (NCBI taxonomy): domain Bacteria; kingdom Bacillati; phylum Actinomycetota; class Actinomycetes; order Kitasatosporales; family Streptomycetaceae; genus Streptomyces; species Streptomyces sp. NPDC001480. The sequence continues at coordinate 16,100 of NZ_JBIAVX010000015.1, read as the reverse complement.
GTGCCCGGGGTCCGTGCCGGGTGGTGCCTGCCGGGACTTGATCAGGGTGCCGTCGGCCAGGGGTGTGACGCCGGCGAAGACGTGGTTACGGATCGCGGTGGTGGAGGTCTGCCTGGAGACGTGCACTTCGAGCAGCGACTTGCCGTGGCCGTCGTCCACCCACAGCTGCCCGGACTTCCGGCCGCCGGGAGGGTTCGAATGGGTCAGGCCGGTCGGCAGCAGTGCGGTCAGAGTGGCGAGGGCGCGGTCGGCGGGCAATGCGCCGGTGAAGGTCGGCTTCGGGGTGGCGGATGCCGTGGCCGAGCCGGTCGTGGCTGAGGAAGCCGGGCCGGTGAGTGCGTGGTCGGCTGTCCGGCCGTCGGAGAGCAGCCCGGGAACGACCGCCGCACCGAGCCCGACGAGCGCGAGTACGGCTGCTCCGCTCACGCCGACGGCCGTGGCGCGGCGCCGGCGCCTGCGTCGGCCCTTGCGGACACCGGCCCGCACAAGTGACGGGGTGTTGGGCGGCTCGAAGGTCAGGAGGGTGGTGCGGAGGGCTTCGGTGAAGTCTTCTTCGATGGGCATGGGGTGTCACCGCGTTTCGGGGTCGGTGCAGAGGGCGAGACAGGTGCCGCGGCACAGGGGTCAGGGACTGACGAGCTCGGACAGGTCGTGGCCCAGCAGGTTCCGGATCCGGGCGAGCGCGCGCATGCTCTGGTTGCGTACCGCGCCCGGCCGGACCTGAAGGATCGCGGCGGTCTGCTCGACGCTGCGGTCCTCCCAGTAGCGCAGGAGCAGCACGGCCCGGTCCCGGGCGGAGAGCCGGCCGAGAGCGTCGAGCAATGTGAGGCGCAGCGTGGCGTCGTGTTCGGTGGCAGCACCGGAGTCCGGCAGGGTGCCGGTGGGCTGCTCAGAGCTGCTGCGCCGGCGGCGGTAGGACAGGTAGGTACGTACGAGGACGGTGTGGGTGTAGGCCGCCGGATCGTCCACCTGCGCGATCTTGCGCCAGTTGGCATACATCCGGCCCAGCGTGTCCTGCACCAGGTCCTCCGCGAGGTGCACATCACCACTGGTGAGCACACACGCAGAGCGGAACAGAGGTGCGGATCGCGCAGCGGCGAACGCCATGAATTCCTCTTCGTACCGGCGCTTCATCCGAGATCCTGTTCGTCGTCCACACTCAGAAGACGCTGTGGCCGCAGGGCTACGTCCCACCCGGAGAAGCAGAAAATTTCCGCCCGGGCGAACTTCCCCTTCGGCGAGGTTGGCTTCGGGACCTGGGCAGGGGTCGTGGACTGGCGCGGTGGCTATCGCTCCGCTTGCAGTTCCCGCCGCTTCAAACCGTGCATGCGGATCGCGCGGAGGCTTCGAAGAACCGGCTGCCTGGCCCGCAGCCCGCACGGCGGCCTACGTGGCATCTGCCCCATGTGCGGTCATGCGCTCTAGGGAAGGTTACGGCGGACCAGTGCCTGAGCGAACGGTTCTCCGGTGGCCCGGGCGTAGGCCATCCGCTCGCGCACCTCGCTGAGGGTGCGTGGGCGGTAGCCGGGGCCGCCGCAGCAGCTCTTGTGGAAGCGGACACCGGCGTGCAGCAGCACGGAGAGGGTGCGCCAGGCGGCGGTGTCCCGCCTCTTGGGTGTCGCGAAGGCGGAGCCGACGTGGATCAGTGCTTCGGCGCAGCGTGGACAGACCCGGTCGTGGTCGTGGTAGCCGGGGTAGGGCTGCTTGTACGAGGCCCGGCAGGGCAGGCAAACGTACGAGGTCTTTCCATGCGCCATGCGGGAAGGGTAGAGCTACCACGGGGCCGGGCTCGACAGCTTTACGGCAGGCTGCGCAGGCTCTTCATCAAGGGCGGGGCGGCGCCGACCGACCGTCCCTCTACCTACGGCCGGACCCGCGCATGTACCACCACGCGAGCGCCGCGCTGGGCCTCGCTCCTGCGCAGTGCCTGTTCGTTGATGACGATCCAGACCTGGTCGCTGCGGCTATCCGACTCGGCTATGCAGGACGTGCGCTTTGCCGCGACACTGCCATCTCGGACGTGCCTTCCATCACCTCTCTGACAGAAATCCTGCATTTCTTCTGACATATCCGGCCCGGTCTTCCTGGGTTGGTAGCAGCGCGGCGACGGAATTGCGCTTTGGGACTCAACGCTCAGCCGAACGCCCCGACATCACCCGATCAAGTTCAGTACTGCCGTCAAAGGCCCCGGACCATGATCGGTCCGGGACCTTTGCGCTGGTGCCCCCGGCAGGATTCGAACCTGCGACACCCGCTTTAGGAGTTCGATCCGAGCGCAGTCCAGCTTCTGCCGACGACTGATGCGACGCCCGGACGCAGCCGCCGGTGTACGCCCCCGTCCGACGTCGTTGATGTCAGCAGTGGATGTCAGACACGTGGTTTTGCGGGGCGGGTGACAGCGCGGCGCGGGCGGCGGAGAGCACCTGCCCGGACAGCGGGGAGTTCTTGGTGGCGCGGGCCAGGAGAAGGGCGCCGAGCATGGTGCACAGCCGGGCGATGCCGTCCTCGTCGTCGGTGGCGAGCCACTGGGTGAAGTCCTGTACCCCTTCGGCGTAGGCACGGTGCGCTCCGTGGTCGCCACTGTCCCGGGCCATGTCGGTGGCGAGCGCGGCGACGGGGCAGCCCGAGGCGGGGTTGTCCCGGTGCCGGACGGACAGGTATCCGTCGATCAGGGACTGCTGGGCCTCGACACGGTGACCCTCGTGCTCTTCGAGTGTGGTGGCGTGGAACTCGGCCAGTTCGCCGAACGCGTGGGTGACCGCCTCGTCGATCAGGGCCTCCTTGGAGGCGAACTGCTTGTAGAAGCCGCCGTGCGTCAGGCCGGCCGCCTTCATCAGATCCGCGACGCTCACGCCCGTGCCCTGCTCGCGGAACAGCTGCGAGGCCCGTTCCACGACCCGCTGGCGGTTCGCCTGTGCCTGCGCCTGTGAGACGCGACCCATAGGGCACCTCCCTTTTGGATGCTGGACGGCATCTATCGTACGGTGCTGTGTAGATTATTTGCATCATCTATTTTGGGTGCCCTCTCCCCACGTCCCAGGGCGCCCCCCCTTTCTGGGAGACACTTCATGGCCACTCGCCTCGGCCCGGCCGCCGGAGCCGACCCGACCACCGTCACCGCCACCTCCTCCTCGGCAACTGCGCCACCGGTCCGGCTCTGGCTCCAGCCGACCGTGATCGCCCTGGTCGTCGTGGCGGCCTTCATCGGCTGCTACGTCGGTCTGCAGCGCAACCCCCAGCCGCACCGGGTGCCGGTGGCTGTCGCCGGCCAGGAGCTTTCGGGCGAGATGAGCCAGGTCCTTGGTGACAGCGTCGATGTCCATCCTGTCGCCGACGCCGCCACGGGGCGCGCTGAGGTTGAGCGCCGCGACGTCGTGGCCGCGCTCAGTGGCCGCGCGGCCTCCGACCGGTTGCGCCTGGAGGTCGGCGGAGCCAACGGGCAGTCGACCACGACGGCCGTCAAGAGCCTGATCGGCGCCTATGCCCATGGGTCGGGCCAGCGCCTGACCACAGTGGATGTCGTCCCGTTCGCTCGTTTTGACTCGCGTGGACTGGCCGGGTTCTACATGGCGTTCGGCGTCACACTGGCCGGCTTCGTCCTCGCCCAGAACGTTCTGGGTCTCGCGAACCATCTGCACCTGCACCACCGGTTCTGGCTGCTGTCCGGCGCCTCTGTGGCCATCGGCATCGTCGCCACCGTCATCGCCGGCCCCATCCTCGGGGCGGTGCCTGCGCCGGTGATGCCGCTGGCCTTCGCCCTGACCCTGCTTGCCGCGGCAGCCGCGTTCACCACCAAGCTGCTGGGCACCTACCTCGGCCCGGTCGGCGTGCCCGTCGCCACCCTTTTGCTGCTCACGGTCGGCAACTCCACCAGCGGAGCGGCCATCGGCCCGGACCTCCTGCCCTCCGCCGCACACGCCGTCTCCGCTCTGCTGCCGCCGGGTGCGGCCGTTCGCGCCGTGACCGACCTGAGCTACTTCCACGGCGCGCAGGCGGTGCAGCCATTGACCACCCTCGCGCTGTGGGCGGTGATCGCCGCCATCCTGGTGGGCCTGCGTCCCCGCCTGAGGCGGCGGCGCACGCGGGTTACGACCTGACCCCACGGTCGGGGTGAAGGGCGTGCCACAGGCGTGCCACTACGGGCCCGCAGGGTCCTTCTCGAACACCAGAGGGCCGACCCGGGAGGAACCCCCTCCTGAGCCGGCCCTTCTCTCTGTGTCCCCGGCAGGATTCGAACCTGGACACCCGCTTTCCAAGTCTGTTGGCGGTCCAGCGGACCTCGTGCAGGGGCGGTCACCTACGTTCAGGCCCGTCCGGGTGCTCATTGCGAGGTGAGGACCGGACCTGCCTGGACGGTGGTGTCCGTCGCTGAATGAGACAGAAACTGAGACGGCCGGACGTCCGCCTGACCAGGTGCGGTCCCCGATGCGAACTACGGGTACGCCGGGGGACGGGCCGGACGCTGAGGCCAGCTCGCCGGGGTCAGGAACGGATGAACGCGAGGATGTCCGGGTTGAGGACCTCCGGGTGCGTCGACAGCATCCCGTGCGGATAGCCTTCGTAGGACTTGAGGGTCCCGTTCTTCAGAAGCTTGACCGTCAGGGGTGCCGAGTCGTCGTACGGGACGACCTGGTCGTCGGTTCCGTGCGCGACGAGGACGGGCACCTCGATCTGCTGCAAGTCCTCGGTGAAGTCGGTCTCGGAGAACGCCGCAACGCACTCATAGTGCGCGTTCGCCGCGCCCATCATGCCCTGGCGCCACCAGTTGTCGATCAAACCCTGCGACACCAGCGCTCCGGGACGGTTGAAGCCGTAGAACGGCCCCGAGGGAATATCAATGAACGACTGAGCCCGGTTGCCGGCAACGCCCTCACGGAAGCCGTCGAAGACCTCCATCGGCAAGCCGCCCGGGTTGGCCTCCGTCTTCAGCATCAGCGGTGGCACCGCGCCCACCAGGACCGCCTTTGAGACACGGCCGGGCTTAGCGCGGGCGACGTAGCGGGCGACCTCGCCACCGCCGGTGGAGTGGCCGATGTGCACGGCGCCCCGCAGGTCGAGTGCGTCCGTCAGGGCGGTCACGTCCGCGGCGTAGGTGTCCATGTCGTGGCCGGTCGCGGTCTGGGTGGAGCGTCCGTGGCCACGGCGGTCGTGGGCGATGACTCGGTAGCCCTGCGCCAGGAAGAACAACATCTGATTGTCCCAGTCGTCGGCGCTCAGCGGCCACCCGTGGTGGAAGACGATCGGCTCCCCATCGCGAGGACCCCAGTCCTTGTAGAAGATCGTGGTGCCGTCGTCGGTCGTGACTGTACCCATCGCAGATCCTCCGCTCGTCCAGGCGCACCCCCAGCCACGGAGCAATGGATTGGGGGGAACGCGGGACTTCACGCCCAGCGGGCGCAGTCCGGATGTATGGCCCACGTTACGCCCTGCCCCTGCGGGCCACATCCGCAGCTTGTCGACGTCCGTCAAGTCTCAGAGATCGTCTCAACTGGCTTGATCGTTAGGCTGGCGGCCGTAATGCTGCCACTGCGGCATGCATCCTCCTCAACCCACCACTTGCCCCAGCTCCCATCCCGTCTGCCGTCGACCCGCAAACCGTGGAGCGGGCGTGGTTCCTGGTGTCCAGGTGGAGCGCGCCGCTGTACGAACGACCTGGACGCCAGGGGCCGCGTCTCCTCGGCTCTGCCTGCCGTCGTCGGTAGGTCCGACGTTCGTCCGAAGATGTTGCTGTATGCCGCCGTCCGGCCCTGTTGATGTCAGAGTTGGATGTCAGCGAAACGGCTCCGGTGCTGGGCAGACCTCCAATGGATCGCCTGGTCGGTCCGCCCACTGCCACTACATGTGCACCGCCATGAAGCCCGGCAGGTCCGTCGGCCGTCGTCGTCCTGCCTGGCGAGCACCAGACCGCGCGACCACAGGGGCTGTTGCACTCGGGACAGGACGGAGCATCGTCGGGAAAGGGAAATCTATTCCGGGCGCGCCTGGATGGCTTGTGCCTGGACCGGCGCGATCGTCAGCCCGAGGTCCTGGCCCCGTCGGCTCTCGGCCGCTCCGGTCCGCAAGTGTTGCTGCCCGTGGGCGAGCAGCTCTGCCGAAGCCCGGGCCCTGGTTGCGTACGACGACAACGGCGCCGTTCACCGTCGGTGAGACCGGTGCCCGCCCGTGCCGGTGGGCGTTGCCGGATCAGCCTGTTCCGCGCCCGCGTTCGGCCTCGACACCTCCAACAGCTTCTCGACCAGCCTGCGCACCCCCGGACCGGGTCCCGCATCAGATCGAGCGCCTTGCTTTCGGGCCTCGCGGCCTGAGCGGTGCGCGGCTGAGCGGCTGCCATGTCCACCGAGTCCTCGTGCGGTCACCGCCCCGGTGACCTGTGCGACGGCTGTGACGTGTCTCACCGGAACTCGCCCGCACCGAAAGTCAGTGCAAGACGTGACCACAGATATGCGAACCCGGGTGCGAAACGGAGATCCGGACGCCTTCGCGGAACTCTTCGACGAGTGCGCCCGCGCGGTGTACAACCACGCCTTCCGGCTGACCGCCGACTGGTCGCTGGCCGAGGACGTGATGTCGACGACCTTCATGGAGGCGTGGCGGCTCCGGGCCTCGGTCGACGCCGAAGGTGGCTCGCTGCGGCCGTGGCTGCTGGGCATCGCCACCAACGTCGCCCGCTCCCACCACCGCAGCAACCGCCGCTACCGCAATGCGGCGAGCGCCGCGGCCGCCGCGCAGGCCGCCGAGGAACGGGTCGAGGACCACGCCGAGGAGACCGCCGGACGCCTGGACGACCGGCGCCGTATCAACGCCACGCTCGCCGCCCTCAGTCTGCTCAAGCGCCCCGAGCGTGAGGTCCTGACGCTGTGCCTGTGGGAGGGGATGGAGTACGCCGAGGCGGCCCGCGCCCTCGGTATCCCGGTCGGCACCGTCCGCTCCCGCCTCTCCCGCGCTCGCGCCAAGCTGCGCAAGCTCGCCGATGCGCAACTGCTCGGAGAAAAACGGGAACCCACCCGCACGAACCGGCAGATAACAGGTGATCGCGGATACGCGGTCCGGTCCGCACAGGAAGGAAACCGATGAACGCCAGCCCCTCCCACCGGCCCCACCCGGCCGAGTGGACGGAGACGCAGAGTCTGCTGCCCTCCGCCGAGCGGGATCTGCCGGCGGGCCGCCACCAGTTCCACAAGGAGCAGATGATGGCCCGGATCCACGAAGACCTCCGCACCTCCTCCCGCACGTCCGGTACCTCTCCGGTCGCGCCCGTGAAGCGCTCCAACCCGTTCCTGCGCCGTACGATCCTCCTGCCCGCCGCGGCCTTCGCCCTGGCCGGCGCGGTCGCGGGCGGCCTCGCCCTCACCGGCGGCGGGACCCACGGCGGCAAGACCGCCCTGGCCACCGGCCCCGCACTGACCACCAGGATCGGCGCCGCCGACGCCAAGGGCGCCCCCCAGCTCCTCGAACGCATCTCCCTGGCCGCCGCCGACACCTCCGCGCCCACCCCGCGCAAGGGCCAGTACATCTACATCGCCTCGAAGGTGGCCGACAGCTACATCAAGACCGTCGGCGACAAGAGCGAGGCGGTCAGCGACGAGCTGCACTCCCGCCAGGTCTGGAACTCCCTCGACGGCAGGGACGGCTGGCTGATCGAGGCCGGCGAGACCAGCGACAAGGGCATCACCCTGAAGAGCGACACCCCGTTCAGCGGCGCCTACAACGCCCTGGCCGAGCTGCCGACCGACCCCGACGCGCTGCTGCGGCGGATCTACCGCGCGTCGGACGCCGTCCGGGACCCCGAAGTCCCGCGCGACCAGGCCGCCTTCGTCGCGATCGGCGATCTGCTGTTCGAGAGCTACCCGCCCGCCGAGGTCGGCGCCGCCCTCTACAAGGCCGCGGCCAAGATCCCCGGCGTCGTCTCGGTGGATGACGCGGTCGACGCCACGGGCCGGCACGGGGTCGCGATCGCGCGGGAGAACGACGGCGAGCGCACCGAGTGGATCTTCGACAAGAAGACACTGCGGTTCCTCGGCGAGCGCATCGTGGTGGTCAAGGCCACGGCGGGCAATCCCCTCAAGGTCGGTACCGTCACGCACACCAGCGCGATCACCGAGCGCGCGGTCGTCGACGCCGCCAAGCAGGTCCCCGGGCAGGCGAGCTGAATGCGCGACAGAACCACAAGCGCCTCGCTGGCCGCCCTGCTGGTGGCGGGGCTGATGACGGGCGTCTCGGTGGCGGCCACGGGCTCCGGCCTCGGCTTACGGGCGCAGGACACCGCCACGGTCGCGGCGCCCGGCGGCTCCGCCCTCGGCGCGCGGACCTCCGGCTCTGCCTCCGCGGCCGGCCGGTACGTCACCCTCCTCACCGGCGACCGGGTCCGGCTGGACGCCCGGGGCCGGGTGACGGGCGTACGGCGGGCACCGGGCCGTGAGCACGTCCCGGTGTCCGTGCGCGGCGTCAGGGGCGATCAGTACGTCGTTCCCGCCGACGCCGCCGCCCTGATCGGCCAAGGCGTCCTGGACAAACGGCTGTTCGATGTAAGCGGGCTGATACGCGCCGGCTACGACGACACCCGGCGCGGCACGCTCCCGCTGATCGTGTCGTACGAGGGCAAGTCCGCCCAGCGCCGGAGCACCCAGAAGTCACTGGTCACGGACGCGGACGCCACCGTGCGCCGGGAGCTGCCCAGCGTGGCGGGCGCCGCGATCACCGTGCCCAAGGCCGGGGTCGACGACATGTGGCAGGCCCTCACCGAGGGGAAGGGAGTCGCGCGGGTCTGGCTGGACGGCCGGTTCAAGGCGCCGGCGGACGAAGACGGCGCGAAGGCCGGGGAGGCGGGCGGCGGCGTCGCGCAGATCGGCGCCCCGGCCGCCTGGGCGGCCGGATACGACGGCAAGGGCGTCAAGGTCGCCGTCCTGGACACCGGCGTCGACACCACACACCCGGACCTCGCCTCGGCGGTGAAGGCCTCGAAGAACTTCACCGGCACCGGCAGCACCGACGACATGGCCGGCCACGGCACCCATGTGGCCGCGACGCTGGGGGGCTCCGGCGCACGGTCCGGCGGCCGGTACAAGGGCGTCGCGCCCGGTGCCGGGATCCTCAACGCCAAGGTGCTGGACGACAGCGGCGAGGGCAGCGACTCCAGCGTCATCGCCGGCCTGGAGTGGGCCGCCGGGCAGGGCGCCAAGGTGGCCAACCTCAGCCTGGGCCAGGCCGACACCCCGGGGGAGGACCCGGTCGAGGCGGCGGTGAACGCCCTCTCGAAGAGCACCGGCATGCTCACCGTCGCCGCGGCCGGCAACGAGGGCCCCGACGCGGGAACCGTCGACTCCCCGGGGGCCGCGGAGTCGGCGCTCACCGTGGGCGCCGTCGACGGCGAGGACCGGCTCGCCGACTTCTCCAGCACCGGCCCGACCGCCGACAACGCGCTGAAACCGGACCTCACGGCGCCGGGCGTGGCCATCGTCTCGGCGAGGGCGGCGCACGGCCACATGGGCGACCCGGCCGCCGACGGCTATGTCTCCATGTCCGGTACGTCGATGGCGACGCCGCATGTCGCGGGGGCGGCCGCGATCCTCGCCCAGCGGCACCCCAACTGGACCGGCGCACGGATCAAGCAGGCGCTCACCGCGTCCACCACCCCGACCCCCGGCGCGACCGGCTACCAGCAGGGTACGGGCCGGGTCGACGTGTCCCGGGCACTGGAGGGAGCGGTGGCGAGCGAACAGACCTCCGTGTCCTTCGGCAAGCAGCTGTGGCCCCACACCGACGACCGGCCGGTCACCCAGCACATCACCTACCGCAACGACGGCGACCAGCCCGTCACCCTGGACCTGACGGCGACCGCGACCGGCCCCGGAGGCCGTACGGCCCCCGAAGGCATGTTCACGCCGAGCACCACGCAGCTCACCGTCCCGGCGGGCGGCACCGCCGGCGTCGACCTCACCGCGGACACCCGCGTCGAGGCGGCGGACGGCGCCTACTCGGGCACGCTGGTCGCCACCGCGCGCAACGGCGCCGACCCCGCGGCCGTACGGACCGCCTTCGGCGTCGTACGCGAGGCCGAGGCACACGACCTCACCCTGAAGTTCCTCGACCGCGGCGGCAAGCCCGTGAGCGCGCCGCTGACCGAGATCCTCGGGTACTCGGGCACGTACTGGACCACGAACCTCGAGGACTCCGAACAGATCTCCAAGGGCGTATACCGGGTGCGGGTCCCGCGCGGCGACTACGTCGTGGACACCTTGATGGGAGACGCCGGGGGCACCTCCGCGCTGGTCCGGCCGCGGCTCTCGCTGACCGGGGACACCACGGTCGTCTTCGACGCGCGCAAGGCGAAGCCGGTCCGGATCACCGCGCCGCAGGGCGCGAAGATGTCCGACGGCCAGCTCAACCTCGCCGTGGGCACCGGGGACACCGGGAGCGAGCCGCACAACACCACCCTGTTCCTCGGGGCGTTCAAGAACCTGCGCACCGCGACCCTGGGACCGACCGCCCCGGCCGGGAGGCTCAGTACGCAGCTCGGCGGCCTGTGGCAGAAGGGCAGCACCACCTACCACCTGCTCCACAACCTGCCCGACCGCTTCCCCACCGGCTATCGGCACACCACGCGCATGAACGAACTGGCCCTGCTGAAGCGGAACTTCGGCTCGTCCGTCGCACACCGCAAGGGCATCGTCAACGTCCTGTGGAGCGGCCCCACCCTGTCGCTGGGCACGGTGAGCGACCCCTTCCCGCTGCCGACGACCGCGAAGATCTACGTCACCACGCCCAAGGGCTTCAAGTGGACGGCCAACCTGGGCCAGCGAAGCGCCTCCGGAGACGACGAGGACGTCTTCTACGGCACGGAGAGCGCGAGGTCGTACCAAGCGGGCCGGACCTACGCGGCCACGTACAACGTCGGCGTCTTCAGCCCGATCACCGGCGGCCCGTACGGCGCACAGCGTGACGGCGACACCCTCGACCTGTGCGTCCCCGACCTCGCCGACGGGAGCGGACACCCCGCCTTCTCCACAGCGAAACGCCACACCACGGTCACCGCGGACGGCAACACCCTGCTCGACAACGACGACGACCTCTGCCAGACCGTGGAGAAGCTCCCGTCCGTCCCGGCCCGCTACACGATCCGGACGAACCTCACCCGCCCGACGAGCGTGGCCGCGACCACGAGCCGCCTGACAGCGGCCTGGACCTTCACGTCCAGCCCGTCCGACTCCGGCTCCCTGCCCCTCTCCACGGTCCGCTTCCACCCGAAGCTGACCCCGACCGGCACAGCCCCCGCGGGCCGCCGCACCACGATCCCCCTCTCCCTCCAGGGCCCGGCGGCCACCCACCTGAAATCCCTGACGGTGAAGGTCTCCTACGACGCCGGCAAGACCTGGTCCCCCGCCCCGGTGACCACCACCCACGGCAAAAGGACCCTCACCCTGACCCACCCGGAAAACGCCCGCTCGGTCTCCCTCAAATCCACCCTGACCGACACCACCGGCAACACCTACGCGGTGACGATCCTGAAGGCATACCTCCTGACCTGACGTGGTCCAGACACTCCTCGACGCGGTCAGGCACCATCCGGAGCACTTCGCCGCTGCCGACCGCGACACACGTCTTCGTCGGTCCGCAGAGGCGGGCAACTACGGCGGAGGGACCACTGGGTGAGGGCACGGAAGGCTGCGGGCGTCTCAGCCGAGCTGCATTTCCACGACCTTCGGCACACGGGCAACACGCTCACCTCCACGGCCGGAGCCAGCACCCGGGAACTGATGACCCGCATGGGCCACAGCAACTCGCGGGCCGCGCTGATCCATCAGCACATGACCAGTGACCGTGACCGGGCCGTCGCCGACCGGCTCGGCGCCATGATCCGGGGCGGTGGGGGAGTGGCCTCGGGCTCCTCCGAAGAGGACCCGGCGGGCCCGTAGCGGCACGCGTGTGGCACGGCGCCTGAAATGGCCAAGGGCCAGCCTCCCAGGCTGGCCAAGGGCCAGCCTGGGAGGGAAACCCTCCTGAGCTGGCCCTTCTGTCTGTGCCCCCGGCAGGATTCGAACCTGCGACACCCGCTTTAGGAGTTCCTTCTGCCGGTGCTCAGGCCAGGAGCGTGGCAGGCCTGCCCGGCCCACGAGGTACACCGCAGTGCCTTCGGATACGGCGACGTCCACCGTTGTTGCCGTCAAAGGCTGCCGTCAGGTGGTGGCACAGCGGTCAAGGTCTGACCGCATGGGCCGCCATATACCGCCCGGCGGCCTACATGGCGGCGGGGCTAGCAGGCCCCCCGGGGGCAGGTACCGGAAGGGAAGGAGAGGGTGGAGGGGATGGTGGAGGGGACTTAGCCACAGAATTCGACCCTCCGCCCAAGTTGACCAGCGTTTGCGCCTGACTGTCCACGAGCCTCGTGAGCAGCTGCTGCGAATAGCCAAACACGATAGACCAAGCAATGATCTGGGCGGATGAGTCCAAGGCATTCAAGCCGGGAACGAATCCTCCGCGCATGAGTAGGAGGCCAAGCACAGCAGTTAGAGCGCCTGTTGGAAGTTTGAGCGCAGCGAGAGCAACTGGCACGTTATAGGGGGTTGACGTTCCTCGGATGTTACGGAGAGATGTGGCGGCGGCGATGCCCGCTGCTACAAGGCCGACGATTTCAACGACGGGATAATCCAAAGGAGAAGTAGTCTGTGCCAAAACGGAATCAATGCGCTTCGCCGGAATAGGTTCACTCACCTGGACAGGGCATACTACTTCGTATTGCACCTTACCCAGGCCTTGTGGCGGAGTGAAACATAGCGGCACAATGTCATCTCGCACGAAACCTAGGATGGCGACCACCGAGGCTGCCGCCGCGAGTACAATCGTCACCCAAAGCACAATGTAAAAGAAGCTCCGAATCCGCAAAGCATTGCCGATGCTAGCCTGGCGAGCAACACCGACAGCGTCGAGAATCGACTCGCGGTCAGACTCCGAAAGGCGGCCGGTCTGGGAAACTTTGTGGTCGATAATTTCGACCATCACTCGCCGTGGATCCCTTGGCTCAAGTTGCTCCTGTACGAAAGCCAGCACGCCGGGCATCATGGGGATTACCTCTTCGGGCGCCGAGAGCCGAAGCAGCAAGTTGTGCGCGGTGTCAAGATGAATCCGAGCAACGGTCAGGTGCGCGCTCGGCTTAAATCTGGCATGATTGTAATGAGCAAGCGCACACCTAGCTTCATGCAATTCTCCGCGTGCCCGCTCCGCCAATACCTGGACTTGTTGTTGTCCGGGATGCCTCTCAACCCTTTCGTCTAGGAGCGCACTCAACTCGGAAGCTCGAGACAGCACCGCTGCCTTTAGCTCCCACGGGCCAAATTCACTCCTCCTTACGGGGTAACTTGTCTCCTTCTGCCCAGAGGGCTTGTCATTGTCTGCCATGCAATGACTATGGGCGCATCCAGGGGTTACGCGATCGATGAACGCAGTGATTCCTCACAATGGAGCAATGGACAGGGCAAGGGCGATGCCCACTCGCACGGTCGGAGAGTCGCCAAACGTGCTGCTGGGTTCCTACGCCCGCGAAGGAAGCGTGTTCTGGTCGGGGCTCGATCGGTGGCCTGCGGGTCTTATGCACGGGATCGCAGGCCCGGACAGAGTGTCCGGGCCGCGTCGTTCCGGGCCCGTCACGCTCGTATCACCTCGGGTAGTGGACAAGACCCGCTACCCGCTCCATCACCGGCTCTGTGCCGTGAATCCGGCCCCTCACAAGCAGCAGGAGGCAGCACGCAATGCGTGGTCTCGGAGATCACCTCAGCATCGGCGAGCGGATCGCGTTCTACCGCAAGCGTCGCGGCTACACGCAAGAGGTCTTGGCCGGCCTGGTCGGCCGAAGCACCGACTGGTTGGCGAAGATTGAGACAGGGCGCCGGAAGCCGTCCCGTATCGACATGCTCGCCGAACTGTCGCGCATCCTGCGCGTGCCCCTCGGTGAACTGCTGGGTCAGACCGTGCTCATGGAGGACGAAAGGCAGCAGGACGACGTTCCGGCCGTACGCGACGCGCTCATGAGCCCGCGGCGTCTGTCGCGCTTGCTCTTCGGCCCCGAAGTAGAGGTGCAGCTCCCGAGTCCCGCCCCTTGGCTGTGCGCGTGGAGCAGGCATGGAACGACTACCAGGGTGGGCGACTCGGTAGCGTCATCGCGGCTCTTCCGGCGCTCCTACAGACTGCACAGGAGCTGGAGGATCGAGCGGCGCGCCGTGGCGACGATAGTGGCGACTGCTGGGCTGTGTCGGCTCGTACGCACCACCTCGCGGCCACGACGCTTGCGAAGATCGGCGAATCAGACATCTCATGGCTCGCTGCCGAACGTGCGATGCGGGCCGCTGACGAGTCGGACGACCCGCTTGTGTTGGCGTCGGCCGCGCGTTCCGGTACGCACGCCCTGCTGGCCAACGGTCGGTATGACGACGCGCTGGAACTGGGAAACACGGCCGCCGCATGGACGCCGCCTCGGTGCCGGTGGCGCGTTCGGCGAGCACGGCGTCACGCAGCTTGCGCGCGTTCGCGGGAGAGGTGCGCAGGGCCCTGCGGATGCCCTCCCCCGTCACGTAGTGCCGATGCCCGCGCTGTGCCTCGCGCCGTTGCGATGGCACCGGTTGCGGCAGCGCGAGGCGTTCAAGCAATGCTGCGGCGGTTGTGCGCCAGCGTTGGCATGATTGGAGATCGGTGGCGCGCTGGGCAATTCGGCCAGGAACCCGCTGGCCATCGTTCACCGCTGCCATCGAGCATGGTCGGGACGTGCGTGAGTCCCTGACGCTGCAGTCACGTGTTGGTCGTCTGATCGGCCCGTTTTTCACCCCAGGTAAGGCGTGTCTGCCCCCCAACTGACCTGCGGTCGAGGGGTTGTTGATGGTCGTTGTTGGTCGTCATCGGTCACCCTTGGACGGCCCACAGACGGCCCGGCTCGGGGCCCGCCGGGCCGCTATCGCTAGCGGTCCCCCCCGCTAACGCTAGCGGGGGTGATAGCGGACCAAAGCGGGTGTGACCTGTGCGTTAGTGGTTAGCGGGCGCCTGCCGGCCGGAGTTTCGAACCCCTCTCCGGAACCCGCCGTCGGCATACTGCTCAAGACTCTGACGATCCTCGGTGGCAGTGCACCCGGTAGTTGAGATAGGGTCAGGGTTTTATGAACAGGCTTGCTCGCGCCATTGTCAGCTCTGCTATAGCCACGACGGTATCGATGGCTGGAATGCTGGCTACAGCTGGCACATCATCCGCCGCATCGTGGGACCATGTGTGGTCCGGAAGCGGAGTCAAGGTCTATATAAAGGAGCATGGAGACTATATCTCCGTGTGCGATACATCTAAGAATAATCACTCGGCTGCTCTGGTCACCTATAAATATACCATAATAGCTAGCGGTGGAGCGGGAACATGTGCGCATCGCTCTGCTAGCCAAGGCAGTAAGTATAACCTTCCTGAAGGCCAGGATATCGAGGTCTCGTATGCGGGAACGGGCGGTCGTAGCGATACATATTACTGGAAGGATGCCGGATTTTTCAACGATCACTAATGATAGAGGTCCTGCATAAAAAGTAGCTGCTCGACTAGAAATAGTTTATCGAGCAGCTATTTTTTATGCATAGATAACACTATTTCTAGAAGAAGCGAAGGGCCGGGTCTCTGACCTGCGGCCGCGTAATCGATCAACGCTGCGACCTGCGATTTAGCCGTCGGTGGTTGTCAGCGTTGGTCGTCGTTGAGCGCCCTCCGACGGCCCCGAGACAGCCCGGATGCGTCATGAGTGGTCCACCACGGCAACTCCGGCGGTGAGCATCTGCGCGATCACCAGGTCTGCCAGCTCGTCATCACAGATCACCTGTGCCATCGGCGGATCGCCCTTCATGATCGGTAGGTACCGGTCACCGATCCGATGGAGCTCCCACCGATCTCGTTCCGTGGTCCACATCGATGCGTAGGCCGACAGTTCTTTACCGGGCAGGTCCACAGACTGCCCGACGCGCCGGAAGCTTACGGGGCCATGATCACTCGCACCAAAGCAGCTCCGTAAGTTGTTCGGTGGCCCGGGAGGGCCGGATGTGGCTTCAAAGCAGCTTGCCGACCGTGGCTCGGCGGGAGTGGCCGTCCG
>NZ_JBIAVX010000014.1:236489-260175 GCF_042894725.1 Streptomyces sp. NPDC001480 | reverse complement strand
CGGGGACTCCGTCCCTGCACCCCTTCGGGCTTCGCCCCTCCACCCTCTCGGGCTCCGCCGCCGCACCCCGGCGGGGACTCCGTCCCTGCACCCCTTCGGGCTTCGCCCCTCCACCCTCTCGGGCTCCGCCGCCGCACCCCGGCGGGGACTCCGTCCCTGCACCCCTCGCGGGGCTGCGCCCCTGCACCCAGCCAGGGGGCTTCGCCCCCACCCCCAGGCCCAGGTCCGCATTACCCAGCCCGTCCGGCGCTTGAGGACGAGGCCCCTTCAGGGCCGAAGCGGGGGTCTGGGGGCGGCAGCCCCCAGCGGCGGCCCGGCTACAGTCACCCCACGCACGCCAGACCCGCGGAGCGAAAACGCGCCGTAAGGTTAGACACATGAACGATCGCATGGTGTGGATCGACTGCGAGATGACCGGCCTCTCGCTGTCCGACGACGCGCTCATCGAGGTTGCCGCCCTCGTCACCGACTCCGAGCTGAACGTACTCGGCGACGGGGTCGACATCGTCATCCGTCCGCCGGACCAGGCGCTGGAGACGATGCCGGAGGTGGTGCGTCGGATGCACACCGCGTCCGGACTGCTCGAGGAGCTCCCCGGCGGGACCACCCTGGCGGATGCCGAGGAGCGGGTGCTGGCGTACGTACGGGAGCACGTGAAGGAACCCGGCAAGGCGCCCCTGTGCGGGAACTCCGTCGGCACCGACCGCGGCTTCCTGCTCCGGGACATGCCGACCCTGGAGGACTACCTCCACTACCGGATCGTCGACGTGTCCAGCATCAAGGAGCTCGCCCGCCGCTGGTACCCGCGCGCCTACTTCAACAGCCCGGAGAAGAACGGCAACCACCGCGCCCTCGCCGACATCCGAGAGTCGATCGCCGAGTTGCGCTACTACCGCGAGGCCGTCTTCGTCCCGCAGCCCGGCCCGGACTCCGACACGGCGAAGGCGATCGCCGCCAAGCACGTCCTGCCCGCTCAGTAGCGGCGCCGCGAAACCCTGGCGCGAGCACCCCTTCGGACCCTGTACACTTTTTCTCGGCCGGTCGGGGAGAAACCTCCTCGAGAAGCCGGTCATGGTGGGTGTAGCTCAGCTGGTAGAGCACCTGGTTGTGGTCCAGGATGCCGCGGGTTCGAGTCCCGTCACTCACCCTGCGTAGTCAGCCGGTGACTTCGTCGAAAGACGAGGTCACCGGCTGCTTCGTTTCACGGACGGTGCAGGACGCCGCCGGACGGCGCCCCGCTCCAGTCAGGACGACGCCCGCGTCACCAGCTCCGTCGGCAGTACCACCTGCTGCCGCTCCAGCCCCCGCGAGGCGGCCGGACGGCTGTCCGCGATCTCCGTCAGCAGGAGGTCGAGCATCGCGCGGCCCATCTCCTCGATGGGCTGGCGGACACTGGTGAGCGGCGGGTCCATGTGGCGGGCGATGGCCGAGTCGTCGTAGCCGACGAGGGCCACGTCGTCGGGGATGCGACGGCCCGCCTCGCGCAGCACCTGGCGGGCACCGGCCGCCATGACGTCGGAGCCGGCGAACACCGCGTCCAGGGCGGGACTGCGCTCCAGCAGCGTCGTCATCGCGCGGCGGCCGCCCTCCTCGGTGAAGTCGCCCGGCTCGATGAGGAGTTCCTCCACGGGGTGGCCCGCGTCGAGCAGGGCCTCCCGGTAGCCGTCGACACGCCGCTGGGCGCCGTACACGTCGAGACGGCCGGTGATGTGGGCGATCGTGCGGCAGCCGCGGGCCAGCAGGTGCTCCACGGCGGAGCGGGCGCCGCCGTAGTTGTCCGAGTCCACCGAGGTCAGCGTCTCCGCCGCCGAGCGCGGGCCGCTGATCACGGCGGGGATCTCCAGCTGGGAGATCAGGTCGGGCAGCGGGTCGTCGGCGTGGACCGAGACCAGCAGAACGCCGTCGACACGGTGCGCGGCGAGGTACTGGGCGAGCCGCTGCCGCTCGCGGTCGCTGCCCGCGAAGATCAGCAGCAGCTGCATCTCCGTGTCGGACAGCTCGGCGCCGACGCCGCGCAGGATGTCGGAGAAGTACGGTTCCGCGAAGAAGCGGGTCTCCGGTTCGGGGACGACGAGAGCGATCGCGTCCGTGCGGTTGGCGGCCAGCGCACGGGCGGCGGTGTTCGGGACGTAGCCGAGTTCGGCGACCGCCGCCTCCACGGCCGCGCGGGTCGCGTCACTGACCCGGGGCGAGCCGTTGATCACCCGCGACACCGTGCCGCGGCCGACCCCGGCCCGGGCGGCGACCTCTTCGAGGGTGGGCCGCCCACCACTCCGGCCCCGCGCTCCGTGGCTTGCCATGGGCTCCGCCTCTCTCGACCGTTCCTCGTGGCTGGCCTGGAATCTAACAGTCCTGCGCGGGGCGCCCGCTTTTCGGCCGGAACACCCTCGTCCCCGGAAGCCCGACAGGTTCGATGATGGCCACCTGGGGTGCTCACGGGGCGCGCACGGAACGCTCCTCGAAGTTAGCTAACAGGCGGATAACTGAACGCATCTCTCCGCGTCCGCTCCCTTGACACCCCCGTGCGAACCGACGACTCTTCAACACATCACTTGTGGGAGCGCTCCCACAGTACCTCGCACATACACATCCCGCACGTTCCCCGCCCGAGCCGCAGCGAGAAACAGACGGGCCCAACAGTGCAGTTGGCCGGGGGGTCGGCACGTCAGGGCAACAGGAGGACGCAATGCGAGCACGTACCCGAACCGCCCACAAAGCGGTGGTCCTGGCGGCCGTCGCCACCCTGGGCGCCGGGCTGCTGGCCGGCTGTGCCGACGACAGTGGTGGAAGCAGCAGCGACGACTCGGACGGTGGCGGCAAGGGCAAGACCACCATCACCCTGGGTCTCTTCGGCACCTTCGGGTTCAAGGAAGCCGGGCTCTACACGGAGTACGAGAAGCTGCACCCGAACATCACCATCAAGGACACCTCGATCGAGCGGAACGAGAACTACTACCCGGCTCTCGTCAACCACCTGACCACCGGCAGCGGCCTGATGGACATCCAGGCCGTCGAAGTCAGCAACATCGCCGAGGTCACCAACACCTTCGCGGGCAAGTTCGAGGACCTGTCCAAGGCGCCCGGCGTGCAGAAGAGCAACTGGCTGGGCTGGAAGTGGCAGCAGGCCACCGCCAAGGACGGCACCACCATCGGACTGGGCACCGACATCGGCCCGATGGCCATCTGCTACCGCACGGACCTCTTCAAGGCGGCCGGCCTGCCCACCGACCGCGACGCCGTCTCCAAGCTGTGGACGGGCAGCTGGGACAAGTTCGTCCAGGCCGGCGAGAAGTACAAGAAGAAGGCCCCGTCCGGGACCACCTTCATGGACTCCCCCGGTGGTCTGCTCAACGCCATGATCGGCAGCCTGAAGAAGAAGTTCTACGACTCCTCCGGCAACGTCATCTACAAGACCAACAAGAACGTCAAGACCGCCTTCGACCTGACCTCGAAGGCCGCCCAGGAGGGCCTGGTCGGCAGCCAGACCCAGTTCCAGCCCGCCTGGAACCAGACGATCGCCAACAACAAGTTCGCCGCGATCTCCTGCCCGCCGTGGATGCTCGGCACGCTCAAGGCCAACTCGAAGCCGGACGCGGCCGGCAAGTGGGACGTGGCCCAGGCGCCCGTCTCCGGCAACTGGGGCGGCTCCTTCCTGACCGTGCCCAAGGGCGGCAAGAACACCACGGAGGCCGAGAAGCTGGCCGCCTGGCTGACCGCGCCCGAGCAGCAGGCGAAGCTCTTCGCCAAGCAGGGCAGCTTCCCGAGCGCGCCCGGCGCGTACACGGACGCCGCGGTGACGGGCGCGAAGAACGAGATGACCGGTGACGCGCCGATCGGCACGATCTTCGCGCAGGCCGCCAAGTCCGCCCCGGTCCAGATCATCGGCCCGAAGGACCAGATCATCCTCCAGGGTCTGACGGACAACGGCGTCATCCTCGTCACGAAGGGCAAGTCCCCCGCCGACGCCTGGACGACGGCCACCAAGACCATCGACAACAACCTGGAGAAGTGACCGGCATGGCCACCCGGCACGACACCGCCGCGCCCCCCGCGAAGGAGGGGGGCGCGGCCCCGGCCCGTGCGGCCGCCGGCGCCCCGTCCCCCGAGGACCAGCGGCGCCGGGCCCGGCTGTCCCGTCGCTGGCAGCGGGACATCCGCTGGAGTCCTTACGCCTTCGTCTCCCCGTTCTTCCTGCTGTTCGTCGCCTTCGGTCTGTTCCCGCTGGTGTACACCGGCTGGGCCTCGCTGCACACGGTGGAGCTGACCGCGCCCACCGACATGCAGTGGGCGGGGCTGCACAACTACACCCGGATCTTCGACGACGACTTCTTCTGGAACGCGGCGAAGAACACCCTGACGATCGGGATCATCTCCACCGTCCCGCAGCTGCTGATGGCGATGGGGCTGGCGCACCTGCTCAACTACAAGCTGCGCGCCTCGACCTTCTTCCGGGTCGTGCTGCTCGCCCCGTACGCGACGTCGATCGCCGCCGCCGCCCTGGTGTTCGTCCTGCTGTTCGGCCGTGACTACGGCATGATCAACTGGGCGCTGCACTTCATCGGTGTCGACAAGATCGACTGGCAGAACGACAAGTGGCCCTCGCAGATCGCGGTGTCGACGATCATCGTCTGGCGCTGGACCGGCTACAACACGCTGATCTATCTGGCGGCGATGCAGGCGATCCCGCAGGACCTGTACGAGTCGGCGGCCCTGGACGGCGCGAACCGCTGGCGGCAGTTCCTGCACGTGACGCTGCCGCAGTTGCGGCCGACGATCCTGTTCACCTGTGTGGTGTCGACGATCGGTGCCAGCCAGGTCTTCGGTGAGCCGCTGATCTTCGACGCGAACAAGGGGGCGTCCGGCGGCGCGGAGCACCAGTTCCAGACGCTCGGCCTCTACCTGTACGAGCAGGGCTGGGTGAACCAGCACCTGGGCCGTGCCTCCGCCATCGCCTGGACGATGTTCCTGATCCTCATCGTGGTCGGGATCGTCAACTACGTCATCTCGCGCCGGCTGCGCGCCAGTACCTAAGGAGAACCGGCCGTGACGACGACCTTGACGACACCGCCCGCCGACGCGGCGAAGGAGCCGCGGCGCGCGGGACGCTCCAAGTCGGCCCGCGCGGGCGGCCAGATGCACGCGGGCCCCATCGCGTACACCATCCTCGTGCTGTTCTCCATCGGTTCGCTGTTCCCGCTGGTGTGGACGGCGATCGCGGCCTCCCGGAACAACAACCGGCTGGCCGAGACACCGCCGCCGTTCTGGTTCGGCGGGAATCTCTTCCACAATCTCGACGTCGCCTGGTCCGAAGCGAACCTGGGCACGGCCTTCGTCAACACCACGATCGTGGCCGGGACTTCGGCGGCGACGATCGTCTTCCTGTCGACGATCGCCGGGTTCGCCTTCGCCAAGCTGCGCTTCCGGGGCCGTAACGCCCTGATGCTGGTGGTGATCGGCACGATGATGGTGCCGCCGCAGCTCAGCATCATCCCGCTGTACATGATGGTCGCCAAGCTGGACTGGACGGACCAGCTGCAGGCGGTGATCTTCCCGTCTCTGGTGAGTGCCTTCGGCGTGTTCTTCATGCGGCAGTACCTGCTCCAGGCGCTGCCGGACGAGATCATCGAGGCCGCGCGGGTGGACGGCGCGAGCAGTTGGCGCGTGGTGTGGCACGTGGTGTTCCCGGCGGCGCGGCCGGCGATGGCGGTGCTCGGCATGCTGATGTTCGTGCAGGCGTGGAACGACTTCCTGTGGCCGTTCCTGGTCCTCACCCAGACCGGCAACCCGACCGTGCAGGTCGCGCTCACGGGTCTGGGCCGCGGTTACACCGTCGACCAGTCCCTGATCATGGCGGGCTCGCTGCTCGGTACGCTTCCCCTGCTGCTCGTCTTCGCGGTCTTCGGCAAGCAGATCGTGGGCGGCATCATGCAGGGTGCCGTCAAGGGCTGACGCCCTTCTCTCGGGGGCCGGGTCACCGCAGCTCCGGCCCCTTTTCCCTTCCCTCGCCCATCCATCAGTCGGCCCCCACACCTCCTATGGGAGCGCTTCCATGTCTGAACCCGTTACGTCCGTGACCTTTCCCCCCTCCTTCCTCTGGGGTGCCGCGACCTCCGCGTACCAGATCGAGGGAGCGGTCCGGGAGGACGGTCGCACCCCCTCGATATGGGACACCTTCAGCCATACGCCGGGCAAGACCCTCGGTGGCGAGCACGGTGACATCGCTGTCGACCACTACCACCGCTTCCGCGAGGACGTCGCGCTGATGGCGGAGCTGGGCCTGAACGCGTACCGGTTCTCCGTCTCCTGGTCCCGGGTGCAGCCGACGGGCCGGGGTCCGGCCGTGCAGGTGGGCCTGGACTTCTACCGCCGTCTGGTGGACGAGCTGCTCGCGCACGGCATCAAGCCGGCGGTCACCCTCTACCACTGGGACCTGCCGCAGGAGCTGGAGGACGCGGGCGGCTGGCCGGAGCGGGACACCGCGTACCGCTTCGCCGAGTACGCGCAGATCGTCGGTGAGGCGCTCGGCGACCGGGTGGAGCAGTGGATCACGCTCAACGAGCCGTGGTGCAGCGCCTTCCTCGGCTACGGCTCCGGGGTGCACGCGCCCGGCCGTACGGACCCGGCGGCGTCGCTGAAGGCCGCGCACCACCTCAACCTGGCGCACGGTCTGGGTGCCTCCGCCCTGCGCGCGGTGATGCCGGCCCGGAACACGGTCGCGGTGAGCCTCAACTCCTCGGTCGTCCGCACGGTTTCCCAGGACCCGGCGGACCTGGCGGCCGGCCGCCGCATCGACGACCTGGCCAACGGCGTCTTCCACGGCCCGATGCTGCACGGCGCGTACCCGGAGACCCTGTTCGAGGCGACCTCGTCGATCACCGACTGGTCCTACGTCCAGGACGGCGACCTGAGCGCCGTCAACCAGCCGCTGGACGCGCTGGGGCTGAACTACTACACGCCGGCGCTGGTTTCGTCGGCCGAGTCGGAGCTGCGCGGCCCGCGGGCGGACGGTCACGGGGCGAGCGACCACTCCCCCTGGCCCGGCGCGGACGACGTGGCCTTCCACCAGACGCCGGGTGACCGTACGGAGATGGGCTGGACGATCGACCCGACCGGTCTGCACGAGCTGATCATGCGGTACTCGCGGGAGGCGCCGGGGCTGCCGCTGTACATCACGGAGAACGGCGCGGCGTACGACGACAAGGTGGACTCCGACGGCCGGGTCCACGACCCCGAGCGCATCGCCTACCTGCACGGCCATCTGTCGGCCGTGCGCCGGGCCATCGCGGACGGCGCGGACGTCCGCGGCTACTACCTGTGGTCCCTGATGGACAACTTCGAGTGGGCGTACGGCTACAGCAAGCGCTTCGGCGCCGTGTACGTCGACTACGCCACCCTGACCCGCACCCCGAAGTCGAGCGCCCACTGGTACGCCCAGGCGGCCCGGACGGGGACGCTGCCGCCGGTGGAGACGGGGGTCTGACGACACCGGAGGCGACGGGGCGCGGCACTCGGAGGGGGGTGCCGCGCCCGGGTCATGCCCTGATGTCCGCGGTCAGCTGAACGTCCCGAACGCCTTCGAGAACGCGAAGCCGTCCTGGGTGATCGAGCTGCACGTGGCGTCGGCGGTGGGCTTGGTGCCGCCCGCGCACTGCTTGTCACGCGCTGCCGACCACATCGAGAGCCAGCCGAGGCCCTTGGACTTGGCGAAGTTCACCAGCTGGGTGGCGTCGTCGACCTTGAAGATCTCGGAGGAGACGTCGTTGACGCCGATCATCGGGGTGACCGCGACGGTCTTCCAGGCGGCGGAGTCGGTGAGGCCGAGGACGCTCTTGATCTGGGCCTGCGTGGCGGTGGCCGCCTGTTCGGCGTAGGTGCCCATGTCGCCGCTGTAGGCGGGGCCGTAGTCCATCGCCATGATGTTGACGGTGCTGATCTTCACGCCGTTGGACTTGGCGTCGGACAGGAGGTTGACGCCGTCCTGGGTGAGGCCCTCGGGCATCACGGGGAGGGTGAAGGAGACGTCCAGACCGGGGTGCTGGGCCTGGAGTTCGGCGATGGCCTGGGCGCGGCGGGTGTTGGCGGCGGTGTTGGGGAGTGCGCCGCCCTCGACGTCGAAGTCGACCTTGGTGAGTTTGAACTGGTCCACGGCCTTGCCGTAGGCGGTGGCCAGCGCGTCCACGGAGGAGCAGGTGGTGGCGAGTTCGGAGCCGGACGCGCCGCCGAAGGAGACGCGGACGTCGCCGCCCTTGGCGCGCAGTGAGCCGATCTGGGCGGCCACGCCGTCGCTCGCGAGGTCGGTGACGCCGCCCCACTTGGGTGTGCAGCCGCCGCCGTCGGTGACGAAGGCGAGGTTGTAGTTCTTCACGCCGGTGGCGTCGGCGCTCGCCAGCAGGTCGAAGGCGGGGTAGAGGGAGGTGTCGACGTAGGGCGCGAAGCCGGCGGAGGTGGTTGTTCCGCTGCCGGTGGTCTGGGTGGGGGTCGGGGAGGCGGTGGGGGTGGCGCTCTTGGTGGGGGTGGGGGTCGGTGTGGGCTTCGGTGTGGCGGTCGGGGTCGGTGTCCGGGTCGGGCGGCCGCTCGGCTCGGGGGTGGCGGTGCTGTCGGCGGAACATGTCGCGCCGTCGATGTGACAGCCGGTGGGGTCCCCGGTGCCGTTGACGACGAAGCCGACGGTGACCGACTTGCCGGGTGCGAGGCCGTCGGTGTCCCACTTGGCGGGCTTCACGGTGACGTGCCGGCCGCTGACGCTCGACTCGCCGTTCCAGAGGGAGCTGAGTTTCGCGCCGTCGGGGAGGTCGAAGTCGAGGGTCCAGGTCTTCTCGGTCTGTCCGCTGTTGTTCGTGACGACGTACTGGCCGCTGTAGCCCGTCGTCCAGTCGCTGGTCCTGGTGTACGCGGCGCCGACCCCGGCCGCGTGTGCGATGCCGGTGAACAGCAGTGCGCCGCCACCGGCCACGGCCGCGGCGACGAGGCCGCCTATCGCCTTGTTCCTGCCACTGATCCTGCGCCGGTGCGTGCTCATGGGCGTGCCTGCCTTCGCTGTTCACGGGGGTGTGGTGCGGCAGCACGCTAGCGATCCGGAATCAGGCAAATGGCTTGATCCGGACGTTGGTTGGGGATCTTAGGGTGCGCTTAAGGGAGGGATCGGGGGCGGTTAAAGGTAGAGACCAATTTGCGGGGCCGGCGGCGGCGTACGGCTCCGCGGTGGCCCTTGCGCACCGGTTCCCGCCCGTCCAGCTGGAACCAGATCCGCACCTCCGTGCCGCCCAGCACCGACGAGCCGATCCGTACGTCCCCGCCGGTCGACTCGGCGAGCCGGCGCACGATGTCCAGGCCGAGGCCGGTCGAGCCGTCGGTGCCCGAGCCCCGGCCGCGGGCCATGGCCGCCTCGGGGTCGGGTATGCCGGGGCCCGCGTCGGAGACCAGGACGATCACCGCGTCCTCACCGTTGTGCACGTCGACCGCGAAGGCCGTGCCCTCGGCGGTGTGCCGGAAGACGTTGCCGAGCAGCGCGTCGAGCGCGGCGGCCAGGTCGGCGCGCGCCACGGGTGTCCGCACCGGCCGCTCGGCCCCGGCGACCCGCCACTTGCGGCCCTCGTCCTCGGCGAGCGCGGACCAGAACTCCATCCGTTCGCGGACGACTTCGGCCGCGTCGCAGCCGGCTCCTGGTCCGGCGGCGACGGTCTGCGGCTTGGCCTCGCGGGCGGTGCGGATGATGGTGTCGACCTCGCGCTCGAGCTGGGCGACGGCGGCCCGGGTCTGCTCGGCGGCGGGCCCGTCGCCGAGCGAGGCCGCGTTCAGCCTGAGCACGGTCAGCGGGGTGCGCAGGCGGTGGGAGAGGTCCGCCGCCAGTTCGCGTTCGTTCGCGAGGAGTTGGACGACCTGGTCGGCCATGGAGTTGAACGCGACGGCGGCCAGCCGCAGTTCGGTCGGCCCGTCCTCCGGCACCCGTGCGCCCAGCTTGCCCTCCCCCAGTTCGTGCGCGCCCTCGACCAGCCGTCGCGCGGGCCGCACCATCCGTACGCCGAGCCGGTCGGCGACCGCGACGGAGCCCACGATCAGCGCGGTGCCGACGGCGGCCAGCACCGCCCAGGCCGTGCCGACGCCGTTGGTGACCTCGGCCTCGGGGACGTACACCTCGACCACCGCGATGGCGCCGGAGCTCAGCGCGACCGGCTGGAGCAGGGTGGAGCCGCCCGCGACCTCGGTGGTGGAGGCGCGGCCCAGTTTCCGTACGGTGGCGATGTCCCGGTCGGCCGCGCGCTGCCGGCCGATGTCGACGGCCGCCCGGCCGGACCCGTCCGCCGTGCCGTCGCCGGATGCCGGTATGTGCACGGCCATGCCGGTGTCCGAGCCCGCCGAGGCGAGTACGCGCTCCAGTTTGTCGCGGTCGGTGGTGATGGACAGGGCGGGCGCGATGGCGGCGGCCTCCCGCTCGGCGTTGGAGAAGGCGCGGTCGCGGGCCATCTCCTTGACGACCAGTCCGAGCGGGACCGCGAAGGCGACCACGACCATCGTGGTGACCGCGAGGCAGACCCTGACCAGTGCCCATCTCATCGGACCGGCTCCGTTTCCCCCGGGGGTTCCAGCTTCACGCCGACGCCGCGCAGGGTGTGCAGATAGCGCGGCCGGGCCGCCGTCTCCCCCAGTTTGCGCCGCAGCCAGGACAGGTGGACGTCGATGGTCTGGTCGTCGCCGTAGGACTGCTGCCACACCTCGGCCAGCAGTTCCTTGCGGGGGACGACGACCCCGGGCCGGCCGGCGAGGAAGGCGAGCAGGTCGAACTCGCGGCGGGTGAGGTCGAGGCGCGTCCCGTCCAACTCGGCCTGGCGGCGCAGCGGATCGACGGTCAGGCCGCCGACGCGCAGGACGCTGGACGGCGGGGCCTCCACGGTGGCGGCCCGGGAGCGCCTGAGCACGGCGGCGATCCGGGCGGACAGGTGCTCGACGGAGAACGGCTTGGTCAGGTAGTCGTCGGCCCCGGCGTTCAGCAGCCGGACGATCTCGGTCTCGTCGTCCCGCGCGGTGGCGATGATGACGGGCACGTCGGTGATGCCGCGCAGCATCTTCAACGCCTCGGAGCCGTCCAGGTCGGGCAGGCCGAGGTCGAGGATGACCACGTCGAAGCGGAAATGGGCGACCTCGCGCAGCGCCTCCAGCGCCGTGCCGACGCTGCGCACGGTGTGCGAGGCGTCGGTGAGGTGCCGGATGAGCGCCGAGCGTACGAACTGGTCGTCCTCGACCACGAGAACACTTGCCATGCGCCGCACCGTACGCCATGTCGAACGGCCGGGTGCGGGCCTGTGGACAACTCCCGGCGGCTCCGAACGTGTGCGACGGGTGGGGCTCATGGGGCAGTATGGCCGGGATGCGCAGAGGACTCGTACACGTACTCGCGTGGTTGCTCGCCACGGGCGCGGCGGTCACGTTGTCGTGGTGGGGCGTGCACACGGTGATGGCGGGCACGGCGTACGACCCGCCGCGCGCCCTCCCGATCACGGCGGCGGACGCGACCGAGCAGGGCTCCAAGCCGCTGGCGTCCCCGACGTCCCGGCCCCCGTCCCCCTCCCCCACCACGTCCCGGACGGCACGGAGGACACCGTCGGCGCCCGGCACCCCGACGCCCTCGCGGACCACGGCGAGCACTCCGGCCCCACCCCCGGCGGGGACCGCCTCGGGCGAGGTCAAGAGCTATGACACCGACGGCGGCCGGGCGGTCTTCGACCTCGGGGACGCGGACGCGACGCTCGTCTCGGCGACACCGGGGACGGGCTGGTCGATGCAGGTGTGGAAGACGGAGTCCTGGATCCGCGTGGAGTTCGCCTCGGGCGCGGACCGCATCACGGTGTTCTGCACCTGGCACGACGGCCCGCCGCATGTGGAGGTCTACTGAGCGGCCTGAAGTGAAAGACAACTACATATTGACAGTCGACTCTCATTTGACGGTACCCTCTCATCAGGTTGCCCCGAATGGGAGGTCCTCATGTCCACGCACGACTCCGCGCACCACCTCTCCGCATCCCCCCGCCGCTGGCTCGCCCTGGCCGCGCTCACCCTGAGCGTGCTGCTCGTCGGCCTCGACGGCACCGTCATCAACGTCGCCCTGCCGACCATCGCCACCGAACTGCACGCCGACAGCGCCCAGTTGCAGTGGATCGGCGGCGGTTACCTGCTGGCCCTGTCGGTGGCGATGCTCCCGGTCGGGTTACTCGGTGACCGGTTCGGGCACAAGCGACTGCTGCTCTCCGGCGTCTCGCTCTTCGGCCTCGCCTCGCTCGCCGGCGCGCTGGCCCACTCGCCGTCGGCGGTCATCGCGGCCCGCGCCGTCCTGGGTCTCGGCGCCGCCGCGATCACGCCGCTGTCCATGGCGATCCTGCCCCGCGTCTTCGCCAAGGAGGAACTGCCCAAGGCCATCGCGATGTGGACCGCGGCCACCGCGCTCGGCATGCCGGTCGGCCCCGTGGTCGGCGGCTGGCTGCTCGACCACTTCTGGTGGGGCTCGGTGTTCCTGTTCAACGCGCCGGTCGCCGCGCTCGCCGTACTCGCCGGCGTGTGGCTGCTGCCCCGCGACACCGCCGGCCGCGCCTCCGCGCCGTTCGACACCCTCGGCACCGTCCTCGGCGGCCTCGGCATCACCGCGCTGGTCTACGGCACCATCATGATCCCCCGCGACGGCTGGACCGCGCCCTCGGTCCTCGTCCCGCTCGTCGCCGCGGCCGTCCTGCTGACCGGGTTCGTACTGCGCGAGCGCCGGTACGCACACCCCATCGTCGACCTGCGCCTGTTCACCGACCGCCGCTTCCTGTGGGGCACGCTGATCGCCGTCTTCGTCAACTTCGCCGTCATGGGCATCCTGTTCGTCGTCCCGCAGTACCTCCAGTCGGTGCTCGGCAACGACGCCTTCGGGACCGGCCTGCGCGTCCTGCCCCTGATCGGCGGCCTGATGGTGGCGGCCACCGCGAGCGAACCCCTCGTCCCCCGGCTGGGCGCGCGCACGGTCGTACCCGCCGGACTGCTGGTGCTCGGCGCCGGTGTGCTGCTCGGCGCGACCACCGGCACTTCGGACGGCTACGGCTTCACCGCGCTGTGGCTGGGCCTGACCGGACTGGGCTTCGGGCTCGCCGTGGTCCCGGCCACCAGCCTGGTGATGGCCGCGCTGCCCGAGGACAACACCGGGTCGGGTACCAGCCTCCTGGAGACCGTCCAGCAGCTCGGCTCGGTCCTCGGCGTCGCCGGTCTCGGCAGTCTGCTCGGCTACGGCTACCTCGCCCGGCTGCACACCGGCGCCCTGCCGGGGCCGGCGGCCGACGCGGCCCGCGACTCCCTCTCCGGTGCCGACGCGGTGGCCGCGCAACTGCACGACACCGCCCTGGCGTCGGGGGCGCACGAGGCGTTCGTCCACGGTATGAGCCTGGTCCTGACGGCCTGCGGCGCGATCGCCCTGCTCGGCGCCGTCCTGGCCGCCGTCTTCCTGCCCGGCACCGCCCCCTGCTCCCGTACGGTGGCCCGGTCCGCCGCGCAGCCCGCAGAATCGGTCGTATGACGACGCACGAGACCCCCGCCGCCCCCCTCGGCCTGCGTGAGCGCAAGAAGCAGCAGACCCGCCGGCGCATCCGCCGCGAGGCCTACCGCCTCTTCGCCGAGAACGGGTACGAGGCCACCACGGTCGACCAGATCGCGGAGGCGGCGGAGGTCTCGCCCAGCACCTTCTTCCGGTACTTCCCCACCAAGGAGGACGTCGTCCTCCAGGACGAGTACGACCCCGCCCTCGCCACCGCCCTGCGCTCCCGCCCCGCCGACGAACCCATCGTCGACGCGGTGCTGGGCTCCCTGAAGGGCCCCGTCGGGGAGATGATCCAGCAGGACCGCGACGACCTCCTGCTGCGCACCCGGATCTCCTTCACCGACCCGGCCATCCGCGCCCGCACCGTCGCGGAACAGGAGCGCAGCGAGCGGGCCATCGCCGAGGTGATCGCCGAGCGTGCCGGCCGCGACGCGGCCGACCTGGAGGTCAAGTGCGCGGCGGCGGCGATCATCGCGGTCTTCACCGCGCTGGTACGGCACTGGGTGGAGGGCGACGGCCAGGAAGACCTGACAGCGCTGTACGAACGGCATCTGCCGCTGCTGTCACGGGGCTTGGACTTCTAGCTCTCCGATCAGTTCTGCGACGGCGTGCCGTGGCCGTCGAGAAAGCCGAGCAGCACAGCGGCCTCCGCGCGGAGCCGCGCGACCCGGTCGGTGTGGGCGGGCGCGGTCAACTGCGCCGCGGCTTCCAGTCGTTCGGTGGCCTCGGCCCGCACGATGTCCACCACCCTGCGCTCGCTCAGCTCACGCCGCGACACCTCGGTGGCACCGGCACCGACCGGTGACTGTTCGAGGGCCGGGCCGCGCATCGCGGCTTCGTCCACTGGTACCGCCTCGGCGTTGTCCAGTGCGGCGAGCGTCGCGCGCAGGGCGCTGACCGCGGCCTTGTCGCGGGCGCGCATCGCCTCCGGGAGGGCTTGACGCATACGAACACGTAGGGACATGCCGGGACCCTATGGCCGTGCTCCCGGCCCCACAACGGGATATCCCCTCACTGGAACACCGAGGGCGGCGGGGCAGGTGAGGCCACCGCCGCCGAGTCCGTGACCGCGACCGCACCTCCGGTGAAGGCGAGCAGCGCACTGCCGTGCTCGACCCGGGCGGGGTGCGGGTCGGAGGCGGCGCGCCGGGTCAGTTCGGCGACCGGGAGCGGGCGGTCGGCGGCGACCAGGACCGCGTTGCCGAACCGTTTGCCGCGCAGCACGGCCGGGTCGGCGACCAGCGCGAGCTCGGGGAAACGGGCGGCGGCGGTGGCGATCTGGCCGCGCAGATGGGCGAGAGGGGGACCGTCGGCGAGGTTGGCGGCGAAGACCCCGTCCGGCGTCAGGGCCCTGCGGACCTCGTCGAGGAACTCGGTGGAGGTGAGGTGGGCGGGGGTGCGGGCGCCGCTGAAGACATCGGCGACGACCAGGTCGGCCCAGCCGTCCGGCACCTTGGCCAGGCCCTCGCGGGCGTCCGTCGAGCGCACCCGGATCCGGGCCCCGGGGTCCAGCGGCAGCTCCCGCCGGACCAGTTCGACGAGTTTCGCGTCCCGCTCGACGACCTGCTGGGTGGAGCGGGGCCGGGTGGCGGCCACGTAGCGGGCCAGGGTGAACGCGCCCCCGCCGAGGTGCACGGCGCGCACCGGCCGGCCGGGCGGTGCGACGAGGTCGATGACGTGCCCGAGCCGCCGCTGGTACTCGAAGGAGAGGTACGCCGGGTCGTCGAGGTCGACGTGCGACTGCGGCGCCCCGTCGATCAGCAGGGTCCAGGCCCGCCGGCGGTCCCGGTCGGGTATCAGCCGGGCGAGGCCGCCGTCGACGTCCTCGACGAGCGTCTCGGCGTCGGCCTGTCTGCGCCGGGGGTTCCTGGACTTGCCCATGGGGCCATTTTCGCAGGGCCCCGGCGGGGGGTGCCGGTCACGTCCCTGGCGTGGTGCCGCCGATCACGATCTGCCGCCTCCGGCGGCGCCCGGCGGGGCGGGTCCCGCCGGGTGACACCCGCCGGCCATCGCCGGTCCCGGCTTCGCGAGCCCCAACGGGGCCACCGGCGAAGGCGATCAGGGCCAAGGCCTGGGTGTTCCACTCGCTTGACGGGCCACACCAGGTGGCGGGACGCCAGTGGGGCCGGTCAGCGGCAGCTGTCCGCCGCCTCCAGCAGCCGTGCCGCCTCCCCCAGGGCCCGTCTGAGGACCGCGGGGTCCGTCGCCAGGTCGGCCTCCCCGGGCGGCACCAGCCAGCCCGAACCTCCGACCGGCGGCTGCGGGATCAGGTTCAGCCCGCGTCCGTCGGTCTCCGTACAGGTGCTCCCGGGGACGTCCCACGCGGCGGCGGTGCCCGGCGGGACCAGGAAGCCGAGCGTGTCGCACCCGTCGTCGTGCAGGACGGGCCCCACCCCGTCCCCGGCCGCGCCGCGCCGCAGGATGTCGACCGCCTCCAGACCCTGCCGGGTCGGCACGGTCACCACCTCGCACGCGGCCGGCGACGGCGCACAAGGATCGTTGCTCCGGCTGGTCTCCATCCCGGCCTCCACCACGCAGCCCTCTTGCAGTCCGCAGTGTCCAACGCGGCACCGCGTCAACGGCTACGGCACAAGTGCGCCGCAAAGGATGGCACTTCATGGCAGATCGTGCACGAGATATCCGATTTGTAGCCAAACGCAGCGTGGCGGGTCCGACACAGCCGGTACGTTCTTGCCCGCCGGAACCGGGGCCGTCGACACCGACGGCCCGCGACGGATCCGGCATGGTTCGACGGTTCGCACGAGAGGACCCGGCCATGGCGTCGTCAACCGTGACCTCGTCGCAGCCCGAACGGCCACCACGGCCGAACCTCGCCTTCCGGCAGCTGCGCGGCCGGCGCTCACCGGCCGAGTTCGCCGCGCTGGTGCGGCGGGCCGCCCGCGAGATCGGCGAGCGGGTGAGCTGTGACGCGCGCTACATCGGCCGGGTCGAGGCGGGCGAGATCCGCTGCCCGAACTACGCGTACGAACGGGTGTTCCTGCACATGTTCCCCGGCCGCACGCTCGCCGACCTGGGCTTCGCGCCCCGCTCGTCCGTCCGCGGACGCGGGGCCCGCCCGGCGGGGGAAGCGCCCCCCTTGCTCGTCACACACCCGGCGTTCACCGCGGGTGAGGCGCAGGGGGCGTTCGAGCCGTATGACACGCAGGACCCGTACGACACGCACGAGTACCACGAGAACCACGAGGAGAGCGACGTGCTGCGTCGCGCATTCATGACAGGCGGGGGCGCCACCGTGGCCGCCGCCACACTGGGCCCCCTGGGGGTCACCATCGAAGCCGCGGCGGCGGACCGGCCGGTGCGCCGCGCCGGGTCCTCCGAGGCGGCCGCCCTGGAGGAGGCCGTGCGCCGCATCCGGCTGCTCGACGACCGGCACGGCGCGGACGGCCTCTACCGGCGCGCGGCCGCCCCGCTGCGCGCCGCCTACGAGTTGCTGGACGCGGGTGCCACCCGGCAGACGACCGCCGACCGGCTGCACTCGGGCGCCGGTGAACTCGCCATCTCCGTCGGCTGGCTGGCCCACGACTCCGGCCGCTTCGACGACGCCCGCTCGCACTACGCGGAGGCGCTCGCGACCGCCCGGATGACCGGGGACCCCGCCCTGGAGGCGCACGCCTTCTGCAACACCGCCTTCCTCGCGCGCGACGCGGGACGGCCCCGGGAGGCGGTGCGGGCGGCGCAGGCCGCGCAGCGGGTGGGGCGGTCCCTCGGGTCCGCGCGCCTGATGTCGCTGCTCGCGCTGCGCGAGGCGGGCGGCTGGGCCGGGCTCGCCGACCGCACCGGCTGCGAACAGGCGCTCGTACGGGCACAGGCCCTGTACGAGCGGGGCCGTTCGGACGCCGACCCGGAGTGGATGAGCTTCTACGGCGAGGCCGAACTGGAGGGCCTGGAGGCGCAGTGCTGGTCGACGCTGGGCGACTGGATGCGGGCGGCCCGGCACGCGCGGCGGGCCGCGCAGCTCCAGAACCCTCACTTCAGCCGGAACATCGCGCTGTACACGGCCGAACTCGCGGACGACCTCGCGCGCGGGGGACGGCCCGACGAGGCCGCGGCGGCCGGGATGCGGGTGCTGGACCTGCTGGACCAGGTGCAGTCGTCACGGATCCAGACGATGCTGGCGGGGACCGCGCGCGTGCTGCTGCCGCACCGGCGGGCCTCCGGGGTGTCGGAGTTCCTGGAACGGCACGCCTCGCTGCCGCGCACGGCACGTACCTGACAGGGCCCGTCGCGAAAGCCCCGCGCGGCCGGCCGGGGCGTCAGCCGGCGAGGTGTCCCAGGTCGTTCCAGCTCTCGATCGCCGGCTCGCCGTACGCCCAGCCCAGGACGGACAGCGAAGTCGGGTTGAGGCGGATCCGCGCGGCGAAGTCCAGGGGCAGGCCCAGCCACCTCGCGCCGATCGCCCGCAGGATGTGCCCGTGGGCGAACACGAGAACGTCGCCGCCGTCGCGGTCGGCGGACCGCGCCCAGGACACCACCTCGTCCGCCCGGGCCGTCACCTCGGCGAGGGTCTCCCCCTCGGGGACCCCGTCCCGCCAGATCAGCCAGCCGGGGCGGACGTCCTGGATCTGCTCGGGGGTCATGCCCTCGTACGCGCCGTAGTCCCACTCCAGCAGCGCGTCCCAGACGGT
This sequence comes from Streptomyces sp. NPDC001480, assembly GCF_042894725.1. Classification (NCBI taxonomy): domain Bacteria; kingdom Bacillati; phylum Actinomycetota; class Actinomycetes; order Kitasatosporales; family Streptomycetaceae; genus Streptomyces; species Streptomyces sp. NPDC001480. The sequence continues at coordinate 241,968 of NZ_JBIAVX010000014.1, read as the reverse complement.
CGCCCGGTCACCGAACCCGGCGAGTTCGCACGTGTCACGCGCGCGTGACAGGGGGCTGGTGCGGACCTCGACCCCGGGAAGGCCGTCGAAGGGCGGGCGGTGGAGCCGCTCGCCGAGCAGTTTGGCGCCGCGCCGGCCCTCCTCGAGGAGGCCCACGTCGGTCCTGCCGGTGTGCTTGCCGGACAGCGACCAGGCCGTCTGTCCGTGCCGGGCCAGCAGGATGCGCGGTGCCATGGGGGACCTTTCCGGGAGGCATCGGGGAGGGATCGGGGAGAAACCCGAGGCGTAGCCCCTCCATCATCGCGCACCCTGTCCCTGGGCAACCCGGCGGGCGATCTCAGCGTCTATCCGGGCTGAAGCGCCGCCCAAGAGCGAACCGGTACGCCGTACGAGCGAACAGGTACGCCGTAACCGGGCGGACAGGTACGCCGTAGAGTGGCACGCCCGGCCCAAGGGGAGCCGCAGACCAGAAGGGGGAGGGCGATCGGATGCCGCAGACCGAGACACCGGGCACCGAGGTGTCCCCGCGGACCCGGCTGCGGTGGTGGACGGAACTTCCGCTGATCCTGCTGGTGTACGGCTGCTACTCGGCGGGCCGGCTGCTCGCCCGGGGTGATGTCACCGGCGCCGTGGACCACGGTCTGGCGATCCTGCGCATCGAGAAGGCCCTGCACCTCAACGCCGAGCACCCGCTCAACCGCCTGTTCACACGCGAGGCATGGCTCGGCGTCCCGGCCGACTTCTGGTACGCGTCGCTGCACTACCTGGTCACACCCGCGATACTGGTCTGGCTCTTCCGGTCCCGCGGCCACCTGTACCGGGCGGCCCGCACCTGGCTGATGACGTCCACGTTCATAGGCCTGATCGGCTTCACCCTGCTGCCCACCTGCCCGCCCCGCCTCCTCTCCGCGGGCCACGGATTCGTGGACACGATGGCCGAGTACAGCTCGTACGGCTGGTGGGGCGCCGAGGCCAGCGCCCCGCGGGGCATGGGCGGCATGACCAACCAGTACGCGGCCATGCCGAGCCTGCACGTGGGCTGGGCGCTGTGGTGCGGAGTGATGCTGTGGCGGTACGGCGGCACGCGCATCGCCAAGGCCGCCGGCGTCGCCTATCCGCTGCTGACCGCGATCGTGGTGATGGGCACCGCCAACCACTACTTCCTGGACGCGGTCGCGGGCGCGGCCGTGATGGGGGTCGGGCTGCTGCTCGCGCCGTACGTGATGCGCGGTGCGGACCGGCTGCGCGAGCGGCTGCTGCCGGGCGACCCGGTCGTCGCAGCGGGCTCCCAGGGCACAGGCGCCCCGATTGTCAGTGGCGGATGCCAGACTTCCGCGGGTGAGCGAATTCCACGGCAGCGCGACGCGCGGCTCGGATCCGGAGCCGAGCCGGACGCCGCCCCCACCGACGCGGGGGACGGCGCTCCGGCACCGGCTCGCTGAGCTGCGCGGCCCCGACGTACCGGCCAAGGCACTGGACGCGCGCGCCCTCGCGGCGCTCGCCGCGAACCCGGGGTGCAGACGGCGGGCGATCCTCGACGGGGCGGGCGTCGACAAGGCGGGCCTGGCGAGCGCGCTGGGCGCGCCCTCTGCCTTCGGACAGTCGCAGTTCGCCCTGACCCGGGGCAACGCGTTCGAGGCACGGGTGAAGGCCGACGGCGGCGCGGAGTTGCTGCGCCTGGTGCACGAGCGGCTGGACCCGGGCGCCGAGCCGCCGCGGGAGGCCCACCTGCCCGACCTGTCCGCGCCCGGCCCCGCGGGGCGGACGGCGCGTACGGCGCTGGCGTTGCGCGAGGCCGTCGAGGCGGGCGGCTGGACGCTGCTCGACCATCCGATGCTGGCACTGGACGTGGCGGGCTCCCCGGCGTTCCTGGAGCCGGACGCGGTGGTGGTGCACCCGGACGGCAGCTGGACGGTCGTGGAGATCAAGTCCTTCCCGATGCTGGACGGTTCGGCGGACCCGGCGAAGGTGGGCGCGGCCGCGCGGCAGTCGGCGGTGTACGTGCTGGCCCTGGAGGAGGTCGCGGGACGGCTCGATCCCGCCCCGCACGTGCGGCACCGCGTGCTGTTGGTGTGCCCCCGGGACTTCTCCAACCTGGCCACCGCCTCGGCCGTGGACGTCCGCAAGCAGCGTGCGGTCACCGCCCGCCAGTTGGCCCGGCTCACCCGCATCGAGGAGATCGCCGCCGGTCTTCCCGAGGGGACCTGCTTCGCGCCCGGTCTGCCGGCCGAGGAGCTGACGGCGGCGGTGGAGTCGGTCCCGGCGACGTACGCGCCCGAGTGCCTGGCCGCGTGCGAGCTGGCCTTCCACTGCCGCGACCGCTCCCGCTCGGCGGGCGCGGTGACGACGCTGGGCCGTCCGGTCCGGGCCGAACTGGGCGGCCTGTCGACCGTGGACGACGTTCTGGCGGCGGCCCGCGGTGAGCTCGGCGACCCCGCGGATCCGGCGGTGGCGGCGCTGCGCAGGGCGGCGGCCCTGCGGGCGGAGGCGCTGTCCGGCCGGGAGGTGGCCGCGTGTCCCTGATCGACACCCTCGCCCGTCTGGAGGCGGTCAGCACCGGCCGCGCCCGGCCCGCCGCGACCGTCCGGCACCGGCATCTGTCCGACCGGCCGCTGGTGTTCGTGCCGCTCACCACCGCCGGTGAGGCGGGTGCCCCGCTCGGGGCGCTGGTCGGCACCGACCGGGACGCGCCGCGCCTGCTGGTCGTACCGCAGCCGCGCGACCGCGATCTGCGCTTCGCGTTCCTCGCCGAACTGGCGGACATCGTCCTGCCGTACGTCGACTCGTTCGCGGACGACGTCGAGGCCGCCGAGCGCACCGAGACCGACCCGGAGACCGGCAAGCGGGTCAAGGTCGAGGTGGAGCTGTGCGCGGACGCCCCGCAACTGATCGTGCCGAGCCGCGCGGGCGTGGAGTTCGTACGGCTGCTCGGGCGGTCCATGCGCTTTCGGCGCACGGCGGAGCAGGACCCGGAGGCGCCCTACCCGGCGCCGCCCCGGGTGCCGTTGCTCGGGCGGTGGCTGACGCACTTCGGGGAGCGGGCCCGGGTACCGGGTTCCTCGCTGCTCCAGGCCCTGACGGACCTGCTGTCGCGGCACTGGGCGACCGGGCAGTCCAGCCTGGAGGACCAGCACCTGGGGGCGCTGCTCGCCTGGATCGACCCTCCGGAGGGCACGACGGGCGCCGAGGAGGCGTCGCGGGCCGAGCTGGCGCGGGGCGCCGACGGCCAGTTGCGGTGCCCGCCCGCGGGCCCGGCCACCGACCCGGCGTTCGACAACAAGCTGCTCGCGCCCGCCCTGGAACGCTACGACCGGGCGCGCACCGCCCTGGCGGCCGCCGAGGACGGCCTGGAGGCGGACGACCGGCTCGGGGTGCTCACCGCGGCCGAGCAGGAGATCCGCGACCTGGTGGCGAGTGTCACCCTGCCCACCTGGAAGGCGGTGTGGCGCGGGATCGACCTGCTGCGGGCGCTGCCGGAGGGGGCGCACGTGGAGGAGCGGTGGACGCGCGACCGCTGGTCGTTCACCGGACACCGCGACCGCGTCCTCGCCGGGGAGCCCCCGCAGCCCCGCCGCGACGACGCGGTGACGGCCGCCAACAAGCTGGCCACGCGCGAGCGCGAACAGGCCCGTCTGGAGGCGCAGGAGGCCCTCGACGACCCGCTGGTGATGGCCGGGCGCAGGCTGGCCGGGGAGGCGTTCGCGGGCGAGGTCACGGATGTCGTGATGGCGTACAGCGAGGGCAAACGGCCCAGCCCGCGCCCGCTGGTGACCGTGCACACGGACGACCGGCCGCACTTCGGGGAGCGGGCGAAGGTGTACCGCTCGCTTGGCGGGAAACCGCAGGCGGCGGAGTTCGTGGGGTACGAGGGCGAGGGGCTCGTCGTCCTGCGGATCGTCGACAAGATGGGCCGCGGCAAGGAGCCCGAGGCCGGGTCGGTCCCGGAGAAGGGCGACCGGCTCTGCTTCACCCTGTTCGAACACGAGCAGCGCGGCGGGGCGAAGCTGCCCGACCCGGAGGAGACGCCGTGGACGCACGGCGGGCCGCCGGGTGAGGAGGCGGCCGTGCCGGAGCCCGCCGACGCCGTCACCGAGGAGGACCAGCTGTGACCACCGAGGCCGTGTTCGACCCCGGGGCCGCGGCCGCGCGGGCCACCGACGCGATCCTCCGCGACACCCTGCACGGCACCCACCGGGGCGTGGTCGTGGACTCCCCGCCGGGCGCCGGCAAGTCCACCCTCGTCGTCCGCGCGGCGCTGGAACTCGCCGACGCCGGGCGCCCGCTGATGGTGGTCGCGCAGACCAACGCCCAGGTCGACGACCTGGTGGCCCGGCTCGCCGAGAAGAACCCCGAGCTGCCCGTGGGCCGCCTGCACAGCAGCGACTCCGACCCGTACGACAAGGCGCTGGACGACCTGCCGAACGTACGGAAGTCGGCGAAGGCGGGTGATCTGGCCGGCATCCCGGTCGTCCTCTCCACCGCCGCGAAGTGGGCGCACGTGAAGGTGGACGAGCCGTGGCGGCACGCCATCGTGGACGAGGCGTACCAGATGCGCTCGGACGCGCTGCTCGCCGTGGCCGGGCTGTTCGAGCGGGCGCTGTTCGTGGGCGATCCGGGCCAGCTGGACCCGTTCGCGATCGTGGGCAGCGAGCAGTGGGCGGGCCTGTCGTACGACCCTTCGGGCTCGGCCGTGACGACCCTCCTCGCCCACAACCCCGAGCTGCCGCAGCACCGGCTGCCGGTGTCATGGCGTCTCCCGGCTTCAGCCGCCCCCCTGGTGTCGGACGCCTTCTACCCCTACACCCCCTTCCGCAGCGGCACGGACCACGGCGACCGCCGCCTGGCCTTCGCCGTCCCGTCCGACGGCTCCGGCCCCGACCGGGTGATCGACGAGGCGGCGGCCTCGGGCTGGGGGCTGCTGGAACTGCCGGCGCGGCACACGCCGAGGACGGACCCGGAGGCGGTACGCGCCGTGGCCACGGTGGTGCGACGGCTGCTGGACCGGGGTGGCGCGGCGGTCTCGGAGCGCTCACCCGACCCGGCCCCCCTCACGGCCGACCGGATCGCCGTCGGCACGGCCCACCGGGACCAGGCGGCGGCGGTGCGGGCCGCGCTGACCGAGCTGGGCGTGGCCGATGTGACGGTGGACACGGCGAACCGGCTACAGGGCCGGGAGTTCGACGTCACCGTCGTACTGCACCCACTGTCGGGCCGCCCCGACGCCACCGCGTTCCACCTGGAGACGGGCCGCCTGTGCGTCCTCGCCTCCCGGCACCGGCAGGCGTGCGTCGTGGTGTGCCGGGCAGGGGTGGGCGACCTGCTGGACGACTACCCGTCGACCGAGCCGGTGCAGCTGGGAACGCTCGTGAAGTTCCCGGACGGGTGGGAGGCGAACCACGCTGTGCTGGCCCATCTGGCGGAACACCGCGTGGCCTGGCGACCATGACCATGGCTCGGCCGCCATGCCCGACAGCCGCCG
>NZ_JBIAVX010000014.1:0-236392 GCF_042894725.1 Streptomyces sp. NPDC001480 | reverse complement strand
CCTCCCGCCGGACGGAGTCCGGCACGCCGCCGGAGGCGGCCGAAGAACACAGCCCGGACGGCTGGGAGGCGAACCACGCGGTGCTGGCCCACCTGGCGGAACACCGCGTGGCTTGGCACCACGACCACGGCTCGGCCGCCATGCCCGACAGCCGCCTCCCGCCGGACGGAGTCCGGCACGCCGCCGGAGGCGGCCGAAGAACACAGCCCGGACGGCTGGGAGGCGAACCACGCGGTGCTGGCCCACCTGGCCGAACACCGCGTGGCTTGGCGACCATGACCGTGGCTCGGCGACCATGACCATGGCTTGGCCGCCAAGCCCCGGCGACCGCCTCCCCCAAAAAGCACCCTCCCGCCGGAGGCGGCCGAAGAGCATGGCCAGCGTCCCCTTGCGTGGGGGCGGGACAATGGAAGGCGGCCCACCCAGAAGGCGGCGCCCCTACCGAACCGTACGAGGAGGAGAAAGACATGGCGGAGCCCACGCCGCGTCGGCACGAACCGCGGCTACGCCCCGCGCCGCTGCTCTTCGAGCCCGCCGAGGCGGCCGCCGATCCCGAGCACTTCTTCGACCTGGAGTCGATCGAGGACCCGCGGGAGCTGCTGTCGCGGGCGACGGAGCTGACGCAGGCGTTCCGTGCGGCGACCGACCGGGCGATGGAGTTCCAGGCCATCGCGGCGGCCCAGCTGGCCGATCCGCGGAGGTTCGACCGGCTGACGCCGGCGGACATCGCCGAGCGGGCGGAGTGGACCGAGGACTACGCCAAGAGGATGGTGGAGTTCGGGCGGGACCTGATGCGGGGGGCCGCCGCCGAGGCCGAGGGGCGGGGGTCCGCGGATCCGGTGTGACACCGGCCGCAGCCAAGTCGACCGGCATATGCCAGGCGGGCGGGCAAGATACCCCCTCCCGGCTCCTGTTGTCCCCGCTTCCGGCAACCCAGCGCTGTCCGGCGTTCACCGCCGGTAGATGTTGTCGGTATGAGCAGTGCGCGCAGCGACCTCGCGGGAGTCACCGCGGACGGTGCCGAATGGCTGGCCTCGGCGGGGAGGCGCCCGCGGAGCGGGACCGGGCCCGGGCCGCTGGCGGTGCTGTCCTGCGGAACCGTCTTCGACGTGGTGAACGTGCCGGCGGTCTTCGGGCGCCGGATGCTGGACCGCCTGTGGGACGAGGGGCCCGGCTCGGGCCCGGTCGCGGTGTTCCGGGGCCGGATGCTGCTGTTCGCCGCGCCGCGCACGGCGCAGCGGCTGCCGTCCCTGCTGGCCTGGGAGGAATGGAGCTGGGCCATCCCCCCGCTGCTCTGCCACGGCAAGGGCGACGCCGTGACCGTCCCGGCACTCACGGACGGTGACCGTTCCGCCCCCGACGGTGCCCGCTGGCTGGTCGCGCCCGACACCCGTGACCCCTGGCTGCCCGGCCCGGAGGTCGTGCTGTGGGCGGCCGTCCGGGCGGCCCGCGCCGGAGTGCGGATATCGATTTTTCCCCACGCCGATCAGGATGCTAAGGTCTACGACGTCAGCAGGCGCCGCTAGCTCAGTTGGTTAGAGCAGCTGACTCTTAATCAGCGGGTCCGGGGTTCGAGTCCCTGGCGGCGCACCAGACAGCAGAGGGTCACGTTCGCGAGAACGTGACCCTCTGTCGTTGTGCGCTCGCGGACCACATTCAGCCCGCACCCCCCGAACCCGGCCCTGGCCCCGGCGTGATCTTCACCGTCCACGCCCCCGACGGCGTCCGGTCCTCCACCTCCACCCGTACGCCCTCACCCGGCACCGTGAAGCTCTCACCGAGGGCGACCGGGGCGTCGGCGAGGGGTGGGTACACCGAGTTCTCCCAGCAGGCCTCGGTACGCGGGTGGGCGTCGACCACCTGGATCGGCCCGTCCCCGGACGCCGCCCCGCCGCGCACCCGGTACACCAGGACGCCCGACCTGCAGGCCGAGCGGTCGTTCCCGGCCGGGCCGCGCGCCTCGAAGGCGAGGACGGATTCGGGGCCGGTGCGGACCAGGGCCAGTTTCACGCCGTCGCCGAGCCCGAAGGCGGGGGCGCCCGAGGCACCCGCGACCGTGGTGTCCGGGCCCGCGGCAAGGGGCTCCAGCGTCAGCCGGGTGGGGCGACCACCCCGCACGCACACGACCTGGCGCGGCCGCAGCCAGCCCAGCTTCCACTTGTGCCAGGCGAACAGGTCGGGGGCCAGTCCGAACTGGCTGCCCATCAGGTCCCAGTCGCCCACATAGGTGTCCCAGTCGCCCTTGCCGTCCATCGGACGGTGGTACAGGTCGGGCAGGTCGAAGACGTGCCCGGTCTCGTGCGCGAGCACCAGCCGGTCCGGCGGATGCCTCTCGAAGACCGTGACCACCCGCCGGACGTCCGTGCCGTCGATGTGCGTCGGGGTGTCCAGGTTGACCACCTTCGTCGCGTCGGAGTCCACGCCGGGCGCGTCCGGATCGGCGACGAAGTACACGACGCCGTAGCGCGAGAAGTCCACCTCGGGGTCGGCCGTGGCGAACGCGTCACGCAGGTAGGCGGCCCGCCGGTCCGGGTCCCAGTCCCGTTTCATGGCGTACGACGTCGACGGCTGCGGCATGCGCAGCCAGCGTCGCAGCGGATGCGGGCGCAGGGTGAACCGGCCGTAGGAGGCGCGCTGGAAGAAGCTGTTGGTGGCCGGGAAGTGGTCGGCGGTCAGCTCGGCGGGCGTGGTGCGGGGGGTGGAGTCCGGGAACGACAGGAACACCAGGACCGCGTCGAGCGGGCGGGAGGGACGGTTGTAGGCGTCGTTCCAGGTGTCCAGGCCCTCCGAGTGGTGCGCGTCGGTCCGCTTGAGGGCGCAGGGCGCCGTGGTGAACGGCTCGGCGACCGAGGGGACGGTCAGGATCGAGGTCGCGGCGAGCGCCGACATGGTGGTGAACACGGCGGCGGTGCTGCGCAGTCGGGGTCGGGTACCGGCCCGCCGGAGTCCCGCGAGGGCCGCACGGGAAAGCCGCTCGAGGGGCAGCTGACGCGGCACGGGGACCTCCGGATGCGGTTTCGCGGGACACCGCATCCAGATTGTGCGACTTTGTCGTGGTACGCCCTGTTTGCCTGCACCAGAAGGGTGAGGGGAATCGGGATACTCCGAATGGCCGACACCCCAAAAGCGCTCACGGAACGTCACAACCGGTCGGGGCCCGTAGAACCCGGCCAGGGACGGGCAGAAACGATCTGTCACAACCGCCGGGCCATCCTGGAGACTGGACAGTGACTGGAAGGCCCTCGGGCCAGCCTCTATGATCGGCACACTTTCCTGCACGGACAGAGATCGAGTGCACTGCGGGAGCGAGCGGTGAGCGGAACGTCCGAAGGGCCGACGCCCGCGGCAGACCTCGACCGGTCAGCCGTAACAGAGAGTGATCATACGACATCTGCCCGTGCGGGGCGTGCCTACCGCTCCGTCTTCGAGGCCGCCCCGCTCGCGATGGCGGTGGTCGACCGGGAGGGCCTGGTCGCCGACGCCAACGCCGCCCTGGGCAGCCTGCTCGGCACCGATCCCGCCGCGCTGACCGGGCAGGTCGCCGCCGACCTGGTGGACCTGACCTCCGAGGCCCGTATCTGGCACGCCTATCGCGAGGTGCTGCGCGGCCGGCAGGCCAAGCTGCGCTGCACCCGCCGGCTGAAGCACCCCGACGGCCACGCGGTGTGGGTGCAGGTCACCGTCGCCCCCCTCGCGGACGCCGAGCCGGGTGTCCTGCTGTCCGTCGCCGACATCGGCGCGCACCGTGAACTCCAGGCCCGGTTGCGGCACTTGCAGATGCACGACCCGGTGACCCGGCTGCCCAACCGCACGCTGTTCTTCGAGCGGCTGTCGGCCGCGCTGGAGGCGGAGTCGTACGAGCAGAGCGGCACCGGCCGGATCGGTCTGTGCTACCTGGACGTGGACGGCTTCAAGGCGGTCAACGACACCCTCGGCCATCGCGTGGGCGACCGCCTGCTGGCCGCCGTGGCCGAGCGCCTGACCCGGGTCGCCGACGAGGCCGGGTACGCCCGGTCGGGCACCCCTCTGGTGGCCAGGCTCGGCGGGGACGAGTTCGCGCTGCTGGTGGAGGACTCCACGGGGACGGAGCAGCTCGCCGAGCTGGCCGAGGCGGCGCTCGCGGCCCTCCAGGTGCCCTTCGATCTCGCGGGCCAGCGGCTGTCGTTGTCCGCCTCGATCGGCGTAGTGGAACGCCATGCGGCCGGCACCACCGCCACCGGCCTGATGCAGGCCGCCGACACGACCCTGTACTGGGCGAAGGCCGACGGCAAGGCCCGCTGGACCCTGTTCGACCCGGAGCGCAACGCGCACCGCATGACCCGCCAGGCCCTGTCCTCCACGCTCCGCCATGCCATCGACCGTGGCGAGTTCATGCTGGACTACCAGCCGTTGGTGGCCATGGAGGACGGCCGTCTGCGGGGCGTCGAGGCCCTGGTCCGCTGGAACCACCCGCAGTTCGGTGTCTTGACGCCGAATCGGTTCATCGGACTGGCCGAGGAGGACGGCTCGATCGTGCCGCTGGGCCGCTGGGCCCTGGCGACCGCCTGCCGTCAGGCCCGCCGCTGGCAGCTGGACCACCCCGGGGAGCCGCCCATCTTCGTGAGCGTCAACGTGGCCGTGCGCCAGGTGTGGGACTCCGACCTGGTGGCGGACGTGGCGGAGATCCTCGCGGAGACCGGCCTCGCCCCGCACCTGCTCCAACTGGAGCTGACCGAGTCGGCGGTGATGGGCTCGGCGGGCCGCCCGCTCCAGGCCCTGAAGTCCCTCAGCGACATGGGCGTGGGCATCGCCATCGACGACTTCGGCACCGGCTACTCGAACCTGGCGTACCTCAGCCGCCTGCCGGTGTCCGTCCTCAAACTGGACGGCTCCTTCGTGCGCGGCTTCCAGTACGAGGAGGCCAAGGACGCGACCGCCGCCCCACCGAACCCGGCCGACGAGGTCATCGTCGAGGCGATGATCCAACTGGCCCACCGCCTGGGCCTCACGGTCACCGCCGAATGCGTGGAAACCTCCGCCCAGGCCACCCGCCTGCGCCGCATCGGCTGCGACACCGGCCAGGGCTGGCTCTACTCCCGCCCCGTACCACCGGATCGCATCTCCGAGTTGCTGGGCACCCAGACCTACGCGGTCGGCAACCCGTAGGCGCCGACGACGAGTTCGAACGGGCCTACCACCTCACCGACGGCCCTGCGACGAGTTCGCCCGAAGCCAGCACCTCGCCGACCGGCAGATCGGAGGCGGGACCGGCCAAGGCCGACGCTCTCCCGACCGGTTCCGCCGGACCGCGTCTCCGAGTTGCCGGGCGCCCAGGCCTACGCGGTCGGCAACCCGTAGGCGTCCGCGAGGAGTTCGTACGAGCGCAGGCGGAGCTCGCCGCGGTGGGCGTGCGTGGTGAGCATCAGCTCGTCGGCTCCGGTGCGCTTGTGGAGTTCGTCGAGTCCGGTCCGGACCTCGTCGGCCGTCCCGTGGACGATGTTGCCGGTCCAGGAGGCGACGAAGTCCTCCTCCATCGGGCTGAAGTCGTGGGCCTCGGCCTCCTCGGGGGTGGGGAAGAGGCCGGGCCGCCCGGTGCGCAGGCGGATCATGTTCAGGGCGGTGGAGCGCACTTGCCGGCGGGCTTCCTTCTCGTCGTCGGTGGCGAGCGCGGAGACACCGATCAGGGCGTAGGGCTGGTCGAGCACCGCGGACGGCCGGAAGGACTCCCGGTACAGGTCCAGGGCCGGGATGGTGTTCTGCGCCGAGAAGTGGTGCGCGAAGGCGAAGGGCAGGCCGAGCAGGCCGGCGAGGCGGGCGCTGAAGCCGGAGGAGCCGAGGAGCCAGACCGGCGGGCGGTGCGGTGACTGGACGCCGCCCGGGGAGGTCGCCTGGACCGGTCCGGGAATGGCGTGGATCCTCCGGTACGGGTGCCCGTCGGGGAAGTCGTCGTCGAGGAACCGGGTCAGCTCGGCGAGCTGCTGCGGGAAGTCGTCGGCGCCCTCGTTCAGCGTGTCCGTGCGGCGCAGCGCGGCCGCGGTGGCACCGTCGGTGCCGGGTGCCCGCCCGAGCCCGAGGTCGATCCGCCCCGGCGCCATGGCCTCCAGCGTCCCGAACTGTTCGGCGATGACCAGGGGCGCGTGGTTCGGCAGCATCACCCCGCCCGATCCGAGCCGGATCCGCTCGGTGTGCGCGGCGAGGTGGGCCAGGATCACGGCCGGCGAGGAGGAGGCCACTCCCGGCATGGAGTGGTGTTCGGCCACCCAGTACCGGTGGAATCCGCGCGACTCCGCGAGCCGCGACAGCGCGACGCTGGTCCGCAGCGCGTCGGTGGCGGTACTCCCGGCGCCGACCGTCACCAGATCCAGCACGGAGAGGGGGACGGGGGCGCTCCCCTGCGCGGTTCCCCGGATCTCGTCTGCCGACACGGTGGGTGCCTCCTGTAGCTCGGCGGTGGCCTGTGGGGAGGCTTAACAGGAGGGTGGCTCCGGTTTATTCCCGGCAGCTGGAACGGGCGGCCGAACAGCCGGCTCAGGTCTTCAGACCTGCACGATCGGTTCCCGCGTGAACAGCGCCCCCAGCTCCGGCGCGTTCACCCGGCGGTCGGCCAGCCGCAGCCCCTCCCACACCGTCACCTGGTTCGCCGTGAGGACCGGCTTGCCCAGGGACTCCTCGAGGAGCGGGACGTGCGCCGCCGTGTGCAGCGCGATGTCCGGCAGGACCACCGCCTCCGCGCCGGACGCGTCCGCCGCCCGGGCCAGCGCCAGCGTCTCCGCCTCGCCCCACCCCGCGATCTCCTCCGGCGTCCCGGCCCCGGCCGCCCGCACCCCGGCCACCTCCACGCCCCCGGCGCGCAGGAAGTCCGCGAAGAGATCGGCCGAATCCTGCGCGTAGGGCGCCCCGACGGCGACCCGCCGCACCCCGAGCTCGCGCACGGCGTGCACGAAGGCGAAGGAGGTCGAGGAGGCCAGCATGCCCGCCGCCACGGCCAGCGCGCGCACCTGCTCCTGGGCGCCCTCCCAGCCGTATCCGAAACCACCGCTGGGTGCCGCCCACACCACCGTCTCCGCACCGGCCAGCCGCAGCCCCTCCACGCTCGCCGCGAGCCGCTCGGGCGAGCCCATCTCCCGCGGCGCGTCGACCCGGTGGGCGTCCTCGGCGCCCTCGACGCGGACCAGGTCCACCCGGATGTCGCTGCCGAGGAGCTGCTCGATGCGCGCGTAGTCGTCCTCGGCGAAGTGACCCGGGTAGAGGATTCCGAGTGCGGTCATGTCCTGCCCTCCTGCGGTTCTTCCGGACGGCGGTACGGGTACCCCGTGTGCGCCGCGTACCGCCGCGGGCGCGTGAAAACCGTGGCGCATAAGTGGCTTGCGTTCGGGTAGCCGCGCCGCCATGGCTCCACCACTCGGGTACGACCATCACACAACCGGATACGAACGCAGACACACCCGCCGCTCGGTGCTCGCCGGTATCGCGGCGGCCGGTGCGCTGGGCGCCACGGGCTGCTCGCGCGTGGCCACCGCGTCCACCACGAACGGCGGCGAGCTGCTCGACCGGCTCCGGGCCCAGGGCGTCGTACGCCTCGGGATCGCGGGCGAGATCCCCTTCGGCTACATCGGCAAGGACGGCCGGCTGACCGGCGAGGCGCCGGAGTTGGCGCGTGTCGTCTTCAAACGGCTCGGCATCGACCGGGTGCAGCCCGTGCCGACGGAGTTCGGCTCGCTCATCCCCGGCCTCAACTCCCAGCAGTTCGACGTCGTGGCCGCCGGGATGTACGTCACCCCGGACCGCTGCAAGCAGGTCATCTTCGCCGACCCCGACTACCAGATGCTGGATTCGTTCGTCGTCCGGAAGGGGAACCCGAAGGGGTTGCACACCTTCAAGGACGCCGTGGCGAAGAAGGCCAAGTGCGCCACCGGCACCGGGTACGCGCAGATCCAGCACGCGGTCGAGGCCGGCTACAAGGAGAGCGACATCCTGATCGTCCCGGACCAGGTGGCCGGGCTGAACGCCGTCGAGGCCGGGCGTGTCGACTTCTTCGCCGGGACCGCCGTCACCGTCCGGCAGGTGGTGGGGAAGTCGGCCAAGGCCGAGGCCACCAAGCCCTTCGTGCCGGTCGTGGACGGCAAACCGCACATCGACGGCGGCGCGTTCGCGTTCCGGCCGACCGAGACGAGGCTGCGGGACGCCTTCAACGCCGAGCTGAAGAAGCTGCGCGGGAGCGGGGAGCTGCTGCGCATCCTGCGGCCGTTCGGCTTCACCAAGGCCGAGATGACCAAGCTCACCGCGAAGGAGCTGTGCGGCGGATGACCTCAGGGCTCTGGAAACTCGTACTCGAGGGAGTCTGGACCACGGTCCAGCTGCTGGTGTTCAGCGCGCTGCTGGCCACGGCGGTCTCCTTCGTCGTGGGCGTCGCCCGCACCCACCGGCTGTGGATCGTCCGTTTCCTCGCCGGCTTCTACACCGAGGTGTTCCGCGGCACCTCGGCCCTGGTGATGATCTTCTGGGTGTTCTTCGTGCTGCCGGTCGGCTTCGGCTGGCAGCTGGTGCCCCTGTGGGCCGGCACGCTGGCGCTCGGCCTCACCTACGGGGCCTACGGCGCGGAGATCGTGCGCGGCGCGCTCCAGGCGGTCGACCCGGCGCAGCTGGAGGGCGGGATCGCGCTCAGCTTCACGCCCTGGCAGCGGCTGCGGCTGATCCTGCTGCCGCAGGCGGTGCCGGAGACCATCCCGTCCTTCTGCAACCTGCTGGTGGAGCTGCTCAAGGGCACCGCACTGGTCTCCGTCATGGGCATGGGCGACCTGACCTTCAGCGCCAACCTGGTGCGGCTGGCGCTCCAGCAGAGCGCGGAGATCTACGCGTACGTCCTGCTGATCTACTTCGCGATCGCCTTTGTGATCACGCGGCTGATGCGGGTGCTGGAGAAGCGGCTGAGGGCCGGGATCGGCAAGGACCCGGGGACGGAGATCACCGCGCGTGAACGCAAACGCGCACAGGCGGCCGGCGTGGGAGCCGTGGGCGGAGGTGCCGCATGAAGTGGGACTGGAGCGCCGTCAGCGGATTCATGCCGCAGTTCTGGCAAGGCCTGGAGGTCACGCTCCAGGCGCTGGTGCTCGGCTCGCTGTTCTCGTTCGCCCTGGGGCTGGTGTGGGCGCTGCTGATGCGGGCACCGACCCGCTGGGTGCGCTGGCCGGTGGGGGTCGTCACGGAGTTCGTCCGCAACACCCCGCTGCTGGTTCAGCTGTTCTTCCTCTTCTACGTGCTGCCCGAGTGGGGACTGACCTTCTCGGCGCTGGCCACCGGCGTCTTCGCGATCGGCCTGCACTACTCGACCTACACGATGCAGGTCTACCGGGCCGGCATCGAGGCGGTTCCCCCCGGCCAGTGGGAGGCCGCGACGGCACTGAACCTGCCCCGGCGGCGGACGTGGACCGCGGTGATCCTGCCGCAGGCCATCCGCCGGGTGGTCCCCGCCCTCGGCAACTACGTGATCTCCATGCTCAAGGACACGCCGTTGCTGATGGTGATCACCGTGCTGGAGATGCTCGGCCAGGCGCGGCTCTACTCCCAGCAGCACTTCCAGTTCACCGAGCCGCTCACCGTGATCGGCGTGGCCTTCATCGTCATCTCCTACCTGGCCTCCCTTCTCCTGCGAACCCTGGAGCGACGCCTTGTCCGCTGACACCCCCCTGATGAAAGAACCCGGCACCAGTGCCGGCCCGTCCACCGGCGGCGGCGAGCTGATCCGCCTGGACGGGGTCACCAAGCGATTCGGCACGAACACCGTGCTCGACCGGCTGAACTTCTCCGTCGACGCCGGCAAGCACGTCACCCTGATCGGCCCCTCCGGTTCCGGCAAGACCACGATCCTGCGGCTGCTGATGACCCTGACCAAGCCGGACGAGGGCACGATCACGGTCGACGGGCAGCAGCTCTTCCCGGCGTCCGAGAAGCAGGTGCGGGAGGTCCGCAAGCAGATCGGGATGGTGTTCCAGCAGTTCAACCTGTTCCCGAACATGAGCGTGCTGCGCAACATCACCGAGGCGCCGGTGACCGTGCTCGGCATGTCCAAGGACGAGGCGGAGGCGCGGGCCAAGGAGCTGCTGGAGCTGGTGGGCCTGGCCGACAAGTGCGACGCCCGGCCGACCCAGCTGTCCGGCGGCCAGCAGCAGCGGGTGGCGATCGCCCGGGCGCTGGCGATGCGGCCGAAGGTGCTGCTGCTGGACGAGGTGACCTCCGCGCTCGACCCGGAACTGGTCGCGGGCGTGCTCGACGTGCTCAGGGACATCGCCCGCACCACCGACATCACGATGCTCTGTGTGACCCACGAGATGGGTTTCGCCCGGGACATCTCCGACCAGGTACTGATGTTCGACGGCGGGCGGGTCATCGAGTCGGGACCGCCGGAGCGGATCTTCGCTGATCCCGAGCAGGACCGGACCCGGGAATTTCTCAGCGCGGTCCTCTGATTACGGGAAGTGAACGCACCATTACGCGAGGTCCGGACGTCGGTTCGTGCCTTTGGCATATGCCAGTGAGCCTGCGCCGCAGTTGAGAGGCCGCAAGCGGGCTACTTTCTCGCCAACAACCTCTCCCTGTGCGGCTCTTGCCGGTTATCGTGATAGGGATCCGCCGTCCGGATCGCGGCCCACAGAGCGAGCGCAGGGGGACCACCGTGGCGCTGAAGCACGAGCCGACCGCCCCGTACCACTCCGCCCAGGACGCCCTGCGCGTCCTGGAGACCGTGGCACGCCACACCACCGGGGTGACCGACACCGAACTGGCCCGCCACACCCGCCTGGGCCCCGAGCGCCTGACCACCCTGCTGCGCATGCTGCGCCGCGAGGGCTACGTCGAGCAGGTCGCCGACGGGGCGTACGTCACCGGGGCGGCCCTCGCCCGGCTCACCTCGGGGCAGGACCGCGAGGGCGCCCTGCGCGAAACTCTCCAGCACACCCTGGACCGGCTGCGCGACTCGGTCGGCGCGGCCGTCTACATGAGCCGGTACGTCGACGGTGAGGTCAAGGTCACCCAGTGCGCGGTCGGCCCGGCCACGCCCGCGGTCAACGAGTGGGTCGACTTCCGTTACTCCGCCCACGCCACCGCGATCGGCAAGAGCCTGCTGACCCAGCTCGACCACAACGCGCGGCGCGACCACCTCTCCCGCCACAAGATGGCCCGCCTCACCTCGCGCACCATCACCAGCGACAAGCTCCTGCTCTCCCGCCTGGAGTCCCAGCCGCCGACGGTGCCCGTGCTGGACCTCCAGGAGTACGCGGTCGGCACGGTCTGCGCGGCGGTCCCGATCACGGCGGGCGCCTCGGTGGGCTGCCTCGCCCTGTCCCTCCCGATCGAGCACGCCCACCGCCTGCGCCAGGCCGCGGACGCCCTGAACCGGAACGCGGCGCCGGTGCTGCTGTCGCTGGCGATCTAGCGCAACCCCGTACCTGGTCCCGAGCACCCCTCGGGACCAGGTAGTATTTTCCTCGTCGCCGACCGCGGAAGCGGAAGGCGGGAGTCATGCGCCGCTAGCTCAGTTGGTTAGAGCAGCTGACTCTTAATCAGCGGGTCCGGGGTTCGAGTCCCTGGCGGCGCACACGGATGAGGGGCCCCTCGCTTCGAGCGAGGGGCCCCTTCTCGTCACCCAGGGCCGTCAGCGAGCGAGCAACCCCTCCCGCCCCCGCACCCGGTACTCCTCGACCAGCGCCGCCCTGTCCCCGGCGGTCAGCCTCCGGTACGCGGGCTCCCCCGGCGGCCGCCACCACACCGGATCCTCACACCCGAAGCCCTCCCGTCTGAGCGCCGCCCGCTGGATCTTGTTGGTCGCGGTCAACGGCATGCGCTCCGCCACCCGGACGAACCGGGGCGCCATCTTCGTGCCCAGGTCGGGCTGGGCGAGCAGGAACTCGGCGAAGGCCGGCGGGTCGAAGTCCCCGACGAGGGCCGCCATCACCTGGTCCCCGGCCACCGGGTCCGGCACCGCGTACACGGCGACGGCCGTGGCACCCTCGTACCGGGCGAGGATGTTCTCGATCATCGCGGCGGCCAGGTTCTCGCTGTCGACGCGGAGGCGGTCGTCGGCGCGGCCGGCGAAGTAGAGGTAGCCGTCGGTGTCCCGGCAGAAGAGGTCGCCCGTCCAGTACGCGCCGTCCCGGCGGCGCTCGGCCTCCGCCTCGGCGTTGCGCCAGTAGCCCTCGAACGGGTTCGGCCCTCGGTTGACCAGCTCGCCTATGGCCTCGTCCCCGTTGACCAGCCGCCCGGCGGAGTCGAAACGGGCCGGCGGGCACTCCTCGCTGGTCTCCGGATCGAGCACCACCAGCCCCGGCGCCGCCCGCCCCACCGCGCCGGACGGCGTGCCCGGCGACCACTGGATCGCGGCGCCGCCCTCGGAGGAGCCGTACCCCTCCACCAGCCGCACCCCGAACCGCCGCTCGAAGGCCGCCGCGTCCACCGCCCCGGCCTCCGTGCCGAAGCCGAGGCGCAGCGGGTTGTCCCGGTCGTCGGGGCGCGGCTCGGTGGCCAGGACGTAGCTCACCGCCCGGCCGACGTAGGTGAAGTACGTCGCCCGGTACCGGCGTACGTCCGCCAGGAACCCGGACGCCGAGAACCGCCGCCTGAGCGCCACCCCGGCCCCGGCCGCCAGCGCGGGCGCCCAGTCGGCGATCACCGCGTTGCCGTGGAACATCGGCATGCAGATGTAGTGCACGTCGTCCGGGCGGACCCCGAACTGTGCGGCGAGGGAGTCCCCGGCGGCGGCCAGGCGGCCCTGGGAGCAGATCGCGGCCTTGGGGGCGCCGGTGGAGCCGGAGGTGAAGTAGAGGAGCAGCCGGTCGGCCGGGGTGGCGCGGGCGGGATCCGGTACGGCGCCGGTGTACGGGGCCAGCAGGGCTTCGTACTCCGGGGTGCCGGTGACCAGGAGGCGTACTCCGGGCAGGTCGAGGCCGTCGAGGAGCCGGAGGTGGACCCGCTCGGTGACCAGGACCGGACACTCGGTGTGCAGGATGTCGCGGGCCAGTTCGGGGCCCCGGCGGGTGGGGTTGATCCCGGCGACCGCCGCGCCGGCCAGCGCGGCCGCGCCCAGCCACAGCGGGAACTCGGGGGTGTTGTCGAGCAGCACCCCGACGTGCGGTTCGGCGCCGGGCGGCAGCAGGTCGGCCAGGAGGGCGGCGCGGGCGGCGGCCCCGGCCGCGACCGCGTGGTGGGTCAGCACCCGCTCCTCGAACCACAGCCCCGGCCGGTGGTCGCCCCACCGCGCCGCCACCGACTCGGCGACCGTGCGTCTCCTGGACTCCCTGGGTTCCATGCGGGCGCACGGTAGTTGACATATCGTCAGATGTGGAGGCTCATGCTGTGGTACGTCACCATGAAGCCGACGCAGAACACCACGATCACGCCGAGGAAGCCCACCATGGCCAGCGCGCCGGCCGCGTTCTTGACCGGGCTCGGACGCTGGGCGGTGGCGGTGATCTCGTGGCCCTGCGCGTAGTACACGGTCACGATGTCGCCCTCGACGACCGTCGCCGGGCCGTTCTCCTCCTCGAACCGGACGGCACGGCCATCGCGCGCGGTGAACTCGTAGACATGGTGCAGCGTCGTGCGCACCGAGGTGTCGTTCGCACCGCCGTGCGTCGTCGTGAACATGCGCAGACACCGCGCCTCGGCCGTGAGGCCGCTGTTCCACGCGCCCCTGAGCTGCAACGACCGGCGCACGACCCGGTACGCCACGAAGAAGGCCACGGTCATGATGAGGCCTGGAATCACATAGAACATCGCGTCCATCGCGCTACCCCCGAGATGCGTACGCCGGCCCGAATGATCGGCGTGGCGGGAACGTACCCCGCCCACCGGCGCACGCTCCTCAAGAGAAGCTCTGAACCTGGGCGGCGGTCAGAACGTGACGTCCGAACAGGCGTAGAACGCGTTGCCCGTGTCGGCGATCGTCCATACCGCGAGGATGACGTGATGGCCGCTCAGCCCGGTCGGCAGGGTGCCGCTGTGGCTGAGGGTGGCGGGCGGGCGCTGACCGCCGTAGGGCACGGTCAGGAACGGGGTGGTGTTGAGGTCCGAGCGGGACAGGGCGTGGTTCTGGTTCCAGCCCTGCTTGGTGACGTAGTACTTGAAGTCGGTCGTGGCGTGCATGGCGGTGAACTGCCAGCGGAAGGTGTAGCTCTGACCGCCGTTCACCTTCGTCGTCGGCCAGGCCCCGCCGGACGGCGTCCTGGGCGAGCTGAGCTGGGCGAACCGGCTGAGGCCGCCGTTGCAGATCTGGCCGTCCGCCGGACCGGCCGCGGGGAAGCCCTTCGGGCCCTCGACGCTCTGCGGCTCCCACTGGATGTCGCCGCAGTTCGTCACCGTGCCGTTCTGGCAGAGCTTCTGCCTGCTGATGGGGAGATCGGTGTAGCCGTGACCGCTCGCGCCGCCGGTGGAGAGCACGAAGGCTCCGGCGGTGGCGAGGCCCAGCACGGCCGCGGACACCTTGGTCTGTGTGCGCATGCTGCCGCTCCTGGAGAACGTGGGGGAGGTTCAGTGAGCTGTGCAGGTCTAGACCAAGTTTCAGATTATTGCCGTTAGTTGAACATGTCCATACCAATCTGGCCCCCGGTTTTCGCTACACACCCGGCTGCGGCCGCCCCACGCAGAACGCCACCGTCAGATCCCTCACCAGCGACTTGCGTTCGTAGTCGTCGAGGTCGACGAGCCCCCGCACGGTCAGCCGGGTCACCGTGTCCTCGACCGAGTCGACGACCGAGGTGAGCATGCGGGACCGCTGCTGGGCGTCCATCGCGGCGATCCGCCGACGCTGCATCACCTCCGCCACCTCGGGCGCGTACTCGACCCGGACCGGCCGCACGGAGAACACCTCCAGGCCGACGGCCGCCGCGTCCGCGGCCACCAGCCGGGTCAGCGCGTCGCCCGCCGCCGCCACGAACGCCCGTCCGCCGTCCGGCACCTCCACCGGCACCCGGACCAGCGCCGCCTCCACACACTCCCGCAGGTACATCTCGTGGTCGTCCACACCGAGACAGGCCCGCGCCGTGTCCCGCACCCGCCACACCACCAGGACCACCACGCGCAGCGCCACCCCGTTGCCGTCGCCGGCGGGCATCGACCCACTGCGCCAGTGCCGCAGCCGTACGTCGACCCGGTGGCGCCGGGTCAGCGGGTTGACCCACAGCAGGCCGGTACGGCGAACCGTTCCTCCGTAGCGGCCGAACAGCCCGAGCACCCAGGCCCGTCCGGTCCGGCCCCGGGTGAGACCGCCGAACCCCAGCAGCCCGAGCGCGCCCGACCCGGCGTAGGCCGCCCACTGGGCCGGCCCCGCCGCCGCCCACCACGAGCCGGCCAGGCACCCGGCGATCCCGCAGGCCCCGGCGAGCACCCCGGCCGCCCCGGGCAGTGCCCGGGCCGGCCGTTCGACGAGCTCGGGGTCGGCCGCCGGCACCGGCCGCGGCCCCGCCGGCCCGGTCCGCCCCACCAGCCGCGGCTGCTCGCCCGTGCCCTGCCGGCGGCCCACCACGGCCGGCCGCAGCGGCACCGGCGCCGGGTCGGGGTCGTCGCGGAAGAGGAGGTGGACGGGGATCTCGGTGGTGGCCTCGTTGTGGATCAGCCGGGCGGGCCGGGGTGTTTCCCCGGCGGGTCCCTCGGAATCGGACGTGTGCTCAGTGGTCGTGCTCATGCGTGCCTCCAGCCTCCGCGCCAGACGCTTCACGAATGGATGGTCACAGGGGGGACGGCTACGAGAACAGCCGCCGCCAGGTCTCCGGCCCCGGGTAGCCGTCCGCCGCGCCGCCCCGCCAGCCCTGGGCGCGCTGGAAGGCCTCGACGGCCCGCCGGTCCGCCTCGCCCCAGCGCGAGTGGGGTCCGTCGGGGTAGTACCGGCCGAACCCCTTCTTCACCAGTTGCAGTCCGAGCCGGGAGACGTACGGGTTGTCCGCGCCGGGACGGAACAGGTTCCGGCCCGGGTAGCCGGCGACGCCGTGCGAGGCGGGGGCGCCGGGTGCGACGTCCTTGCCCTTGCCGGTCGCCAGCAACTCCCAGGTGCGCGGCCCGGGCAGCCCGTCCGCGCCCGCGCCCGTCCAGCCCTGGGCGAGCTGGAAGGCCCGCGTCGCCCGCCGGACCGCGTCGGTCCAGCGCGGGCCCGGCTCCTGGAGGTAGTACGCGCCGGCGCCCCGGGCGATCAGCATCCGGCCGAGCTGGGTGACGTACTTGTTGTCGGCGCCGGGACCGAAGTACACCGCCCCCGGGAAGGGGGCCGGTGTCGCTCCGGCGGAGGCGGGGGCGGCGTCGCCCGGCTTCGAGTCGGCCGTGGAGTCGGCCGAGGCGGTGGTCACCCCTTTGTAGCGGTAGGGCACGTACTTGTCGGAGTTGGTCCAGTAGGCGTACGGGGTGGCCTGGCGGCGGGCGTGCGGGGGTGTCTGCTCGTAGGCGGTGTAGTTGGTGTGCGTGTAGTCGGTCCAGCCGCCGAAGAGGACGACGTGCGAGCCCTTCTCCGGGTCGGAGGGGTTGTGGAAGAGCAGCATGTCGCCGGGTTGCAGCTCCTCCTTGGTGATCTTCACGCCGTACTGGTCGAGGCTGCCGGTCCATTCGTTGCTGCCCAGGTTCCAGGCCATCGAGACGTAGCCCGAGCAGTCCTGCCGGTACCCGTCGGACCAGTACTCGGTCATGCTGTACGGCACCTGCGCGGTGACCCAGGTCTTGGCCCGGTCGATGATCGCCGTGCGGGTGGTGGCGGGCGGGCTGGCCGGGTCGGCGGGCTCGGCCGGTTTGCCGCCGGGGCCGTGCAGCGGGGCCTTGGCGCCCTGCGGGGTGCCGGGCACGTCGCCGTCCGCCGGGGCGTGGGGGCCGCCGGGCCGGTCCGGGGCGTGGGCCGCGGCGAGGGCGGCGGCCGGGTGGCCCGCTACGACGGCGGCGGCGGACGCGGCGGCAGCCACGACCAGGGCCCGGCCGGCCGCCGGGTGGCCGCCGAGCCCGCCGGTCAGGGCCGAGGGGCGCAGGCGCCGCTGGTCGGCGCATCCGGGGCAGTCGCAGTCGCTCGCGGGGTCGACGTCCTCGAATACCGGAGCCACCATGCGATCTGCCTCACATTCCGGGTCGATGTCCGGGTTGAAATGTCCGCGTCTGTGCACGTTGATCAGTTTCCCAACTGTCGTCAACGTGCGCATGCTGACGGTCCGAATGATGTACGCGACACTCACCCGACCGGGGACACCTGACACCTCTGGCGGCACCCGGCCGGCACCCCGGTGGTCCGGAGCACCCTCCGAGGTCGGGTAGAGTTAACGACGTCAGCAGGCGCCGCTAGCTCAGTTGGTTAGAGCAGCTGACTCTTAATCAGCGGGTCCGGGGTTCGAGTCCCTGGCGGCGCACGATGACGATGGGTCTCTCGTACGAACGAGGGGCCCATCTTCTGTTTGGCCGGATACCCTCTGGCCATGGCAGCCCGAGACCTCCAGGAGCGGATCAAGAAGCTCATCGTCGACCGCAGGCTGCCCTCAGGGGCCCCGCTGCCGACCGAGCCCGAGCTGATGGAGTTCCTCGGCGCCAGCCGGAACTCCGTGCGGGAGGCACTGAAGGCGCTCCAGGCGATGGGCATCGTCGAGATCCGGCACGGCTTCGGCACCTACGTCGGACCCATGTCCTTCGCTCCCCTGATCGAGGGCCTCGCCTTCCGCACGGTCGCCGGGCACTACCGGGGCGAGGACTCCCTGCTCCAGCTGCTCGAGCTGCGCGAGGCGGTGGAGACCGGCCTGGTCTCCCGGCTGGCGGGGCGGCTGCCGGAGGCCGACCTGGTGGAGCTGGACCGGCTGGTCGACCGCATGGGTCAGCAGGCCGAGCAGGGCGCCGGCCTCGCGGAGACCGACCGCGCGTTTCACGCCACCCTCTACCGGGGGCTGGACAACACCCTGCTGAGCGAGGTGCTCGAGGCGTTCTGGGACGCCTTCCACCGCGTCCAGCGGGACCTGGTGGAGGTGCCGCAGGACCCGCGGATCACCTGTCGGCAGCACCGGGAGATCCTGGACGCGGTGCGCTCAGGTGACTCCATACGAGCGGAGCGCGCCATAAGGGACCACTTCGGCAACATTCGTGCACGGCTGTCCCCTGTGGCCGCGTTCGACCGGTGACCACCGCGCTCCGCGACTTGCGATCATGCTGGACAGCGTAGAACCCTGGTCGTTCAACATGCCGCCGATTCGCGGTAGTTGGGGGGCGAGTAACCGGTTGCGGGGGCTACGGGATGAGGGGTCCCGTTCATGAACGGATGCCGAGGGGGGCGTCCGGCGACCGGAATGTCACGGTTCCCTGCGCCCGGGGAGTGGAAGACATGGTGACTGTGACTCACCAGGACCAAACAGACACGCGCTGACCTGCGTGTGGGGGGATGACTCATGACGTCGACGCCGACGGGCGCCCGGCATAATCACGAATCGTCACACAGTGCACACGATCGATCACAAAACGGTCTTCTGAGGAGGCCATCGCACCGGACCACGAAGACCTTGCCGAGATACGACTACGAGCACTACAGCCGGCTCGCCGGACCCCTCACCCAGCCGGACCCTGACAAGCCCTACCGAGTGCGCTACCGCTCACTGCTCTCGCAGGAGCCGCACCGCGTCCGGGCCGCGCTCATGCTGGGCGCGGCACCACTGCTCTCGCTGGTCCTGCTGGTCTGGCTGCTCCAGCCCGGCCACTGGACCGAACGCGACTACCCGGCCTACGACTTCCTGCCGGCGCTCGATGTGGTGATGCTGGTCTCGATCGGCCTGATCGAGCTCTTCCGCTGCATGAACGTGCTGTCCAACGCGCACGCCACCCTCGTCGCCCGCGACCCCGTCCCGGTGGTGCCCGAGACCGGCACCCGGGTCGCCTTCATCACCACCTTCGTGCCCGGCAAGGAACCGCTGGAGATGGTGACCAGGACCCTGGAGGCGGCCGTCCGGCTGCGCCACCGGGGCGTCCTGCACGTCTGGCTGCTCGACGAGGGCGACGACCCGGAGGTGAAGGCGGTCTGCGCGCGCCTGGGCGTGCACCACTTCACCCGCAAGGGCGTCGAGCGCTGGAACCGGCCCACGGGCCCGCACCGCGCCAGAACCAAGCACGGCAACTACAACGCCTGGCTCGAGGCGCACGGCGACGCCTACGACTTCTTCGCCTCCGTCGACACCGACCACGTGCCGCTGCCCAACTACCTGGAACGGATGCTCGGTTACTTCCGCGACCCGGACGTCGGCTTCGTCATCGGCCCGCAGGTCTACGGCAACTACGACAACTTCGTCACCAAGGCCGCGGAGTCGCAGCAGTTCCTCTTCCACGCGCTCATCCAGCGGGCGGGCAACCGGTACGGCGCCCCGATGTTCGTCGGCACGTCGAACGCCGTGCGCATCAGGGCGATCAAACAGATCGGCGGCCTGTACGACTCGATCACCGAGGACATGGCCACCGGCTTCGAGATGCACCGCGCCGAGAACCCGGCCACGGGCCGCAAGTGGCGGTCCGTCTACACCCCGGACGTGCTCGCGGTCGGCGAGGGCCCGAACGCCTGGACGGACTTCTTCACCCAGCAGCTGCGCTGGTCGCGGGGGACGTACGAGACGATCCTCAAGCAGTACTGGAAGGGCTTCTTCTCGATGCCCCCGGGCAAGCTCTTCAACTACA
Organism: Streptomyces sp. NPDC001480; assembly: GCF_042894725.1. Taxonomy (NCBI): domain Bacteria; kingdom Bacillati; phylum Actinomycetota; class Actinomycetes; order Kitasatosporales; family Streptomycetaceae; genus Streptomyces; species Streptomyces sp. NPDC001480. The sequence goes on along the minus strand of NZ_JBIAVX010000014.1, from coordinate 216,760 downwards.
CGATGATGATCATCTTCTATCCGATGTCCGCCCTCAACTGGATCCTTGCGGCCCTGAGTTGCGCCCTGTTCCTGGGCCTGGGCGCCTCGGGTGTGAACATCGACCCGACCGTGTGGCTGATGCTGTACGGCAACGCCTCCGCGCTCCAGATCGGCCTGTACATCTGGAACCGGCGGCACAACGTCTCCCCGCACGAGCCGGAGGGGTCCGGCGGTGTCGCGGGCATGGTGATGTCGGCGCTGTCGGCACCGGTCTACGCCCGCTCGCTGATGGACGCCGTGCTGCGCCGCAAGAGCAGGTTCGTGGTGACCCCGAAGGGCGAGTCGGCCAGCCCCGACACGCTGTTCGGGACCTTCCGGATCCACTGGTTCTTCATCCTGGTCTTCGCCGGTTCGCTCGCCGCCGGCTTCGTCTTCGGCCACTCCCACCCGGCGATGATCACCTGGACCTCCTTCGCCCTGCTGGTCACGGCCTCACCGGTCTTCGCATGGCGGTACACGCTGCGGCGGGAGAGAAAACAGCCCGCCGCCACCGGTACCGATGCCACCGATGCCACCAGTACGGATGCCACCAGCGGCCCTGATGCCGCTCAGGGGCCGGCCAAGCCGCAGGACGCCGTGCCCGCGGGACTTGGGGGACGTGAGAAATGAACGACAGTGCCGGCCTCCGCCGGGCCCGTCGGTTCGCGATCGGTACGGCGGCGGTAGCCGCGCTGGCCGCGATGAACGGGCCGTGGGTGTACCGCGTCGGAAGCGAGGAGTACCACCAGTACAAGATCAACAGACCCGGGTACAAGGCCGAGAACGGCCACTGGGACATCGTCCAGTTCCCCGAGGAGTACCGCCAGGACACCATCCACGCGGCGCTCCTGCACACCGGCAAGGTGCTGCTGGTCGCCGGCTCGGGCAACAACCAGAAGAACTTCGACAAGAAGCGGTTCGACACCCGGGTCTGGGACCCCGTGAAGGGCACGATCAAGAAGATCCCCACACCCAAGGACCTGTTCTGCACCGGCCACACCCAGCTGGCCAACGGCAACCTGCTGATCGCGGGCGGCACGAAACGGTACGAGAAGCTCAAGGGCGACGTCACCAAGGCCGGCGGCCTGATGATCGTCCACAACGAGAACCCGGACAAGCCGATCACGCTGCCCGCGGGCACCGGCTTCACCGGCAGGGAGAACGGCAGGACCTTCGTCTCCAAGGACCCGGTGCTGGTCCCGAGGGCGAAGAAGGTCTTCGACAAGAAGACCGGGAAGTACCTGCGCAACGACCCCGGCCTCGGCCGGATCTACGTCGAGGCGCAGCGCAGCGGCACCAAGTACGAGACGGGCACCCAGGACAACTACCGCATCCGGGGCCTGACCGGCCTCGACGCGCGCAACACCTACGGCATCGCGCAGAAGCTGGCCCTCGACAAGAAGGACTTCCAGGGGATCCGGGACGCCTTCGAGTTCGACCCGGTCGCCGAGAGGTACATCAAGGTCGACCCGATGAACGAGGCCCGCTGGTACCCGACGCTCACCACCTTGAGCGACGGGAAGATCCTCAGCGTCTCCGGCCTCGACGACATCGGCCAGCTCGTCCCCGGGAAGAACGAGATCTTCGACCCCGGCACCAGGAAGTGGTCCTACACCGGGAGGGTCCGGCAGTTCCCGACCTACCCGGCGCTGTTCCTGATGCAGAACGGGAAGATCTTCTACTCGGGGTCCAACGCGGGCTACGGGCCGGACGACGTCGGCCGTGACCCGGGCGTCTGGGACGTGGGCACCAACGAGTTCACCAAGCTGCCCGGGCTGAGCGACCCGGACAGGATGGAGACGTCCGGCACGGTGCTGCTGCCGCCGGCGCAGGACGAGAAGTTCCTGGTGATCGGAGGCGGCGGGGTCGGCGAGTCCAAGCTGTCCAGCAGGAAGACCCGGCTGATCGACCTGAAGGCCGCCGACCCGAGGTTCACGGACGGGCCGTCGCTGGAGAAGGGCACCCGGTATCCGCAGTCCTCGATCCTTCCCGACGACACCGTGCTGGTGTCGGGCGGCTCCGAGGACTACCGGGGCCGCGGCGACTCCAACATCCACCAGGCGCGGCTCTACCACCCGGACAGCAACAGCTTCACCCGGGTCGCCGACCCGCTGGTGGGCCGCAACTACCACTCCGGGTCGGTCCTGCTGCCCGACGGCCGCGTGATGTTCTTCGGCTCCGACTCGCTGTACGGGGACCGGGCCGGCACCAAGCCCGGCACGTTCGAGCAGCGGATCGAGATCTACACCCCGCCGTACCTCTACCGGGGGTCGCGGCCGGCGCTCGGCGGAGGCCCGCGGACCATCGCGCGGGGCTCTTCGGGCACGTTCACCTCGCGGGACGCGGCGCACGTCAGGAAGGCGCGGTTGATCCGGCCCAGCGCGTCGACGCATGTGACGGACGTGGACCAGCGGTCCATCGCACTGGACTTCAAGACGTCCGGGGACAAGATCACGGTGACCGTGCCGAAGAACCGGAACCTGGTGCAGTCGGGGTGGTACATGCTGTTCGTGGACGACGGGCGCGGGACGCCCAGCAAGGCGCAGTGGGTCAAGGTGCCGTAGCGGCGCGGCGGGGCGTCACACGGACCGTGGGGCGCCCCGCGCCTGCGGACTACCTGCTGGCTTTCGCGAGGCGCAACGCGTAACTCGCCCACCAGTCACCGGCTTTCGGGCCGCCCTTGCAGGTTCCGTCCGACTCCCCCGGCCGCTTCACCCACAGGTACGCGTCCACCAGCGGGTCCGCCGTGCTGGTCGTCGGCGTGTCCCCCAGTGCCCGGCCCGGCGGATTGCACCACCGTTCGGCCGGATCGCCGCCCGTGTACGGGCCGTTGCCGTTGCGGCTGGTGTCGATGACGAAGTGCTTGCCGCCCACCTTGGCGGAGAGCTGCTTGCCGTAGGTGATGGAGTCGTGGGTGGAGTAGAAGTTGGCGACGTTGACGGCGAAGCCGTCGGCCCGGTCGATGCCCGCCCTCCGGAGGGGCTCGTCGATCTGGTCGGGGCGGCCCCAGCCGGCGTTTCCGGCGTCCAGGTACACCTTCGTGTTCTTCAGGGACTTGAGCCTGGTGACGGCGCTCTTGAGGAGGAAGTAGCGCTCCTCGCGGAACCGGTCGGGGGTGCAGCCGTCCACCAGGTGCAGGACGGCGTCGGGTTCGACGATCACCGTCGCGGCGCGGTCGCCGATGCCCCGGGCGACCGCGTCGACCCAGGCCCGGTAGGCGTCGCCGTCGGCGGCTCCTCCGCTCGAGTACTGGCCGCAGTCGCGGTGCGGGATGTCGTAGAGGACGAGCAGGGCCCTGCGGTCGGACCTCTCCGCGGCCTCCGTGAAGCCCCGGGCCTCCCGCTCGGGGTTCTCGGGGCCGATCCACTCCGCGGTCGGCTGCTCGGCCATCTTCCTGATCTGCTCGGCGGCGGACCTGTCGCCGTCCTTCTCGTAGGCGGCGACCTGCCGGGCCGCGTTCCCGTCCGGGTTCACCCAGAACGGGTCGGCGCCCTTGGGCTGTTGGGTGATCGTGAGACGCGGGGCGTCCCCCTTGTCCCCCCGCTCGGCCCCTCCCCCGGCCGAACACGCGGCGACTGATAACGCCGCCGCCAGGACCCCCGCCGACGCCGCGGCCCACACCGACCGGGCCCCCCAGCTGTCGTACATCCAATTCCCCCCTGGTGCACGGTATTTCAGGCGCCAATCGTGACATATCCGCCGGGCCGGCCACGAGGTCCTTCGAGGATGTCGGGAAGGGTGTGAGAAGGGTGTGCGGAGGATGCCGGGGAGCTGTTACGGCCCGGTGCGCATGGCCGGCCGCAGGTTAACCCACCGTGGTCTTCCACACCTCCCGTGCAGTACGCCGGGTCACTCCCGCAGCCCGCGCGCGCACGGTCGAGGACCAGCCCGGTCGGCGGCCTCCGGGGGAGCGGGGCGCCGACCGGGCCAGGTGACTCAGGGCCCGGTCCCCGTCAGATACGCCGACACCACCACGTTCGCCGTGTAGCTGCGGCTCGCCCGGTCGAAGGTGCCGCCGCAGGTGATCAGCCGCAGTTCCGCCCGCCCCGACTCGCGGGGGCCGTAGGCCTGCTGGGCGTCGAAGCGGTCGCGGGGCAGGACCCGGACGTCGTCCACGGTGAACTCGGCGACCCGGCCGTCGCTGCGGACCACCCGCACCGTCTCGCCGGGCCGCAGCGCGCTGATCCGGTAGAAGACGGCGGGCCGGGTCTCGGTGTCCACGTGCCCCACCATCAGCGCGGTCCCGGTCGCCCCGGGCTTCGCCCCGGCCGCGTACCAGCCGACCACACCGGCCTGGTCGAACGGCGGTGGATCGATCGCGCCCTGCCCGTCCAGGCCACGGGCCACCACCGGCGCCTGCACACCGAGGTCGGGAATGTCGATGCGCTGCGGCAGCGCCTCGCCCAACGGCCGGGCGGCGGGCGGCAGTCCGGACCCGTCTGGGCGTCCCACGGCGGCCACGTCGCCGGTGGCGGACCCCGGTATCCCGGCGGGTACGTCGGTCACCTCACGGCCCCACAGCCACAGCCCGAGCAGCAGCAGCGCCCAGGTCACGCCCGCCAGCAGCCGCCCGGTACCGGAGGAGGCCTCGTGGTCGGACATCACCGGCCGCCTCACCGGGTGCCGCGGCTCCGGCGGGCCCCGAGCAGCCCGACGGCGACCGCGGCGATACCGGCGAGGACCAGACCGGTCACCGCGTGGGCGGTACCGGGGGCGGCCGGGCGGGCGTCAGCCGAGGCGAGGCGGGCGGTTCCGCCGCCGCCCGCGTGGACGGGGGCGGTGGGTGAGGCGGGGGCGGCGGGCAAGGCCGGGGCGGCGGGCAAGGCCGGGGCGGCGGGCGAGGCCGGGGCGGCCGGTGAGGCGGGCGAGGCGTGGGCAGCCTGCGAGGCCGGGGCGACCGGTGAGGCAGGGGCGGCGGGCTGCCCCGAGGCTGTCGCCATGACGGTGATACTGCCGCCCACCACGTGGTCGGCGCAGGTGACCCGCACGTCGTGCGAGCCGGGCTTCAGCGAGGTGCGGATCCGGGTCTCGCCGGTGAGCGTGCCGTCGGCCCCGGTCAGCCGGGCGTCCGCGACGAACGCGTCCGAGACGGCGGTGCCGGCCGCCCCGGGGCAGCCGCTCACCCGGAGCGTCACGTCGGTGCCGGGGGCGGGGGGCGACGGGGCCACCGAGAGCCCGGCAGCACCGTCCGCCGCGCATGCCGCCGGGGCGAACGCGACCGCCATGACGAGTCCGGTGCAAAGAGTCCGGAGAGTGCGGAGAGTGAGACGCGCTGAGCCCATCGTAAAACCTCCAGGAATATCTGGAGGCTGCCCCGTCCGGCGCCCCTCCGCATCCTCGGGAGGCGCCGTGTTGCTCCGTACGGAGTAGGGGCTTCCGCAGGGCTGTCAGACCCGGTCGACGAGGTCCGCGATGGAGTCGACCACCTTGGAAGGCCGGTACGGGAAGTCCTCGACCTGCTCGGGCCGGGTCAGCCCGGTGAGCACCAGGAACGTCTGCATCCCGGCCTCCATGCCGGCCAGTACGTCGGTGTCCATGCGGTCGCCGATCATCGCGCTGGTCTCGGAGTGGGCGCCGATGGTGTTCAGACCGGTGCGCATCATCAGCGGGTTCGGCTTGCCCGCGAAGTACGGCTGCTTGCCCGTCGCCTTGGTGATCAGCGCGGCGACGGCACCGGTCGCGGGCAGCGGGCCCTCGGTGGAGGGACCGGTCTCGTCCGGGTTGGTGCAGATGAAGCGGGCGCCGCCGTTGATCAGGCGTACGGCCTTGGTCATGGCCTCGAAGGAGTAGGTACGGGTCTCGCCGAGGACCACGTAGTCGGGCTCGTGGTCGGTCAGGATGTAGCCGATGTCGTGCAGCGCGGTGGTCAGCCCCGCCTCGCCTATCACGTACGCCGACCCGCAGGGCCGCTGGTCGTCCAGGAACTTGGCGGTGGCCAGCGCCGACGTCCAGATGTTCTCGATCGGCACGTCCAGACCCATACGGACGAGCCGCGCGTGCAGGTCGCGCGGGGTGTAGATCGAGTTGTTGGTCAGCACCAGGAAGGGCTTCCCGGACTCGCGCAGCTTCTTCAGGAAGGCATCCGCGCCGGGGATCGGCACGCCCTCATGGATGAGCACTCCGTCCATGTCGGTGAGCCAGGACTCGATGGGCTTGCGGTCTGCCATGGGCCGTCTCCTGCCGTACAGCGTGCTGCGTGGGCCCCAGCCTAAACACACCTCCGATCTTGCGGGAACGGCCTGCTCACTGTGTGGTCGCCCGGCCTCAGCGCTTCCGCCGCGCGAGCAGCAGCGCCCCGCCGACGATGAGCAGGAGAGCGGCGGCCGTGAGCGCGCCGTAGGGGGTGCCGAGGCCGGTGCGGGCGAGTTCGTCGGCGAAGGGGAGGTCGTCGAGGGGGGCGGGGGTCGGCGGTGAGAGGGACGGCGAAGGGGACAGGGAGGGGGAGGGGGAGGTCGTGGAGACGGAAGAGGATGGAGAGACGACGAGGCCGGGGATCGGGGTGAGGGCGGGGGGCGGTGTAGCGGTGGACGTGATAGCTGGGTCGGGGGTCGCGGCGGTGGTACCGGCGGCGGTCGGCTCGGGGGCGGCGTCGCTGTCGATCCCGAACCGGTAGTCGCCTGACTCGCCCAGCCACTCGCCGTCGTCACCCCGCCGTTCCACGACGGCGGCCTTGGCGGTGACCTGGTTCGGTACGGCGTCCGAGGTGACCATGAGCCTGACCTTCACCGAGACGGTCTTGCCCGGACCCACGGCGAACCCCGGGAACCCGTCGTCGAAGGCCCCCACCAGTTCGTCCTCGTCGGTGCCCTCGAAGTGGACCGGGTGGGCGCGCGGACCGTCGTAGAACTCCATCCGGGCCTGCTCGGGCTTCAGGGCCCGCTTGTCGTCGACGAGCACGACGACCGGGTGTACGGCGGTGCAGGCGCGGTCGGTGGTGTTGGTGAGGTCGATGTACCAGGTGCCCAATCCTCCGCCGGCCTCGTACGACGTGGGCCCGCCGTGAATCCGGGCGCCGAGGGGGAAGTCCCGCTCCCCGGACCCGGCACAGTCGAGGTCGGCCTCCCGTCCGTGCGCCGGCCCCACGGGGCCGAGAACGACGGCGGCGGCCGCGGCGAGGCAGAGGGGCAGGGGCATACGCAGTCGCATGAACACATAACTCTCGGGCAGAGCGGCACCCGAACAACGCCACGCCGCCCCACCCCCCGAACGGCCGCCGACTTCCCCTCGTTCAGCACCCCGAACTTGCGAACCGTGGGCAGCCCACGTAGCTGCGGGCAATCGTGCGGCTGGGGCGGCACGGGTGGGCGCAGCGGCACCCCGCCAGCGCCGGGCCGTGCGACCCCTACCCCGACCGCAACCCCGGGCGCACCACCAACCCCGCCCCGGCAAACCCCCCGCCCACCCCAAACCGTCACCCATCCACCCGCCCGAACAACGGCCCCAACAACAACTGCGCCGCCCCCTCAGCCACCCCCCACCCCCCATCGCCGAAGGCAACCCGCACGGGCACCCCCACCGCCCCTTCCCGCCGAGCCCGCTCCCCCAGCACCGCCCCGACCCCGTCGACGAAGACCTCCGGCGCCCCCTCCACCGTCCGCCCGCCCAACAGCACCGCGTCGATGTCGAGCAGCCCCACCAGGTTCGCCGCCCCCGCCCCGAGCACCCGCGCCGCCTCCCCCGTCTCGCCGCGCGCCACGGCCCCGAGGCAGAGCACCTCCACGCACCCGCGGTTCCCGCACCCGCACACGGGCCCGTCGAGCTGGATCACCTGATGCCCGAACTCCCCGGCCCCGGTCCGCGCCCCGCGGTGCACCCGCCCTCCGATCACGAGCCCGGCCCCCAGCCCCGTACCGAGATGCAGATACGCGAAGGAGCCAACAGCTCCCGCCCCGCCAGAACCCAAGCCGTCAGAACCCGCCCCGCCAGAACCCAAGCCGTCAGAACCCGACCCGCCGGAACCCAAGCCGCCACAACCCGACCCGCCGGAACCCGAACCGCCGGAACCCAATCCCTCGGCACCAACTCCCCGCACCGCCAGCCCCAGCGCAGCCGCATTCGTGTCCTTGTCGACCACCACCGGCACCCCCAGCCGCCCCGCCAGCGCCTCCCGCAGGGGGAACCCGTCCCACTCCGGAAACCCGGTGACCCGGCGCAGTACACCCCGCGCATGGTCCAGCGGCCCGGGCAGCGCGACCCCGGCACCGAGCACGGTCGCCCCCGACTCGGACAGCAGTTCCCCCACCTGCCCGGCCACGGCCTCGACGACCACCTCCGCCCCGTCCCCCGGCCGGAGGTCGAGCGGCACCCTCCGCCCGGCCACCACGGCGCCCGTCAGATCGCACAGCACCACCCGCAGCTCGTCCCGGTCGAGATGCGCCCCCACCGCGTGCCCGGCCCCCGGCACCAGCCGCAGCACGGTCCGCGGCTTGCCCCCGGTGGACGCCCGCCGCCCGGCCTCGACCGCGAGCCCCTCCTCGCGCAGCCGCGCGGTGATCTTGCTGACGGCCTGCGGGGTGAGCCCGGTCCGTTCGGCCAGCTCCAGCCTGCTGATCCCCTCGGCCCCGGCGGTCCGCAGCAGATCCAGCACCAGCGCGGTGTTGTGGCTGCGCACCGCGAGCAGGTTCGCCCCCGCCGGCCCGCCGCTCCTCGTCCTGTTCACGGGACCCATTCTCCCCGCCGCTTGCACTTTGGCAACAGCGTTGCGAAAGTGGGAGGCATGACTGGAACTGGTACCCCTCTCCGCGTCGGCCTCATCGGCTACGGCCTCGCGGGCTCCGTCTTCCACGCCCCGCTGATCGCCGCCACCGAGGGCCTCGCGCTCGACACGGTGGTCACCTCCAACCCCGAACGGCAGGAGCAGGCGAGGGCCGAGTTCCCGGACGTCCGTGTCGCCGCCACCCCCGACGAGCTGTTCGACCGCGCCGACGAGCTGGACCTGATCGTCATCGCCTCCCCGAACAAGACCCACGTCCCGCTGGCCACCACCGCCCTCAAGGCCGGCCTGCCGGTGGTCGTGGACAAGCCGGTCGCGGGCACGGCCGCCGAGGCACGGGAGCTCGCCGCCCTCGCCGAGGAACGCGGCCTGCTGCTGTCGGTCTTCCAGAACCGCCGCTGGGACAACGACTTCCTGACCCTGCGGTGGCTCCTGGACGAGGGCGAACTGGGCGACGCCTGGCGCTTCGAGTCCCGCTTCGAGCGCTGGCGCCCGCAGCCCAAGGGCGGCTGGCGCGAGTCCGGCGACCCGGCAGAGATCGGAGGTCTGCTGTACGACCTCGGCAGCCATGTCGTCGACCAGGCCCTCGTGCTGTTCGGCCCGGCCACCCAGGTGTACGCCGAGACGGACATCCGCCGCCCCGGCGCCGAGACCGACGACGACACCTTCATCGCGCTGACCCACGCGAGCGGCGTCCGCTCCCACCTCTACGTCTCCGCCACCACCGCCCAGCTCGGCCCCCGCTTCCGCGTACTGGGCTCGCGCGCGGGCTACGTGAAGTACGGCCTGGACCCGCAGGAGGCGGCCCTGCGGGAGGGGCAGCGGCCCGGCTCCGGCTGGGGCGAGGAGGCCGAGTCCCTGTGGGGCCGCGTCGGCGCCGGCGAGTCCCCGCTGTCCGGCGGCGGCCGCCCCGTACCGACCCTGGCCGGCGACTACCCCGCCTACTACAAGTCCGTGGCCGCTGCCCTGACCGGCACCGGCCCCAACCCGGTGACCGCGCTGGAGGCGGCCGCCGCCCTCGACGTACTGGAGGCGGCCCGGCGCTCGGCCCGCGACGGTGTGGCGGTGGCACTGTGACCGACCACCCGCGGATCACCCCGAAGTTCGCCCCCGAACTCACCCCCTCGGTCGAGGAACTGGAGGCGCAGGAGCGCCGGCTGGTCTTCCGGCAGTTCACCCACGAGGACGCCTGGGCCCTGGGCTCCCTCCTGGTGGACCTGGCCAGGGAGCGCCAGGCCCCGGTGGCCATCGACATCCACCGCGCCGGCCAGCAGCTCTTCCACGCGGCCCTGCCCGGCTCGACCCCCGACAACGACGCCTGGATCGCCCGCAAGCGCCGTGTCGTGGAGCGCTACGGCTCCGCGTCGTACCTGGTCGGCGCCCGCTTCCGGGCCAAGGGCACGACGTTCGAGGAGTCCTCCCGCCTCGACCCCGACACGTACGCCGCCCACGGCGGCTCGTTCCCGGTCAACGTCGAGGGCGTGGGCGTGATCGGCGCGGTGACCGTGTCCGGGCTGCCGCAGTTGCAGGACCACCGGTTCGTGGTGGAGGCGCTGGAGCAGTTCCTGGACCGGGATTAACTGGATGCCCCCTCCGGTTGGCACCGTCACAGGTGCCGTAACAGGTGCCGCCACAGGTGCTGTCGCGGCACCACACCCGACCGGAGGGAACGAAACCCGATGAGCGTCGCTGCACTGAAGGAGACCGTCGGACGGTACGGCGTCTGGAGCGCCGGCCTCCGCGCGGAGGACCCCGCCCGGCGCGGCGAACTGGGCGAGGCCGCGGCGGAGCTGGAGGAGCTCGGCTACGGAGCCGCATGGCTGGGCGGCAGCAGCGCCGCCCGCCACGCCGTACCGCTCCTCGACGCCACCAGCACCCTCGTCGTCGGCACCAGCATCCAGAGCATCTGGCAGTACGAGGCCGGGGCGAGCGCGGCGGCCTTCGCCGAGGTGGACGCGGCCCACCCCGGCCGCTTCCTCCTCGGCCTGGGCGTCAGCCACGCCAAGCTCGCCGACCAGTACCGCCGCCCGTACTCGGCGCTGGTCTCCTACCTCGACGCCCTCGACGAGGCCGGAGTACCGGCCGGGCGCCGGGTCCTGGCCGCCCTCGGCCCGAAGACCCTGGAGCTGTCCCGCGACCGGGCGGCGGGCGCGGTGCCGTACCTGGTCACGGCCGAGCACACCGCACAGGCCCGCGAAATCCTGGGTGCGGACCCGCTGTTGGCCCCGGAGCTCAAGGTCGTCCTGGAGACCGACCCGGCCCGCGCCCGCTCCCTGGCCCGCGAGAGCCTCGCCCTGTACCTCGCCCTCCCGAACTACACCAACAACTTCCTCCGCCACGGCTTCACCGAGGACGACCTGGCCGACGGCGGCAGCGACCGGCTGATCGACGCGGTGTACGCGTGGGGCGACGAGGGCCGCATCCGCGAGCGGATCAACTCCTTCGAGGAGGCGGGCGCGGACCACATCGCTCTCCAGGTGGTGGACGGAGGCCCGAGGGACGGCCTCCAGCGGGAGGGCTGGCGCAGGCTGGCCGAACTGCTGGCCTGATACCCGCCCGAGGTCCGAGGGGCTAGGCCGGCTTGAACTCCTGCCGCTGACGCCCGAGCCCCTCGATCTCCAGCTCGACGACGTCCCCGGCGCGGAGGAAGGGCTTGGGCTCGGGCCGCCCGAGCGCGACCCCCGCCGGCGTACCGGTGTTGATCACATCTCCGGGGTACAGGGTCATGAACTGACTGACGTACCGCACCACTTCGGCGACCGGGAAGATCTGCTCGGCGGTGTTCCCGTCCTGCTTCAGCTCCCCGTTCACCCACAACTGCAGCGCCAGCGCCTGCGGGTCGGACACCTCGTCCGCCGTCACCAGCCACGGCCCCAGCGGGTTGAACGTCTCGCAGTTCTTCCCCTTGTCCCAGGTCCCGCCCCGCTCGATCTGGAACTCCCGCTCCGACACGTCGTGCGCCACCGCGTACCCGGCGACATGCGCGAGCGCCTCCTCGTGCGACCCCAGGTAGCGGGCGGTGCGCCCGATGACGACCGCGAGCTCCACCTCCCAGTCGGTCTTGGTGGACCCGCGCGGGACGAGCACGGTGTCGTAGGGGCCGACCACCGTGTCCGCGGCCTTGAAGAAGATCACCGGCTCGGCGGGCGGCTCGGCCCCGGTCTCGCGGGCGTGGTCGTGGTAGTTGAGCCCGATGCACACGATCTTGCCGATCCGCCCCAGCGGCGGCCCGACCCGCAGCCCGGTCGCGTCCAGCACGGGCAGTTCGCCCGCGTCCGAGGCGGCCCGGATCCGGCCGAGCGCGGCGTCGTCGGCGAGCAGCGCCCCGTCGATGTCCGGCACGATCCCCGACAGGTCCCGCAGGTTCCCCTCGGCGTCCAGCAACGCGGGCCGCTCCGACCCCGCCGTACCGACTCGCAGCAGCTTCATGATCACAATCTCCCTCGATCGCGGGCGCCCGCCCGATGTGTGCAGCCATCGGAGGACTGGTCGATCCTCCAAGCCGGATGTCCAGTCCGCAAGACCCTGTTCACGAACTGGACCGTGACCGGAAGGACGAAGGCCGGTTCGGCTCAGCGATACAGCGCCGCCCGCTCCACCGCGCTCCACGCCGTACTGGTCACCACGTACAGGGCGGCGGCCAGCGGCACCACGGCGACCGTGACGAGGGTGAAGAAGGACATGAACGGCATGACCTTGCTGACCGCTCCGAGGCCGGGAATCTGCTCCCCGTCACCCCCGCCGACGGCGACCGGGTCCTTGGCCGTCGCCATCGTCTGCTTCGTACGGCGGTAGTTGAACAGGGCGATGGCGGCGACGACCACGAACAGCCCGAGGTAGACCAGCCCGGCCGCGCCGAACACCCCGCCGTGGCCCAGCGCGTCCGCCCAACGCCCGCCGAGCGGCGCGGCGAACAGCTGGTGCGTCAGCAGCCCGTTGACCTCCCCGCCGACCGTCGAGTTGGAGAACAGGTGGTAGAGGAGGAAGAAGGCGGGGAGCTGGAGCAGGCTGGGCAGGCAGCCGGCCAGCGGCGACACCTTCTCCTCGGCGTGCAGTTCGAGGATCGCCTTCTGAAGCTTCTCCGGGTTCTTCCGGTGTCTCTTCCGCAGCTCGGCGACCTTCGGCCGGAGCTCGGCCTGGGCGCGCTGCCCGCGCGCGGCGGCCCGGGAGAGGGGGTGGACGAGGAGTCGTACGAGCGCGGTGAACAGAACGATCGCGGCAGCCGCCGCCGAGGCGTGGAAGAGGGGCTGGAGCAGATCGGCGAGCTGCTCGACGAGATGCGCGAAAACGGACATGGGTGAGCCCTCCGTGGGTCACGTCGTGCCGGAATGGAGACAGGCATGGCGGCATGACGACCCGCGCTGGGTCACGGATGTGAGGTCACGAATGTGAGGTCACGGATGCTGGGAGCGCTCGCGCCCTACGCGGTGGTCGTCGCGAGGGCGTGCCCGGGCGCCCGGGGCCGGCGGCGGCCCGCGGCATCGGGGTCACGTTGCGGCAGGAACGCCGTACGGCGGGCCCGGTCGCGTATGGCCGTACGTATTCGCGTGGGCGGCACGGCGGGCGCGGAGCGAGCGGCCAGGAGGGAACAGGCGGCGAGCGCGGCCCCGGCCGCGGCGGTCGCGGCGAGCGCGACGGTGGTGAAGAGGCTGCCGGTGTCGAGCAGCGCGACGGAGAGCAGGAAGAGCAGGAGGGTTACAGCGGGGCGTGCGGTGACCCGGTAACGCGCCATCGGCCCTCCCCCCTCACGATCCTCGTTCGATTATGCCTGTTCGGTCTCGATGGGCTGCAACAGCCGCTTGGGCTTGAGCAGCGCCCGGCTGACCGGATCGGCCGGGTCCGGGTCGAGTCCAGGACCCGGTGTCATGAGAACGTCCGGGACCGCCACGGAAGTTCCGCAGGCGGGACATTCGCCGGACGGCCCGAGTTCCGTACCGCAGTCCGCGTGGCGGAGGTATCGCAGCTGGGTCTGCATGAGCTGCTCGCGCCCCCAGAGGGCGAGCGCGCGCAGCGCGGGCCAGAGCGCGACGCCGCGCTCGGTGAGGACGTACTCGTCCCGGGGCGGCGACTCCTGGTACCGGCGCTTCTCGAGGATCCCCTCCTCCGTCAGCGTCCGCAGCCGGGCCGACAGGACGGCGCGCGGGATGCCGAGGTGGACGAGGAAGTCGTTGTAGCGCCGCACGCCGTAGATCGCGTCGCGGACAACGAGGAGCGTCCCGGCACTGCTGCAACAGTCCCTCGGCCTCTCCGCCATGGACACGGCATGGCTGTTCCTGCTCTGGTCCGGCCTGTCCTTCCTGGTCGCCCTCCAGGCGAAGCGCCTCGCGGGCCGGGTGGCACCGCGCCACCAACTGGCGGCCGGCTTCCTCCTCCACGCGGTGGGCGCCCTGTCGATGCTCGGCGCGCTCGGCGCGGGATCCTGGACCCGGCTACTGCCCGGCCTGATCATCGGCGGAGTGGGCAGCGGCCTGCTGAACGCGGCACTGCCGCTGCTCGCGGTCGAGTCCGTACCGGCGGCACGGGCGGCCATGGGCTCAGGAGCCCAGCAGACGTTCCGCTACATCGGCTCCTGCGCGGGCGTGGCCCTGACGATCGCCTTGGCCACGTCGTCCGGCGGGGGCCTGGCCCGGGGCGCCGATGTCGCGATGGTGGTGTCGGCGGGGCTGGCCGTGGTGGGAGCGGTGACGGTGGGTGTGGCCCGCGGGCGGGAGTAGCCTCAGCGGGGACGCCGGATCAGTGACTCCCCGCCGGATACGTGCGGTTCTCGGCGAGGCGGGCAGCGGCGGCCCGGAAGGTGATCCCGGATCGCGGAGCACCGAGGACGACGTCGAAGCCCGTGTCCGCACGGACGGACACCCGGACGTCCTGCGCTTCCTCGGCGCCCCACCCGGTGACCGTCAGACGGCGCACTCCCGTGAACACGACATGGAACTCGCAACCCTCGCCCCGCTCCACCTTCTCGAACCCGAGGGTCACCGAATCCCCGCGCTCGTCGATGTGCACGTAGAAGAGCCCGTACCCACCGGCTTCCACGAGCGCCGGCCAGTCACCGCCCATAGAAGCTCTTCTCCTCCGTTGCGGGCAGCGAGCGGTACCGCAGCGCATCGACCTTGCCCAGGAACAGATGCCGCCCACCGTCCGACCCGTCGGCCCCACCCCTGAACGCACTCACATGCCCCAGGGTCACGAACTCACTGCACTCGAACCGCAAGGACACCCCCTCGCCGGCCACTGTCACCCGCATACGCCGCTCGGTCCCGAACGGAGCGAGGTCGATGCCACTGACAGCGGGCGGATTCCATTCGCTGAGGGAAAGACGCTCCACCGCCAGGAACTCCAACTGACACTGCACGGTGTCCGCGCCCTCTTCGACCCACTCAGGTGGCGGGAACCGCGGGAAGGACGGCAGATCGACGCGCAAACGCACCGTTGGCCCCCGCCAGTTCAGGTTGAGGGACCGAATCCGGAAACGGCTCGGCTGCGCAGGAACCTCACCGTAGACGGCCAGGAGCGCTTCCGAGTTCACCAGACGCTCAGCGATACCCCGCATCCGTCACCCCTCCAGCCTCTGCGCAGTAATCGGCAACCCAGACGTCGAAGTCCTCCCGCCCGTGCAGGTACTGCCCTGGCGCCACCATGAGATCCACTCCGGACAAGCGGTCGAGCGCCATCCAGATCCTGTCGTCACGCAGTTCGGGCGCGTCCGACTCCATCGCGCTCATCGCCCAGTCGGCAAGCTCACCACGACTGACGGCCCCGGCAACGAGGAGGCTCAGCCGAGAGCGGATCTCGCCCGCCAGCCCTTCGGCGCCCATCAGGAACCAGAATCCGCCGGCCGTCCCACCGCCTGGCATCGCTCCCCGCCCCGGGTCAGCAGGCACTCGCCGCAACCCAGTCACCCGCACCCGCCAGCACGGGACCAGTCACTTCCTCCCCGCCGGAGACGTGAGCGAGCCACCGGAAGTCATCGCAACCGAAGAAGTCCTCACCCCACGAGTCCACCCAGACCCGAGCAGCACCGTCACCCGTCTCCGTGAGGTCCCACCAGGCCCAGCCACGGAACTCGTTCTCCGGATCGAACTGATAGAGCCAGTTCTGCAGCTCCCACTTCCCGTCCCCACCCTGACGGCACGCGACGGCGAACCAGTCGGGGACGAGATCGACGGGAAGATCCGAACCGTCGAAGGGATGGGACAGCGCGAGGCGCAGCGCGGCATCGAGCACCGCCCGCATCCGGGCGCCGAACTCCGCCACAGAGCATTTCGTGCGGACGTCGAAGGCGGAGAGGACGGGTGGCACCTCCTCCGGCACGGGCCGCCGCGCCAGCCTCAACCGCTCCCGCTCGATGTCCTCGATCTCGTGAATCACGTGTTGCTTCCTCCGACCACGATGAACTCCAGCACGCTGCCGGAGAGCTTGCCTCCACAAGCGCGCAGGTCAGCACCGCCGGCCGGATGAGTGACACGCAGAGGCTCTCCGACAACGGCCCCGGCGAAGTCCGCTTCGGTCGCCACCCCGGAAGCCACACGCTTGTCGAGCGGAACCAGATCGGTTCCATGAGGACCGGTTTCGGGTCTGCGCCATGCGCACCAAGGCCAAATCACTGCCCCCTATTGAAACTCGGAACGCTCTCGGTACTCCTCCAACGCCACCCGGAAGAACCGCGCACTGGAATCGTCCACGGGGTTGTCCATGTTCAGCATCGGGAGGTTCACCTCAACCGCCGAGATGAGGTTCTCCCGATCCGGTTCCTTATTCCATTCGGCGATCGCCTGGAAGGAGCGTGTCGCCCCGTAGTATGCGGGCTGGATATCCTCGTACCCGGACTGCACCTGCCAGCCCCCTTGGCCGTCGCGAGCCATCGGAAGTGTGGGGGGAACGATGATCAGGTCATGCCAGCCGTCACCTCGACGGTTCTCGAGGATCTGGGCCTTCTGGAAATCGGGGCGGCTGCCGTAGCGCTCGATCGCGAAGATACCGGCCATGAGCACTGCATCGACCGGCGTTTCGGCGCGTAGACCGCGTTCGAAGAGCACGTCGTCGCAGCCCTCAAAAACGCGCCGCCACCTGTCCAGGGTTTCGGCCTTCTGTGATGTGATGACGAGTTGCAAAATCGCTCTCTAATTGTGAGGTCTCGGTCAGGGAACCGGCATCCCAGGAAGGATACGGATACGTCCCATCTTCTCAAGGGCTTCCGTGGGCAGGGCCATGGCCTCGATGCCACCTGCCTCCACCAATTGGACTCTACTGATCTCCGGAATGTGATCAACATGGATGGTCGACCGTACCAGGGTGTACGGGCCCTCATGAGGAAACCGTCCGTACATCTCTCGTGCGTAGGCGGAAGCTCCCTCCGCCGTGCTGGAGAAATACTTCGTCTCGATGCCATCCGGATTTCGGAAGGTTCTGGTGCTCGCGATCTGGTCGAGCTCCTTGTTCATCACCGCGCGGTACACGTATATCTCACCTGGGTTCAGTTTGTCCTCACGGCCAGTACAGGACAGCAGACCCAGCGGATCGACCCAGGAATGGGGGTTGTCGACGTACCCGTAGTGGTTGGGATCCGGCTCGAGTCCGAGCGGGTCAGGCGAGGCATAGCGCCCGATCAGCGGGTCGTAGTACCGGAAGTAGTTGTAGTGCAGGCCGGTTTCCGGGTCGAAGTACTGGCCCGGGAAGCGTAGCGGGGTATATGCCGTGCTGCCGACGGCCCATGCCGTGGTGCCCCAGAGCGTGGCTCGGGTGCGCCAGGCTATGTCACCGTTCTCAGCGACGAGTTCCGTGGGAGTACCCACAAGGTCGGTGACGATGGCATAGAAGCGTGAGTCGATCTCGTCCTGTGACGAGTCGCCGGCGAATATCCGCTCGGTCTGGACGAGAGGCCGGTGCGCGTCGTACTCCCAGGTCAAGGTGACGGAGGACGGAAGGTCACCGTAACGCGTCGTCTGCTCGCAAAGTGTGGCGCCGTCCCAAGTGAAGTCGACTCGCTCGGCGACCGTCGTCCCGTCGCTGACGAGCTGTTCCTTCGCGATGCGCCGGCCCAGTGGGTCGTAGCTGTACCGCCACGTTGTTCCGTCCGGGGTGACGACCGATGTGAGCCGGTCCTCGGCATCCCATGTGTAACGCCAGATGTCGGGCTTGTGCGACAGACGGACCCGTCGGCGCAGGACCACACGCCCAGCCGCGTCGTACTCGTACCGGACGCCTCCGGCCCGCAGGACCCGGGTGCCGAGGTACTCGCGTCTCCCCTGTCCCTCCCCTCCCGGGTGGCCGGCCGGCCATGAGGCATCCGTCTGATTGCCCAGCGAGTCGTATGTGTAGGTCTCGCTCCACTCCTCGGCCCGCACACGCGCAACGCGACCGACCGGGTCCAGATCGAACTCCCGTGTGCTGCCGTCCGCCTGCCTGACGCCCGTCAGATGGCCGTCTGCCCGGTAGGTGTAGGACCGTTCCTGCACGGAGCGTCCCGCGGGGCCCGCGACGGTCTGGGTGTTCAAGCGCCCCAGTGGATCGAAGACGGAGGTGAGAGTCACGTGGTCGCCGATGCGGCGGGTGACCTCACGTCCCGCCGCGTCGTACGCGAAGCGCACGGTGCGTCCGGACGTCGCCAGCTCGCTGCGGTTCCCGGCCGCGTCGTAGGCCCAGGTGCTCACCACCCCGCCGGGCGTCGTACGGCGGGTTCGGCGACCGAGGTCGTCGTAAGCGCAGCTCAGAATGCGGCTCGGCAGTCCGTCCGCGGTGACCGTTTCCGCGCGCAGTTCACCGCGTTCGTCCCACGTCCTCTCCAGCACCACGTCAGCCCCGGAGGCACGGACCAGGCGACCCGCCGTGTCGTACGAGTAGTCGGTGGCACTGCCCGACACGTCCTTGCGGATCACTTGGCCCAGCGCGTTCCGCGAGTAGCAAATGACATCGCCGAGCGGCGTCGTGCGGGTGGCCAGACGACCATTCGCATCGAGCCCGTAGCGCTGTACTCGGCCGTCGAAATCCGACTCAGCGACCAGGTGACCGGCGGCGTCGTATTCGTATTCCCAGACCAGTCCGAGCGGGTTGAGTACTCGAGTGAGCCGGAGTTCTGTGTCGTAGGCGAACTCGTGACGCACACCGTCCGGGCCGGTGCGGGCCGAGAGCAGATCGAAGTGGGTGTATTCGAAGCGCGAGACGCCGCCGTAGGCGTCGGTGTGATGCGTGCGGTTCCCCTCGCCGTCGTAGAGCCACGTCTCCTGAGAGCCATCGGCCGCCGTGCGGCGGGCGAGCCTGCCCTCGACGGTCCACTCCAGATGTGTACCGGCCCCCAGCGGATCCGTCAGGACAACGGGACGGCCGAAAGCGTCCCGCTCACAGGAACTCACTCCGCCCAGAGCGTCGGTCACTTCCACGGGCAGGCCGGCCTTGTCGTTACGGAGCACGACGCTCTGCCCGAGGGCGTCGGTCACACGTGAGATCGCACCGACACGGTCATAGCCGAAGCGTGTCGTACGACCGACCGGGTCGATTACGGCCAGCAAGTTGCCCGAACCGTCGTACTGGTGCACCCAGCGTTCCCCACTCGGTCCCTTAACGGAGATCGGCTGGTCCAACTCGTTGTGCTCGGAGCGCACATCCCCGCCGTCCGGGCGGACGACCCGGATGACGCGGCCTCGGTCGTCGTGGGTGAATCGAGTGGTCTGGCCGAGTGGATCCGTGACCGCGACGAGTTGGAGGTTCTCGTCCCAATCCTGGGTGGTGACGTTGCCGAGCGGGTCCGTTTCACGGACCAGACGGAGGTCCTCGTTGTGCTCGTAGACACGGGTGTGACCGACGGAGTCCGTGACCCGCGTGGTGCGGGTGGCGGTGTCGTAGGTGAGAGCGGAGGCAAGAGCGCCGCCGGTGCCATCGGTCGCGATGACGCGGCCGTGGTCGTCGTACCGGTACCAGTACGTGATGTCGTTGCGGTCGGTCCAGGAGGTGATGCGGCCGTCGGTGTCGTAGGTGTACCGCAGTGGCAGGCCGGAGGAGTTCGTCTCCTCGGTCAGGTGGCCCTGCTCGTCGTAGCCGAAGGTGAGCAGGGTGGTGCCGGGCCGGTCCGGGGCCGCCGGGTCGATAAGGCGCAGCCCGGTGATGCGGGAGCGGGCGTGGTCGAGGTCGATCGCGATGCGGTAGCCGCCGGAGTGGACGACCGCGCCGGGGATGTCGCCCTCGGCGTACTCGATGGTGATGCGGTTGCCGTTGCGGTCCTGGATGTGCTGCAGGGGCAGGTCCACGGCCGTGTCGCCGGCGGCGGCCACCGGTGAGTGGAAGACGTACGCCAGCCCGGTGTCCGGGTCGCTGACACGCACGGCGCCGTCGACCTCCGCGTCCCAGGACAGCAGCAGCCGCGAGCCGGCCGTGACCGGCCGGACGGGCTCGTCGCTCTCCACGTCCGGGCGCGGGAAGCACAGCCGCGCCCCGTCCGCCGCCGCGTAGACGAAGCCTTCGTCATCGGCCTGGACGCGCTGGTCGAGCGTCGAGGCCCAGGACGGCCCGAACCAGCCGCCCCACCGGTACGACGAGAGGTGCGTGCGCTCCAGCACCAGCGGCAGCACCCCCGGCAGCGACACGTCCGTACGCGGCAGCGACATGTCCCCGGTGGCCACATCGATCGGGTCCCGCACGAACTTCTTGACCATGTTCCGGATCGAGGCCGGCAGCTTGTCGAAGCCCGGGTTCAGCTTCAGCCGCTCGAAGGCCGCGCAGTCCAGCCCCATCGACTTGCTCAGCTTCGCCAGAGCCGCCGGCCCCAGCGCCTTGAGCCCCTTGCCGAGGGCCTTGCCCAGCACGCCGAAGCCGACGCCCATCAACGCGCCTTCGGCCAGGATCCCCGCCAGCTTGTCCGGGTCCCCGAAGGCGGAAGGGTCCTCCAGCATCGTCTGGAAGGCGGTGAACTCCATCCCCTCCTTGGCCATCCGCCCGACCGCCGCGACCCCCCGGATCTCCTTCAGCGCCTTCAGCGCCCGCTCCACCCCCCGGATGACCTCCATCACCCCACGCACCACGGACCCGAGAGCCGTCCCCTCCTCCTCGATCCGCCCGACCAGCGCGACCACCTTCAGCGCCCGCTCACCGGCCATCAGCGTGGACGCCACCTCCGACGCACCCGCCGTCAGGATGGACAGCGCCAGCCCCGCGATCTCGAACTCCGCGATCTCCGCGAGCATCACACCGATCTCGGACAGCAGCTCATGCGCCTTGTCCGCGAAGTCGTCCAGCGCCTTCGCACCCTCCCGCAGCGAATGCGCCATATCCGTCGCGGACTTACGGGCCGCCTTGGACCGCTTGTGGAAGGCCTTGGCCGCCTTGCCCTCCCACACCACCCCCGCCAGCGCCCGATCGGAAGCACCGGCGGCGTCCTCCAACCCCTTGGCCAGCTGCCGCCACTTCTTCGCGATCTCCCGGACCCCGTCCGGATCCACCGCCGGATCCGAGATCCCCAGGAACTCCAGCCCACTGGCGATCGAATCGCCGAACATGTGGTTGAACTTGTTGATGTAGTGCAGCGGGTTGAGATCCACCATGACCGCGGCGCCTCAGCCCTTCTTCGCCCGGGCCTGGGCGGCCAGCAGCACGTCCAGCAGGTCGAAGGCGTCGGACACCTCACCGATCAGCTTGGCCTCCGCCTCCCACTCCTCGTCCAACTGCTCGGTCAGCTTGGACAGGGTGGTCATGCCCTTCTCTATCTCGTCCTTCGCACCCAGCAACGACCCGAGCGCCCCCAGCGCCTTCAGGTCGTGCTGCTGCTCCTTGAAGTCGGCGAGCGGCTTCGCCGTGTGATGCCCCACCGTCCGCAGCCCCGCGGCGGCCTTGTGCATCGACGTGGCTTCCTTCTTCAGGTCAGACATGCGGCCATCCCCCGTACTTCACTCTGTGCACATGCCAACCCCACGACACTAGGGAGACGGGTTATGCGGGAGGTATGGGGAAGCTCAAGCAGCGGCAAAGAACGCAGACCCGGCCCTCGCTGTATCTACGTACGCGGCCGCATCGACACCAACTTCCCCCACACCACCATCCGGTACCGGGAGGTGAAATCCGGGGTGCACGTCGTCAGGGTGATGTAGTACCCCGGCTCGCTGTACCCGTACGCCGGCCTGACGACGGACCGGGGTACGGGCCGGATGACCCCCGAGTCACGCGACGAGGTCTGCGGAAGGATCTTGTCGACCGTGTACGTGTACGTCGCCGAGCGCGTCTCGACCTCCACCGTGTCCGCGCGGCGCAACCGCGGCAGGTGGCGGAACGGCTCGCCGTGCGTGTTCCGGTGCCCGGCGACCGCGAAGTTCCCGGACTGGCCCGGCTGTTGGGTGCCGGGGTAGTGCCCCACGTACCCCCGGTTGAGGACGTTCGGCTTGCTCACGCCCTCCGCGATCGGGACGCGCAGCCCGAGGCGCGGGATGGTGAGGATGGCGTAGGCCTGGGAGCTGCGGGGTCGCGTCGAGTCGGTGCCGGCGGCGTACCGCTGCCCCGCGGTACTCCCCGTACCCGACGGGGAAGACGACGCCGTGGACGACGTACCCGCACCGGAAGACGCCCGGCCGGAGCCCCCACCAGCGCCCCCACCAGCGCCCTCGCCGGAGGAACCGCCGCCCCCCGCCCCCCATGCCCGCTCCAGCGCCTCCACCTTCCGCTCGGCCCCCCGCCGGGCCTCCCGGTTGGTCCACCACAGCTGGTGCACGACCAGGAGCGCGAGGACGACCCCGACGGTCACCAGGACCTCGCCCCCGCCCCACAGCACCCGCCGGCGCCGGGCGCGCCGCCGCAGGGTGCCGTGCCGCACGACAGGCAGCGGCCGAACGACGGAAGCCCGCATACGCAGTACGCCCCCTCACACGCCACCTCGACCAGGGCCGCCCGCACGATAAGGCGCGGGCCTCCAAGTCACCAGAGCCGCAGGGATACCGGTTGGCCGCCCACCGGCCGATCACTTCCTACACCGGTTTTAGAAAGGGCTGTCGCAACCCTCGACAACCCCACGGGCCACACCCGATGCTTCCCCTTGGCATGCGGGGGGACGAGTCGACACCGGCCCGGTCGAGGTACCACCGACCCGGACGACCGGTGTCCGAGCCGCACGGAGAGGCAGACGACACAAGCCATGATCCGACGCAGAACACTCCTGGCCGCCGCGGGAGGCGGCCTCCTGGGCAGCGCGCTCGCCACGGGCACCGCCCGCGCCGACGCGACGATCGCCGTCAACCCGTCGACGACCTACGGGACCTGGGAAGGCTGGGGCACATCCCTGGCCTGGTGGGCGAACGTCTTCGGCGCCCGCGACGACTTCGCCGACATCTTCTTCACCACCAAGTCGATGACGTACAACGGCACTTCACTCCCCGGCCTGGGCCTGAACATCGCCCGCTACAACCTCGGCGCGTGCAGCTCGAACAGCGTGGGCGGCGCGAGCATGGTGGCCTCCCCCAACATCCCCGCGTTCAAGCAGATCGAGGGGTACTGGCAGGACTGGAACAACGAGGACCCCACCTCCTCGGCCTGGAAGTGGACGGCGGACGCCACCCAGCGCGCGATGCTGGTGAAGGCGACGGCCCGCGGCGCGACCAGCGAACTCTTCGCGAACTCCCCCATGTGGTGGATGTGCCTGAACCACAACCCGTCCGGCGCCTCCGACGGCGGCAACAACCTCCAGTCCTGGAACTACCGCCAGCACGCCTCCCACCTCGCCGCCGTCGCCCTCTACGCCAAGAACAACTGGGGCGTGAACTTCGCGACCGTCGAGGCCTTCAACGAGCCCAGCTCCGGCTGGTGGACGGCGACCGGCACCCAGGAGGGCTGCCACATGGACGCGACCGTCCAGGCGGCCGTACTCCCCTACCTGCGCAGCGAGTTGGACAAGCGAGGCCTGACGACTACGAAGATCTCCGCGTCCGACGAGACGAGCTACGACCTGGCGCGCACCACGTGGGGCTCCTTCAGCTCCACCACGAAGGGCTACGTCAACCGCGTCAACGTCCACGGCTACCAGGGCTCGGGCGGCCGCCGGGACCTGCTCTACACGGACGTGGTGACGACCGCCGGCAAGGCCCTGTGGAACTCGGAGACGGGGGACAAGGACGGCACCGGCTACACGATGGCCTTCAACCTCCTCTACGACTTCCGCTGGCTGCACCCGACGGCCTGGGTCTACTGGCAGGTGATGGACCCGTCGACGGGCTGGGCGATGATCGCGTACGACCAGAACACCCTGCAGCCGACGACGATCCAGACGAAGTACTACGTGATGGCGCAGTTCAGCCGCCACATCCGGCCGGGGATGAAGATCCTGGACACGGGCGTGAGCAACGCGATGGCGGCCTACGACGCGTCGGCGAAGCGACTGGTCATCGTGGCGCTGAACACGTCCACCTCGGCCCAGACCCTGACCTTCGACCTCTCCCGCTTCACCACGGTGACGGGCGGCTCCGGCGGCCTGGTCCCCCGCTGGAACACGGTCACGACCGGCGGCAGCGACCTCTACGCCTCCCACTCGGACACCCACCTCTCCGGCAAGACGGTGAGCGTGCCCTTCGCGGCGCAGGCGGTGCAGACGCTGCAGATCGACGGAGTGACGGTGTAGGGCGACGGGCGACGGCGACGCGACTGCCCCTCGGCGGACCGGACGGGGGGGCACCGCGGACCGGTGACCGCGGGACTTGTAGGAGTTCGCCCCTCCCCTTGTCACCGGTCGGCAGTACGGTGTCCCCCATGCGCCCCGACACGCCTGCCGAGAACGTCGACCACACCGCCGAAGCGGCACGCCTGGAGCGGACCGCCGGCCTGTACCCGGAGGACGCCGAGGCCCTGCTCCTCCAGGCCGCGGCCCACCTGGAACTCTCCGGCGACCGCCCCGCCGCGACCGCGCTGTACGACCGCCTGCTGTCGCCTTCCGACGGCTCTTCGCCCGGCTCTTCGGCCCGCCTGGAGAACCCCCACCTCGTACGCGCCCTGAAGGCCTCCAACCTCTGGGAGTACGACCACGAGGCCGAGGCCCGCGCGATCATCGACGGCGTACGCGCGAGCGCTCCGCGGGATCCGGCCCCCTGGGTCATCGTGGCGGAGGCCCTCGAGTCCCACGACGAGCTGGAGGCGGCGCACGACACGTTCACGGAGGCCGCGACGCTGCTCCTGACGGACATCGCGGAGCCCCCCTACTCCACCCATCCCCTCCTCTACGGCCGCCACCGCGTCCGCCGCATGCTCGGCCTCCCCCACGACGACTGGGACGCCCTCGCCGACACCCTCCACTCCTCGCCCGTCTCCCTGGACGAACTCCACGACCCCAAGCGGGTCTGGTCCCTCGGCTCGGACAACCCCGCCGAACTGGAAGCGGAGATCTCCCGCCTGCGAGCCGAGCTCGGCACCTACCGCGAGGCCCTGTCCCGCCCCTTCCCGGTCGCGATCCTCCACTGGCCCGCCGACGAGCTGACCGAACTGCTCACCGCGTACCCGAGCCTCGCGACGGAGTACCCCTCCCACGACCAGCACCTCGCGACCATAGAGTCCTCGCTGAGGGAGCTGGCCTCCTCCGGCACCCCGAACCTTGGGATCGTGACGGGGACGGTGCCGTCCTATGAGGCCTTCGCCGCGTCGGAGGGGTCTTCCCCGGCGGACGTGACTTTGCTCCCGCAGTACGCGACGACGCTGGCGGCCCGGGGGCGGGCTGTGGCTTGGCCGCCTCAGCGGGGGGTGGCTTGCTGGTGTGCGTCGGGGCGGGGGTACGAGGGGTGCCACGGGGCGTGATCGGGTCGCCTCAACCTCGGCCTGCCTGCCGTCCAACCGCCTGAGGAAGCCCCCAACCAGTCGGGCTCAGCTCGATCCGGCGTAGGGGCGTTATGTACGCAAGGAGGGATATGGGAGGAAAATCCCAGGCCAAAGCTGCCGACAAATAAGGGACTTATCGCCCCTGTTCGGCATCCACCTCCCCCTATGTCCAACCTTTGCAGTACGGTCACATCCACCGTCTATTGGATGTAGGGGGCCGCTATCTGTGGAGCGGGCCCTGACCTGTGCATTTTGAGGAACCATGCCCTACGAGCCCGGCGCCGACTGGCAGTACGACGTCCCCACGACCGGCAGCAAGCGACTCCCCCCGGCGGCCAGGTCGTTCGAATCGCTCGCGCACCAGGGCTACGGCTTCGAGGCGGCCATCGCCGACCTGATCGACAACTCGATCGACGCGGGAGCCCGCAACGTCGTCGTGAGTTTCCTGCGGGACACCGGTGAGCGCGGCGGACGAGACCGCCTCGTCGGGCTGCTCGTCATCGACGACGGCCACGGCATGGACGAGGCGGGCCTGGACACGGCGATGACCGTCGGGGGGCGCGAGATGTACGCCGCCGGCGCCCTCGGGCACTTCGGCGCCGGGCTGAAGGCCGCCTCACTGTCGCACGCCGACGCGCTCACCGTGATCAGCCGAACCAAGAGCAGCCCGTCGGCCGGCCGCCGCTGGCTCACCGCCCGTGCGCAGGCTGATTTCACCTGCGACATCGTCGATGCGATGTACAGCCAGAGCCTGGTCGACCGCTACGACGGGATCATCGGCTGGCACGGCACGATCGTGCGCTGGGACCAGGTGCGCGCGTTCGAGACCATCACCACCGGACAGACTGACCGCTACCTCAATGACGCGATCGAACGGCTCGAGACCCACCTCGGTCTCTATCTCCACCGCTTCCTGGCCCACGACGACTTCCACGTAGACATCGTCGTCGAGGACGTACACACCCGCGAAGAGCTGGACCACCGGGGCGTGGAGCCCATCGACCCGTTCGGCTACCGGGTCCCGGGCCGCCCCGGTTATCCCCGCACGTATGTCGCGCCTGTCGAGGGCGTAGGCGATGTCGCACTCACCGCACACATATGGCCGCCCAAGTCACCGCTCGTCGCATACCGCGGCATCGGACCGCTCGCCGAGCGTCAGGGCTTCTACCTCTACCGCAACGACCGGCTCGTCCAGGCCGGCGGCTGGAACGACACCCGGAGCCCGGAGGGCCACCTGGCTCTCGCCCGCATCGCCGTCGATCTGCCGCCCGAGCCCAACGACGTGTTCGCCTTGACGGTCAAGAAGGACGGCGTCCAGGTCACGCCGGCGTTCGCCCGAGGGCTGGAGAAGGCAGCAGACGCCGCCACCGGCCACACCTTCACCGAGTACGTCCGCGAGGCCGAGACGACCTACCGCGAAGCCGCCAAGCGGCGTACCGAGGTCAAACGCCTGGCCGTCATCCCACCCGGAAAGGGCATCGACCCGAAGCTGAAGCGGACGCTGCGGGACGAACTGCCGCAGCTGGAGGGCGACGACCCCATCACCTTCACCTGGGCGAAGCTCGACGTACCTGCCGGAGCCGACTCCGCCGAACTGCTCTTCACGATCGACCACAAGGAGCGCCTGGTCGTCCTCAACAAGGACTACCGGCACGCGTTCAACGGCGGCCGACGCGGGGGCTCCAACGATGCCCCGGTCCTCAAGAGCCTTCTCTATCTGATGCTCAACGAGATCTTCCAGAAGGAGCGCGTCTGGGCCAACCAGACCGACAAGGTCGCCCTGTGGAACAGCGTGCTCGTCACCGCGGCCCGGGCCGAACTCGCTCGCGCCGAGGGTTAGCTCACCCCTCTCCCCCCACCCCTTCCCGTCCCCCTAGAGAGGCCGCCCAGCCGCCGTGACCGCCGAGAACACGCCGACCCCCGACTGTCTCACCGACCTCCACGGCGAGGTCCTCGACGCGATGAGCCGACGCGGCCCCAAGCACTTCGCCAAACTCGCCTTCGTGCTCGCCGACGCCGACGAACCAGCGGACACGGACATGTCCCACTTCCGCGACCGCATCCTGGCCGCTGACGCCGGCGACGAGTTGCTCGCCCTCTGGCGCAGCAAGCTCACGGCATGGGACTTCGAACAATCCCCCACATGGTCGGCCACCGCGCCTCGCACCCCGGAGCGCCGTGCCGAGGTCTACGACAAGCTCGCCTTCGGCGCGGACCTGCGCAAAGCGCTCGACACAGCCGTCCCGGTCCACAAAGAACCGGGCCCTGTCACCATCAGCCGTGATTTCGAGCCCTGGTACACCCGGGAGCAGGCCGCGAACCGCTCCTTCTACTGGACTTCGTACGAGCGGCTGCTGCGCCGCAAGGGCTGGAGCGACGCGGCGGTCTCCAGTCTGGACGAGGCCGCCCATGCCGTCGTGGAGCGGCTTGCCGACCCCACCCGCGACGACCCTTATGGCGCACGCGGGCTGGTCGTCGGCTACGTACAGTCCGGCAAGACCGCCAATTTCACCGGTGTCACGGCCAAGGCCATCGACGCGGGCTACCGCCTGGTCATCGTTCTGGGCGGCACCCTGAACCTGCTGCGCGGTCAGACCCAGCGCCGTCTCGACATGGAACTGATCGGCCAGGAGAACATCCTGGGCGCGGCCGACCCGAACGACCCGGACGCCCTGGTCGGCATCGACTACCAGGACGACGAGGACTGGCCCGCGAAGTTCGTCTCGTTCGGTGCCCGGCCCTCCCTGCTCGGTGCCTTCGACATCGAGCGTCTGACGTCTCGCGACCGTGACTACATGTCACTGGAGCGCGGCATCAGTGCCCTGGAGTTCGAGAAGCCCGATCGCACCCGGCCCCTGTACGCCCCGGCCAACCTGCACGCCGCTCGTGCCCGCGTCATGGTCGTGAAGAAGAACAAGTCGGTTCTGGAGAAGCTGGTCAAGGACCTCAAGAAGATCGGTCCGATCCTCGGGGAGATACCAGCCCTGATCATCGACGACGAGTCGGACCAGGCCTCGGTGAACACGACGGACCCCAAGAAGTGGGAGGCCGGCACGGTCACCCGGACCGCGATCAACGGCCAGATCAGCAAGCTGCTCAAGCTCTTGCCTCGCGCCCAGTACGTGGGCTACACCGCGACTCCCTTCGCCAACGTCTTCGTCGACCCGGGTGACGAGGAGGACATCTTCCCGCGCGACTTCCTGATCTCCCTGCCCCGCCCCACCGGCTACATGGGCGTACAGGACTTCCACGACCTGGACGGCGTCGAGGACGGCGAGGAGGAGGCCGAGAAGAAGCACGTCCGAGGCATCTACGACTCCACGGGCGACCGGCTCCAGGAGGCCTTGGACGCCTTCGTTCTCACTGGCGCACTCAAGCTGTACCGAGTTGACCACGGCGTCCCGGAGGGCCCATTCCGCCACCACACCATGCTGGTGCACGAGTCGGTCAGGATGGCCGAGCACGCCGCCCTCGCCCTGCGCATCAGCACGATGTGGCACAACGGGGCGTACACAGGGCCGGAAGGCCACGCCCGCCTCGCCTCCCTCTTCGAGAGGGACTTCCACGCGTACGCGGACGACGCCTTGCCCACCCCGGCGGCGTACGCGGACCTCAAGCGCTACATCTCCCGCGCCCACCAACTCATCGCCAAGGGTGGCACCCCGGTCATCGTCGTCAACGGAGACAGCGAACGCGACTACGCTCAGCCCGATCTGGACTTCGACCGCACCCCGAACGTGTGGAAGATCCTCGTAGGCGGCACCAAGCTGTCCCGTGGCTTCACGGTCGAAGGCCTGACGATCACGTATTACCGCCGCACCACGCAACAGGCCGACACCCTGATGCAGATGGGTCGCTGGTTCGGTTTCCGGCCCGGGTACCGCGATCTCGTACGTCTCTACATCGGCCGTGAGGAGTCTCTCGGGCGTGGCCGCACTGCCAAGACCGTCGACCTGTACGAGGCCTTCGAGGCGATCTGTCGCGACGAGGAACTCTTCCGCGCCGAACTGGCCCGCTACGCACCTTTGGTGGACGGCCGCCCCCAGGTCACCCCTGCGCAGATCCCACCGCTTGTGGCCCAGCACCTGCCGTGGGTGAAGCCGTCTGCTCGGAACAAGATGTTCAACGCGGAGTTGGTGGAGGTACGGTCACCGGGTACGCCGATCGAACCGGCGGCGTACCCGCAAGACGACAAGATGACGGCACGGAACACCGAGCGCTGGAAGCCCGTCCTCGCGGCAGTCAGTGGGGCCCCAACGACTTGCCGACTGCTGCCGGATGACACTTCACCGCTGTCCCGTAGCTTCCAGGCAGCTACCACGGTGATCTCGCACGCCCAGCTCCTTTCCATTCTCAGCTCGCTGGAGTGGGAAGAAGGCAACGTGCTCGCCCCGCACCTGACCTACCTGTCCCAGCTCGACGGACGTCTGGCCAAGGTCGATGACTGGCTGGTGATCGCTCCGCAGCGCACACAGCGCAACCGGATCGAGGCGACCGTGCTGGGCCAAGGCCCCTTCTCCCTGTTCCGCCGAAGCCGCCAGTCCGGAAAGCTGTCCTTTGGCCGCATCTCGAGCCTGGAACATCGTCTGTACGCCCAGCAGTTGATCGACGGATCAAACTCAGCCTTCGCTGGAGACAGCTCCGCCGTGCTCGGACCGACTCGAGGTGTCCTCCTCCTGTATCCCGTCGTAGAAGCCACCCAAGACGATGAGGTGGAGGTCGTTGCCGCAACAGGCAGTGCGGCGGCTGACCGGGTCATCATGGCTTTCACCATAATCCCACCGAAAACAGCCATCGACACGAAACAGCGTCTCGTGCGCTTCCAGACAAGGGATTCCACTCGTCCGGATGCGGTTGTCGTCAACGCGTCCTGAGGCGCCATGGCTCGACATGTAACGAATGACTCACCGGCGGGGAGAGCATGCTTCCTTTCGAAGAGGCCGATATCAAGGCCGCTGCTTCGGTCGCCCTACAGCATGCGGCGTCCGGAGTGGACCATGAACTCGACAAGGTCTACGAGCACATTAAGGCGCTCGACCCTACGGGCCGTCGGTTCGCCAGGGCCCTTCGCGACACCATCGACCAGCTGCTCAACGGCGAGGTAACCGGACGCTACGACTGGAAGACGCTCTTCAAGACCGAGAAGACTCACGCGGGAACTCTGGTGGAGATCAACTTCCAGCGTGAGTTCAGGTTCGCGGACGGCAAGGCTATGGACTACCAGATCGCCGGCGTCGACGTCGACTGCAAGTACTCCCAGCAGTTCGGCGGCTGGATGATTCCACCAGAAGCAGTGGGCCACCTCTGCCTGCTGGCTTGGGCGGACGACTACAAGTCTCTCTGGAGCGTCGGCCTCGTCCGGATACGCAACGAGTGGCTGAATACGGGGAACA
Organism: Streptomyces sp. NPDC001480; assembly: GCF_042894725.1. Taxonomy (NCBI): domain Bacteria; kingdom Bacillati; phylum Actinomycetota; class Actinomycetes; order Kitasatosporales; family Streptomycetaceae; genus Streptomyces; species Streptomyces sp. NPDC001480. Next base: position 185,867 of record NZ_JBIAVX010000014.1, on the reverse strand, counting down.
ACCGTGACCTCAAGCTCACGATCAAGGCGAGTCACCGAGACAAGATCAAATGGATCTGGCATGACGAGGATCTCCCGGAGAACGTGCTGCTCCACATGAATGCCGCAGACCGGGACGCCGTTTTCACAGCGAGCTCGGGGCAGCGCCGATTGAACGAACTCTTCCGGCGAGTCCAGAAGCGACGCATCGGCCGAAACGTGGTGCGCACAGTGGCCCAGCAGAAGGACTACATGAAACGGGTCCGCGGCAACGGCGGCAGCCGGTCGGCACTGAGGGCGGAGGGCATCCTCATCATGGGGGACTACGCCAGCCACCGCGAGATCGCCGACCGACTTGGCCTTCCTCTCCCCGAAGAAGGCGAATTCGTCAGCGCCCGTGTGGCCCCCTCCGGACCCCAGCACGGGGATGCCCCGCGAGTCTCCCTGGACGGGAAGGAATGGGTCCTCGCTCAGCCGGATGACCTGGTTGTACCCGCACCGGATCTTCCTTCCCACACCAGAGCAGACTGACGCCGGACGCGCCGTTCACATTTGCCTGCCGCAGTACCCTATAAGCAAATAAAGAGTCCGATTGCCACAAATAGCACACCATGAGATTCATCAAATGCTCGGTCCTCAACGTGCCCGGCCCCTACCTGATGATGGACGGCGGAGACCGGTCGCAGCGAGATCACCGAACAGGACTGTCTTCTCCTGATGGAACGTTGCCGCCAACTCTGCCCGGCTGATAGCTCACTACTGATGACTACTCCCACCCCAGAACCAGATCAGTCCAAGGCCGCCTGGGTGCCGCCCGAGGGCTCTTGGGCGTCGTCCGCCGCACGCCGCCGCAACATGCAGGCGATCCGGAGCCGGGACACCACGCCGGAACGGCTTGTCCGCCGACTGGTGCACGCCCAAGGTCTGCGCTACCGAGTGGCGGCTCGTCCGCTGCCCGACCTCCGTCGCACCGCCGATATGGTCTTCCGGCCCGCGAAAGTAGCCGTATTCATCGATGGGTGCTACTGGCACGGCTGCCCTGAACACTACGTTTCCCCGAAAACCAATCACGGCTACTGGTCCGACAAAGTGGCCCGGAACATGACCCGGGACCGCGATACGGACGAGCGCCTGCGGGCAGCCGGCTGGCTTGTCCTGCGCTTCTGGGAGCACGAGTCAGCGGAAGAAAGCAGTGCAGCGATCTGCCAGGCGGTGATATCGAGGCGTCCGGCCTCTCCTGCCGGCAAGGCAGACTCCGCTACAGAGCCAGGGACATCTTGAGTACCCGCCGGGCCATGATGTTGTCTTCGATCCGCAGAAGCTCATAGGCGATCTCCGCAAGCTGGCGCCCATCGCGTCCGGTCTGCGCGTAGCGGAGTATCACGTCTGCCTCGGAACCCAGCCCGCATGCCTGGCACGCGGCCACCGCGTGAGCCACTTCGGCCGGCTCGCTGGCCACGCCCACGTGCCTCAGGATGCCGGCAACATCCTCGGCCCTTCGGTTCTGCTTCATGTCCAGCAGAGTCAGCGCGGTGGGCCAACGACCTTGCGCGTGTTGCCGGTCCCCCTGCGCTCGGGGGACCGGCAACACGGTGCGCTCGCAGTTCGCGCACACAGCCGCCGGCGGTTCACATGCCTTGGCCCGAAGGTTCTCAAGCTCTTCCCAGGTGATTGGCATGGAGGCGTCGCTTGTCCTCGCGACTGTCTCGGCCAGTTCGTAGATTCCGCGGATCACCTCAGGCTTTGGCTTGTGGATACGTGCGTTGAGCAGGTCGGAGAGTGCGCTCGCCGAGGTGTCGCAGCCGCGGTCCCGCCTCGCCAGCTCCTTGTGTATCTCCCTCAGAGAGAGGCCGACCACGCTCAGCAAGCGGCGCACGGCCCTGGCCAGAGCCTTTCTCTCCTCCGGTATTCCAGCATCCAGTTCTTTGAAGCGACCCGGTCTCGGCACGCCAGCTCCTTCTGTCCCACCCCGTCAAAGCTTTGACGACAGTGTGCCTCTGCCCATCCCCCACTGGACCCTCAGTTTTGTCCGGATGCTCATCCGGACACCCAGACACTTCGCTTTCAGGCGGTCTTGCTGTTCCGTTGTGTCTTGCGGGCCACTGTCAGGCACCAACTGTCCTGACACGCAGTCGGGCTGGCCCGCTCAGGCTCTGCGAGGTGGAGATGAGCACGGCCTTGCCTTCTTGGCAGGACAGCAAACTGGGCACGATGAAGCGCGCCGCTCTCTGGCTCGTCCAGGTGGTCGGCGAGGGGAACGTCTTCACCAAGACGGAACTCCGAGACGCCTTTCCGGATGTGGCGCAGATCGACCGCCGCATGCGGGATCTCCGCGACTTCGGATGGAAGATCGACACCAAGCGCGAGGACATCGACCTCGATGCGAACGAACAGCGCTACGTCCAGCGCGGCGAAGCCGTCTGGGAGCCCGGCCGTGGCACTCGTCCGAAGAGCGCGATCACGGTGAACCAGCGCCGGGAGCTGCTGGCCGCCTACAACCACAAGTGCAGTTCGTGTGGTGCCACTCCCGGGGACACGTACACCGACTCGGAAGTCACCGCTCAGCTCGATGTGGCCAAGCGCGAGGTCCGTCTGCCGAACGGCACGAAGGCTCAGCAGTACGTCGTCGAGTGCAACCGGTGCCGAGTCGGCGGTATCGGTTCCACGTACGACGTGCCGGCGCTGCTCTCGGAGGCCTCCGCGCTCCCTTCGTTCGAACTCGACATCCTGAAGTCCTGGATCAGGGAGGATGCCCGGACCTTCAGTTCCGTGGAGGATGTCTGGGCGAAGTACCGGGCACTGCCGGCTGAGGCACGCGAAGCCTTCCGCAGCGGCTTGGGCTAAACGCCGATGGGGGCGGGCCAGCCGCCGGCGACCGCCCCCACCCGTTCCAAACCGGTCCCACAGACCGCTCCAGCTATGAGAGGTAATCATGCCGACGGACTTCGGCGTCCCGCCCACAGCGAACGAAATCCGCGCCAAGGTGGAGCAGCGTCTCCAAGACGCGCGCTCAGGAGACTCTGTACCCGAAACACTCCGGGTGGAGTTCCGGGGTCGTCCGATCCACGTCGAAGTCATCGACATGCCGGTGGATGAGCTCTACTACAATCCGGCAACTCACAGGGTCAGCGCACAGCGCGCCTACGACCCCGCACAGGAAGAGGCACTGACGAAGGACCACTGGTCCGAGGCCGGCCAGGGCTACCTGCACCAGCTGCTGATGGCGAAGCCGTCTGACCCGCACCTGCGCGACCCGGATTTCGAAAAGCTGAAGCAAAGCCTCCAGGACCACCATCAGAACGAGCCTGGGCTCATCTCCCGTGATGGTGTTCTCGTCAACGGAAACACCCGGCGAGCCGCTCTCAAGGAGCTCGGTGTCCAGTCCATCCGCGTAGGTGTACTGCCTGCCAGCTGCACCTGGGACGACATTCGCTCTGTCGAATTGTCGTTGCAGCTCAGGCCCGACCGTCGACGTGAATACTCCTACATCAACCGCCTGATGGCCGTTGAGGAGCAGATCCAGCAAGGTCTTCCTCTCGCTGCCATCGCCAAGCTGTTCCACACCTCGACACCCGCACTTGAGCGAGACACCTGGGTTCTCGGACAGTTGCGTGATCTAGTGAAGCGCAGCGAGCACGGTCGGGCCAAGCTACGACTGATGGATTTTGAAGACGCTCAGGAACGCTTCGCTGAGCTGTACCGGACCTACGTCAAGGAGAAGGCCAAGGACAAGGAGAAGGCCGACACCCTGCTTGAGTACCGGCTGGCAGCCATCGTCCTTGATGTCGCCAAGACCGACATCCGTTTCATCCGCACGGACTTCCGGGAAAGCTATCTGGCTCATCGTCTGCCTGAGGGTCCCTGGGACATGCCTGCGGCGTCTCCGAAGGCAGTCTCCATTCCGGGCCTCAACCGCAGTGTGCCAGGGCCTAGTTCTGAGACCGCCAAGGCGCGTGCCCTTACTGACACGCTCCTCAGAGCCAAGGCCACGCAGAACTCCGGGACCACCGCGACTCCCGAAGAGATGGTTGAGGCCAACCGCTCCATAACCCTGCTGGAGAAGGCGTTCGACGAATCGATCGATGCCGCTGAAGATGCGATCCGCAAGCAGAAGAAGCGGCTTGTCGCTCCCGACCGCATCATCGCCGCAGTCGATGATCTTCAGCAGTGCGTCACAGACCTGGTACTGGCGCGGGGCAACAACAGCCTGGACGAGGGTGCTTTCGACGACACGCTGATCGTGCTCAGGCAAACGCTGGCCAAGCTGTCAGCGGAGGCGTCAAGGAGCATCCAGCTCCCAGGGGAGGGCCTTTCGTGGCTGCGTGAGGCCGTGGCAGACCAGCGATGACGCACTCTGACCTCCCGTCTCTCCGGATTGCCTTCGACATCACCAGGACGCGGGCAGTGCTCCGTGCCCGGCCCGGTCTGGAAGGGGACTTCGGGATGCTGGCCACCCGGGTGACTCCGGGTGGCCAGCGTGGCCCGCTGACCTCGGATGCCGATCTGGACAGCTTTCTGTTCTCCATCGGCGAGCTGGCCAGCTGGCCCCACTCTGATGTCGAGTGGGAGCCTGAGCTGGCCAGCCTGGTCACCGGTGTCCTCGATGACGCCGAGACTGTGCAGACCCGGCTCAGCTCCTCAGCTGTCATTTCTGATGAGGTACCGCTCGCGCCCGACGGCGTACACGCACTGCTGGGCGCAGGCTGGCAAGCAGACCTCACTTCGTTCCAGCTGAGGGACATCACGGAGCTGCTGTCACTGGGACACGGCGCTAACTTCAGCGTTCCCGGTGCCGGCAAGACCCGGACGGCGCTGGCGGTTTTCAGTGCCTTGCGCGAGCGGGGAGAAGTCCGGCGCCTGCTCGTCGTATGCCCCAAGCCGGCGTACGAGGCCTGGCAGTTCGAAGGAGACGCCTGCTTCAAGGAGCCCTTGCTCACTTCCGTCATGGACAGTGGGTTCCCCGATCCACGAGCTGATGTCGTTCTGGTCAACTACGAACGGCTGGCTGGCTCTGTCAGCCACCTGTCAGAGTGGCTGCGTACGGCCCCGGCGATGTTCGTGCTTGATGAAGCGCACCGCATGAAACTCGGAGCCCGCGGCACCTACGGCTCCGCCTGTCTGTCGCTCGGGCCGCTGGCCCGGCGGCGCCTCATCCTCACCGGGACACCAGCTCCAAACGGTGCCCGGGATCTGGAGAGCCTCCTCTCGTTCGTCTGGCCAGGACGCGGCAAGCAACTCGTCGTCGAAGCGGTCAGCGGCGGGGATCTCGCTTACGCCAGCCAAGCCCTGCGCCCGCTGTTCACTCGGACGACGAAGAAGGAGTTGGGCCTCCCACCCTTCGAACCCACAGTCCGCTATGTCGATCTCCCGCCACTGCACCGCGAGTTGTACGACGCGCTCAAGGGGGATCCGTCCGCACGCCGAGGTGACCTGGCCGCACTCGGCAAGGCGGCCATGCGCACGCTCATGGCCGCAATCAGCCCGGCCCTGCTGGCCCCGAGCGACACCCCCTATGAAGCGCTCGCCTTTCAGCTTCCGGCGCTTGACGTCTCCGACGACGACTCGCTTCACTCTCTGCTCCAGCGGCTCCCTCGGCATGAACTGTCGCCCAAATACGAGGAAACCGTTCGCATCGTCGCGAAGAACGCACGGGCCGGCCGTAAGACACTGGTCTGGACTGGGTTCATTCGAAGCCAGAAAACCCTGGAGGAGCTACTGGCGCCGCATGCCCCAGCTTCCGTCCACGGAGCCACCCAGGACCGGGAAGCTGAGCTCAGCCGCTTCCGTGAGGACCCATCCTGCATGGTCCTGATCTCCAACCCCGCGACCCTGGGCGAGGGGATCAGCCTTCACCAGGTCTGCCATGACGCCGTGTACGTGGACCGCGACTTCATGGCCGGCCGCTTCCTCCAGAGCCTTGACCGCATTCACCGGCTAGGACTGCCCCCAGCAACCGAGACACGCGTGACCGTACTGGCCGCCCGGGGCACGATCGACGAAATCGTGGCCGTGCGCCTCGAAAAGAAGCTGCACTTCCTGGGCAGCGTGCTCGATGACCCGGCGGTGCGCCAGCTAGGCGACCTCCAGGAGGAGGAGAGCACGGGCCTGGGCATGGACGCCGATGACATCCATGCCCTGCTCGCGCACTTGAACAGCTGACTGCCCTGACGGACGGCTGAGCTGCGACACCGTCTACGTGCGCCGCGGCTCGGCCGCCCTCAGTCACTTGCTGGCGGCGCGGTTGCGGTCCGCCTTGAGCACTTCCATGATCGATTCGCCGATGGCCTGTGCGACGGGCGGCGGAAACGCGTTCCCGACCTGCCGGTACTGGGCCGTCTTGCCGCCCGAGAATTCCCAGTACGTCGGGAATCCCTGAATGATCGCAGCTTGGCGAACCGTGAGCATGGGCCCCCCGGCACGAAACAGATCGCGATCCTCAGTGCCGGTCGGCTTGCCGTCTACAGGCGCGTTGGCCACACCCATGCCCGAGACGCCCAGATTTGCCCATGCCTTCTTAGCCCGGCTGGGGCCGAGGTCAGCGCCACCGTGCTTCTTGGAACCGCCCACGAGCGTGGGGGCTACGCCCTTTTTGGAGCGGTCTGCCCAATCGTCGAAGACCTTCTGCGCCTGGGCGGCTTTAATTCCCTGCAAAAAGGGTGCGATGCGCTCTTGCATCGTGCCCTCAAGCGCCTCATAGACCGTCACCACCTCGGCGCTCGGCGCAGGAGCTTCGTACTTCAGATCCTTGAGCACGTCTTTCCGGAAAGCGACGAGAATGGAACGCGGCCGAAGCTGCGGAACACCGAACTCCGCCGCCTCGTAAACGTCCCACCCCACGACCTCGTAGCCTGGCCGCCCGTCCTCGTCAGCCCCCATCTCCTCAAGGCTGGCCTGGATCCGTGACCTGTAGTCGTCGAACTTGGGGTCCATGAGTCCGCGGACGTTCTCGATCATCACGGCGCGAGGACGGATGAGTTCGGCCAGCTCCAAGATACGCGGGAAGAGATCACGCTCATCGTCCTCACCGAGCTGCTTGCCAGCGTGAGAGAAGGGCGGGCACGGCACGCCTCCGGCAAGCAGGTCAACCTCACCCCGCTTGTAGAGACCGGCACTCTTCACCAAGTCACGCGCGGGGTCGAACTCCACCACGTCTTGGCAGAGAACATCGCAGTTGGCGCGCTCCCAGTCCCACTTGGGGTGCACCTCGATGTTTTCGCGCAGGGTCGCCACCGCATACTTGTCGATCTCGACGAGGGCGAGGTGCCTGAAGCCCGCCAGGTGCAGTCCGATCGCCTGTCCGCCAGCACCGGCGCAGATCTCGATCGACGTGTAGTCCCGGTCAGTGCCCGTCATGGCCCCTCCTCTTGCACGAATTCCAGTGACGCCTCATACGGCAGCCATCACAGAGGGTGACATGACCCACTGACATTGCGACTCGACACGGCGGCACACACCAGTGTGCGGCATCCTCTGCCCCACCTCGGTCACCAACAGCATGACAATTTCGAATGTCCGTACGATACCGCTGCGGCGCAAATCAACTGGGCACGTGACGAGCTGCTGCTGGCCTGCGCGCTCGTTGTCGAAAACGGCTGGCGTGAGCTGGGGCCAGCGGACGAGCGGGTGCAGCACCTGTCCAAGCTCCTTAGGAGGCTTCCGTTGCACGATGGCGCGGCGGAAGATCCACGGTTCCGCTCCCCTGGCAGCGTCAGCTTCAAGACCGGCAACATCGTGACAGCCCGTGCCGGGTATCACGGGGGCACCATGAAGGGCGGCCAGCTGACCCGTGAGGTGGTGGCCGACTTCACAGAGCGCACCGCCGAGATGCTCGCCGCCGCCCGCGCTCTGCGTGCGGGCTTGGCATCCGCCGAAATCGTCCGCATACCTGCCCAGGATGGCGAGACCGATTCGGCACGCGAGGGTCAGCTCCTCAGACGCTGGGCCCTCTACCGTGAGCGAAACAAGCCCCTGCGCGACCGAAAGATCCAGGCAGCCCTGGAAGAGGGCGCCCGTCTGCGGTGTGAGGTGTGCTCGTTCGACTTTGCCGCCGCCTACGGCGATCTGGGAGACGGCTACATCGAGGTCCACCACAGGCTGCCTCTCCACATATCGGGCGTGACGGAGACCCAAATCGCGGATCTTGCCCTCCTGTGCGCGAACTGCCACCGCATGTGCCACAAGAGCTACCGCGGAGAATCCTGGCGCACCCCGGACGCCCTCCGGACGCAGATACAGAAGTCCGCTTAAGCGCTGCCCCACTAGGCCGCGCCCGCTTCGGCTTCGTAGTGCATCTGAGCTTGGTCAAGGACGTCGTCCGGGTCATGGCCACGAGCAGCGGTCCAGTGGAGCAGGTCCGCGATCAGTTCAATAGCTGACTCCTCCATGCCTGCTTCCCGACCTTTGCCGCGCAGCCGAGCACGGCCATCAGTGCCCTGGTAGCCCTCAAGCGCTTCGACAGCTCGCTCAATGCGTCGGCAAGTGCGCCCCGCGCTGAGCCGGATCTCGCACCACACCGCCTTGCCGACCGCTGTCAGTATGGTTCCCCAGTCATCGGCCAGCGTTGCGAGCAAGTGCAGGCCGCGGCCGCACTCCTCGTCGCACTCCGCCGCCCTGAGGGTGGGGACCGCAGGGCTCTTGTCGTGCACCTCGAGTCGCAGCCGCTCGCCTCTCCACTCCAGGATCAGCGTCGCTGACGTGCCTTCGCCTACGTGTTTGATCACATTGGTCGCCAGCTCTGTCACGAGCAGACTGGCCTCATCAGCGGCCACGGGCATTCCCCACCGGTCCAGTTGCCTGGTCGTAGCTCGCCGCAGGAGCCGCACCTCTGCCGGCGCCGCCTCGAAAGGCAGGACGCAGCGGAGTCGGCGTTCGGGGGCCTCGCAGTCGGGCATGATCGCTCCTCCCTCCCAAGCTACGCAGAGCTGCGCCTGCCGTGTCCGTACGGCTGCACTACGTAGCTGTCGGTAAGGCGAGCATGACACAGAGAAATCTCGCTGTGTAACTTCTCATGAGAATCTATTGAGTGAATGCGATGGTGAGCCGCTGGGACGCGTACCTAGCCTGTTGGGATCTCGGGCATTGACCGAGGTACACAGCGAAGGAGCCGAATGTCAGAGCGGATGACCACCCGCCGCCGCCAACTGGGCGCCACTCTCCGCAAGTTTCGGACCCGCGCAGGGCTGACGTTGGAGGAAGCCGGGCAGCTTGTCGGTGTCTCGAAGGCCACAGTCAGCCGGTACGAGACCCAGGCCGGGCCGGTCAAGTGGATCGTCGTCGACGCCCTGTGCCGTGAGTACGGCGCGACGGAGGCCGAGCGGCAGGCCGTCGTCGGGCTCGCGAAGGACGCCAAACAGCAAGGTTGGTGGAGTTCCTTCGCCGACTCGATCCCCGAGAGCATGAACCTGCTGCTCACGCTGGAGGACGAAGCCGTCGGTGAGAGCCACTTCTCGTGCGTCTATGTACCGGGGCTCCTGCAGACTCGCGCATACAGCACAGCGCTACAGAAGGCGAACGAAGTACCCCTTGAGGCCCCGGAGATCGAGCGTCTGGTCGATATCCGGATGATGCGGCAGGACATCCTTGCCCGGCCGAAGCCGCTGCGGCTCTGGGCGATCCTCGACGAGTCCGTGATCCGCCGCGTCGTCGGGTCGCCGCAGATCATGAAGGAACAGCTCGACCGGCTGCTCGAAGCCAACGAGTCCCCTCACATCACCCTTCAGGTGCTGCCCTTCTCCAAGGGTGCTCATGCGGCGGCACTGGGCAGCTTCGTCATCATCGGTGGCCGTGAACCCGCTCTCGACGTGGTGTACGTCGACTTCCACACCGGCTCCCTCTTCCTGGAGAAGGACGAGGAACTGGAGCGCTACCGACTTGCGTTCGAGTACCTACGGGCACAAGCGTTGGACATGGAGGCTTCTTCCGCCGTGATCCACCGTGCTCGCAAGGAGTTGTGAATGACCGTCGGCACGCAGTCCGTATCCGACCCCGTCTGGTTCAAGTCGTCGTACAGCGGCGGGAACACCACCGAGTGTGTGGAGGCAGCCTTCGTAGCGGACTTTGTGCTGATACGGGACTCTAAGCGGCCCGGAGGGTCCCGCCTCACCGTGTCGGCCGAGGCGTGGCACAGGTTCTTGGTCACATCCGCGAAGTAGTCGAACGGCTCGTTGGCAACGACCTCAGGTGGGCCCGGAGTAAGGGCTGATTCAGCGGTCGGCCGGGAGTAGCTCCCCCATCCGTGGCAAGTCCGGCAAGTTCCTGTTTCCCGCCACGGCTTGGCGGCAGGCTCTGGCATACGGATCGTCACCCATGACGGAGGTGGACACCATGGCCCTGCGCCAGCTTGGCAAGGATCCCGAGAGCCCTAGCGGTGGCTCCCCCACGGTGTACCTGGACGACGAGAAGGACACCTATCTCGTACAGGGCTGGAAGGTGCTGGACGACGAGCGACTGGGCCAGATGGACATCCCCGGCCACGAGTCCGTGGTGGAGATTCCGCGACGCATGGTTCAGTTCTTCCTGGAGGTGCAGCATGGCCACGGTTCCGACGTTCGAGGAGCTGTTCCGCGACTGCCGTGAGTCGGCTGTCCATCTGGAGATGCGGGACTCCTACATGAGGTCGGACCCTGCCTATGTCGACTGGGCAGCCGGCGTCGCCATCGACCCAGCCGAGAGGTGGGCCGACTGGCTCACCCTGGTCTCCGAGGCGACGAGCCGGGGCGTGAAGGTCCGCCGCGCCCGCATCGTGTCCGAGCCGGTCAGCAAGTACATCCAGTTCGAGCACGAGGTGACGGATGGCCTGAACATCGCCGCGGGCGAGGACGTGCGCTGGCTCCCACGACGGAGCGCCACCGGCATAGCCTTGCCCGGCAACGACTTCTGGCTGTTCGACTCGTCCTTGCTGCTGGTGAACCACTTCGACGGCGAGGGCGAGTGGCTGGAGCCGTCCCTGAGCACGGACCGCCGGGAGATCGCGCTGTGCGCGAGCGCCTTTGAGGCGGTCTGGGAACTGGGCATCCCGCACACCGACTACCAGCTCGTTTGACCGGCCGGGGAAGGTCGTGAGGCGTGACGTTTGAGGGTGCCGGTGCTCATCTCTCGGGGTCCGGCCACGTCGCCACAAGGGCTCGCCTATCGGGAAAGCGGGGACCGAAGACCATCTCCTGGGTGGGCTCGCCGTTGAGCCAGCAGACTTGCTCGGGGCCGCCGTCGCCGGTGTCGAACAGGCAACACACTCCGCCGCTGGCGGCGGTGAGGTCGGTGAACGCCTTCCTGATGTTGGGCGACCGCGCGAACAAGCGGCTCATCCCGGACGTCGCTGCCGAGCATTCCACCGACGCATAACCGGGGTGCAGGAAGGACTCGAACCGGATCGTCGCGTAGATGTACCCGATCTGGATGCGCCCGTCCGCCTGGGGCTGATGGCCGCCCGTCTTCGCGTACTCGCGCAGTGCGTCATCGGCGTCGAACATGAGGGACGTGTCGAGATCGAGCGTGCTGCTCGTGGAGCAGTCGACCGGCTCGCTCTCGAAGTGGGACGTGAACGGGAGGACGAGCCGTTCACCGCCGGGCAGGGTGATGTCGAGGGGCGGCACGCGAGCAACCGGTGGCGCCAGTTGGGCCAGATTGGCCAGCGCCTTGGCTATGTTTCGGGGACGCAGGTAGATGTCGTAGCTGTAGACCAGTCCCATTCTTCCCCCTCTGCCGGGTCGAACCGCACCTTCTCATGACCCGCCTTGGTGGAGCCCGCCAGTTTTCCCCAGGGGTTGCGCCGATCCGGCTGAGTAAAGGGCGCTTCCGCTCCGCTGCGCTCTCGCGTCGGCTGGCGCCGATGGCCCTGCGGGCCACCCTTGACTCGGCTCGCGGAATCACGGGGGAGAAGCGAGCGGGCGGCGCGGGGAAAGTGGGGACCTGGGTGGGGTGCCCTTGGGTTGGCGTGAAGGGGAGCCTCAGGCCGGGCCTCCTCCTCGGATACTGGCGGGTATGGCGCTCTACGACTCGCTCGGTACGACCTATGCGCGGACACGGCGGCCCGATCCGCGGATCGCGGTGCGGATTCATGCCGCGCTGGACGGCATGGCTGATGTGATCAACGTGGGGGCGGGGGCCGGGTCGTATGAGCCGGAGAGGACTGTGCTTGCCGTGGAGCCCAGTCGGGTCATGGTGGATCAGCGGCCGGTGGGGGCCGCGCCGGCCGTGCAGGGGGTGGCGGAGCGGTTGCCGGTGCGGGATGGGGCCGCTGATGCCGTGATGGCGTTGCTCACCGTGCATCACTGGGGGGATCTGGCCGCGGGGGTGCGGGAGTTACGGCGGGTGGCTCGGCGGCGGGTTGTCGTGCTGACCTGGGATCAGGTGGTCTTTCGGGAGCGGTTCTGGCTCGTGCGGGAGTATCTGCCGGAGGCAGTGGCGTTTGATGATGCGCGGGCCGTGCCTGTGGAGGTGTTGGCTGAGCTGCTCGGTGGGGCTCGGGTGGAGGTTGTTCCTGTTCCGCATGACTGTACGGACGGGTTCGGGGCTGCTTATTGGCGTCGGCCCGAGGCTTATCTCGATCCGGAGGTGCGGGCGGGGATCTCGCTGTGTGCGCAGACCGGGGAAGACGTCATCCGGACTGGGCTGAGCCGGCTTGCGAATGATCTGGCGAGTGGGCGTTGGCGCGCGCGGCACGCTGAGCTGCTGGGGCTCGATGCCATCGATGTGGGTTACCGGCTCCTCGTGAGTAACGTGTGACGTCTGACGAGGGGAGCAGGGGCCAGCATGAACGCGGTGGTTACGGCGGTCAGCAGCAACGGCGAGTACTCGTTCACCAAGCCCAACCGGGAGAGCATCAAGCTGCTCGCACGGCTTGGGGTGGAGGGGGACGTGCATTCCGGGGTGACGGTCAAGCATCGGTCCCGGGTCGCGCAGGATCCCACGCAGCCGAATCTTCGGCAGGTGCACCTCATTCATGAGGAGCTCTTCGGGGAGGTGGAGGGTGCGGGTTTTCGGGTTGCGGCCGGCGAGCTCGGGGAGAACATCACCACCCGGGGGATCGATCTGCTGGCGCTGCCCACCGGCACGCTGTTGCGGATCGGGGACGAGGCCGTGGTCGAGGTGACCGGGCTGCGGAATCCGTGTCTTCAGATCGACAACTTTCAGCGGGGACTGTTGAAGCAGGTCGTCGGGCGAGGGGAGGACGGGAGCCTCGTGCGGAAGGCCGGTGTGATGAGTGTCGTGGTGGTGGGCGGGGTCGTGCGGGCCGGGGATGCGATCGGAGTCGAGCTTCCGGAGGGGCCGCATCGGCCGTTGGAGCGCGTCTGAGTCGCCCAGTGGGCCGGGCCGCCGCCACATCGATTCGGCGGCGCGGCGGCCCGGCCCGGCGGATGGTCAGCGAGTGGTCACGGGGTGCGGGACAGGTCCGCTCGGCCGAACAGCAGGGCGTAGCCGGGCGGGAGTTGGGCGATGATGCGGGTGATCAGGTCGTCGCCGACAAGGTCAGGGAGCACGCTGAGGACCGAGCTGACGTCCCAGCGGGCCATGGCGGGGGTCGCTCCCTCGATGCGGGCCGCGATCGAGTCGACGAACTCGGGGGCGGTCCGGGGGTGGGTGGCCGGAATCTGGGAGGCCACCGTCTTCGCCGCCTCCTCGGGGAGGGCGCGGGCCAGGGCCACGCGTTCGTCGCCGATCACGTGGGCGCCGAGGGCCGTCAGAACTGTGCGGGTGATGTGTTCCGCCTCCTCGCGCGTGGGGTAACGGCCGGCTTCCTGGACCTTCTCGATCAGGTCCGTCCAGGTGCCTCCTCCGGTCCGTGCGCCCGGTGCGGCTTCATGCGGTTCGTGCGGTGTGCGTGGTCCGCTCAGTGTCGTCGGCGTCGGCAGTGTCACTCTGGGCACTGTCACGGTCGGCACCGTCGTCGCGGTCATCGTGTGTGGGCTCCCTTGCCTGGGTGACCTCGTCCCGCGGGCCGGGGAGGGGGTGCCGGCCCGCGGGACGCTTCTTTCCTGGTGCGGCAGTCGACTGGTTCGGTCAGCTGGTCGTTCGGCTGGTCCTGTCAGCTGGTTCGGTCAGCTGGTCCTGTCAGTTGCTGCGGTCAGCCGCTGATCTGCCTGCGGCCGGTTTCGCCGCCCGTGATCTGGATGCGGCGCGGCTTGGCCTGCTCGGCCACCGGGATGCGCAGGGTCAGGACTCCGGCCTCGTAGGAGGCGTCGATGCGCTCCGTGTCGAGGGTGTCGCCGAGGAAGAGCTGGCGGGTGAAGGAGCCCGTGGGCCGTTCGGCGACGAGTAGTTCCGCGCCCTCGGGGGCGGGGGACCTGCGCTCGGCACGGACGTTGAGGACGTTGCGTTCGACGTCCAGTTCGATCGTCTCGGGGTCGACGCCGGGGAGGTCGAAGTGGACCAGGAAGTCGTCCCCGGAACGGTAGGCGTCCATCGCCATCGCGGACGGGCGGGCGTCGGATCCGAAGACCTGCTGCGCGAGACGGTCGAATTCGCGGAACGGGTCGGTACGCATGAGCATCACGGGTCACTCCTCTCTTCGGGTGCTGGGTGCGATGCCCTACGGCTTCTTATATAACTCCGAAGAGGAAAGTTGACAACCCCCGACTCAGGTTCAGCGTGTCGTCGATCCGGGAGTTAGTTTCGGCGCAGACAGCAGAAGGAGGCAGGTATGGCCAGGGTTCCCAGTTCGGTGGTGGCCGCCACGGGGCTCGTCGGTGGGTACGGTGTCGCCCGCTGGACCAGGAAGCGGCAGCTCGGCGGGGCCGTTCTGGCCGTCGCGGGGGCGGCGGCCGCGCAGCAGTGGCGCAGGCAGGCCGGCGGGAAGGCCGCGGGTGCGCTGAGCGCCGTTTATGTCGCCGCGTTCGCCGGGTCGCATCCGCTGGCGAAGAAGGTCGGGGCGTGGCCGTCGGTGTTCGGGGTCGCCGGGGCCGTGGCGCTGACCTCCTGGGCGGTGGCCGACCGGCGGGCGTAGCGGCCAGGGAGGCATGAAGCAGGGGTGGCGTTCTGGCATTTTTCCGTTGGATGCTGGCGATAACGCCACTTCCGCAAGATCATCGCGCGGCCTAGCGTCAGCCCGTGAACAAGTTTCTCCTCGCCGTCCACGTCCTCGCCGCGATCGTCGCCGTCGGGCCCGTCACCGTCGCCGCCAGCATGTTCCCGCCCGCCGCCCGGCGGGCCCTGGCCGCGCCGGACGATCCCCGGGCCGGTGAGACCGTGCGGCTGCTGCACCGGATCTGCAAGGTGTACGCCGTCGTCGGTGTCACCGTCCCGGTCTTCGGGTTCGCCACCGCCAGCAACATGGGTGTGCTGGGCAGCGCCTGGCTGATCGTGTCGATCGCGTTGACGGCGCTCGCCGCGCTGGTGCTGGTCGCGCTGGTGCTGCCCGGGCAGAGCGCGCTGGTGGAGGGCGGCGGTACGCGCGAGGCGACCGTCCGGGTCGCCATGTTCACCGGGATCTTCAACCTGCTCTGGGCCGCCGTGACGATCCTGATGATCGTGCGGCCGGGATCGACCACCGGGGCCTGAGTCCCTGACTGGGATTTTTTGTTATCGGCCGGTCCGGGCCCCGTCTCCGGGGCATGCACGAGACTCGACACCTCACCCGCCGCGGTCTGCTTAACGCCGCGGGAGCCGTAGGGGCCGCGGGCGCCCTCGTGGGCGTCGCCGCCCCTTCCGCCGCGGCCGCCGGCGCGGCCTTCGCGCACCCGGGGCTGCTGCACACCCGTACCGACCTCGACCGCATGGCGGCCAGGGTGAAGGCCGGTGCCGCCCCCTACACGGCCGGATTCGCCAAGCTGACCGCCAACCGGCACGCGCAGAGCGGCTGGCGGGCCAACCCGCAGGCGACCGTGTACCGGGGGGCGGGCAGCCCGCAGAACTACGCGATCCTCTACAACGACATCCACGCCGCCTACCAGAACGCCCTGCGCCACCATGTCAGCGGCGAGAGCGCCCACGCGGACACCGCCGTGGCGATCCTCAACGCCTGGTCGGCGAAGCTGACCTCGATCGCGGGCAGCGCCGACCGGTTCCTCGCGGCCGGGCTGTACGGCTACCAGTTCGCCAACGCGGCGGAGCTCGTCCGCGACCACCCCGACTTCGACCTGGCGGGGGCGAAGAAGGTGCTGCGGGAGGTGTTCTCGCCGCTCAGCGAGTCCTTCCTGAGCCGGCACAACGGCGCCGTCATCACCAACTACTGGCCCAACTGGGACCTGACCGCCATGGCCTGCGTCCTGGCCACCGGCATCTTCTGCGACGACCGGGCCAAGGTCGAGCGGGTGGTCAAGTACTTCAAGAACGGGGCCGGGCTCGGCTCGGTGAGGAACGCGATCCCCGTGGTGCACGACGACGGGCTCGCCGAGTGGCTGGAGGCCGGCCGCGACCAGGGGCACGCGCTGCTCGGCGTCGGGCTGATGGGCACCGTCTGCGAGATGGCCTGGAGTCAGGGGATCGACCTGTACGGGTACGACGACAGCCGCTTCCTGAAGGGCGCGCAGTACGTGGCCAGGTGGAGCCTGGGCGGCACTGTCCCGTACACCGCCAACACCCGGAAGAAGGGCGCCGTCAACGGCTGGTCCGGTTCGGAGACCGCCAGTGCCGCGGCGGGCGTCGACCCGGGCATGATCCGGCCGATCTGGGCGATGATCGCCAACCACTACACCAAGCGCCGGGGGCTGTCCGCCACCTACCTGACCCGGGCCGCCGCCAAGGCCGCGCCCGAGGGCGGCGGCGGGGACTACGGGCCGAACAGCGGCGGGTACGACCAGCTCGGCTTCGGCACGCTGGCGTACACGCGGGACAAGGCGGCGGACCCGACGGCCGCGCCGACCCCGGCGGCCACCGCCAAGGCGTCCACGAGCGGCTCCGGGACCCGCCCGCGGTCGGCCGCCTCCCCCTCACCCGCCACCGGTTCCGGCTCCGGCTCCGGCTCCGGCTCCGGCAACGACCACGACCTCGCCGCCACCGGTTCCAGCGACCTCCTCGGCTGGTCCGCCGCCGCGGGTGTCACCGCCGTGGCCGGAGGGCTGCTCCTGCTGCGGCGGCGGGACCGGGGGCGGCGCGGGAGCGAGAGCTCGTAACCGCGCCGCCCCCGCGCCCGCTACGCCGTCCGCCCCTCCCGCGTCCTCGCCGACTTGGAGCGGGCGGCGGCGTCCTTGCGGCCCTTCGTCACCGCCTTCGCCTTGCCCGCCGCGGCCGACAGCGGGCGGGCGACGTCCTCCAGGGAGCGGCGTTCGGCGTCGACCGCGAGGAACGCGGCGACCAGGCCGGCCGCGCACATCAGGGACGCGCCGATCTGGAAGGCGAGGACCGTGTCGCCGACCTTGCCGGTGCTGGTGAGGTCGGCGAACAGCAGGGGGCCGCTGATGCCGCCGGCGGCGGTGCCAAGGGCGTAGAAGAAGGCGATGGACATCGCCCGGGTCTCCATCGGGAAGACCTCGGAGACGGTCAGGTAGGCGCTGGACGCGCCGGCCGAGGCGAAGAACAGCACCGCGCACCAGCACGCCGTCAGGGTGGTCGCGCTCAGCGACCCCCGGTCGAACAGCCAGGCCGTGCCGAACAGGAGCAGGCCGGACAGGAGGTAGGTCGAGGAGATCATCACGCGGCGGCCGACGGTGTCGAAGAGTTTGCCGAGCAGCAGCGGGCCGCAGAAGTTGCCGACCGCGATGACGGCGAAGTAGTAGCCGGTGCGGTCGGAGGGCACGTCGAAGAACTTGGTGAGGATCGCGCCGAAGCCGAAGGTGATGGCGTTGTACAGGAACGCCTGGCCGATGAAGAGGGAGAACCCGAGCACGGACCGCTTGCGGTACTGCGCGAACACCGTGCGGGCGATCTCCAGGAAGCTGACGGTCCCGCGCTGGTGGATCTCCAGCTCGCCCTCGGGCTCCGCGAGCGGCTCGCCCTTGTCCGCCTCGACCTGCTGTTCTATCGAGGAGACGATGTCCTCCGCCTCGCGTTCCCGGCCGTGGATCAGCAGCCAGCGCGGGCTCTCCGGCACATGGCGGCGGACCAGCAGGATCACCAGGGCGAGGACGGTACCGAGCGCGAAGGTCAGGCGCCAGCCGACGTTCTCGGGCAGCAGGGCCGTGTTCAGCGCGACGATCGACAGCAGGGAGCCGCCGACCGCGCCCAGCCAGAAGCTGCCGTTGATGACCAGGTCGACGCGGCCCCGGTACTTCGCCGGGATCAGCTCGTCGATCGCGGAGTTGATCGCCGCGTACTCGCCGCCGATGCCGAAGCCGGTCAGGAAGCGGAAGAGGAAGAACCACCAGGCCTGGGTGGAGACGGCGGTCAGCGCCGTCGCCGCGAGGTACACCGCGAGGGTGATCATGAAGAGTTTCTTGCGGCCGAAGCGGTCGGTCAGCCGGCCCCAGAACAGGGCCCCGGCGCAGGCGCCCGCGACGTACAGCGCGGCCGCGATGCCGGTGACCTGCCCGGAGGAGATCGACAGCCCGCTGCCCGGCTCGGACAGGCGGCTCGCGATGTTGCCGACGACCGTCACTTCCAGGCCGTCGAGGATCCACACGGTGCCCAGGCCGATGACGATCGTCCAGTGCCACCGGGACCAGGGCAGGCGGTCGAGCCTGGCGGGGATGCGGGTGGTGACGGTCCCGCCGGCCGGGGCCTCGGCTGTGCTCATGGACTCCCTCCTCCTGACCTTCTTCGCAAGGTCGGAGTGCGGGTTCCCGTGACCTGCGCCCGTACGCTCCTACGCCCCCAGCACCCGCGACACCGTGAAGATCAGCAGCCCCACCAGCGAGCCCACCACGGTGCCGTTGATCCGGATGAACTGCAGGTCACGGCCGATGTGGGCCTCGATCTTGCGGGTGGTGTGCTCGGCGTCCCAGCTCGCGACCGTGTCGGTGATCAGGGAGGTGATCTCCTTGCGGTAGGTGGTGACGACGTGCACCGCCGCGCCCTCGACCCAGCTGTCGACCTTGTCCTGGACCTTGGGCTCGACGGCCATCCGGGAGCCCAGGGAGAGCAGGGAGGCGCGGACCCGCAGCCGCAGTTCGCTGCGCTCGTCCTCGGCCGCGGAGACGATCATGGCGCGTACGGCGGTCCAGGCGGACGCGATCAGGTCCTGGACCTCGCCGCGGCCCAGCACCTCGCCCTTGAGGCGCTCCACGCGCGCGCGGGTGTCCGTGTCGGACTGGAGGTCGGAGGCGAAGTCGGCGAGGAAGCGGTCGAGGGCGCCGCGCGCGGGGTGGGACGGCATGTCCCGCATCTCCGTGCAGAAGCGCAGCAGCTCCTTGTAGACGCGTTCGCCGACCTTCCTGTCGACGAAGCGCGGGGTCCAGCCGGGGGCGCCGCCCTGGACGGCGTCCATCACGCTGTCGCCGTGCAGGACGAGCCAGTCGTGGGCGCGGGCGACCACCAGGTCGACGACCCGTTTGTGGCCGCCGTCCGCGACGATCTTCTCCAGCATCTTGCCGATGCCGGGCGCGATCTCCTGGGCGTCGGCGCGGCGGGTGATCGCCTCGCCGACCACCGCCTGCACGTCCTGGTCGCGCAGCACGGTCAGCGCGCCGCGCAGGGCGGTGGCGAGTTCGGCGGTCACCCGGTCCGCGTTCTCCGGTTCCGCCAGCCAGGCGCCCAGCCGGCTGCCGATGCCGACGGCGCGCAGCCGCTGCCGTACGACGTCCTGGGAGAGGAAGTTCTCGCCGACGAACTCGCCCAGGGAGACGCCCAGGGCGTCCTTCTTGGTGGGGATGATCGCGGTGTGCGGGATGGGCAGGCCGAGGGGGTGGCGGAAGAGGGCGGTGACCGCGAACCAGTCGGCCATGGCGCCGACCATGCCCGCCTCGGCGGCCGCGGCGACATAGTCCGCCCAGGCGCCGGCGCCCTCGTGGGAGGCCACCTTGGCGAGGACGTACACCACGGCCACGAACAGCAGCATGGCGGTCGCCGTGAGCTTCATGCGCCGTACCCCGCGCTGCCGCTCCTCGTCGGCGGGGGTGAAGGCGGTCATGGTGCGGTAGGACGGCGCCGTGCCGCCGGGTGCCCCCGCGGCCGTTCCCGGCGTTCCCGAGTCGGCTCCCCGTGTCCCTGAGGCCGCTTGCGTTCTCGTTTCCGTACGTTCCATCTGCTCCACCCGTCCGGTGATCCCGCACACAATTGTCCCTTCCTGACCTACTCCCGGAACAGAAAGGGAGTTCCCGGCGTCAATGTGGGCGGGTTCATGACGCATCATGGACTCATCAGATCGGAGCCTTGGGCTCCCATCGCCCGAGGAGAACAACACACGCATGACCAAGCGTCATGGTTATGCCCTGCTCAGTGCGCTCGTCGCACTGGTCGTGGCCCTTTCCGCCGCCATCTGTGTCGGGTTCGCGGCCGACGAAGGCACTTCCAGCGGCACCGTCGCCGACGACCGCCCCCACCACGGCACCGCCGTCGCCCCCGCCTCCACCGGCACCTGGGTCGGCGCCTGGTCCACCTCCCCGGCGGGAGCCGAACCCGGCACGGAGACGAACGGCATGGCGGGCCGCTCGGTGCGCAACGTCGTGCACGCCGGCACCGGGGGTACGAGTGCCCGCGTCACGCTGTCCAATCTCTACGGCCAGTCCCCGCTGACCATCACGCACGCCACGATCGCGGTCGCCGCCGGCGACAACACGGCGGAGGCAGCCGCGGAAACGATGCGGCGGCTCACCTTCGGCGGCAGCACGAGCGTCGTCATCCCGGCCGGCGGCCAGACGGTCAGCGACGCGGTCCGCGTCACCATCCCGCTCGGCACGGACGTCCTGGTCACCACCTACTCCCCCACCCCCTCGGGCCCGGTGACCTACCACCCGCACGCGCAGCAGGTGTCGTACATCGCCGCGGGCGACCGCACCGAGGACACCACGGCCGCCGGCTACACCGAACAGACGCCGTACTGGCGCTACCTGACGGCCCTTGACGTGCTGAGCAACGAGTCCGACGGCACCGTCGTCGCGCTCGGCGACTCCATAACCGACGGCATAACCTCCACCGTCGGCGCCAACCACCGCTGGACCGACGTGCTCGGCGAGCGGCTGCGCACGGCCGTCGAGGGCGGCGCCGACCTGCCCCGCTACAGCGTCGTCAACCAGGGCATCAGCGGCAACCAGGTCCTCGCCGACGGCCTCGGGCGGCCCGCCGACAACCAGAGCGGGCTCGGCCGCTTCGGCCGTGACGTGCTCTCCCGTACGAACGTCAAGGTCGTCGTCATCGACCTCGGCGTCAACGACATCCTGCGCAACCCGAAGCTCGCCGACCCCGCGAAGGTCACCGCCGGTCTGCGCACCCTGGTCCGCCAGGCCCACGCCCGCGGCCTGAGGGTCGTCGGCGCCACCTTGATGCCGTTCGGGGGCCACCGCGGCTACACGCCGGCCCGTGAGGCGGTGCGCGAGCAGATCAACGCCGAGATACGCGCGGGCCGGGTCTACGACGCCGTGGTCGACTTCGACAAGGCCCTGCGGGACCCGTACGACCCGCGCCGGCTGCGCTCCGACTACGACTCGGGCGACCACCTGCACCCAAGCGACCAGGGCTTCCGGAAGATGGCCGAGGTGTTCGACCTGCGCGAGCTGAAGGGCGCCGGACAGGCCGAGCTGTAGGCACCGCCCCGCGCAGTCGTGCCGCCGGGGAGCGGCTCAGCGCTCCCCGTACCGGCGGTGCTCCCGCTCCTCACGGCGGTGCTCCCGCTCCTCGCGGCGACGCTCGTGCCGGGCCTCGCCCAGCTCGTGCCGCCGGGCCTCCTGCAACTCGTGCCGCTCCGCCCTGCGGTCCAGCTTCTCCTGGCGCCGCTCCTCCTTCAGACGGGCCCGCTCGGCCCGGGTCCGCTTGCGTTCGATGCCGACGCCGCCCCAGAAGGCGAAGCCCGACACGATCACCCGCGGGGCTCCCGGCTCCCCGGGGACGCCGTCCTCACGGTGGTCGAAGCCGCCCATGATCCCGAAACCGCGCACGACGACCTCGACGCCGGGCGGCACCACGATCTGCACCCCGCCCATGATCGCGACGCAGTTGATCTCCACCTCGTGGTCGGCGAAGTCCGCCTCCCGCAGGTCGATCTCCCCGCCGCCCCAGAAGGCGAGGCAGTTGAACCGCTTCGGCATCGTCCAGCGCCCCTTGCGCTGGAAGCCGGACATGATGGCGACGGCCCCCGCGGACGAGCCCTCGCGGCCCACGATCCGACCCGCCCAACTCCCGTCCGGGACAGGCTCCTTGCGCATCGACACGGCGGGCGCGGCAGCGGGCACCGGCAGGTCGCGGGTGATCGGCGTCAGCTCCCCGTAGGTGCGCGCCTTGTACGTCGCCTCCAGCCGCTCCTCGAACTCCTCCATTTCGAGCCGCCCTTCGGCCAGGGCGTCCCGCAGGATCTCGGTGACCCGCTCACGATCGGCGTCGGAGGCACGGAGTTCCGGGGCGTTGTCCGTCATGGCAGCAGCCTACGAGTTCGCCGCGCGCAGGGCTATGACACCGGCTCCTCCCGGCTGCCGCCCCGCGCCTCCCGGGCCGGCTGCTCCGGCTGCTCCGACTTCTCGGCGTACATCGTCGCGATCACCGCCTCGATGTCCGGCTCCCGCACCGACAGGTCCACCAGCGGATACTCCGCCGCGACCCGCGCCACCAGCGGCGCCGCCGACTGCGCGGCGGGGAACGCCAGCCACTGCCGGGGCCCCTCGACCCTGACCACCCGCGCCTGAGGCACCTCGATCGGCGGCAACTCCCGCTCCAGGTCCACCACCAGGGTCCGCTCGCTCTCCCCCACCTCGTGCAGGCCCGCGAGCGGACCGTCGTACATCAGCCGGCCGTGGTCGATGACCATCACCCGCGAGCACAGCTGCTCGATGTCCTGGAGGTCGTGCGTGGTCAGCAGGACCGTCGTGCCGCGCTCGGCGTTCAGCTCCCGCAGGAAGCCACGCACCTTGGCCTTGGAGATGACGTCCAGGCCGATGGTCGGCTCGTCGAGGTAGAGCACCTCGGGGTCGTGCAGCAGCGCCGCGGCGATGTCGCCGCGCATCCGCTGGCCGAGGGAGAGCTGACGGACCGGCACGTCCAGCAGGTCGGACAGCTCCAGGAGTTCCACGCAGCGTTCCAGGTTCTCCTCGTAACGCCGGTCCGGGACACGGTACATGCGGTGCACCAGCCGGTAGGAGTCGATCAGCGGCAGGTCCCACCACAGCGTCGTACGCTGCCCGAACACCACCCCGATGCGGTGCGCCAGGCGGGAGCGCTCGCGGGAGGGGTCGATGCCGGCGACCCGCAGCCGGCCGCCGCTCGGGGTCAGGATGCCCGTCAGCATCTTGATCGTCGTCGACTTCCCGGCACCGTTCGGGCCGATGTAGCCCACCATCTCGCCGCGCGCCACCCGGAAGGAGATCGAGTCGACCGCCCGCACCTGCCTGCGCTCCCGCTTCAGGAAGCCGGCCTTCTTGCGGACGTCGAAGACCTTCTCGACGCGGTCGAGTTCGATGAAGCCGCCGTCCACCGCGGCGGCGTCGTCCATTGCGAGGTCCATTGCGAACTAGCTCCCTGTACTCCGATACGACCGAAGCCCCGTCCGCCACGCCAGCCCGGCGAGCGCCAGGCACGCCGTGGCGGCGAGCGGCGGCGTGAACGCCATCCACCTCGGCAGGTCCAGTGGGTACGGCCGCCCCAAGACGTAAGTCGCCGGGATCCAGTTGACGAAAGCCAGCGGCAGCACGAAGGTCACCCCGCGCACCAGCTCCGTCGCGAACACCGTCGGCGGGTACTGCAACATCGTCGTACCGCCGTAGGTGAAGGCGTTCTGCACTTCGGAGGCGTCCTGGGCCACGAACTGGAAGGCCGCGCCCGCGAAGAACACCGCGCAGAAGATTCCACAACCGCTCAACAGCATCACCGGCATCACCAGCACCTTGAGCGGCGTCCAGTCGATGTCGACCCGCACCAGCGCGTACGACAGCACCAGCAGCCCCTGCGTGACCCGCCCGAGCCGCCGCAGCGCGAACTGGTCGGCGGCCATCTGCGCCAGCACCGGTGCCGGGCGCACCAGCAGCGTGTCCAGCGTGCCGTCGCGCACCCGCCGCCCCAGCTTCTCCATGGACCCGACCGTCAAGTCGGCGAGGCCGAAGGAAACACCGGACAGGCCGTACAGGAAGGCGACCTCGGACAGCGAGTAGCCGCCGAGCGCGTCGACGCGGGAGAACATCAGCAGGACCGCGACGAAGTCGAGCATGGTCGCCGCGAAGTTGCCGACCGTGGTCATGACGAACGAGGCACGGTACGCCATCGTGGAGCGGATCCACATCGCGGCGATCAGACGGTACGCCCGCAGCCCGTCCGCCACCCGGGAGGCCTCAACCACCCTGCACCACCACTCTCCGCGTCGCGACCGCCTGGAGCATCCGCCCGGCCGCCAGAAGCGCCACCGCCCACGTGATCTGGAAGGCGTACGTGCCGAGCGGGTCGGCGTGCCCGAGCAGCACGTCCGCCGGCGCCTGGAGCAGCGAGGACCAGGGCAGAGCCCGTACGACATCGCCCAAGGCGCCCGGGAACACATTGAGCGGCAGCAGCATTCCGGAACAGAACCAGCCGACCAGCCACGCCATCTGGGTCACCCCCGTCCCGTCCAGCAGCCAGAACGCCGTCAGCGCCACCAGGTACCGGATCCCGAAGCTGACCAGCATCGCGAGCAGCACGGCGAGCAGGAACGCGCCCCAGGTCGCAACGTCCGTGGGCAGAGCCAGGTCGAAGAACAGCCCCCCGAAGAGGAAGGGCACCACACCGCGCCCCAGTAACTCGAATCCCGCCCGCCCCAGATCGGCCGACAACCACCACAGCTGAAGATCGACCGGCCGGTACAGGTCGATCGCGATGTCCCCCGTACGGATGCGTTCCATCAGTTCGCCCTCGACGCCTCCGCCACCGCTGGCCAGGGTCTTGAACAGCGCCTGCCCGAGCCACACATAGGTCACGGCCTGCGCCTGGTCGTAGCCCCCGAGGTGGGGCCGCTGGTCCCACAGGGCCAGGTAGGTGTAGACGAGGATCAGACCGAATACCGTGTTGGTGAACACCCCTGCCGCGGTGGCCGCGCGATACGTCGCGTACCGTCTGAAACCCCCCGCCGCGACGGCCGCGTACAACCGTCCCGCGCCCACGTCGATCTACCTCCCGGAGCTTTTGACACCGAAGCGCAGGAGCCTACTGCGCGGCCGGTCCGGCCGACCACGCATTTTCCTGCCGGACGCGCGCCGGAATCCGGGAACGGAACGCTTGGTGCGAGAGTCTTCACTCGGGGGTGCAGAAGGCGTACGAGTGCGTACGGCGACACGACGTTACACAGGAGTCCGTGCACGACATGAGCGACGAGCCGCAGCCGCAGCAGCCGAACAAGGGCGGGGCGCCGGGAGAGCCACTGGCGGCTGAAGGGCCCGGAGAGCCGGAGGGCCGGGAGGAGACGGCGGACAAGAGCGACAAAGCCGATAAGGCCGCCAAGTCCGACCGGAACGGCGGGAACGGCGACCAGGGCGAGAACCACGCCCCGGCGGCGCCGACGCCCCCCGCAGCCGCGGAGCCCGGGGCGGCCGAGAAGACCCAGACCCTCCGGCGCATCAAGGCGACCCAGGCGACGCCCTCGACCCCGAAGGGCACGGCTGCTCCGACGACCCCTGCGGCTCCGTCGGCTCCGTCGGCGCCCTCGGCCAAGGGGAACGCAGCGGCCAAGGCGCCCCGGGAGCCCGGGGAGGCCGGGGCTGCGGAGAAGACCCAGGTCCTCCGGCGCATCAAGGCGACCCAGGCGACTCCCGCGACACCGTCGGCTCCCGCGGCCGCGGACGGTACGGCGGCCCCGGCGGCCCCGAAGAGCCCGACGGCCCCCGCTGCCGCGCCGGGTTCGGCGGGTACGGCGGCCAAGGCCGCTGAGGGAGCTGAGGCAGCCGAGAAGACCCAGGTCCTCCGGCGCATCAAGGCGACCCACGCGACCCCGGCAGCCCCCGCGGGCCCCGCCGGTCCCGCGACCCCCGCGGCTTCGGCTGGTCCGACGGCCCCGGCGGCCATGGCGGGCCCGACGCCCCCGGCACGCAGGGTGCCCCA
Organism: Streptomyces sp. NPDC001480; assembly: GCF_042894725.1. Lineage (NCBI taxonomy): Bacteria > Bacillati > Actinomycetota > Actinomycetes > Kitasatosporales > Streptomycetaceae > Streptomyces > Streptomyces sp. NPDC001480. The sequence goes on along the minus strand of NZ_JBIAVX010000014.1, from coordinate 159,876 downwards.
GCAGCCCAAGGCGCCGGACAGGACCCAGACGACCGGGGCAACCGGGACGACCGGGGCGGCCACCGCTGCCCAGGCGGCGCACGGGTCCGAGGCCCCCGCGACCACCCGGCTCCCCCGGCAGACGGCCCCGGCCCCCGCCGCGGCCACCCCCACGGCCAACGCGGCCGACGGAGGAAGCGACGGGCCCGGCACCGGCGACGGCAAGGGGAAGAAGCCCAAGCGCCCCAAGCGCACCGGCTTGCGCCGGCTGGTCCCGACCTGGCGGATGGTGCTCGGCACCTTCGTCATCGGCGTCCTGCTGCTCTTCGGCCTGTTCTTCCTCGGCTACTCGATGGTGAAGATCCCGCCGGCCAACGCGCTCGCCATGAAGCAGAGCAACGTCTTCCTCTACGCGGACGGCTCCCAGCTGGCCCGCGACGGCGAGGTCAACCGGGAGAACGTCACCCTCGCCCAGATCTCCAAGGACGCCCAGCACGCCGTGCTGGCCGCCGAGGACCGCGACTTCTACACCGAGTCGGCAGTCGACCCCAAGGCGATGATCCGCGCCGCCTGGAACACCGCGACCGGCAAGGGCAAGCAGTCCGGCTCGACGATCACCCAGCAGTACGTGAAGAACTACTACCTCGCGCAGGAGCAGACCGTCACGCGCAAGGCCAAGGAGTTCTTCATCTCGATCAAGCTGGACCGCAACAAGACCAAGGGCCAGATCCTCGAGGGCTACCTCAACACCAGCTACTTCGGCCGCAACGCCTACGGCATCCAGGCCGCCGCCCAGGCCTACTACGGCCGGGACGCCGCCGGCCTCGACCCGGCCCGCGCCGCCTACCTCGCCGCGCTGGTCAACGCGCCCAGCGAGTACGACGTCGTCGCCCACCCCGAGAACAAGTCGGCGGCCGTCGCCCGCTGGAACTACGTACTCGACGGCATGGTGAAGAAGGGCTGGCTGAGCCAGTCGAAGCGGACCGGCATGAAGTTCCCGATGCCGAAGGAGCAGACGACCTCCACCGGTCTGTCCGGGCAGCGCGGCTACATCGTCTACGCGATCAAGGACTACCTCGTCCAAAACAAGATCCTCACCAAGGACCAGCTCGAAGCGGGCGGCTACCGCATCACGACGACCCTCCAGAAGAGCAAGCAGAACGCCTTCGTGAAGGCCGTCGACGACAAGCTGATCTCCAAGCTGGACAAGAAGAACAACAAGGTCGACAACTACGTCCGCGCGGGCGGCGCCTCCGTCGACCCCAAGACCGGCAAGGTCGTCGCGATGTACGGCGGCATCGACTTCGTCAAGCAGTACACCAACGGCGCGACCCGGGGTGACTACCAGGTCGGCTCCACCTTCAAGCCGTTCGTGTTCACCTCGGCGGTCCAGAACGGCTCGACCACCCAGTCCGGCCAGACCATCACGCCGAACACGTACTACGACGGCACCAACCAGCGGCCCGTCCAGGGCTGGAGCGGCGGCGCCTACGCCCCGGAGAACGAGGACTCCAAGTCGTACGGCGAGATCACCGTGCGCAAGGCGACCGACCTGTCCGTGAACTCGGTGTACGCGCAGATGGCCGTCGACGTCGGCCCGACCAAGGTCAAGCAGACCGCGGTCGACCTCGGCATCCCGTCCGGCACCAAGGACCTCCAGCCGTACCCGTCCATCGCGCTCGGCACGGCCACCGCGAGCGTCCTGGACATGGCGGAGGCGTACGCCACGCTCGCCAACCACGGCAAGCACGGCACGTACACGATGATCGAGAAGATCACCAAGGACAACAAGAGCGAGGTACGACTGCCCGAGCAGACGACCAAGCAGGCCGTCAGCCGCGAGGCCGCCGACACCACGACCTCCATCCTCCAGAGCGTCGTCCAGACCGGCACCGCGACCGCCGCCCAGCAGGCCGGCCGCCCCGCCGCCGGCAAGACGGGCACCGCGGAGGAGGACACCGCGGCCTGGTTCGCGGGCTACACCCCCGACCTCGCCACGGTCGTGTCCGTCATGGGACAGGACCCGGAGACGGCCCACCACAAGCCGCTGTACGGCGCCCTCGGCCTGCCCCGCATCAACGGCGGCGGCGCGCCCACCGAGATCTGGGCGCAGTACACCAAGAACGCGCTGAAGGGTAAGGCGGTGAGCGACTTCGACCTGGAGCTCCAGCAGGGCGCGGACGTCCAGGCGCCCAGCTCCAAGGCGCCCAGCCAGCCGGCCACCGGCACCCCCACCGAAGGTGGCACCCCGACCACCGGCAGCCCGGACACCCAGGGCCAGACGGCCGGCCAGACCGACGGCGGCACCACCACCGGCACCGGCGACGGCGGCACCCCCACCACCGGCAGCCCGGACACCCAGGGCCAGACGGCCGGCCAGACCGACGGCGGCACCACCACCGGCACCGGCGACGGCGGCACCACCACCGGCACAGGGGACGCCGGCACCACGACCGGCACGGGCGACGGCGGCACACCTACGGGCGGCGGCGCGCCCGGAGGAGCCGGGGACACCGCGGGCGCCTTCGCTCCGCAGGCGGCATTCAGACGCCAGTGACCGCGAACAAGTGAAAGGGCTGGTGACCGTAGACGGTCACCAGCCCTTCCGCTTGTCGCACGTACGACGCACGACGTATGGCGTACGGCTACAGATACAGCCCCGTGGAGTCCTCCGACCCCTCGAACCGGTCCGCGGCCACCGCGTGCAGATCACGCTCGCGCATGAGCACGTACGCGACGCCCCGCACCTCGACCTCGGCCCGGTCCTCCGGGTCGTACAGGACCCGGTCGCCGGGCTCCACGGTCCGTACGTTCTGACCGACCGCGACGACCTCCGCCCAGGCCAGCCGACGCCCGACCGCCGCCGTCGCGGGGATCAGGATGCCGCCGCCCGAACGCCGCTCGCCCTCGCCGGTCTCCTGCCGGACCAGAACCCGGTCGTGCAGCATCCGGATGGGCAGCTTGTCGTGATGGGTGCTGTGCACGTTTCTGTTGGCGCTCACGTTCTCGAACCTACCTGCCTTTGCCGCGCCCGGACGCCGCCGGGTCAGCCCTTACGACGGCGAGTCCCCAGGGCGAGCAACCCCACGAGCCCGACCGCCACGAGCGCGACGGGCACGACGCGCTCCAGCCGGGGGGCTCCGGCCTCGTCCACGAACTGGGCCCGTACCTCGCTCACGGCCCGGTTGACCTGGATGTAGGCGCGCCCGAGGGTGTGGTCGATGTTCGAGACCACCTTGGCCTTGGCGTCTCCGACGATGGTCTTCGGATGCACCCGCACCCCGATCTCGTCCAGCGTCTCGGCCAGCACCTCGCGGCGGCGCTTGATGTCCGCCTCGATCTGCGCCGGGGTTCTGGTGTCCGACGTCTCCGCCACCGTACGGCCTCCGAAGTCTGATGGGTGCGCTTTGTGCTGGACAGTCTGTCAGCTCCGTGGCCGACAGCACCGTCAGGACCCCCGGTTACGCTAGATCGATGAGCGAGCGACTCCAGCCCGGGGACGTGGCCCCCGCCTTCACCCTGCCCGACGCCGACGGCACCGAGGTGTCCCTGGCCGACCACAAGGGCCGCAAGGTCATCGTCTACTTCTACCCCGCGGCACTCACTCCAGGCTGCACCAAGCAGGCCTGCGACTTCACCGACAACCTCGACCTCCTGGCCGGCGCGGGCTACGACGTCATCGGCATCTCCCCCGACGCCCCCGAGAAGCTCGCGAAGTTCCGCGAGAAGGAATCCCTGCGGGTCACCCTCCTCGCCGACCCCGACAAGAAGGTCACCGAGGCCTACGGCGCCTACGGCGAGAAGAAGAACTACGGCAAGACCTACCTCGGCGTCATCCGCTCCACGATCGTCGTGGACGAGGAGGGCAAGGTGGAACGAGCCCTGTACAACGTCAGGGCAACGGGCCACGTGGCCAAGATCATCAAGGACTTGGGGATCTGAGGATGCCGCCCGGCCAGTAGCATGGCCGGGCAGCACCGGGCGGCCGTGGTGGAATTGGCAGTCACGCTGGGTTTAGGTCCCAGTGGGGTAACTCCCGTGAGGGTTCGAGTCCCTCCGGCCGCACCAACTACTGACCGAGCAGTTCTCGTACCACCGGCACCAGTGCGCGGAACGCCTTCCCCCGGTGGCTGATCGCGTTCTTCTCCTCGGGGGAGAGTTCCGCGCAGGTCCGCGTCTCGCCCTCCGGCTGGAGGATGGGGTCGTAGCCGAAGCCGTTCGTGCCGGCGGGGGCGTGGCGCAGGAGCCCCCTCAGCCGGCCCTCGACCACCCGCTCCCGGCCGTCCGGCAACGCCAGTGCCGCCGCGCAGGCGAAGTGGGCCGCGCGGTGTTCGTCGGCGATGTCGGAGAGCTGGGCCAGCAAGAGGTCCAGGTTGGCCTTGTCGTCGCCGTGGCGGCCCGACCAGCGGGCCGAGAAGATGCCGGGGGCGCCGTTCAGGACGTCGACGCAGAGGCCGGAGTCGTCGGCGACGGCGGGCAGGCCGGTGGCCTGGGCGAGGGCGTGGGCCTTCAGCAGGGCGTTCTCGGCGAAGGTGACGCCGGTTTCCTTGACGTCGGGGATGTCGGGGTAGGCGTCCGCGCCGACGAGTTCGTGGGGCAGGCCTGCGTCGGCGAGGATCGCCCTGAGTTCGGTGATCTTTCCGGCGTTTCGGGTGGCGAGGATCAGGCGGGTCATGAACCCAGTATCAGGGGGTGCAGACCTTCGTCAGTTCGCCGGTCGCGTCGCGGACGGGGCGGAGGTCCGGGGTGCTGTCGCCGTCCTTGATGGCGGTGCGGACGTTGTCGACGGCTTTGTTGAGGTCGTCGACCGCCTTGTTGACGTCCGCGTTGTCCGTCTCGTTCTTTATCTCCTTCAGGTCCTTGTCGATGTCGTCGAGGGAGGCGTCGGCCCGTTTCGGGTTGACGGCCGCGTGGGCGGCCGCGAACTGTAAGTCGGTGACGTCGTCGGCGACGGAGTGGGCGGTCTGCATGCAGTCCAGGGCCTTGTCGACGGCGGAGCAGCCGGCGGCCAGGCAGGCGGTGACTGCGGTGCCGGCGGCGGCGAGGGCGATCGCGGTACGGAGGTGTCGGCGCGCGGCCATGGCTGGGTTCCCTCCCCTGGTCGGGCCCCCGCGGGAGGCCCCCGTTGATATCCGTTGGGACGCGGGGGCGGGGGGTCGGGTTGCGTGCGCCGACCACCCCGCCCGATGCTCCCGACGCCGGCTGGGGGACGTCTCGAGTGCCGCCTGAGGACCGCCTGAGGCCGGTTACCTGGCGAGGACCGTTTCGAGCGCCTTGCGCTGGAGGTCGGCCAGCTCGGTGCAGCCGGCGACGGCGAGGTCGAGCAGGGCGTTGAGCTCGTCGCGGGCGAAGGGTTCGGCCTCGGCGGTGCCCTGGACCTCGACGAAGCGGCCGTCGCCGGTGCAGACGACGTTCATGTCGGTCTCGGCCTTGACGTCCTCCTCGTAGCAGAGGTCGAGGAGGGGGGTTCCGCCGACGATGCCGACGGAGACGGCGGAGACCGTGCCGGTCAGCGGCTGGCGGCCGGCCTTGATGAGTTTCCTGCCCTGGGCCCAGGCGACGGCGTCGGCGAGGGCGACGTACGCGCCGGTGATGGCGGCGGTGCGGGTGCCGCCGTCGGCCTGGAGGACGTCGCAGTCGAGGACGATGGTGTTCTCGCCGAGCGCCTTGTAGTCGATGACGGCGCGCAGGGAGCGGCCGATGAGGCGGCTGATCTCGTGGGTCCGGCCGCCGATGCGGCCCTTGACGGACTCGCGGTCGCCGCGGGTGTTGGTGGAGCGGGGCAGCATGGCGTACTCCGCGGTGACCCAGCCCTCGCCGCTGCCCTTGCGCCAGCGGGGGACGCCTTCGGTGACGGAGGCCGTGCAGAAGACCTTGGTGTCGCCGAAGGAGACGAGGACGGAGCCCTCGGCGTGCTTGCTCCAGCCGCGTTCGATGGTGACCGGGCGGAGCTGTTCGGGGGTGCGGCCGTCGATTCGAGACATGGCGACGAGCCTAGTCGCAGATGGGGGCGGGGCTCCTCCCCCGGTGGGAGCAGCCCCGTCCGGGTGAGCCGGGGGCTCACATCATGTCTTCGATCTCCGCGGCGATCGGGTCGGCGTCGGTGCCGATGACGACCTGGATGGCGGTGCCCATCTTGACGACGCCGTGGGCGCCGGCGGCCTTCAGGGCGGACTCGTCGACCAGCGAGGGGTCGGCGACCTCGGTGCGCAGCCGGGTGATGCAGCCCTCGATCTCCTCGATGTTGTCGATGCCGCCGAGCCCGGCGACGATCCTCTCAGCCTTGCTGGCCATGTCCGTCTCCCTGAATCCCATGGTCCGAACCGCTGTGTCGCGGTAGTCACAGTTGTCCGATTTCGCTCGCTTTCATGTCGGACATACCGAATGATGGCGACCGCGACAACGGAACCGAACTGTATCGACTGGTCTACACCAGCTGACCGATGGTCGCCAAGCCCGGCAGGCAGTGGGCATCCCTGATTGGGAATGGCGGGTTCCTTATGCCGCCTTCATCTGCTACAACATGGTCTACACCACTCAGTGGTGTAGACCAGAGACGCCGCCGTCCTCCCTCCCCACGCCATGCGGGCGGCGCCATGCCCATATGGAGGAAGTATGAGCACCGCCACCGCGCCCACGACGGCGGCTCCCCCGAAGAAGCGGGGATCCGGCCTGTTCCAGGGCCTCCAGAAGGTCGGCCGCAGCCTTCAGCTCCCGATCGCCGTGCTCCCGGCGGCGGGCATCCTGCTCCGGCTGGGCCAGCAGGATGTGCACGACAAGCTCAATCTGCCCGACAAGGTCACCGCGGTGTTCGCAACGGCCGGTGGCGCGATCTTCGACAACCTGCCGCTGCTGTTCTGCATCGGTGTCGCGATCGGCTTCGCCAAGAAGGCGGACGGCTCCACGGCCCTTGCCGCCCTGGTCGGCTTCCTGGTCTACAGCAACGTCCTGAAGGCGTTCCCGGTCACCGAGGCGAAGGTCCAGAAGGGCGCGGACATAGCCGCGACCTACAACAACCCCGGGGTCCTCGGCGGCATCCTGATGGGTCTGCTGGCCGCCGTGCTGTGGCAGCGCTACCACCGCAAGAAGCTGGTGGACTGGCTCGGCTTCTTCAACGGCCGCCGTCTGGTCCCGATCATCATGGCCTTCGTCGGCACCGCCATGGGCGTCTTCTTCGGGCTGGTCTGGAAGCCGATCGGCGAGGGCATCTCACACGTCGGCGAGCAGATCACCGGTCTCGGCGCCGCGGGTGCCGGTCTGTTCGGTCTGATCAACCGCGCGCTGATCCCGATCGGCATGCACCAGTTCGTGAACTCCGTCGCCTGGTTCCAGATCGGCGACTTCAAGAACTCCGCCGGCACGGTCGTGCACGGCGACCTCACCCGCTTCTTCGCCCACGACCCGACCGCCGGACAGTTCATGTCGGGCTTCTTCCCCATCATGATGTTCGGCCTCCCGGCCGCCGCGATCGCCATCGCCCACTCCGCCCGCCCCGAGCGCCGCAAGGCCGTGCTGGGCATGATGATCTCGCTCGCGCTCACCTCCTTCGTGACCGGTGTGACCGAGCCGATCGAGTTCTCCTTCATGTTCATCGCCCCGGTGCTGTACGCGATCCACGCGGTGCTCACCGCCCTGTCCATGGCGATCACCTGGGCACTCGGCGTGCACGCGGGCTTCACCTTCTCCGCGGGCTTCATCGACTACGCGCTCAACTGGAACCTCGCCACCAAGCCCTGGCTGATCATCCCCATCGGCCTGGTGTTCGCGGCGATCTACTACTCGGTCTTCCGCTTCGCCATCACCAAGTGGAACCTCCCCACCCCGGGCCGGGAGCCCGAGGAGGAGGTCGAGGACCTCACCAAGGCGTGAGTCCCGCCCCGGCACGACGAAGGCCCCGGAACCGTGGAGGTTCCGGGGCCTTCGCGTACGCGCACGTACGCGGGGGTCAGATCTCGTACGACTTCCTCGGCACCGCCAGCTCCACCGGCCCGTCGAAGACCTCGCGGGCGTCGGTCAGGTTGGCCTCGGGGTCGGTCCACGGGGGGATGTGGGTGAGGACCAGGCGGCGGGCGCCGGCGCGGGCGGCGGTCTGGCCGGCCTCGCGGCCGTTGAGGTGGAGGTCGGGGATGTCCTCCTTGCCGTGCGTGAACGCGGCCTCGCACAGGAACAGGTCGGCGTCCCGGGCCAGCGTGTCGAGCGCCTCGGTGACGCCGGTGTCGCCGGAGTACGTCAGCGACTTCCCGCCGTGCTCGAGGCGGATGGCGTAGGCCTCCACGGGGTGGCGGACCCTCTCGGTGTGCACGGTGAACGGGCCGATCTCGAACGTGGACGGCTTGACCGTGTGGAAGTCGAAGACCTCGCTCATGGAGGAGGCGGTGGGGGTGTCCGCGTAGGCCGTGGTCAGGCGGTGCTCGGTGCCCTCGGGGCCGTAGACCGGGATCGGGTCGCAGCGGCCGCCGTCGTGGCGGTAGTAGCGCGCCACGAAGTACCCGAGCATGTCGATGCAGTGGTCGGCGTGCAGATGGCTGAGGAAGATCGCGTCGAGGTCGTAGAGACCGCAGTGGCGCTGCAATTCGCCAAGGGCGCCGTTGCCCATGTCGAGAAGCAGCCGGAAGCCGTCGGCCTCGACGAGGTAGCTCGAGCAGGCCGATTCCGCGGACGGGAACGACCCCGAGCAGCCGACGACGGTGAGCTTCATGAAGCAGAAACCTCCGTTGGCGGGATAACCGGGATAGCCGGGATAGCCGGGATAAGGGGCGAAATCGGGGAGCTGACAGGGGTCGTGCGGTGCGTCGAGCGTAAGGCGCAAAAGCCCCGGTCGCTCCTCCGCCAGGGGCCGTTGTGGGCGAACTCACCTGTGCTGTCACCGGTTCGGCTGGACCCGGGACGCAAAAGGCTAACGAGAGGGCGCGCAATGGGATTCGCACGCCGGTAACGTCATCCGTATGGACACGTCCTGGTGGCTCGCGCTCGCGGCAGTGGTATTGCTCGCGCTGGTAGCCACGCTAGTCGACGGCTGGGGGCGGGGCCGTCGGCCGCCGCGGCGCAGGACCCGCCCGCCGGGCCGCCCCGAGGGCTTCCACGGCCAGGCGGCCCGTCCGCACCCCGGGGACATCTGGTGGGCCAGCGTTCCCTACGAGGACGGTCCGGGCGGCAAGGACCGGCCCTGCCTGGTGCTGGCGGTGCGCGGCGACCGGGCGACCGTAGCGAAGATCACCAGCAAGTACCACGACGAGCGCGCCGGGGTGATCCCGCTGCCGCCGGGTTCCGTCGGGGACGCGCACGGGCGGCCGAGCTTCCTGGAGACGGACGAGCTCAGGCACGTGGCGGTGTGGGACTTCCGGCGCCGGGTGGGCGTGGTGGACCCGGTCCTATGGGACCAGGTGCGGCACTTGGCGGGCTGAACCCGCCGTCTCGCAGGCCGCGTACCCGCCGTCCCGCAGGCCGCGTATCGGACTCAGCGGACCTCCACGGTCACCTTCCAGTCCTGGATGCCCTTGCAGGACAGCTGACCGGGGCGGCTCGCGCACAGCGGGCGGGACGAGGTCAGGTGGGCCGTGCCGGGCGCGACCGCTTCGAACGCGGCGACCGCGTCGCCCGGCTGGATCACGAACCCCGGGTTGGTGGCCTTCAGCGCGCCGCCCTCGGCGGCGACCGGTTTCCAGGGCCGGCTCTTGGTGCCGTCCAGGGTGAGCCGGAGCACCTGGCCCTTGGCGAGGCAGACGGTACGGCCGTTGTCGGTGGCGTCGAGCTGGGTGCGGGGGGTGCAGGACCCGGCGGGCCCGGTGGGGGAAGGGGACGGCGGGGCCGACGGTGACGTGCTCTGGGACGCCGAGTCGCTCGGGGTCGGAGTCGGGGATGGGGTCGGGGACTGCGAATGCGGGGGTGACTGCGACTGCGAGGGGGACACCGAGCCGCCGGCCTTCCCTCCCCCGTCCTGCGAGCCGCAACCGGCGAGGAGCAGTGCCGCCGCGGTGGCGGCGACGGCGAAGGTGCGGTGGAGCGTCGTACGGGGCATCGGGTGACGGCGCATGGGGGGGTCCGCCCTTTCCGCGGTGACCGGTCCTGGTACGGGTGTGACGTACCCGACGCGCATCCGGATCCGCTCCGCGAAGGGCCCCGGCCTGAGTCGCGGCCGGGGCCCTCCTCTCAGCGGCGTTGCGTCAGCTGGTCGTCACGGCCGTGTCGTCGAGGACGAAGCTGGTCTGGAGCGAGGAGTCCTCGACCCCGCTGAACTTCAGCGTCACCGTGGATCCGGCGTAGGAGGACAGGTCGATGGACTTCTGGGTGTAGCCGGAGGCCTTGTTGAGGTTGGAGTAGGTGGCCAGGGTGGTCGAACCGGCGGTCACCGTCAGCTTGTCGTAGGCGGTGCTGGTGCTGGTCTCCGCCGTGTCGACGTGCAGGTAGAAGGTGAAGGTGGCCTTGCAGCCGGAGGGGATGGTCACCGACTGGGACAGCGTGTCGGTGTGCGTGGAGCCGTAGCCGTCGAGCCAGGCGTAGTACGAGCCGCCGTGGGCCGTCTCACCGCTGTCGTTGGTGATGACGCCGCTGGAGGCGGTCCAGGTGGTGTTGCCGGACTCGAAGCCGGGGTTGCCGAGCAGCTGCGCCGAGGTGCAGGTGCCGCCGCCCCCGCTGGTGCTGACCGTCCAGGTGAAGGAGGCGGAGCCGGAGGCGCCGGTGGAGTCGGTCGCGGTGACGGTGACGCTGTAGGTGCCCGCGGTGGACGCCGTGCCGGAGATCAGGCCGGTGGAGCTGTTGATGGACAGGCCGGTGGGCAGGCCGCTCGCGCTGTAGGTGAGGGTGGCGCCCGCGCTGTCGCTGGCGCTGATCTGGAGGCTGGCCGTGCCGCCGGTGGCGGTCGACTGGCTGCCGGGGTTGGTGACGGTCACGGTGTTGCCGGTGCTGGTGCCGGAGGTGAAGGCGGCGGTGCCGTCAGGGGTGCCCCAGCCGGTCGGGCCGTCGTAGCCGGTGGTCGCGGTGCAGAAGTACGAGGTGGAGCAGCTGCCGTTGTTGCCGCTGGTGACGTCGTACAGGTTGCCGGTGTGGCTGTAGGGGTACTTCGCCGGGTAGTCGCCGGCGCCCGGGGTGCCGGCGAGGGCGTAGACGCCCGCGATGATGGGTGCGGAGGCGCTGGTGCCGCCGTAGACCGCCCAGCCGGAGCCGCCGTAGGTGTCGTAGACCGCGACGCCGGTGGCCGGGTCGGCGACGGCGGAGACGTCGGCCTCCATGCGCTTGGAGCAGCCGGTGTCGGTCTGCCAGCTCGGCTTCGGGTCGTACGAGGAGCAGCCGGAGCCGGTGCCCTCCGTGCTGGAGGTCTTCCACACCGACTCGGTCCAGCCGCGGGAGTTGGACGAGGTGGACAGCGCGGTGCCGCCGACGGCGGTGACGTACTGGGAGGTCGCCGGGTATTCGGCGCCGTAGGCCTCGTCGCCGGAGGAGACGGTGATGGCGACGCCGGGGTGCTTGAAGTAGGAGGTGTCCTCGCTGGTCTGGGAGGAGGACTCGGAGCCGCCCCAGCTGTTGGAGACGAACTTGGCGCCGAGCGCGACGGCCTCGTTCTCTGCGGCGCCGAGGTCGGAGTCGGTGGCGGAGTTGGCCTCGACGAGGATGATGTTGCAGTTGGGGCAGACCGCGCTGACCATGTCGATGTCCAGCGCCTCCTCGCCCGCCCAGCCGCTGTCGTTGGACGGCAGGGAGGTGGTGGAGCCGGTCTGGCTGACCTGCTTGAAGCAGCCGTTGGCGACCGTGCACGCCGACAGGCCGTACGTCGAGCGGTAAGTGGCCAGGTCTGAGGCCGCGTTGGGGTCGTTGTAGGCGTCGACGACGGCGACGGTCAGGCCGGAGCCGCCGGTCGAGGGCAGGGCGTACGCGCTGTGCAGGTTGGCCGGGCTGAGGCCGGAGGGCGCGGCGGCGACGGCGGCGGCGAGCCGCTGCCTGATGTCGGTGCGGCGCTGGGCGAAGCAGGCGGCGTGCCCGGGTTTCGCGGTGGCGCACAGGTGCTTGGTGGGCACCTTCTGGCCGGCCTTGCCGGTGGAGTGGAAGGTCTGCCGTTCGGGGGCGGTGAGCGCCTTGGCGTTCTGGGCGGTGCGGGAGGTGTGGGTCGCGGTGGCGGGGGCGGCCTGGGCTCCGGCCGTGGGTGCCGCGACGAGTCCGGCGACGGTGAGGGCGAGGGCGGGCACGGCGACGGCGAGGAGTCTGCGCAGGCTCCGTCTCCGCCTGCTCGGGCGTGACTCACGCATGGGGTTCTGCCTCCATCGGTGGGGTCGAGCTGGATGGGCAGGCCCGTGACGCGCGTAGCGGCGGCGAGACCGCGCAGTCATGAGCATGACATTTCTGGGAAGGGGAACACCCCGCGTGCCGAGCTGAGCAAGACATGACAGGGTGCGGGCAGAACGTAGTCCCCGCGACCGGGCGGCGGCAGACCCGGACAGGGTTCTTTGCCGTCCTGTGGACAGCGCTTAGCCCCCTCATAGGAGGGGGATGGCGCTTCGATGATGAGCCCTATGCCCAGAGCTGGCCCTGGAGCGTCTCGATGGCCTCCTCGGTGGTGGCCGCCGTGTAGACGCCGGTCGAGAGGTACTTCCAGCCGCCGTCGGCCACGACGAAGACGATGTCGGCGGACTCCCCCGCCCTGACCGCCTTGTTGCCGACGCCGATCGCCGCGTGCAGGGCGGCGCCGGTGGAGACGCCCGCGAAGATGCCCTCCTGCTGGAGGAGTTCACGGGTGCGGGTGACCGCGTCGGCCGAGCCGACGGAGAAGCGGGTGGTGAGGACGGAGGCGTCGTACAGCTCCGGTACGAAGCCCTCGTCGAGGTTGCGCAGGCCGTACACCAGGTCGTCGTAGCGCGGTTCGGCGGCGACGATCCGCACGTCCGGCTTGTGCTCGCGCAGGAAGCGGCCGACGCCCATCAGGGTGCCGGTGGTGCCCAGGCCCGCGACGAAGTGGGTGATCGAGGGCAGGTCGGCGAGGATCTCCGGACCGGTCGTGGCGTAGTGGGCGCCCGCGTTGTCCGGGTTGCCGTACTGGTAGAGCATCACCCAGTCCGGGTGCTCGGCGGACAGCTCCTTGGCGACGCGCACGGCGGTGTTGGAGCCGCCTGCCGCCGGGGAGGAGATGATCTCCGCGCCCCACATGCCGAGCAGGTCCCGGCGCTCCTGCGAGGTGTTCTCCGGCATCACGCACACCATCCGGTAGCCCTTGAGCTTGGCGGCCATGGCGAGGGAGATGCCGGTGTTGCCGGAGGTCGGCTCCAGGATCGTGCAGCCGGGGGTCAGCCGGCCGTCCTTCTCCGCCTGCTCGATCATGTGCAGCGCGGGGCGGTCCTTGACCGAGCCGGTCGGGTTGCGGTCCTCCAGCTTGGCCCAGATACGGACCTCGGGGGACGGCGACAGCCGCGGCAGGCGCACCAGAGGGGTGTTGCCCACCGCGGCCAGCGGGGAGTCGTAGCGCATCGCTGATCAGCGGCCGATCAGACCATGCCGCCGGCGACGGCGGGCAGGATCGTCACGTTGTCGCCGTCGGACAGCTTGGTGTTGATGTTGTCGAGGAAGCGGACGTCCTCGTCGTTCAGGTAGACGTTGACGAAGCGGCGCAGCTGACCGTTGTCCACGATGCGGGCCTGGATGCCCGCGTGCCGGGTCTCGAGGTCGGCGAACAGCTCGGCGAGGGTCTCACCACTGCCCTCCACCGCCTTCTGACCGTCGGTGTAGGTGCGGAGGATGGTGGGGATGCGGACCTCGATGGCCATGGTTGCGGGCTCCTGTCGGAAGGTGTCTGGTCTGTGGGCGCGCGGCGGCGCGGAATGCGGGTCGTGCTCGGGGTGCCGCGGCTCAGGCCGTACGGCGGCAGGGCAGCGTCAACAGATGGCGCTGTTCAGCCTGCACAGGTCGACGTGCAGCCGCGCCACGAGCAGCAAACTCGGCGCCTTCTCGCTCACGTCGTTCAGAACCATGGGCTCATCGTATCGATTCCCGGTCCGGGTCCCGGAGTGTGATCTCGCATGCTGGATGAATTCCGATCGAACTGCGAGATCGCAGTGGGACCATGGCGAGATCGTGTGGGCTCAGTAGCTCTCCACGACCTTGACCTCCTCCTCCGTGACCTCGCCCGCCACGATGCGGTACGAGCGGAACTGGAAGTCGCCGAGGCCGTCGGTGTCGGCGGTGGACACCAGGACGTAGTGGGCGCCGGGCTCGTTCGCGTAGCTGATGTCGGTGCGGGACGGGTAGGCCTCGGTCGCCGTGTGGGAGTGGTAGATCACCACCGGCTCCTCGTCGCGGTCGTCCATGTCGCGGTAGAGCTTGAGGAGGTCGCCGGAGTCGAACTCGTAGAACGTGGGCGACATGGCCGCGTTCAGCATCGGGATGAAGCGCTCGGGGCGGTCCGAACCCGCCGGGCCCGCTATGACGCCGCACGCCTCGTCGGGGTGGTCCTTGCGCGCGTGCGCGACGATCTGGTCGACGAGGGCCTGGGTGATGGTCAGCATGTTCGCCAATATAAGCAGTAGGGCCGCTCCGTACCGAGGTGTGGTACGGAGCGGCCCGTATGCCGGACGCCCTGAGCGGCAGCCGCAGCGGGTGCCACGAGAACCCGCTGCGGCCGGACGTCCGCGGTGAGGGTCGGGGTGCGGGTCAGCCCACCTTCTCCAGCTCCGGCTCCCGGCGGTCGGCGACCTCCGGGTTGCGGGCCTTGAGCACCAGCCAGCCGACGCCGAGGGCGGCGGCCCAGCCGGCCATCACGTACAGGCACACACGCGAGTCGGCATCGTAGGCGATCAGGCCGGTGACGAAGAGCAGGAAGGCGATGGCGATGTACGAGCAGACCGCTCCGCCCGGCGCCGGGAAGGAGGAGGCGGGCAGCCGGCCCGCGTCCACCGCGCGGCGGTAGAGGACGTGGCTGACCAGGATCATCAGCCAGGTCCAGATGCCGGCCGCGGTCGCCACGGAGGTGACGTAGCCGAAGGCCTTCTCCGGGACGATGTAGTTGAGGATCACGCCGATGCCCATGAAGGCGACCGAGACGGTGATGCCGAGCGCGGGCGTCTTGGAGGCGGAGAGCCTGCTGAAGACGCGGGGGGCCTCGCCGTTGTCCGCGAGGGTGCGCAGCATGCGGCCCGTGGAGTACATGCCGGAGTTGCAGGACGACAGGGCGGCGGTGAGCACCACGAAGTTGACGATGCCGGCGCCGGCCGGGATGCCGATCATCGCGAACGCCTTCACGAAGGGGCTGACGCCCGCCGCGAACTGGGTCCACTTCACCACGCACAGGATGACGGTGAGGGCGCCGACGTAGAACAGCGCGATGCGCCAGGGCAGCGTGTTGATGGCCTTCGGGAGGGTCTTCTCGGGGTCCTCGGACTCACCGGCCGTGACGCCGACCAGCTCGACGGCGAGGTAGGCGAACATGACGCCCTGGAGGGTCATCAGGGAGGAGCCGACGCCCTTGGGGAAGAAGCCGTCGAACTGCCAGAGGTTGGCGACGGAGGCGGTGTCGCCGGCGGCGCTGAAGCCGAAGGTGAGCACGCCGAGGCCGATCACGATCATGCCGACCAGCGCGGTGACCTTGACCATCGAGAACCAGAACTCGATCTCGCCGAAGAGCTTGACGGAGATCAGGTTGGCCACGAAGAGGACGACGAGGAACACCAGTGCCGTCACCCATTGGGGGATGGCCGGGAACCAGTAGTTGACGTAGATCGCGGCGGCCGTCAGTTCGGCCATGCCGGTGACGACCCACATCAGCCAGTACGTCCAGCCGGTGAAGTAGCCGAAGAACGGTCCGAGGAACTCGCGGGAGTACTCCGCGAAGGAGCCCGAGACCGGCCGGTAGAGCAGGAGCTCGCCGAGCGCCCGCATGATGAAGAAGATGATCACGCCTGCGAGGGCGTACATGAGGATCAGGCTGGGTCCGGCCTTGGCGATGTTCGCCCCGGCACCCAGGAACAGGCCGACGCCGACGGCGCCGCCGATCGCGATCATCTGGACCTGCCGGCTGCCGAGCCCGCGCTCGTAGCCCTCTTCCGGTGCCTCGGTGGCCTCGGTGACCTGCGAGGAGGTCATGTGTGGTGCGCCTTTCTCCATGCCGACCCGGGCCGCTGGTCGGCCTCGGATCGGGTTTCGATCCCCCCGGATGACTGGAGTGAGCGGGTTTCGCGAGCCCGCTCGTGCCTGGCCGGCTGTTGCCGGCTCGGTGGCGCACCCGGCCGAACATGGGTGGTGTTCGCCGGGCGGTCGTGAAGATTTATCACGGCCGCAATATTGATCACCCGTACGGAATGTTGCGCACCCCACAGGAAGAAGGGGACAAATAACCCCCAGATGCGGCAAAACAGGCCGCAACGGTAACAGGATCGTTATCCGGATTTGAGCGTCCGCTGAGCGAACACGAAATCGGATCGAGTCAGGGCATAAGGGTCGAGACGAGCGTCTCCTGGAGCCCGCCCAGCCAGAGGTACGCCATCACCATCGGCTTGCGCGGGTCCTCGTCCGAGAGCCGGTAGAGCAGATCGGTGTCGTCCTCGTCGGCGATCTCCAGCCGTGCGCCTATCGCCAGGCGGAGGTCGTTGAGGGCGCCCAGCCACCGCCGGGACTCCTCGGTGCTCAGGCTGAGCACCGCCTCGTCCTCGCCGGCGACCCCCAGCGCGTCCAGCGAGCGGATCACCGACAGCGCGTTGTCCCGCTTGCCCGCGCGCAGGTCGTTCTCGGTGAAGCGGCGGAACTCGGCGGAGTACGCGCGCTGCTCCTCGGCGTCCCCCGGCGAGACGGGAGTCTGCTCCGGGTCGCAGTAGGCGTCCGGGAAGAGGCGCCGCAGCACCGGGTCGGCGGGCGGCTCGCTCGGGCCCTCGGCGAACAGCTCGGCGAGCGGGTCCGCGGGGGCGTCCTCGGCGGGGCCGGGGCCGATGAGTTCCAGGAGCTGGACGGCCAGCGACCGGATGATGGAGATCTCGACGTAGTCGAGCGCGACGGCCGCGCCGCCGCCGGGGAGCGGTTCGAAGGTTCCGGGCATCGGTGGGTCGTTTACTCCGGTCTACTTCCGGTTACTTCGGATACTTCCGGTCACTTCCGGTCCTGCTGAAGCGTGGCCCACAGGCCGTAGCCGTGCATCGCCTGCACGTCGCGTTCCATCTCCTCGCGGCTGCCGCTGGAGACGACCGCGCGGCCCTTGTGGTGGACGTCGAGCATGAGCTTGGTGGCCTTGTCCTTGGTGTACCCGAAGTAGGACTGGAAGACGTAGGTCACATAGCTCATGAGGTTGACCGGGTCGTTGTGGACGATCGTCACCCAGGGGAGGTCGGGCTCGGGGACGGCGAAGACCTCCTCCGCCGACTCGGTGCGTTCGATCTCTACGGGAGCGGGTGACGTCACAGTGCCATGCTGCCACGCACGCCAGAAATCGTCACACTGACGAGATAGGAGTACCATCGACTGCCATGAACACAGCAGACCTTGGGCTGCCGGTGGACGTTCCCTCGACGGCGCTCTTCACTGACCAGTACGAGTTGACGATGCTCCAGGCCGCCCTGAAGGCGGGTACGGCCGAACGGCACAGCGTCTTCGAGGTCTTCACCCGGCGGTTGCCGGACGGGCGCCGCTACGGCGTCCTGGCGGGCGTCGGCCGGGTGCTGGACGCCGTGGAGAACTTCCGCTTCGACAACGGCGTCCTCGGCTTCCTGCGCGAACGGCAGATCGTCGACGAGACGACACTCGAGTGGCTCGCCGGCTACCGCTTCTCGGGTGACATCTGGGGCTACCCCGAGGGCGAGGTGTACTTCCCCGGCTCGCCGCTGATGCGGGTCGAGGGCACCTTCGCCGAGTGCGTGCTGCTGGAGACGGTGATCCTGTCGATCCTCAACCACGACTCGGCGATCGCGGCCGCGGCCTCCCGGATGGACTCGGCCGCGGGCGGCCGGCCGCTGATCGAGATGGGCGCCCGCCGCACCCACGAGCTGTCCGCCGTCGCCGCGTCCCGCGCCGCCTACATCGGCGGCTTCGCCTCCACCTCCGACCTCGCCGCCGGCTTCCGCTACGGCATCCCGACCGTCGGCACCTCCGCCCACGCCTTCACCCTGCTGCACGACAGTGAGCGCGACGCCTTCCAGGCCCAGGTCGACTCGCTGGGCCGGGGCACCACCCTGCTGGTGGACACCTACGACGTCGCGGAGGCCGTCCGGACGGCCGTCGAGATCGCCGGGCCCGAGCTGGGCGCCGTGCGCATCGACTCCGGTGACCTGCTGCTGGTCGCCCACCGGGTGCGGCAGCAGCTGGACGAGCTGGGAGCGCGGGACACGAAGATCATCGTGACCTCGGACCTGGACGAGTACGCCATCGCCTCGCTGGCGGCGGCGCCGGTGGACGCGTACGGCGTCGGCACCCAGCTGGTGACCGGCTCCGGGCACCCGACGTCCGCCATGGTCTACAAGCTCGTCGCGCGCGCCGAGTCCGACGAGCCGAGGGCGCCGCTGACGGCGGTGGCGAAGAAGGCCAGGGGCGGCAAGACCTCCATCGGCGGCCGCAAGTGGGCCGCGCGGCGGCTGGACGCGTACGGGGTGGCTGAGGCCGAGGTCGTCGGCACGGGCCCGGTCCCCAAGGAGCTCGCCGACCGGCAGCTCCTGGTCGAGCTGGTCAAGGGCGGCGAGGTCGTCGCCCGCGAGCCGCTGGACGCCGCCCGCGACCGGCACGCCGCCGCCCGCGCCAACCTGCCGCTGTCCGCGACCCAGCTCTCCCGCGGCGAACCGGTCATCCCCACGGAGTACGTCCACGCGGGCTCAGGCAGCTGACGCCCGCCGCCACCGCGAGCCCGGCCGGACACGGGGAGGGACCGGGCGGGGCGAACCGTCCGGGCGGTCCCGGGGCCCGTCCGCGGCGAACCGCTCACTCCGGCGGAGTACGTCCAGCCGGGCTCGGGTAGCTAGCCCTTGTCGTCACCGCGAGCGCGGTCGAGTACGGGGGGAGGGCGCCGGGCGCCGTGGAACGGGCGGGAACCGGCCGGGCGGAGCCCGGGGCGCGTCGGCGGAGCGGGCCGCGCCCGCGCGCGGTGCGTGCCCCCTCCCGCGCCCGGTGCGAAGTCTCTAGGCTCGGAGGTTCCCTCCCGGGCCCGCGCCCCCTCACCACTCGAGATCCCATAGCCGAAGGACACCGACCATGCGCCGCGCCTTGATCGTCGTAGACGTGCAGAACGACTTCTGCGAGGGGGGCAGCCTCGCGGTGGCCGGTGGTGCCGACGTGGCCGCCGCCATCACCGAGCTGATCGGGCAGGCCCCCGCCGGATACCGGCACGTGGTGGCCACCCGCGACCACCACATCGCGCCCGGCGGTCACTTCGCCGACAACCCCGACTTCGTCCACTCCTGGCCCGCGCACTGCGTCGCCGGCACCGAGGGCGTGGGCTTCCACCCGAACTTCGCGCCCGCCGTGGCCTCGGGCGCGATCGACGCCGTCTTCGACAAGGGGGCGTACGCGGCGGCGTACAGCGGCTTCGAGGGGGCGGACGAGAACGGCGTCGGCCTCGCGGACTGGCTGCGGGCCCGGCAGATCGACGAGGTGGACGTGGTCGGTATCGCCACCGACCACTGTGTGCGGGCCACCGCGCTGGACGCCGCCCGCGCGGGCTTCCGCACACACGTGCTGCTCGACCTGACCGCCGGGGTGGCCGCGGAGACCACCGAGCGGGCACTGGAGGAGCTGCGCGAGGCGGGGGTGGAGCTGACCGGCAAGCCGGTCGTCTCCGGGTGACCGGGCTTGTTCCCCCCGCCCCCGCTCCCCCTCACGCCTGGGCCGTCGGCTGTCTCAGCAGGGACCGGATCGGGCGCCACAGCTCCGTGACGAGCTCGGGCGGGGTGACACCGTTGTCGGGGGCCGTTCGCCATATCAGGCCGTCGGGGTGGTGCAGCACCGCGGTGATCTCGTCCGGGGTCGGCGGGGCCGCGTTGCCCCGCAGGTAGACCGCCCGCATGCCGAGATTGCGCAGCCTGGTCAGGGCGCGGGCGCGGTTCTGGGCGTGGACGAGCACCCGCACGCTGCCGGGGCCGCCGGCCGGGGGACGGGGCAGGTTCAGCGCCACCACAACCGTGCCGTTCGGCAACTTGCAGAAACCTCCTGCGGCCATGCGGTCATACCCCCGTGTCGGTCGGTGTCAATAAGAGAGCCACAGGACGCACCTAAACACGATCGGCGGCAGCCCGCCAAGGGGCTACCGCCGATACGCTTCTGACCTGCGAAAACGCGGACTACTTCACCGCGGGTCCGACTTCCAGCTCGACCGTCGAGCCGTCCTTGCCCTGCTTGAGGATCTTGATCTTGGTGTTGGTGTCAGTGATCTTGACCCCGGCCGCCGGGTTCGAGGCGTCGTAGTAGGTGCTGGTGTGGTCGTTGAAGACCGACACCCCCTTCGACGACTTGATCTTCGTCGCGACGTCCGCCTTGTGCAGGGTGATGCCGTCGGTGCGCTCCAGGCTGAAGGGCGAGTCGTAGGCCTGGATGCGGTTGCGCATCAGCGTGCCGTCGGTCCACTTCAGCGGGGCCGGGTGCGAGTCGATCGGCAGGATCAGGCCGGTGCCGGCGTGGTCCTTGGTGTTGTCGTCCGCCTGGGAGGTGTCCCACTTCCAGATCAACAGGCCGTTCTGGTAGGGGTAGTGCTCCACCCAGTCCGGACGGGTCGTCGAGAAGCCGAAGTTGTACGGGCCGACCTTGAGGGTCTTGTCGTACGACACGTACTGGCGGTTCTCCGCGATGTAGTACTGCTTGTAGTCCTTGGTGAAGGACGAGCCGATGCGGGAGAAGCCGTTCGCGGTCCAAGCGGCGTCCGCGCTCTCGGCGTTGTCGGAGAACAGCGCCGAACCGTCGGCGGTCAGCGTGATCTCGTCGGCCGCGAAGCCCTTCAGGGCCACACCGCCGTCCGTCTGGTAGCGGAAGCGGAGCTGGATCTTCTTGCCCGCGTACGCGTCGAGGGAGTACGACAGCTTCTTGTAGCCGTCGACCGTGCCGGTCAGGGCCGGGGTGTTGCTGGCGTCACGCGGGATGGCCTGGCCGTCCACCGTGCCGTCCAGCGCGGTCCAGTTGGCGCCGCCGTCGGTCGACACCTCGGTGTAGAGGTAGTCGTAGCCCGCCTCGATGTCGTAGTAGCCGTCGAGGCTCAGCGTCGCCGAGGACTTGCCGGTGAGGTCCACGGAACGGGTCAGCGTGTTCTTCAGGTCGTTGCCGCTGCCGCTCCACCACTGGGTCGAGCCCTGCGCGGGGGTGACGACCTGGGTGGTGACCGCCTTGTCGGGCAGGTTGACCACCAGCGCCTGCCGGTGCTTGGTGTTGTACTCGGCGACACCCAGCTTGTGCCAGGACTTGATGCCGGCCTTGGCGGTGTCGTAGTTGAGCCAGCCCAGCTGGAGCTTGTCCCAGGCGTTCATGTCGCCCGGGAGGTCGCCGATGGCCTCCTTGCCGGTGCCCAGCCAGGAGCCGGAGGACATCAGCGTCCAGAAGCCGGTGGAGTTCTCGCCGCCGTTGGTGTCGTACTCGTCCGGCAGGCCGAGGTCGTGGCCGTACTCGTGGGCGTAGACGCCCAGGCCGCCGTTCTCCGGCTGGATGGTGTAGTCGCCGACCCAGATGCCGCTGTCGCCGATCTGCGTGCCGCCGAGCTTGTTGCCCGTCGGACCGGTGGCGCCGGCGTCGGTGCCGAAGGCGTACCAGCGGTGGGCCCAGATCGCGTCGGTGCCCTGGACGCCGCCGCCCGCGGACTCGTCCTCACCGGCGTGCACGATCTGGAAGTGGTCGATGTAGCCGTCCGGCTCGTTGAAGTTGCCGTCGCCGTCGTAGTCGTAGCGGTCCCACTGGTCGAACTGCGCCAGGTCCGCCTTGATGGCCGCGTCGGACTTGCCGGCCGCCTGCTGCTGCGCGACCCAGGCGGACACACCGTCGCTGACGACGTTCCACACGCTCGGGCAGTTGGTGGAGCCGCAGGCGTTGTTGCCGTAACGGGCCTCGTTGTACGGGACCTTGACCCAGTCGGCGACCTCGCCGTCCACCGAGTAGCGGCCCGAGGACTGCTTCTCGTAGTACTTCTTCACCGACTCGGTCTTCTTGCCGGTGCCGAAGTACAGGTCCTGGAAGTGCTTCTGGTTGTAGTCCTTCTGCCAGGCCGTCGAGTTGTCCTTCGTACGGTCCGGCGCGGCTATCTGGTTGTGCAGGGGGCCCGCGGTGCCGCCGTACTTCGGGTCGGTCTTGTCGCCGAACTCGACCAGGATGGTGAAGATCTTGTCGGTCTTCTCCCGGCTCAGCTCGACGTACTTGCCGTCGCCCTTCTTGCTCTTGAGCTGGACGACCTTCGAGCCGTTGCGCTCCTTGGCCTTGGCCTTGCCGGATATGACCTGGTTGAGGGCCTCTTGGCGCTGGGCCTCCTGGGTCTTGCTCAGCGGGCCGTCGAGGTCGTGCTCCTGCTGCTTCACCGGCGCCGGGTCGTGCCGGTTGGCGGCAGCGGACTTGGCGGTGGTGCTCGCCTCCGCGACAGCGAAGGTGGAGAACGTGGCGGAGGCCGCCGCGAGCGCGACGCCGATCGCGGCCGCTCTGAACGTCCAGGGTCTGCTGGTCACTTGAGTTCCTCCCCCGCGTCCGCGCGCACGGAAGGAGGGTCCCGGTCATGGAAGGAAGCCCGTGCGCGCCTGATCAACGCGTGTAGTCAAGTGACGACATTTGACTAGAGGTTTAAGAGAAAAGACAGACCTTGACTTGAGCAGGTCAACTGCACTATGCGGAGCGGGGGTTCGCTTTACGAACACCTCGCGTCCCGCTCGACGGGCGCGTGAGCCCGTCCACTTGCTGGACTCATGACTCCGTGCGCCCCCTGTGCACCGGTACCGTGGGTTAGGTCACGCTTACCAGCCGTTCCACTCGGGCATGCAGGCGAATAGAGTCGAATGGTGGAACGCCCCGAAGTCGGCGGAAACACAGGCCGGCGTCCCGTCTCACCCCCAAATCTTCCGAGGACACGATTGCCATGCCTCGTCCGACCGCCGCACAGCTCGCCTACGGTTCCTGCACCGTGATCTTCTCGACGCTCGCCATGCTGCTGCTGTCACAGACGAGTTCGGGCCTCGGGATCGCGGTCATCGCCCTCGCCGCGCTCGCCCTCGGGCTCCTGGTCGCCATGACGGTCCCGCTGCCGGGGCCACGCGCGGTCGCGGCCCCGGCCGAGGAACCGGCCCCGGTACCGGTGGCCCGCGAGCGGGTGCCCGTGCGGCGGGAGCCGGTGGCCGCATCGGCCGAGCCGGTGCGCGAGCCCACGGCTCCCTGAGGCCCGCCGGCCCGTCAACCGGTGCTGACCACCACCGTCTTGGCGGCCTTGCAGTGCAGCCCCTGCTTGTAGGGCTTGTCGAAGAAGCTCCAGCCGCCGCAGATCGCCGTCCAGATGCAGGCGCAGCAGAACGCGAACGGCAGCCACAGCACCAGGGCGCGCAGCAGTGAGGTCTGCGTGGAGGGCGTGCTGCCGTCGTTGAGGTTGGCCACCCGCATGCGCAGCCACTTCTTGCCGAGGGTCTGGCCCGACCTGGCGATCAGGACGGTGTCGTAGGCGACGTAGAGCACGGCGGCGATGAGCGACTGCGTGAACCCCTTGCCGACCTCGACCCGGTTGCCGCTCATCTGGTACTCGCGCACCCCGAGCCCCCAGGTGATCAGCACGACCACGATGCCCACCAGGATCATGTCGATGATACGGGCCAGGGTGCGCTTGCCGCTGTCCGCGAGCGGGGGCATACCGGCGAGCGGGTCGCTGGGGTAACCGCCGGCTCCGTAGGGCGGGGGCTGACCGCCGTAGGGCGGGGGCTGGCTGCCGTACGGGGGCTGCTGACCGCCGTAGGGCGGAGGCTGCTCACCGCCGCCGGGGGGCTGCTGACCACCGTACGGCGAGCCCGGCCCCTGGTCCGGCGGGGGCTGTTTCCTGAACGGGTCGTCCTCCGGGGGCTGCGGTCCGGAGCCGGGGGGCGGTTCGCTGCTCATGGCCCGAGTCGATCGCGAACCCCCCGGCTCCGCACCCGGCGGACGGCCGTCCGGAGTACGCGGGCCGGACCGGTCCTAGCCCGCCACGAAGGTGTGGGCCGCCTTGTCGTGCCAGCACTGGCGCCAGGGCCGGTCGAACAGGCACCACAGCACGCCGACGACACCGATGCCGAGCAGGCCGGGGACGCTGTAGACCAGCCAGCGGCGCAGCGCGAGCCCGAAGGACGGCGGCTCGTGTCCCTCGATGTCCCGTACCTGGAGGCCGCACAGCTTCTTGCCCAGCGTGCGGCCCCACTTGGCGGTGGGCAGCACCTCGTACAGCACGCCGGCGAGGAGCAGGACGGCGAGGACGATGCCGAGGCAGGCGCCGGTCGTGCCGTCCAGCAGCCAGACCGTGACGGTACGGCCGGACAGCTTGGCCGCGTCGATCTTCTCCTGGACGTGGTCGATCGCCTTGGCCCCCAGCGGTACGGCGGCCGCGGCGGTGACCGCGCCGAGGACCAGCGTGTCGACCAGGCGGGCGGCCAGCCGCTTGCCGAGGCTCCCGGGCCGGGCCGCCGCCTGCCGTCGGGCGACCGCCTGGAACGGGTCCTCCACCGGCGGCTTCCACGGCGTCACGGGCTGCTCGTCCCCGGCGCCCGCGAGCCGGTGCACCTGCTGGGCCCAGGACGACTGACCGCCGCCCATCCCACCGGCCATCGGGGTACCGCCGCCGCCCAGGGGGGCGCTCGCCTGCGGAGGCACCGAGGCGGCGGCCGGAGCCACCGGCGGCTGGGAGACCGGCCCCGGCTGGGCGCGGCCCGTGTCGCCCTGCGCCTGCCCGGGGACCTGGGCCTGACCGTGGCCCGGGGCGCTTCCCTGCGGCGGGGCCGAGGCCTGGCCGGGGACCCTGGCCTGGCCCTGCCCCTGCGCCTGCGCCGCCGCGCGGGCCGCGGCGGCCTTGCCCGCGCCGAAGCCGGGCCCGGAGGGGGCCCCGGAGGAGGTCGCGCCACCCGCTTGCGGCCCGCCGGAACCGGCCCCGACCGGGCCCTGGACACCGAACCCGGACCTCGCGCCTCCCGCCCCCTGACCGCCCTGGGCCCCGCCGGCGCTCTGGCCGGGGGCCGGGCCGTTCGAGGAGACGGGCCGGAAGGTCATCGTCCCGTCGTCCGCCGGGCCGGCGGAGCCGGCTGCCGGGCGCCGGAAGACGAACGTGCCGCCCGAGTCGATGTCGCCGGGCGCCGGATCGGCGGGCGGGATCGTCGCCGTGCCGTCGGTGCGGGCGGCCCGGCCGTCCGGCTGGGCCGGGGAGTCGGCCGGCGTCCGCGGATCGGCGCCCCAGGAGACCCTGCGGTCCTGGTCGCCCCCGAAGCCGGACTGCTGTGCCCGGTCGGCACCCCACGCCGACGCCGGTTCCGCCGGGCCGCCCGCCGGCGGGTCCTCGTCGAAGAAGTGCGGGCCGGTCTCCTCGACCGACGGCGGGGCCGACGCCGGGCCCTGAGACCGCTCCGGCCAGTTGCCGGGCGGCGGGGCGAGCGTCTCACCGTCCTCCGGCGCCGGCCGGCTGGTGCCCGGCACCCAGGCGGCGCCGTTCCAGTACCGGACGTAGCCGGGGATGGACGGGTCCGGGTAGTAGCCCTCACGGGGCCTGTCGTCGCCGGGGGCCGGGGTTGGGGCGCTCATGTCCGCGTCGTCCCGTATCTGCTCGGGGGTCGTATAGGGGGCTCCACATCTATCAGACGCACGCCGTCCCGAGCGCCAGTCACGCAGGACCCACCCCTTTCCGGGCGACCCCGTGCTAGGGCTTCACAAGTCCCGGTGCCCGGGGACGACGCGGGTTCGAAAAAAGTCCCCCGAACATCCCCGAACCCGCGTAATGCCCGGGCCCCGGCCGCCTCTCACCTCGTACGGGCCGCCTCCCCGCGGCCCCGGCGAGAGAGGAGCCGCACGTCATGCAGCACACCGTGGTGGAACGCGAACTCGAACTACTGCTCATCCTGTCCCCCGACCGGAGCATCCCGGTCCCGGCCCGGCTCGGGTACCGCTCGGACGACCCGTACGCCGTCCACATCACCTTCCACATCACCTCCGAACAGCCCGTGAACTGGACGTTCTCACGCGACCTGCTGGTGCAGGGGGTGTTCCGGCCCAGCGGGCAGGGCGACGTCCGGGTGTGGCCGACGCGGGTGGAGGGGCGCGGGGTCGTCCTGATGGCGCTGAGTTCACCCGACGGTGACGCCCTGCTCCAGGCACCGTCCGCCCAGCTGTCCGCCTGGCTGGAGCGCACGCTGCGCGCGGTGCCCGCGGGGAGTGAGGCCGAGCGCCTCGGGATCGACGACGCGCTCGACCATCTCCTCGCCCAGTGAGCCGGGCGGGGCACCGTCAGAAAAGCTTGCCGGGGTTCAGGATTCCCAGCGGGTCGAACACCTGCTTGACCGCGCGTTGCATCTCCAGACCCACCGGGCCGACCTCGCGGGCGAGCCACTCCTTCTTCAGGACGCCGACGCCGTGCTCGCCGGTGATGGTGCCGCCGAGTTCCAGGCCGAGGGCCATGATCTCGTCGAAGGACTCGCGGGCCCGCCGGGACTCCTCGACGTCCTGGGCGTCGAAGCACACGGTCGGGTGGGTGTTGCCGTCACCGGCGTGGGCGCACACGCCGATGGTCAGCCGGTACTTCTCCGCGATCCGCTCGACTCCTTCGAGCATCTCGGCGAGCCGCGACCGGGGCACGCACACGTCGTCGATCATCGTCGTGCCCTTGACGGCCTCCAGGGCGACGAGGGCCATCCGGCGGGCCTGGAGGAGGAGTTCGGACTCGGCGGCGTCCTCGGCCGGGACCACCTCGGTGGCGCCCGCGGCCTCGCACAGCGCGCCGAGGGCGGCGAGGTCGGCGGCGGGGTCCGGGGTGTCGAAGGCGGCGAGGAGGAGGGCCTCGGTGCTCTCCGGCAGGCCCATGTGGCCGAGGGCGTTGACCGCCTTGACGGTCGTACGGTCCATCAGTTCGAGGAGGGACGGCACATGGCCGCCCGCCATGATCCGGCACACGGCGTCGCAGGCGTCGGCGGCCGAGGAGAACTCGGCGGCCAGCACCAGCTGCCGCGGCGGCTTGGGCCTGAGCGCGAGCACGGCCCGCACGACGATGCCGAGCGAGCCCTCCGAGCCGACGAACAGGCGGGTCAGGTCGTAGCCCGCCACGCCCTTGGCGGTACGGCGGCCGGTGGACATCAGGCGTCCGTCGGCGAGGACGACGTCGAGGCCGAGGACGTACTCGGCCGTCACCCCGTACTTCACACAGCACAGCCCGCCGGAGCCGGTGCCGATGTTGCCGCCGATGGTGCACATCTCCCAGCTGGAGGGGTCCGGCGGGTAGTACAGGCCGTGCTCCTCGACGGCGCGGGAGAGGGCGGCGTTGATCACGCCCGGTTCGACGACCGCGACGCGGTCGACCGGGTTGATCTCCAGGATGCGGTCCATCCTGGTCAGGGACAGCACGATGCAGCCGTCGGAGGCGTTGGCCGCTCCGGACAGGCCGCTGCGGGCGCCCTGCGGGACGACCGGCACGCGCAGCTCGGTGGCGGTGCGCATGACGTGCTGGACCTCCTCGACCGTACGCGGCAGCACCACCACGGCCGGGGTGCCGGCCGGGCAGAAGCTCGCCATGTCGTTGGCGTAGGAGGCGGTGACATCGGGGTCGGTGAGGATCGCCTCGGCCGGCAGGCCCGCGAGCAGCCGGTCGGTGAGGTTGCCCTGGGCTTCGTCACGCGGGGCTTCGATACGGCTCATGATCACAGCGTCGCACCCGGGGCCATCGGTGTGAACCCCGTCCATGGCTCCCTTGGGCCACCCGGATGTGGTCGTCATATTGACGCACAGTGTGCGCCATGGAGAAGCGACAGTCCGGTCCGGCAACGTCCCTGGTGGCCGAGCGGCCCCCGCGGCGCCGTCGCCGCCTGCTGCGGCGGGTGCTGGTGGCCTCGGTGACGGGCACCGCGGCGGTCGGCGGCGCGCTGATGCTGCTGCCGAAGGAGCCGCCGCCCAGGACCGGCCTGCCCGCGGAAGGCCCCAGGGCGCAGGCACCGGCCGCGGTGGCCGCCGGGGTGCCGGCCGCGCTGCCCGACCTGACCCGGCTGATCGAGGACCGCGAGAACCACCTGCGGACACATCCGCGGGACGCGCTGGCGTGGGCGGTCCTGGGGACCGCCTATCTGGAGCGGGGCCGGCGGACCGCCGACGCCGCGAACTATCCGCGGGCCCAGCGTGCGCTGCTGGAGTCCCTCACCGTCAAGAGCGGCAAGAACGTCGAGGCGCTGGAGGGGCTCGCGGCGCTGGCGAACACGCGCCGGGACTTCGGGGTGGCCCGGGACTGGGGCGAGCAGGCGCAGAAGCTGGCGCCGAAGCGCTGGACGACGTACGCGGTGCTGATCGACGCCTACACCGGGCTCGGCGACTACAAGGCGAGCCGGGGCGCGCTGGACAAGCTGCTGGCGCTGCACACCAAGGGCGCCGCCCGCCCGGCGGTGATGGCGCGGGCGTCGGCCGTCTACCGCGACCGGGGCTGGCGCGAGGACGCCGCGGCCCAGCTGGCCGACGCGGCGGCGGCCGCCCGGACCCCCGCCGAGCAGGCCGACTACCTCGCTCGCGCCGGGCAGCTGGCCTGGGAGCGGGGCGACCGCGAGGACGCGCTGCGCCACTTCCAGGAGGCCCTGCGCCTCGACCCCGGCCAGCGGGCCGCGGCGGCCGGCCGGGGCCGCGCCCTGGCCGCGCTGGGGCGCACCTCCGCGGCGCTGACCGCCT
The DNA here is from genome assembly GCF_042894725.1 of Streptomyces sp. NPDC001480. Taxonomy (NCBI): domain Bacteria; kingdom Bacillati; phylum Actinomycetota; class Actinomycetes; order Kitasatosporales; family Streptomycetaceae; genus Streptomyces; species Streptomyces sp. NPDC001480. The sequence continues at coordinate 131,142 of NZ_JBIAVX010000014.1, read as the reverse complement.
ACCGGGCGGCGCTCGCCGCCCATCCCTGCCCCGAGTACGCCCTGGAGCTGGGCGAGTTGTACGAGTCGCTGGGCCGGGAGGAGGAGGCGCAGGCGCAGTACGACCTGCTGCGGGACCGGGCGGCGCGGGACGAGGCCGACGGGGTGGACGAGGAACTGCTCCTCGGGCGGTTCGAGGCGGACCACGGGGACCGGGAGGAGGCCGTCGAGCTGTTGCGGGACGAGTGGGACATGCAGCCGGGCATCGAGGTGGCCGACGCGCTGGGCTGGGCGCTGCACCGGGTGGGTGAGGACGAGGAGGCGCTGGAGTACGCCCGGATCGCGACGGACAAGGAGAAGGGAGGCGGTGTGCGCAGCGCGCTGTACTCGTTCCACCTGGGCATGATCGAGGGGGAGTTGGAGCTCACCGGGCCCGCGCGGCGCCATCTCCAGGAGGCGCTGCGGATCAACCCGTACTTCTCGCCGCTGCGGGTGCCGGTCGCGCGGGCGGCGCTGGCCCGGTTGGGTGAGCCGCCGGACGAGGACCCGCCGGAGAGCTGAGCTACTGCTTGTAGTAGACCGAGAGCCGGCGCGCGCCCACTCCCCCCGACGCGAAGCCGATGCACAGCCACTGGGCCGGGGACCGGCGCACGGCGAGGCCCTCGGGTTCGCGGTGGTCGAGGGAGTAGCCGGCCTCGGTGCGCCGCTGCTGGAGGAGTGCGCCGGTGTGGATGTCGAGGCAGGACAGGTAGGCGTTGCCGTGTCCGGCGGGCGGGTTGGCGGTGCTGTCGTAGGCCGATCCGGCGAGCTGGTAGAGGTGGTCGCCGCACAGGGCGTACCCCTGGAACGGAACTTCTGGGTCGGGGTGGGCGCCGGTCTGGGCGAGGTCGGCGACGGGGTTCGCGTAGTCGCGGGCGACGAAGGCGTCGAGGTCCCAGACGCGGTAGCGGGGGACGTCGTGCAGGTGGTGGCGGACGGCGATGCGGCGGCTGGCCATGCACACGGCCGGCTGGTTGTTCTTCGAGCCCTTGACCGGGTAGCGGATCCTGACGTCCTGGGCCGTACGGGTGGCCCCGTTCACGAAGTGGAAGCGGGTGACGCCCCTGCCGTAGCCGTGCAGTGCGTCGGCCTCGGTCCAGATCCAGGCGGTGCCGTCGGTGTCGTTCTGGACGCCCATGCTGACGCCGTGCCCGAAGCCCTTCAGGTGCATGTGGCCCAGGGCGCCGCCCTTGAAGTCGAGCCGGTTCAGGCACAGGTCGCCCGCTTGGCGGCCGCCCCTGGTGAGCTGGAGGACGTACAGGTGCCGGTTCACCTCGTCGAGGGCGAAGGACTGCGGGACGGTCGGCTCCCGGAGGGTGCCGAGCCGGTGCAGCCAGCGCTGGGACGGCGCGGCCAGGTCGACGCGCTGGTCCACCGTGCTCACGGGACCACCTCACATCCTGCGGGTGCCGCTCTGGCACCCGCAGGACATGAGAACGTCAACCGGCGTCCGCCGGTAGTCCGTTCGGCGGATTCACAGGTTTCCGCGCCGCTCCTGCTCCCGCTCGATCGCCTCGAACAGGGCCTTGAAGTTGCCCTTGCCGAAGCCCATGGAGCCGTGCCGTTCGATGATCTCGAAGAAGACGGTCGGACGGTCCTGGACCGGCTTGGTGAAGATCTGGAGCAGGTAGCCGTCCTCGTCGCGGTCGGCGAGGATCTTCAGCTCACGCAGGGTCTCGACGGGCACCCGGGTGTCGCCGACCCACTCGCCGAGGGTGTCGTAGTAGGTGTCGGGGGTGTCCAGGAACTCCACGCCGGCCGCGCGCATGGTGCGCACCGTCTGCACGATGTCGCCCGTGTTCAGCGCGATGTGCTGGACGCCGGCGCCGCCGTAGAACTCCAGGTACTCGTCGATCTGGGACTTCTTCTTGGCGATCGCGGGCTCGTTGATCGGGAACTTCACCTTGAGCGTGCCGTCGGCGACGACCTTCGACATCAGGGCGCTGTACTCGGTGGCGATGTCGTCGCCCACGAACTCCTTCATGTTCGTGAAGCCCATGACCTTGTTGTAGAACTCCACCCATTCGTTCATCCGGCCGAGCTCGACGTTGCCGACACAGTGGTCGACGGCCTGGAAGGTGCGGTGGGCGGGCGGCTCGACCATCGGCTTCGCGGCGACGTAGCCGGGCAGGTAGGGGCCGGTGTAGCCGGAGCGGTCGACGAGGGTGTGGCGGGTCTTGCCGTAGGTGGCGATCGCGGCGAGGACGACCGTGCCGTGCTCGTCCTTCAGCTCGTACGGCTCGGCCACCGAGCGGGCGCCGTGCTCGATGGCGTAGGTGTACGCGGCACGGGCGTCGGGGACCTCGATGGCCAGGTCGATGACGCCGTCGCCGTGCTCGGCCACGTGCTGGGCGAGGAAGTGTCCCCAGGTGGTGGCGGGCTTGATCACCGAGGTGAACACGAAGCGGGCGGAGCCGTTCTCCAGGACGTAGGAGGCGGTCTCGCGGCTGCCGTTCTCCGGTCCGGAGTAGGCGACCAGCTGCATGCCGAAGGCGGTGGAGTAGTAGTGCGCGGCCTGCTTGGCGTTGCCCACGGCGAAGACGACCGCGTCCATTCCCTTGACCGGGAAGGGGTCGGCCTGCCGGGCGGTCGTGTCGGGAGTGTGGTGTGTGGTCTGCGTCATGTCCGAAGGGTGGCTCCGGTCTGCAAGGTGCGCAATAGTTTGCGTATTCACTGGGCATTCTGCTCAGCGGTACGGCCGTTTCGGCGGCCTTTCTGTACATGATGACCAGGGTGATCAGGGTGACCACGACGACCACCCAGGAGGCGGACATGGCGATCGATCAGCTGGACGGGCGCATCATCGTGCTGCTGGCCCGGGAGCCGCGTATCGGGGTCCTCGAGATGTCCCGGAGGCTGGGGGTGGCGCGGGGCACGGTGCAGGCCCGGCTGGACCGGCTTCAGTCGAACGGAGTCATCCGCGGATTCGGTCCGCAGGTGGACCCGGCGGCCCTCGGCTACCCGGTCACGGCGTTCGCCACGCTGGAGATCCGGCAGGGGCAAGGCGCCGACGTACGAGCCCACTTGGCGACCGTGCCGGAGGTGCTGGAGCTGCACACCACGACCGGCAGCGGGGACATGCTGTGCCGTCTGGTGGCCCGCTCGAACGCCGATCTCCAGCGGGTGATCGACCGGGTTGTCGGCTTTGATGGCATCGTCCGGGCCGCCACCGCGATCGTGATGGAGAACCCCGTCCCGCTGCGGATCATCCCGCTGGTGGAACAGGCGGCGGAACACCCGGAGGAGAGGACGTCCTAGCCGATCTGTGGGGTGAGGCCGAGTGAGCTTCTGGGAGTACCTGGCCGACCGCCACCAGCAGTTGCTCGCGGACGCCTGGCAGCACGCCTCCGCCGTCCTCCAGTGCATGGCCCTGGCCACCGCGCTGGGCGTGCTGATCGGCGTCGCCGTCTACCGCCGCGACTGGGCGGGCAACCTGGCGACCACCGCCGGCTCGGCCCTGCTGACCGTCCCGTCGCTGGCCATGATCGGCCTGCTGATCCCGGTCGTCGGCCTGGGTGTGGCGCCCACGGTGATCGCCCTGACGCTGTACGGGCTGCTGCCGGTGGTCAGGAACGCGATCGTGGGGCTGCGCGGGGTCGATCCCGACCTGGTGGACGCGGCCCGGGGCATCGGGATGTCCCGCCGGGCCCGGCTGCTGCGGGTGGAGCTGCCGCTGGCCTGGCCGCCGATCCTGACCGGCGTCCGGGTCGCCACCCAGATGCTGATGGGCATCGCGGCCATCGCCGCCTACGCCTCCGGACCCGGCCTCGGCAACGAGATCTTCCGCGGCATCGCCTCCCTGGGCAGCGCCAACGCCCTCAACCAGGTACTCGCGGGCACCCTCGGCATCATCGCCCTGGCCCTCCTGTTCGACGCCGCGTACGTCCTGCTCGGACGGCTGACCATTCCCAGGGGGATCCGTGACTGAGACGCCCACGACCGGCATCCGGGCCGCCACCCGGACCCTGATCGGGCTCACCACCGGAGGAACCCGTGGCTGAGGCGTCCGCCGGCGGGGCGGCCATCTGGACGTCTCAGCCGTCCGCCAGTGGGGCGGCCATCGAGTTGGAGAACCTCACCAAGCACTACCCCGGCAGCCCGCACCCGTCCGTCGACCACGTCAGCATGGCCGTCGAGGCGGGTGAGACGGTGGTCCTGGTCGGGCCGTCCGGGTGCGGGAAGTCCACGACGCTGAAGATGATCAACCGGCTGATCGAGCCGACCGGCGGCCGTATCCGCATCGACGGTGAGGACGTCACCGGCATGGACCCGGTACGGCTGCGCCGGCGGATCGGGTACGCCATCCAGTCGTCCGGGCTCTTCCCCCACCTGACCGTCGCCCAGAACATCGCGCTGGTGCCGCGCATGGCCGGCTGGCCGAAACCCCGGATCCGGGAACGGGTGGCGGAGATGCTCCACCTCGTCGGGCTGGACCCCGGCGAGTTCCAGGACCGCTACCCGCGCCGGCTCTCCGGGGGACAGCAGCAGCGCGTCGGCGTGGCGCGGGCGCTGGCCGCCGACCCACCGGTGCTGCTGATGGACGAGCCGTTCGGCGCGGTCGACCCGGTCACCCGCGACCGCCTCCAGGACGAGCTGCTCCGGCTCCAGCGGGAACTGCGCAAGACGATCGTCTTCGTCACCCACGACTTCGACGAGGCGATCAAGCTGGGCGACCGGATCGCGGTACTGCGCGAGCGTTCCCGCATCGCCCAGTTCGCCACCCCGGAGGCGATCCTCACCAGCCCGGCGGACGACTTCGTCTCCGGCTTCGTCGGCGCGGGCGCCGCCCTGAAGCGGCTGAACCTCACCCGTCTACGGGACCTGAGGGTCGGGAACCACCCGACGGCGACCGTGGACACCCCGCTCCAGGAGGTCCTCGACGGGCTGCGCGGCAGCGGCGCCACCGAGATCCTCCTGCTCGACCGGCACCGCCGCCCCCACGAGTGGCTCAGGCCCGGCGACCTGACGCGGGCCCGGGGTTCGCCGGCCCGCGCGGGCAGACCGGTGCGGCACACGGTGTCCCGGGAGGCCACGCTGCGGGACGCGCTGGAGGCGGTGCTGAGGAGCGACGCGGGGCGGGTTCCGGTGACGGGGCGGCACGGCGTGTACGAGGGCGTGGTGGACATGGAGACGCTGATAAACCGCGTGCGTGAACTGCTGGACGCCGACCGCCTGAACGCCCTGGAGCACCGCAGCGGGTGGGCGCGTGCCGGGGAGCGGGCGAAGTGATCACCTCCGGGCAGGAGCGGCCGGCGGAGTCCGGTGGGCCGGGAGGCGTCGGGGAGCCACGGGCGCCGCGGGGAGCCGCGCCGCCGACGCGGTCCACCGGGAGGCGGTTCACCTGGCAGAAGCTCACGCTGCTGCCCGCGTTCCTCGTCGCGGTGCTGCTGGCGACCTGGCTGTGGTTCCGGCAGGCGCACCTGGACGCGGTCTCCGCGAACGCCCTGTCGAACGGTCAGGTCTCCAAAGCCCTGTGGCAGCACATCGAGCTGACCGTGATCTCGACCTTCTTCGTCCTGGTCATCGCCGTCCCGCTGGGCGTGCTGCTGACCCGTGAGGCCTTCCGGGGGGCCGGTCCGGTGGTGACGGCCCTCGCCAACGCGGGCCAGGCGACACCCGCGATCGGCCTCCTGGCCCTGCTGGTGATCTGGCTCGGCATCGGCCGGAAGGCCGCCCTGATCGGCATGATCGCCTACGCCGTCCTGCCGGTGCTGGCCAACACCGTCGCGGGCCTGCGGGCGAACGACCCGACCCTGCTGGAGGCGGCCCGCGGCATCGGGATGTCCCCGCTCGGCGTGCTGACCCGGGTGGAACTGCCGCTGGCCGTCCCGCTGATCCTGGCGGGCGTCCGTACGGCCCTGGTCCTCAACGTCGGCACGGCGACCCTGGCCACCTTCGGGGGAGGCGGCGGTCTGGGCGTACTGATCACCGCCGGCATCACCAACCAGCGCATGCCGGTGCTGGTGCTGGGCGCGGTGCTCACGGTGGTACTGGCCCTGCTGGTGGACTGGCTGGCCTCGCTGGCCGAGGTGCTGCTGCGGCCGCGGGGGCTGGAGACGGCGGGTTGGGAGCCGGGAAGGTGAGACGGCTCGCCGCCCCGCTGGCCGCCGGGGCGCTGCTCGTCGCCTGCGGCTGCGGCCTGAGCAGCGGCTCCCCCATGGCCGACGACGTCGGGCCCGGCTCGATCGGACGGGGCGAGCCGCTCAGGGGCGCCCGTCTCACCGTGACGTCCAAGGCGGACACGGAGAGCCTCATCCTCGGGGCGATGGCGGGGATCGCCTTCCGGGCGGCCGGCGCGGACGTCCTGGACCGGACCGGCATCCAGGGCTCCATCGGCAGCCGGGAGGCGGTCAGGGGCGGGGACGCGGACGCCATGTACGACTACACGGGCACCGCCTGGATCACGTACCAGGGCCACAGCGAGCCCGTTCCCGACCCGCACGAGCAGTGGCAGGCGGTGCACGACGCCGACCTGCGCAACGGGCTGACCTGGCTGCCGCCGTCCCGGCTCAACAACACCTACGCGCTGGCCATGAACCGGGCCGCCTTCAAGAAGTACGGCACCCGGACGCTGTCGGACGTGGCCGCGCTGTCCAGGTCGCGCCCCGGGGCGGTGACGCTGTGCGTGGAGGGCGAGTTCGCCAACCGGACGGACGGGCTGCGGGGCATGCAGCGGGCGTACGGCATGCGCGTGCCGGCCAAGGACATCACGCAGATGGACACGGGGATCATCTACACCCAGGTGGCCAAGGGGAGTTGCACATACGGGGAGGTCTTCACCACCGACGGCCGCATCAAGTCGATGGACCTGGTGGTGATGGAGGACGACCGCAAGTTCTTCCCCGACTACAACGCGGCCCCTGAGGTCAACTCCCGGACCCTGAAGCGGTGGCCGGCGATCACGGGCGTCCTGGACCCGATCACCAGGAGGCTGGACAACACGGTGGCACGGGAGTTGAACGCGAGGGTGGACGTGGGCGGGGAGGATCCGCATCAGGTGGCGTTGGAGTGGATGCGGGCGGAGGGGTTCGTGAGGTAGTACCGCGGCCGGCCTCGCAGCGGCAGCGCGGCCCGGCGACCGCATCCCAACTGGGGCGGTCGAGGAGGCGTGGACTTCGACGGTACCGAGTTCGAGGGCGTCGGCCCCGAGGGGCGGGGGGCGGTCGAGATGTTCCTGCACGAGGTCGCGCACACCCACGCCCGGGAGCTGTCCACCTGGCTCGGCACCCGTGACCGCCGGCCCAGGACCTGGCAGCGCGCCACCGACATGAGCGACATGACGCTACGGCTCACGCCCGAACTCGCCGACGAACTCGTCCACAAGGTGCACGACCTGATCGACGCCTACCGCCTCGCCGCCACGCGCGAACCCGCCCCGGCGATGGCTTAGCAGCTCGGTACGGAGCCCTTCCCCTTCTCCAGGGCCACCAGGGAGTTCACCGCTCCCTTCAGCGTGGTCACCGGAACCAGCCTGAGCCCCTTCGGCAGCTCCCCCTTGGCGTCGGCGCACTCGGCCTTGGGGACCAGGAAGACGGTCGCCCCGTCCCGCCGGGCGGCCTGCGTCTTGAGGCCCACGCCGCCGACCGCGCCCACCGTGCCGTCGGCGTCGATCGTGCCCGTTCCGGCGATGGTGCGGCCACCGGTCAGGTCGCCGCCGCTGCCGTCACCGTGCAGTTTGTCGATGATCCCGAGGGAGAACAGCAGCCCCGCGCTGGGCCCGCCGACATCGGCGAGCTTGAGGGTGACCTTGACGTCCTTGCTGTTCAGGTTCAGGTACCTCAGCGCCGCCACGGTCGCCGCGTCCTGGGACTGCTGCATCTGCTCGATGTTGTGCTTCTCGATCTCCTTGACGGTGTCACCGCTCGGGTAGACCGCGTCGTGCGGCATGACCGCGCGGTCCGTGCGGAACCAGTTGTCGAGCAGGTCGCCCAGCGACACGCGCGTGTCCGGAGAGGTCGCCTCGATCGTCGTCATCCGCAGCTGCCCGCTCGTCGCGCGGGTCGGCGCGCCGGAGACGGTGATCACGGCGGTGCCCTTGTTCTTGCCCAGCACGTTCGCCGTCATCCCCGGCTGCGCCACCGAGAACGGCAGCGGGGCGAAGACCGCGGTGGCGATCAGGGCCACGACGGGCGTGGCGCAGACGGCGACGGCCTGGAGGCGCGTGAGACGAGAGAGCACAGGTTCAATCTACGGGACGACCGCTTCCGGCCACGGTCCGGTCAACCCGGGTCAGCCCAAGTCAGCCCGGGTACAGGTCCCGTCGCTCCCGGGCGAGACCGCCCGGGCCGTGCTCCGCCGGGTTCAGCGCAAGGCCTCCGCGACCTCGCGTGCCGCGTCGACGACCCGCGGCCCCACTCGCTCCGGCACGGCGTCCGCGAGCATCACCACACCGACACTGCCCTCGACCCCCGTGACCCCGAGCAGTGGCGCCGCGGCCCCGCTGGCCCCGGCCTCCAGCTCCCCGTGCGTCAGGGTGTACCCCGGCTCCGCCGACGGCGACTGCCGCGCGGAGAGGATCGCCTTGCCGGCGGCCCCCCGGTCCAGCGGATGCCGGAACCCCGCCCGGTACGCCACGTGGTAGTCCGTCCACGTCGGCTCGACCACCGCGACGGCCAACGCCTCGCTGCCGTCCACCAGCGTCAGGTGCGCGGTCGCCCCTATGTCCTCCGCCAGCGACCGGAGCGCGGGCAGCGCGGCCTCCCGTACCAGCGGATGCACCTGCCGCCCCAGCCGCAGCACCCCGAGCCCGACCCGGGCTCGTCCGCCCAGGTCGCGGCGTACGAGCGCGTGCTGCTCAAGGGTGGCGAGCAACCGGTACACAACGGTCCGGTTGACGCCCAGCTTGGTGGAAAGCTCGGTGACGGTCAGCCCATGGTCCGTGTCGGCCAGCAGCTTGAGGACACGCAGTCCCCGGTCGAGCGTCTGAGAGGTCTCCGCGGTCACGACGCCCACTCCTTCGTGGTGAGGTCGGCAACCCCTGCGCGGCGGATGCGTCACCGAGTCCCGTCAGCGACGCGCTTTCAGAGGCCGCCGATCGGCAGGACGGTCCGGCGGCTCCGGGCCCAGTCGCTTCACGGCTGCGCTCCGCGGCGGCGCTGCCACGGGGCGTGTGCGTAGCGGGACAGTAGCGAAGCCGGTTCGCTGAGCGGAAGTCTCCGTCCAGAATCCGGGCATCGTCCGGGATGACCTGCGACCTTCGTCCGGATACGTACAGCGCGCCCCGGGCGCCGCACGCCCCCGAAAACCGCGGCGGCGTCGGCGGCGGCGTCACTTCATCCGTGTCGCCCACTCCTGCACCTTGGCGATCCGCTGCCGCAGCTGACCGGCCGTCGCCTCGGCGCTCGGCGGGCCGCCGCAGACGCGCCGCAGCTCGGTGTGGATCACCCCGTGCGGCTTGCCGCTCTGATGGACGTACGCGCTGACCATGGTGTTGAGCCGCTTGCGCAGCTCCATCATCTCCTTGTGCGAGACCACCGGCCGCCGCTCCGCGGGCAGCTCCAGCAGGTCGGCCTCCTCGTCCGGCTTCTTGCGGCTGTGCGCGATCTGCCGGGCCTGCCGCTTCTGGAGCAGCATCTGCACCTGGTCGGGTTCGAGGAGCCCCGGGATGCCGAGGTAGTCCTGCTCCTCCTCGCTCCCCGGGTGGGCCTGCATGCCGAACTCGGCGCCGTCGTACAGCACCCGGTCGAAGACGGCCTCGGACTCCAGCGCCTCGAAGGAGAACTGCTCCTGCTCGCCGGTGTCCTCGTCCTGCTCCTTGTTCGCCTCGTCCATCTCCTTCTCGGACTCGGCGTACGGGTCCTCCTCGCCCTCCTTCTTCGGCTTGTCGAGGGCGTGGTCGCGCTCGACCTCCATCTCGTTGGCGAAGGTGAGCAGGTCGGGGACGGTCGGCAGGAAGACGGACGCGGTCTCGCCGCGCCGCCGGGACCGTACGAAACGCCCGACGGCCTGGGCGAAGAAGAGCGGAGTGGAGATGGTGGTGGCGTACACGCCGACCGCGAGCCGGGGTACGTCGACGCCCTCGGACACCATGCGGACGGCCACCATCCAGCGGTCCTGGTTCCCGCTGAAGTCGTCGATCCGCTTCGAGGCACCGGCGTCGTCGGACAGCACGAGGGTGGCCTTGTTGCCGGTGATCTCCCGGATCAGCTTGGCGTACGCGCGCGCCGAGTCCTGGTCGGAGGCGATGACGAGGGCGCCCGCGTCCGGGATGGCCTTCCTGACCTCGGTGAGCCGCTGGTCGGCGGCGCGCAGCACGGCCGGCATCCACTCGCCGCGCGGGTCGAGCGCGGTGCGCCAGGCCTGGCTGACGGCGTCCTTGGTCATCGGCTCGCCGAGCCGGGCGGCGACCTCGTCACCGGCCTTCGTGCGCCAGCGCATGTTGCCGCTGTAGGAGAGGAAGATGACGGGCCGGACGACGTGGTCGGCGAGCGCGTTGCCGTACCCGTACGTGTAGTCGGCGGCGGACCGCCGGATCCCGTCCTGTCCCTCCTCGTACGTCACGAAGGGGATGGGGTTGGTGTCGGACCGGAACGGCGTACCGGTGAGCGCGAGCCGCCGGGTGGCCGGCTCGAACGCCTCCAGGCACGCCTCGCCCCAGGACTTGGAGTCACCGGCGTGGTGGATCTCGTCGAGGATGACGAGCGTCTTGCGCTGCTCGACCCGGTTGCGGTGCAGCATCGGCCGCACGCCGACACCTGCGTACGTCACCGCGACGCCCTGGTAGTCCTTGCCCAGGGGCCCCGCGCTGTACTCGGGGTCGAGCTTGATGCCCACCCGCGCGGCCGCCTCCGCCCACTGCTTCTTCAGGTGCTCGGTCGGCGCGACCACGGTCACCTGCTGCACGACGTGGTGGTGCAGCAGCCAGGAGGCGAGCGTCAGCGCGAAGGTCGTCTTGCCGGCGCCCGGCGTGGCGACGGCGAGGAAGTCACGCGGCTGCTCCTGGATGTACTTCTCCATCGCCCCCTGCTGCCAGGCACGCAGCTTGCTGGCGGTGCCCCAGGGGGCGCGGCCCGGGAAGGCGGGAGAGAGGTGGTGGGAGTGGGTGGAAGCGGCGGTGGTAGTCACGGTCTCCGTGCGGGGGTTGAGCGGCTCGGCTGGGTATGACAACCGGGCCACCCTACCGGCGGGCCGGAGGTGTCCATGCGCGGACGAGGACGGGTCGGGGTGGGTGGGACCCACGTCACAGAGAACGCGCTTCGGTTCAGCGCGCGAAGCGCGGCAACTGCGCCGCGATCTTGGGGACGTCCAGGGCGCCCTGGCAGACGTCCAGCACGAATTGCTCCGCCTCGTCGACGTCGAAGTCCGCGTCGAGCGGATGCCCGTTCATGTGCAGGAAGACCCAGGTGGCATACCAGGCGATGCGCTTGTTCCCGTCGACGAGGGCGTGGTTACGGGCGAGGGACTCCATCAGCGCGGCAGCCTTCTGCCATACGTCCGGATAGGCGTCCTGGCCGAACACGCTTGACTGCGGACGCGCCAGGGCCGAGTCCAGCAGCCCGTAGTCACGAACCTCGTCCGCCCCGAGCCGCTGGGCGAGGTTCAGCAGCTCCGGCAGAGTGAGGTAGTGCATCAGGCGAGCCTCCGGTTCAGCTCAGCGCTGGCCTTCAGTACATGCTCGGCCGCCTCGTTGAACAGCCGTGAGTGCTCGTTTATGGCGGCGACCACCGCGTCATGCGCGAAGGCCTGCATGCTGCGGCCCTCGGCCGCCGCGCGTTCCCGCAACGCCTCGAGCTCTTCGTCCGTAAACCGCAGGTTCAGTCCAGCCATGCCTCGACGGTACTACGTGGTACCACGCAGTGTCACCTGGAGTCCGCCCGCAAGCGCGCCGTCACCCAGGCCCCCACCAGCGCGACTGCGGCCATCGGCAGGAACACCGCGGCGAAGGCCGCCGGGTGGGTGCCGGAGGCGGTCGTGGCCTCCACCGCCGTGGCGGTCGCCGAGTGGCCGCCGCCCAGCGCCGCGAAGGCCGCGCCCGCCACCGCGAGCAGGACGACGTTGGCGAGGGCGTCGGAGATCTGGAGTGCGGCCGAGTTGGCGCCGGCCTCCTTGGGGGCGGAGAGCTGGAGCAGGAGCACGCTGGTGGACGAGATGACCAGCCCCATGCCGAAGCAGCCGAAGGCCCAGGCGACAGCCACCGTCCAGGCGGGCACGGAGTGGATCAGCACGCTCGGCGCGGTGGCGACGGCGGCCGCCACCAGCACCATCCCGACGGTCATCAGCCGCTCCCGGTACGGCTCCACGCGCGGCCGCGACTGCACCCAGGAGGCGACCGCCCAGGTCACCCCGCCCGCCGCGAGCGAGAGGCCGGCCAGTGTCGGGGACAGCCCCCGCTGGGTGACCAGCATCAGCGGCACGAAGGACTCGGCGGCGATGAAGGAGCCGGCGGCGACCCCGCGCAACAGCACGACCGACGGCAGCCCGCGCGCCGCCCGGTAGGTGCCGCGGGGCAGCAGTCCGAGCACGGCCGGTACGAGCAGCGCGGCGCCGGCGGCACCGGGCAGCACGGAGATCCACCGCAGGTCCTGCGCGGCGTACTGGAGCAGCCCCGCGCCGAGGGAGATCCCGAGCGCGAGCCGGATGCGCCGCCGGTCGAGGGCGGCGACCGCTCCCGCCTCGACGGGCCCTCCGGCCCGCCGCCGTATCTGCGGCAGGGCGAGCCCCAGCGGGAAGACGACCAGCACCGGGATGCCGAGGAACACCCACCGCCAGCCGAGGTGCTCGGTCACCGCGCCCGCCGCCAGGGGGCCCACGACCGACGGCACGACCCAGCTCGCCGCGAACGCCGCCATGATCGCCGCCCGCAGCCGCTCGGGATAGGCCCGGCCGACCACGACGTACAACGCCACGATCACGAGCCCGCCGCCGAGCCCCTGCACGGCCCGCCCCACGATGAACACCCACATCGTCCCGGCGGTACCGGCCACCACCAGCCCCGCCGCGAAGGACCCGATACCGGTGGTCAGCGCCCCCACCGGGCCCCGGCGGTCGGACCACTGCCCGGAGAGCACCATCCCGAACAGACTCGTCGTGAAGTACCCCGAGAACGCGAACGCGTACAACGACACCCCGCCCAGCTCCCGCGCGGCGACCGGCATCGCCGTACCCACCGCGGTCGCCTCGAAGGCGATCAGCAGCACGACCGACACGATGCCGATGCTCAGCGCACGGTAGGCCCGCCCGAGGACCGAGTCCTCCGGGGCGTCGGCAGGGGCGTCAGCGACTCCGGTGTCGCTTCGTTCAAGGGCAGCCATGGTCGCCAGCGTAAGGTGCGCTGCCGGGTTTGACCCCTGTCCGAGGCGGTCCGCCTTGTCCCCCGCCTTCATGAACGGCGTATGGCAGTCCTGTTGCAGCCCCGCCGATCCTCTTGAGCCGCTTCCGGGGCGACCGTACATTCATTTTCACGAACACGGCCGTGTGCCCGAGTGGTTTAGGGACTCGCCTGCAAAGCGAGTTACGTGGGTTCGATTCCCGCCACGGCCTCCAAAACGAAAGTGAGTGGGTTCGATTCCCGCCACGGCCTCTTGACGCACCTGATTTCAGTGGCAAATTGTGGTCTTGACGTAATTTCCGTTGGCGTCGTACATTTCGCGGATGACGCACGTCTGACCGTTATTGTAATTGTTGCGGTTGTTGTTGTAGTTGTTGCTACCGCAACTATAGGGGTGACGATCGCACCAGTTCTGGGGCAGTTGCGCAGTGGCATGATGATGGGCCGGCGTAACGGCAGGAGCCGCAGCCGCCGCAGGGTAAGCCGCCGAGAAGGCGAGCGCCACTACTGCACAGAACATGCCCCCGGATGTGGGTATTCGCCGCCACGTATTCCGAGTCATGGCAACGCTCTCTTTTCTGGGAGAATTTCCTTGCGGCGCCGTAACTCCAGGCTCCTCCTGCCTCTCACGCCTCGCAACCGATGTCTTCCTCGGCCCCGGTCAGAGCACGCCGCCCGCTTCGTCCTGGAAGAGTTCTGTCCAGTAGTGCCAGTCGGCGTCGGTCGTGGTGCCGGTGGGGTCCACGGACGCCAGGGTCTGGATCATGGCGGCGGCCAGCTGGTCGTAGGCCTCGGTGGTCAGTTCGTGGTTCAGGTGGTCGTCGATCGTCCGCTCGTGGTGCAGGAGCCAGAGGGTGAAGGCGAGGGTGGAGACGTCCGTGTTCAGCGGGTACAGGGTCGCGTCGGGTTCGCTGAAGTTGAGGACCGCGCCCGTCGTGCCGTCGACCACCAGGCTGTTGTCCTCGACGAGGTGGCCGAGGCGTATGAGGCGGTCGGCGTGGGCGGGGAGGTACTCCAGGGGGTAGTCGTCGGCGCGTTCCGACATGAAGTACTCGGTCAGCGTGGGGAGGGGGACGTCCGTGTCCAGGTGGAAGAGGACCGCGTCCTCGGGCAGGCCGGTCTCGCGCAGGAAGCGCCGCGTGGGCTCGTGGGTGAGCGTGCCGGGGAAGTCGACCTCCTCGAAGCGGGCCACGCGGCCCTGGCCGAACTCCTGGTCCAGCAGCCGGCCGGGGAGGTCCAGGGCGAGGCCGGAGTCCGTGCCGGGGCCCGCGACCAGGGCGAGGGGGCGGATCAGCGCGGCCGCCTTCCAGTACGGCGGGATCTCGCCGTCCGCGCCCTCCTCGAAGAGGGCGAGGAGACGGCGGGACGCCTCGGTGGCCGCCTTGGTGCCGTAGCGGCCCGCGTAGGCGGCGAACTCGCCGCGCAGTCCGGCCAGTTCCTCGGTGACGGAGGCGAACCGCACGAGCGCCTCGAGCGAGGGCGCGAACGGGCGGCTGTCCATGGCGTCGAAGAGGTACGTGGTCGTGACCTCGCCCGTGCCGCCGTCGAGGAGGAGGGATTCCGGGTCCATGCCCGCGGGGTTGAGCAGTGCGCCTATCACCAGCCGGTCCCGCAGGTCCTCCGCCGGGCGGTCGGTCGCCTCCGCCAGCGTGCGCAGCCCGTCCGTGCGCAGCGGCTCGAACGTCAACAGGGCGCTGTCGGCGGGCAGTCCGGGGCCGGTCAGCCAGTGGCGCGTCGGCGCGTGGGTGACGTACGGACCGAGGTCGTCCTCGGTCAGGGTGATCACCGCGACACCGGTGTCGGTCGTGCTCATCGCTCCCCCGCGATTCCAGTCGTACCTGGTACGTCGAACGTCCTCGTCGGAGCGGCCTGGCAGCCGTCCCCCACTGCTCAGCACACTACGCCGCCCCACTGACAACGCGCCCCGGGAAAAGGACGTCAGGCGACCCGCGCCCGTTCCGCCCCCGCGAGAATCGCGTCCACCGTCTCGGTCACCGTCAGCTCCGAGGTGTCCAGCCACAGTCCCGTGCGGGGCGTCTCCGCCCGCAGTCCCGCGTCCAGCTGCTCCACCGTCCACGCGCCGTACCCGGTCTTCGGCCGCCCGGCCTCCCGCGCCGCCACCACCTCGGGCGCCGGGGTGAGCACGACCACGTGCAGCGGGCGGGTGCGGACCAGCTCGACGTACTCGGTGAGGGCCACGCCCAGCAGTACGTCCTGCACGACCGCCGTGAAACCGGCCGCCGCGTACTCGTCCGCGGTCGCCGCCGAGAGGCGTCGGCGCAGGCGGAGCTGGGTCTCGGCCTCGCTGCCGGCGGCGGACCCGGGGACGTACTCCTCGCGGCCCGACACGATCATCCGGCGGAAGACGTCCCCACGCACGTGCGCCGCCCGCGGCAGCCTTTCCGCCAGCGCCTGGGCGACGGTCGACTTCCCCGACGCCATCACCCCGGTGACGACCACGACCCCGTGCATCAGACGACTCCGTGCATCAGACGACTCCGTGCATCAGGCGCCCCCGTGCGTCAGGTGAAGTAGATCCCGCCCAGCACCACCACGACCGCCGCCACCACGAACAGCAGGATCCACAGCAGCAACTTGCCCATCGCGGGCGGTGGTTCGTAGCGCGGCTGGTCCTGGGGCTCGTGCTCGCTCACTGGCCGGTCACCACCGCGGCCTGGGGGCGGATGGGGAGGCGGTTGACCGGGCGGCCGGTCGCCGCGCGGACGGCGGAGGCGATGGCCGCCGGGGAGGTGACCACCGGTACCGCGCTGGCCGCCTTGGCGCCGAAGGGGGCGACCACGTCTCGTTCCTCGACCAGTTTGACGATCTGGATGTCGGGGACGTCCAGGGCCGTGGGCAGCGCGTACCCGGTGAGGTCGGGGTGACGGATCAGGCCGCGCGGGCTGCGGAGGTTCTCGGTGAGCGCGATGCCGACGCCCTGGGTGACCCCGGCCTCGATACGCGCGGCGAGCTGCGCCGGGTTGAGCACCTGGCCGACGTCCTGGGCGACGGCCAGTTCCACGACCCGTACCGAGCCGAGTTCGATGTCGACGTCCACCACCGCGCGGATCGCGCAGAAGGCCAGGCCCACGAAGGCGTCGCCCTGGCCGGCGCCGTCCAGCGGTTCGGTGGGGTGCGGGCGGCACTGGGCCGTCGCCCAGAGTTCCTTGCCGTCCATCGCCTCGGTGACGGTGGTGGACAGCACACCGTCGTACGAGGTGATCTTGCCGTCGGTGATCTGGAGCAGCTCGGTGGACATGCCGAACTTGTGCGCCAGGGGTTGCAGCAGCTGGGTGCGGACCATCTTCGCCGCCCGTTCCACCGCGCCGCCCGACACCCAGGTGTGCCGTCCGTGGCAGCTGGCGCCGGCCGGGGGCTGGTCGGTGTCGACGGGTGCCACGTGCACCTCGTCGATGCCGAGGGTCTCCTGGACGATCTGCCGGGCCAGGGTCGTGAAGCCCTGGCCCGTCTCCACGGCCGCGCACAGGACCGTGGCGATGCCGTCGTGGACCTTCACCGTCGCCGTGGAGACCTCGTCGGCGCCCTCCGCGCCGAGCATGTGCACCATGCCCAGGCCGTAGCCGACGCCCCGGCGCACCGCGCCCGGGTCGCCCGCGCCCTCGGGGCCGCCGGGCAGCAGCCACTCCTCCTCGGGCGTGTCCTTGGGCAGCGCGGGGAGCGGGAAGTCGCGTACCGCCTGGAGGAGTTCGGCGACGGGGGCCGGGCAGGTCACCGTCTGGCCGATGGGGAGGACGTCACCGGTCGCGAGCGCGTTGCGCAGGCGCAGTTCGGCCGGGTCCAGCGCGAGTCTCTTGGCGAGCTTGTCCATCTGCGCCTCGTAGGCGGCGCAGACCTGCATGGCGCCCTCGCCGCGCACGTGGCCGGAGGGCGGGTTGTTGGTGCGGACGGCCCAGCCCTCGATGAAGGCGTTCGGGACGACGTAGGGGCCGCAGGCGAAGGAGACGGCGGCGGCCAGGGCCTCGGCGGAGGTGTCGGCGTACGCGCCCGCGTCGAGGAGGATCTGCGCCTCGACCTTGACCAGCTGGCCCTCGGCGTCGGCGTGGTGCCGGTACCGGAGCAGGGTGGGGTGGCGGTGGGTGTGGCCGAGGAAGGACTCCTCGCGGGTCGCCGTCAGCTTCACCGGGCAGCCGGTCTTGAGGGCGAGCAGGCCGAGCGGGAGCTGGAAGCCCTGGTCCTCGCGGTCGGCGGTGGCGCCGGGGACGCCGGTGACGACGATCTTCACCCGCTCGGGGGTCAGACCGAAGACGGCGGCGGCCGTGTTGCGGTCGGTGTGCGGGTCGGTGGAGGCGAGGTACAGCTCCACTCCGCCGTCGGGGCGGGGCACGGCGAGGCCGGCCTCCGCGCCGACGGGGGCGGGGTCCTGGCGGCCGATGCGGTACAGGCCCTCGACGACGATCTCGCCCTGCGCGTCCGGGTCACCGTGGCGCAGCGGGATGTGCCGGATCAGGTTGCCGTCGGGGTGCAGCGCTTCGGCTTCGAAGGCCTGCTCGGGGTCGGTCACCGGGTCGAGCACCTCGTACTCGACGATGACGGCCGCCGCGGCCATCCTCGCGGTGTCCGGGTGGTCGGCGGCGACGGCGGCGATGGGCTCGCCGTGGTGGCGTACGACCTCGGAGGCGAACACCGGGCGGTCGGGGGTGCCGCGGCCGTGGCGCGGGGTGCCGGGGACGTCCTCGTGGGTGACGACGGCCCGTACGCCGGGCATCTCGCGCGCGTGGGTGGTGTCGATGGACACGATGCGCGCGTGCGCGTGCGGGGAGCGCAGTACGGCGGCCCAGAGCAGGCCCTCGGCCCACAGGTCGGCCGCGTACGGGAAGGTGCCCTCGGTCTTGGCGCGGGCGTCGGCGGCGGGCAGGGAGACGCCGAGGCCGTGCGGCAGCGGTTCGGTGTCGGGGGCGGGCTCCGCGGCGGTGGGCGCGGTGACGGCTTCGTTGCTCACGCCTGGCCTCCGTCCTGGCCGTAGTGCTGGTCGTGCGGTACGGGACCGCCGAACACCCCTCCGGCGCCGCCGAAGGTCCCCGGTGAGTCGAAGGCCGACGCGTTGACGCCGCCGGCTCCGGGGCCCGCCTGGTGCGGGATGCGTACGCCGTCCGCGTCCGTGTCGGCCTCGGCGGCGGCGTGCGCCTCGCGTTCGGCGACGACCTCCTGGACGGCGTTCAGGACGCCCCGGTAGCCGGAGCAGCGGCACAGGTTGCCGCACAGGGCCTGGCGGGCCTCCAGGTCGGTGGGGGCCGGGTTGCCCTCCAGCAGGTCGTGCACGGTCATCGCCATGCCGGGGATGCAGAAACCGCACTGCACCGCGCCGCAGTTGGCGAGCGCCCGCTGCACGTCGGAGGGCCGGCCGTCGGCGGCGAGGCCCTCGACGGTGCGCACCTCGCTGCCGGCGGCGGTGACGGCGGGCACCAGGCAGGAGGCGACGAGCCGTCCGTCGACCTGGACGTTGCAGGCCCCGCACTCGCCCTGCGAGCAGCCGTCCTTGGCACCGGCGAGCCCGAGCCGCTCGCGCAGCACGTACAGCAGCGACTCGCCGATCCAGGCGTCGGTGACGGGGCGGTCGGTGCCGTTGACGCGCAGGACGTAGGAGGCGAGGGGGTGTTCGTCGTGCGCGAGGGGCGGGGGCGGCTCCTCCTCGGCCGGCTGCGCGGCGTCGGGCGGGGTCGCGGTGTCGTCGCCCGTTGCGGCCTCTTCGGCGGCCTCCGGCTCGGCTGCGGTGTCGTCGTCCGTCTCGGGGGCCGCGGGGGCCTCAGAGAGCCCCTCAGGGGCCTCTGCGGCCTCCTGTGCCCGCGGGGGCGCCCCCGCGGGCTCGGCGGCTTCGGGCTCCGGCGTATGCCCGCCCTGCGGTCCGGCGTACGGCGCGCCGGGCCGGAAGTCCTCGCGGGCGGG
The DNA here is from genome assembly GCF_042894725.1 of Streptomyces sp. NPDC001480. NCBI lineage: Bacteria > Bacillati > Actinomycetota > Actinomycetes > Kitasatosporales > Streptomycetaceae > Streptomyces > Streptomyces sp. NPDC001480. Next base: position 111,954 of record NZ_JBIAVX010000014.1, on the reverse strand, counting down.
CTGCCCGGCCGGCTGTTCGCCGTCCGGCTCCTGCTGCCGTCCCCAGGGCCGGCCCGCCGTCTCCGTCGCCCAGGGGGCGGGGGCGCCGCCCGGGAGCGTGGCCGGTGCGTTGCCGCTCCACTGCTCGACCAGGGAGGACGTGGTGAACTCGCCCGATTCGTCCGGAAGGTCGCCCCCCGCGACGGGGATGGACCATTCCCCGGTCACATCGTGCCCGGGGGCCGACCCGGCGGGCGCGGGCCCGTCGAAGGTCCACTGCTGCGTGGTGGCGGGGTTGTACGCGAACCGGTCGTCCGCCCCGGCGTTCCCGCCCTGCGGTGCGGCGTTCGGGTCGGGCCACCGGGCACCGGCGTCCGGCGTCGCCCAGGTGCCGCCGGCCGCCGGGTCGGCGCCGGGGTCCACACCGGGGGCCACCGTTATCTGCGGCGGCACGTAGCCGTGACCGGGCGCGGCCAGGAGGGCGTCGATGCCGCCCTCGGGGAGCTTCACGAAGGCGGTGGCCCCGTCGTCGTAGTCACCCTGGGGCAGCGGGTCCCAGCGTCCACCGCCCTGGGACGTGCCCTCTCCGTGCTGGTCGTCGGTCACGACAGCGCCCTCCCCAGTGCTCGTCGGGCCAGCGCGGCGACAGTGCGCCGCAGGTGCAGTACGGCGGGCGGAAGCTGCGGTACGGAGCCGTCCGGTTCCGCTGCCGGGTCCGGGATGCAGGCCGCGGCGACGTACTCGCCGAAGGCGTGCAGCGCCTCCGGGACGATCGCGCGGTCGTTGTCCCAGTCGATCAGCCGGGCGACCCACTGCTCGGCCTCCAGGGGCCGCAGCGGCATCGGCGCCACGGCGCCCACCGCGCACCGCACTCCGCGCCGGGCCGGGTCGAGGACCAGCGCCACGGAGGCGATCGCGCGGCCGGGGCCGGTCCGCCCGGTGGCCTTCAGGAAGACCTGCGGGGCGTGCAGCAGCGGCACGCGCACGTAGCCGATGAGTTCACCGCCGCGCAGCATGTCGACCCCGGCCAGCAGGTGCGACACGGGGATCTCCCGGCGGGCTCCGCCCTGGCCCGCGATGATCAGCGTCGCCTCCAGCGCGGCCAGGACCGGCAGCGCGTCACCGGAGGGCGCGGCCGAGGCGATGTTGCCGCCCAGGGTGCCCGCGTTGCGGATGTGCGGCGGGCCCGCGGCGCGCGCGGCGGCGGCGAGCGCCGGGATCAGGGCCGCGAAGTCGGGGCGGCCCATGCGCGCGTGCGTGAGTCCCGCGCCGAGCAGCGCGTGGCCGTCCAGGTACTGCCAGCCGCGGATCTCACTGATCCGGCCGAGACCCACCAGGGCGGCGGGCCTGAGCTGTCCGGAGTTGACGGCGGCCATCAGATCGGTGCCGCCCGCCACCGGCACGGCGGTGGGCATGGCGGTGAGCGCCGCCACCGCCTCGTCCAGCGTCGTGGGCAGCGTGACGGCCTGCGCCGCCTGTGGTGCGTGCGTGGTCAAACCGGCTGCCCCTTCCCGCTGCCCCACCTGGTCCCACCTGTGTTGCCGTACGGTACGTGCTGACAGGGCGGACGTGGCAACTCTGGCACATCTTCGCAGGGCCGTAACGCGGGGGTCCGCTAGGAGGCATTGAGGGTTTTTCTGCCACTTTCACCTGGTTGTCCATTTTCGTCTACCTGTTCGGCGGCGGGCCCTCGATCGGGCGCCCGAGCACGCCGGGCCGCCGCTGCCACGGCCGGGGCCCGGCCGGCGGGCGGTAGGCGACGCCCAGGGCGTCGAGCCTGCGGTAGTGGGCGGCCATCCGGCGTTCGAAGCCGGCGAAGTCCCGTTCCGCCGGGGCGGGCAGGGCGCTCCAGGCCACCTCGGCGAAGGCGGCGAGCCGCGGGAAGGCCTGGTAGTCCACGCGCGCGGAGTCCTCCATCACCTCCGTCCACACGTTGGCCTGGGTGCCCAGCACACGCCGCGCCTCCTCCTCGGTGAGCTGCGGGGGAACCGGCTCGAAGCGGTAGACGTCCTCCAGGGTGCGCACGAAGCCGATCGGTACGGGTTCGCCGGCGCCGACGTCCTGCCGGTGGTCCAGGTACACGTACTGCTCGGGGCACATCACGACGTCGTGGCCGGCCCGCGCCGCCGCGATCCCGCCGCCGTACCCGCGCCAGGACGACACGGCGGCGCCGTCGGCGAGCCCGCCCTCCAGGATCTCGTCCCAGCCGATGAGCCTGCGCCCGCGCGCGGAAAGCCACTTCGAGAAGTGGCCGATGAACCAGGCCTGGAGTTCGTCCTCGTCCGCGAGGCCGAGTTCCTTGATACGGGCCTGGGCGGTCGCCGACCGCCGCCACTGTTCCTTGGGGCATTCGTCGCCGCCGATGTGGATGAACTCCGAGGGGAAGAGGGCGAGTACTTCCTCGAACACGGCCTCGTAGAAGCGGAGGGTGTTGTCAGTGGGGGCGAGTACGTTCGGGCTGATCCCCCAGGTGTCCCAGACGGAAAGGGCGGTGGTGTCGATGACGTCGGTGTTGCCGAGCTCGGGATACGCGGCGATGGCGGCCTGCGAGTGGCCCGGTACGTCGATTTCCGGGACCACGGTGATATGCCGCTCGGCGGCGTAGGCGACGATCTCCCGGATGTCGTCCTGGGTGTAGTGGCCGCCGTGCGGTCTTTCGTCCCACAGCGGTGAGGCCCGGTGGCCGAATTTCGTCCGCGCCCGCCAGGATCCGGTCTCGGTCAGTCCCGGATACCGCTCGATCTCGATCCGCCAGCCCTGGTCGTCCGTCAGATGGAGGTGGAGGACATTGAGTTTGTGCGCGGCCAGGAGATCCAGGTAGCGCAGCACGCCGTCCTTGGGCATGAAGTGCCGTGCGACGTCGAGCAGGAGGCCGCGCCAGCGGAAGCGCGGTGCGTCCTCGACGATCTGGTGCGGGATCACATGGGCGGCGCGCGGGCGCACCGGAGCGCGCCGGAAGGCGTCGGGGCCGAGCAGCTGACGCAGGGTCTGGGCGCCCCAGAAGACCCCGGCCGCGTCGCCGCCGCGGATCTCGACGCCCCGGCCGGTGACGACGCTGAGCCGATACGCCTCCGGTTCCAGCGTGTCGTCGATGCGCAGGCGTACGGAATCGCGGGCGTCCTCCGGCCCCGGCGGCAGGGGCAGGCCGAGGGCGGCGCCGAGCGTGGAGCGCAGCCAGCGCTCCGTGCCGCCGGTGCCCGGGGCGGCCCACAGGGTGGTGTCCCGGTCGAGTGTGACGGCGTGGCCCGTCGGGCCGTCGTCGATGGTGCGCGGTGCCGGAATCAGTTCGCTCACGTCAGCCCTCGTCCCCCAGTCGCCGGCCAGTCGCCGGACAGTGGCCGGAAACGGGCGTTGCAACATGCGCAACGACCGTTTCACACATCACAACACCAGAAGGCTAGGGGTGCTCCGACACGCCGACAAGAGGTCTCGACCACTTCCCCGCGCGGGCGCACGAAAGCCCCCGGGGCGTGCCATACACACCCCGGGGGCCTCGTCGGCGGCTAGCTGCCGCTACTTGTCCTTGCCACCCTCGTCGCCGCCGCTGCCCATGGAGTCGTAGATCTCCTTGCACATCGGGCACACGGGGTACTTCTTCGGGTCGCGGCCCGGCACCCACACCTTGCCGCACAGCGCCACGACGGGGGTGCCGTCGAGGGCGCTCGCCATGATCTTGTCCTTCTGGACGTAGTGGGCGAAGCGCTCATGGTCGCCGTCACCGTGGGACACCTGCGGCGTCGGCTCAACGAGGGTCCCCGTACCAGTCCCGCGCTCGGGCTCGAGAGTGCTCATACGCCCCAGGGTACTGAAGCTCACGCGCATCAGTTGAGCGTAGGGTCGTCCGGATAGGTGGCCACCATCGCCAGCTCGCTGCGCTGGCGGCGCAGCACCTCGCGCCAGAGTCTCTCCGGGGACGGGGACGACACGTCGCCGGGCTCGGACTCGACGACGTACCAGGCGCCCTCCACCAGCTCGTCCTCCAGCTGGCCTGGGCCCCAGCCGGCGTATCCGGCGAAGATCCGCAGGGAGCCGACGGCCGAGGCGAGCAGCTCCGGCGGGGCCTCCAGGTCGACGAGCCCGATCGCGCCGTGCACCCGGCGCCAGCCGAGCGGGGCGCGGTCGCCGTTGGAGCCGCCGGGGATGACCGCGACGCCGAGCGCAGAGTCCAGCGACACCGGGCCGCCCTGGAAGACCACGCCGGGCTCGCCGGTGAGATCGGCCCAGCCCTCCAGGATGTCGCCCACGTCCACCGGGGTGGGGCGGTTGAGGACGACACCGAGCGAGCCCTCCTCGTCGTGGTCGAGAAGGAGCACCACCGCACGGTCGAAGTTCGGGTCCGCCAGGGCGGGCGTTGCCACGAGCAGCCGCCCTGTGAGCGAGGACACCTCGGTCATGCCAGACATGATCCCGCATCTTGCCTTCGCATGGGGAGCCAATCGGTGCCCGGGAGTGAATGCAGCTCAGGGCGCAACGATGCGCGGCCGAGCGCACGGCCGCGGCGGTGACGGGACGTGGCCGACGGGGAACGGTTCGTGTTGTGACACAGCTATGACCTAGCTGGGCGGTCCTTGGGCTTACGGGAGGGGGGTAATCGGCGATTACCCTGTCTCTCCGGCCCCTGCGCAAAGTGATCGGCCGACCCCTGCCCGACTCATCGGAACGCGAGATACATGACCGTCAACGACGATGTCCTGCTTGTCCACGGCGGCACCCCGCTGGAGGGCGAGATCCGTGTCCGCGGCGCGAAGAACCTCGTGCCCAAGGCCATGGTCGCCGCCCTGCTGGGCAGTGCGCCGAGCCGACTGCGCAACGTTCCGGACATCCGTGACGTGCGCGTCGTACGCGGCCTGCTCCAGCTGCACGGGGTGACGGTCCGTCCGGGTGAGGAGCCCGGCGAACTGGTCCTCGATCCGACGTACGTGGAGAGCGCGAACGTCGCTGACATCGATGCCCACGCCGGTTCGAGCCGCATCCCGATCCTGTTCTGCGGTCCTCTCCTGCACCGGCTCGGCCACGCCTTCATCCCGGGCCTGGGCGGCTGCGACATCGGTGGCCGGCCCATCGACTTCCACTTCGACGTGCTGCGGCAGTTCGGCGCGACGATCGAGAAGCGCGCGGACGGCCAGTACCTGGAGGCTCCGCAGCGGCTGCGCGGTACGAAGATCCGGCTGCCGTACCCGTCCGTCGGCGCGACCGAGCAGGTGCTGCTGACGGCCGTACTCGCCGAGGGCGTCACCGAGTTGTCCAACGCGGCCGTCGAGCCGGAGATCGAGGACCTGATCTGCGTTCTGCAGAAGATGGGCGCGATCATCGCGATGGACACCGACCGCACGATCCGCATCACCGGTGTGGACAAGCTGGGCGGTTACACCCACCGTGCCCTCTCGGACCGCCTGGAGGCCGCGTCCTGGGCGTCGGCCGCGCTGGCGACCGAGGGCAACATCTATGTCCGCGGCGCCCAGCAGCGCTCGATGATGACCTTCCTCAACACCTACCGCAAGGTGGGCGGCGCGTTCGAGATAGACGACGAGGGCATCCGCTTCTGGCACCCCGGCGGCCAGTTGAAGTCCATCGCGCTGGAGACGGACGTGCACCCCGGCTTCCAGACCGACTGGCAGCAGCCGCTGGTCGTGGCCCTCACGCAGGCGACCGGCCTGTCGATCATCCACGAGACGGTCTACGAGTCCCGTCTGGGCTTCACCTCCGCGCTGAACCAGATGGGCGCCCACATCCAGCTCTACCGCGAGTGCCTGGGCGGCTCCGACTGCCGCTTCGGCCAGCGCAACTTCCTGCACTCCGCGGTGGTGTCCGGCCCCACCAAGCTCCAGGGCGCCGACCTGGTCATCCCGGACCTCCGCGGCGGCTTCTCCTACCTGATCGCGGCCCTGGCCGCCCAGGGCACGTCCCGCGTCCACGGCATCGACCTGATCAACCGCGGCTACGAGAACTTCATGGAGAAGCTCGTGGAACTCGGCGCGAAGGTCGAACTCCCGGGCAAGGCCCTCGGCTGACCCCACCCCCACCACCCACCCCCGGCCCGAGCAGCCCGCTCCCCGGCCGGGGGTCCGGGGGTTGCCCCCGGGCAGACACAGCATGGAGAAGCTCGTGGAACTCGGCGCGAAGGTCGAACTCCCGGGCAAGGCCCTCGGCTGACCCCACCCCCACCACCCACCCCCGGCCCGAGCAGCCCGCTCCCCGGCCGGGGGTCCGGGGGTTGCCCCCGGGCAGACACAGCATGGAGAAGCTCGTGGAACTCGGCGCCAAGGCCGAACCCCCGGGCAAGGCCCTCGGCTGACCCCACCCCCACCACCCACCCCCGGCCGCATCACCCCAGCCACGGGCAGCTCGTTCGGGCTGGGGTCCGGTCTGTGCGCCTCGGTGCGCAAGCCTCGGCCGAGTGTGGCCGCGCAGCTCCCGCCGGCGGTTCAGCGTGGTGGCGAGGGGCCTGTGCCGCCCTGGTGGGGCGGGCTGGGGCGGTGAGCGTAATGGGGCGGCACCCGGAGTCCGGGTGCCGCCCCATCGGCGTTCTACAGTCCGTACGCCGTCCCGTGGCCTACGGACGGCAAGGTCACTGGCCCTTGGCCGCTTCCTTGAGCTTGCTGCCCGCGGAGACCTTCACGCTGTAACCGGCCGGGATGTTGATGGGCTCACCGGTCTGCGGGTTACGAGCGGTACGAGCGGCACGGTGGGTGCGCTCGAAGGTCAGGAAGCCAGGGATGGTGACCTTCTCGTCGCCCTTGGCGACGACCTCGCCGACGGTCTCGGCGAACGCGGCCAGCACGGCGTCGGCGTCCTTGCGGGTCACCTCGGCACGGTCGGCCAGCGCGGCCACCAGCTCACTGCGGTTCATGTTGTTACTCCCGTGTTCTTCTTGCCGTTGAGGCGTGCCACGCGGCAGAGCCGCATGTCGGGCACGGCCATGCCGATGCTGCCAGGGTCCTCGGAGAGTCCCCGGACCCGGGTCCGTCGTCAGACCCTCGCGCCCAGGGACGCATCCTGCCCCTACCTGCGGCGGGAAAGCCAATCCGGCACCCGTAGGAGTCGTGAGAACACCCTAGGGAGTCACACGAAAAGAGTGCCCGAACGTGGCCGACACCCTAGACGGCGGCTCCGCGCGCCGGGTTCCACGACGCGCCGGTACGACGCCCCGCCGTGGGGATGCTCACAAGGCTATGCACATCACCCACGGCCACGCATACCCACCCCGCGCCCGCACAGGCCCCAGGACTGGCCAGGACTGCCCCCGGACCGCCCCCGGACCGTCCCAGGACCGCCCTAGGACGCCGCGCCCACCGCCTTGGCCGCTTCCCGCACCGCGCCGGCCACGGCACCCGCGACCTTGTCGTTGAACACGCTCGGGATGATGTAGTTCGGGTTCAGCTCGTCCTCGGTCACCACGTCGGCCAGCGCCTGCGCGGCGGCGAGCATCATCTCGGTGTTCACCGTGCGGGACTGCGCGTCCAGCAGACCGCGGAAGACGCCCGGGAAGACCAGCACGTTGTTGATCTGGTTGGGGAAGTCGGAGCGGCCGGTGGCCACAACTGCGGCCGTCTGGCGGGCGATTGCCGGGTCCACCTCGGGGTCCGGGTTCGCGAGCGCGAACACGATCGCGCCCTCGGCCATGGCGGCCACGTCGTCACCGTCGAGGACGTTCGGGGCCGAGACGCCGATGAAGACGTCGGCGCCGTGCACGGCCTCCTTCAGGCTGCCCGTGAGGTTCTCGGGGTTGGTGTTGTCGGCGATCCAGCGCAGCGCCGAGTCGGCCGGGGCGCCCACCAGGTCCTCGCGGCCGGCGTGCACGACACCCTGGATGTCGGCGACGACGGCGTTCTTCACACCGGCGGCGATCAGCAGCTTGAGGATGGCCGTACCGGCCGCGCCGGCGCCGGACATCACGACGCGGATGTTCTCAATTGCCTTGCCCGTACAGCGAAGTGCGTTCTTCAGGGCGGCGAGGACGACGATCGCCGTACCGTGCTGGTCGTCGTGGAAGACGGGGATGTCGAGGGCCTCGCGCAGCCGCGCCTCGATCTCGAAGCAGCGGGGCGCGGAGATGTCCTCCAGGTTGATGCCGGCGAACCCGGGGGCGATCGCCTTGACGATCTCGACGATCGCGTCGGAGTCCTGGGTGTCCAGGCAGATCGGCCAGGCGTCGATGCCGGCGAAGCGCTTGAAGAGGGCCGCCTTGCCCTCCATGACGGGCAGCGCGGCCTTCGGGCCGATGTTGCCGAGACCCAGCACGGCGGAGCCGTCCGTCACGACCGCAACGGAGTTGCGCTTGATGGTGAGGCGGCGGGCGTCCTCGGGGTTCTCGGCGATCGCCATGCACACGCGGGCCACGCCGGGCGTGTAGACCATGGAGAGGTCGTCACGGTTGCGGATGGGGTGCTTCGACGCCATCTCGATCTTGCCGCCGAGGTGCATGAGGAAGGTACGGTCCGAGACCTTGCCCAGCGTGACGCCCTCGATGCCGCGGAGTTCCTCGACGATCTCGTCGGCGTGCGCGGTCGAGGAAGCCGCGATGGTGACGTCGATACGGAGCTTCTCGTGGCCGGACGCGGTGACGTCGAGGCCGGTCACCGAGCCTCCGGAGGACTCCACGGCGGTGGTGAGCTGCGAGACTGCGGTTCCGCTCGCGGGCACCTCCAGCCGGACCGTCATCGAGTAGGAGACGCTGGGCGCCGTTGCCATGGCCGACTTCCTCTGCTTTCACCGTGTCTCGGGCAATGCCGTCCGATCGTCGCACCTACCGCCGAGTAGGCGTTAGCCAGGCCGCATTGAGAACGTTTTGTTCACAACAAAAGAGGCCCACATCACATCGGACGTGGGCCTCTCGAACGTTCAGTGACACCGACCCGCCATGCTCGCCTCGCGGCAAGTGGTCGCTCGCAGCGACTATGGTTGGGCCCGGGGGCTTGGATCGGGCCGGTGCCACACCCAGGCTAACAAACGGATCCCGTAAGGCCATTCCCGTACGGGCGGTTCACAGGAAACCGGGACACAGGCACCAGGATCCGGGACACCGGCACCAGGACCTCAGTCCCGGAGCAGATCCGGTACCCCGGCCGCGTCCGGCTGGTCCCGCTCCCCGGAGACCACCGTCAACTGCTGGGTGGCCCGGGTCAGCGCGACGTACAGCACCCGCAGCCCGGCCGGCGACTCGTCTGCGATCTCCGCAGGTGAGACGACCACCGTGGCGTCGTACTCCAGACCCTTGGCCTCCAGGCTGCCCAGCGCCACCACCCGGTCGCCGAGCCCGGCCAGCCAGCGGGCGGCCTCCGCGCGCCGCTGCATGGCGACGACCACGCCGACCGTGCCGTCCACCAGGTCCAGCAGCCGCTCGGCCTCCGCGCGCACGGTGTTCTCCAGGGAATCCCGGACGACGCTGAAGCGTGGCTCGACCCCGGTGGACCGTACGGCCGACGGCGACTCGGAGCCGGGCATGGCGAGGGCGAGGACCTTCGCGGCCAGTTCGGCGATCTCCGCCGGGTTGCGGTAGTTCACGGTCAGCTGGAAGCGGCGGCGCGGGCGGGTGCCCAGGGCCTCGTCGCGGGCCTCGGCCGCCTCGTCCGGGTCGGACCAGGAGGACTGGGCGGGGTCGCCGACGACCGTCCAGGTGGCGTGCCGGCCCCGGCGGCCGACCATGCGCCACTGCATCGGCGTGAGGTCCTGCGCCTCGTCGACGATGACGTGCGCGTACTCGGTGCGTTCCTGCGCCAGCCGCTCGGCCCGCTCGCGCTGTGACTCCTCGCGGGCCGGCATCAGCTCCTCCAGGCCGGTGAGCTGGTCCAGCGGGTCCAGCTCGCGTCTCTTCTTCGGGCGGGCGGGGGCGCCGAGGACGGCCTGGAGCTCGTCGAGCATCGCGATGTCGTGCACGGAGTGGCCGTCCCGCTTGAGGGAGCGGGCGACCTTGCGGACCTCGCCGGGGTTCAGGATCCGCCGGGCCCAGCGGCCGAGCCGCCGCTCGTCCGCCATGGCCGCGAGGACGGCCTTCGGGGTCAGCTCGGGCCACCACGCGTCGAGGAACGCGAGGAAGCTGTCCTCCGTGCTGACGTCCTCGTCGAACGAGGACCGCAGCTCGGCGGCCAGCTCGGGGTCCGTGTGCCGGGTGCCCGCCCCGGACTGGGACCACAGGGCGTCGAGCAGCAGCTTGCGGGCGCGGGGCCGGAGCAGGTTGACGGGTGCGGTGCCGCCCAGGGCCGTGCGGCGGATCCGCTCCAGCGCGCCCGCCTCCAGCTCCAGCCGCCGCCCGAAGGCGACCACGCGGAGCCGGTCGGGCGGACCGGCGGGGGTGTCCTCGTCCCCGAAGGCGAGCTGGCCCTGAGCGGCGGCCGGGCTCGCGCCGCCCGAGCCGCCGGCCGGTCCCAGTTCCAGGGCCCCCCGGGCCGCCCTTCGCAGTACCTTCAGCATCCGGTACGAGCCCTTGGCGCGGGCCACGGACGGGGAGTCGTACAGGGTGGCCTCGGCGCCCTCGACCAGCGAGCCGATCGCGCGGATGGCGACCTGCCCCTCCTCGCCGAGCGAGGGCAGCACGCCCTCGGTGTACGCCACGAGCAGCGGCGTCGGCGAGACGATCAGGATGCCACCCGCGTACCGGCGCCGGTCCTGGTAGAGGAGGTACGCGGCCCGGTGCAGGGCCACGGCCGTCTTGCCCGTGCCCGGGCCGCCCTCGACGTAGGTCACGGAGGCGGCGGGGGCGCGGATCACAAGATCCTGTTCTGCCTGGATGGAGGCGACGATGTCCCGCATGGTGTGCGTACGGGCCTGGCCGAGGGCGGCCATCAGGGCGCCGTCGCCGATCACCGGCAGCTCGCCGCCGTCCAGGCGGGCCTTCAGCTCGGGGCGCATCAGGTCGTCCTCGACCCCGAGGACCCGGCGCCCCTTGGAGCGGATGACGCGCCGGCGGACGACCCGGCCGGGGTCGACCGGGGTGGAGCGGTAGAAGGGGGCCGCTGCGGGCGCCCGCCAGTCGATCACCAGGGGGGCGTAGTCCTGGTCGAGGACGCCGATGCGGCCGATGTGCAGGGTCTCGGCGATGTCGGCCGTGCCGTCGTCCCGGACGGCTCCTTCGGCGGGCTCGACCGCGGTGTACGCGCCGTCGGGGCCCTTCTTGCCGTCCTTGCCGAGCAGCAGGTCGATCCGGCCGAACAGGAAGTCCTCGAACTCGTTGTTCAGCCGGTTCAGGTGGACGCCCGCACGGAAGACCTGCGCGTCGCGTTCGGCGAGCGCGCCGGGGGTGCCGACCTGGCCGCGCTTGGCCGCGTCGTGCATGAGGAACTCGGCCTCGTGGATCTTCTCCTCGAGGCGCCGGTACACCCGGTCCAGGTGTTCCTGTTCCACGCTGATCTCTCGGTCGCGCAGGGAGTCCTGCGCCGAGTCGTGAACCGAGTCGACCGCGGTTTCCTGTTGAGCCTGAGCGGCCACCGGGCCCCCTTCTAACGTGCTGGGCAGCCGTCAACCGTACGCGAAGAGGGCCCCTTGAGGCGAGGGGCCCGCCCGACCGACCCGGCTGGAAACACCCGGGCCCGGCACACGCACCTGCGGCGATGCCACAGACGCGCACACCGGGCCCGGATCGCCCGTGCCGGCCGGCCGACGCCTACGCGTCGACCTGCACCAGCTTCTTGCCGTCGAAGGTCATGATCTCGAAGTGATCGATCTCGTTCGTCTTGAAGGCGGCGCCGCCCTGGGCGTAGAGCGGTTCCTTGGCCATCTCCGTCTTGGCGTCGGGGATGCCGTAGCCCTCGTTCGGGACCGACCAGGAGGTCATCGTCTCGCGCTCGCCGTTCTTGCCGACGGCGATGAGCGAGCACTTCAGGGGACCCTTGACGTTGCTGATCTGGACGACGCCCGCGGTGCCCCAGGGCTTCTCCTTCATCGCCACGGTCGCGGTCACCTTGGTGCTCGCGTCCGTCGCGGTGACCCTGTCGGACATCGTGTTGAACGTGTCCTTGGCGGTGGCCGACAGCGTCGTGCCCTTCTGGGCCGAGTCGCTGCCGCCGTTCACCGCCATCACGGCCACCGGACCGGTGATGATCAGCGCGACGGCCGCGGCGAGCATGAAGAAGCTCTTGCGGCGCTTCTGCGCGTGGCGCTCGGCGACCTCGTCGACGAGCTTGTCCATCAGCCGCGGCGTGGGCTTGGCGGAAAGGGATTCGCCGATCGCGGGTGTCCCTGCCCCGGTGCCCGGCAGGTCCGCCAGGGCGGCCAGCATCGGCTCCATCCCGGCGAGCTCGTCGAGCTGCTGGGCGCACCACTCGCAGGTCGCGAGATGCGCTTCGAAAGCGGTTGCTTCCGCGTCGTCGAGGATGCCTAGGGCGTAGGCGCCGACGGTTTCATGCTCGTTGGGCACCTGGCCCTGCCTGGGGCTCATGGGTCCAGACATACCCGGACCTCCCGCTCCGAATCCCCCGTAGACACTCATCACGCCGTCACCCCCCGCTCCTCCAGTGCGAGCTTCATCGACCGCAGGGCGTAGAACACCCGAGAGCGGACCGTGCCGCTGGGAATGCCCAGCGTCTCGGCCGCCTCGTTGACGGTACGCCCCTTGAAGTACGTCTCGACGAGGACCTCCCGGTGGGCAGGGGTCAGGTCGTCGAGCGCGTCGGACAGCGTCATCAGCCACAGCGCCTTGTCGATCTCGTCCTCCGCGGGGATGACCTCCAGCGGCGACGGATCGACCTCCTGCGGCCGGGCCTGCCGGCTGCGGTGGCCGTCGATGACGATGCGGCGTGCGACCGTCACCAGCCAGGGGCGTACCGATCCGGTCGCTCGATTGAGCTGACCGGCGTTCTTCCAGGCACGGATGAGCGTCTCTTGCACGACGTCCTCGGCGCGTTGCCGATCACCGGCGACCAGCCGAAGGACATACGCAAGGAGTGGTCCGGCGTGCTCGCGGTAGAGAGCACGCATCAGCTCCTCATCTGGTTCCGAGGGCTGGGACATGCGATGTCGGGCCCTCGATCCACGTTCATTGGCCACGGCCGCATCCTTGCGCACGCCCACCTCCGGTGTCCGGGGGTTCCCCCAGTCGGTCGCTCGCCCACACGTACGGAAGTGATCCGCGGCGTGTTCAAACCCGGGTGAGAAATTTCTCGGGGGTGACGTGACGAGGGGGACATGCGCGCACATTCCCACCGCATGATCTTTACATTTCCGACACATCGCCAAGGAGAACGGTGGACAGCCGGAGGTGCCCGCGCCACGCCGGAGGCAAACGCGGTGTTGTCGAAATCACTTCGACGCCAGACCGGTGCTTAGCTCACAGAAAACACCTACCGGACACTCAGGCTCGCGCGAGTGCCGCCCGCCGGCGGTGCCTCGCGACCCGTTCCCGGTTCCCGCAGACCTCGCTCGAACACCACCGCCGGCGTCGCCCGCGGGACGTGTCCACGTACATGATGGGGCAGTTGTCCCCCTCGCACTCCCGCACGGCCGCCCACGCGACCGGATCGGTCAGCAGCTCCACGGCGTCCCGGGCGACGGCCGCGAGCAGCGCCGCGCAGCACGGCGGCCCGTCCAACTCCCGCGCGAGCGCGCCGCCCTCGGCACGCACCGCGCGCGGGGCCGGGGGCGCGGGCCGGGCGAACTCGTTGAGGCGGGCGAGCGCGAGGTCGTACGGCGCGCTGTCGGTGCCGGGCGCGGATGTCCGGGAGTTGGCGACGGGCGCGGACGTCCCGGAGTTGGCGACGGGCGCGGACGTCCCGGAGTTGGCGCCGGGCGCGGACGTCCCGGAGTTGGCGCCGGCCCGCATCAACAGCTCCAGACATCCCCGCAGTTCACGGAAGCCCGCGAGCCAGGAGCCGTCGGCGTGCGCCAGGGGGGTGCCGGGCGGTACGAGTCCCGAGCCGGTGATCCAGGCGCGCAACGGCTCGACGGAGTAGAGCCGTTCGCCGGGGTGGGTGGTGGAGAGGAGATCCAGGCAGATCCGCCCCGCGTCGAACCGCAGCTCGTACCGGTCCGTGGCCGTACCCAGTGCCATGTGCCTGTCACCGCCTTGGGCTGGGGAACCGTTCCCTCTCCCACAGTGCCTGCCCACGCCCGAGGCCGGAACCCCTCGTACCGGCGGCGGGCACGCCCCGTCTCCCTCCCCGGGCCGTCCCACCCCGTCCCACGGGGTGCCCGTCCGGCCCCTGAGCGGCGGAGACCCTGAGCGGCGGGGACGCCGGTGGCGGGCGCACGGGCCGTCCCGTTCCGGTCCAGATACGCCGCCAGGCCTCGCCGCCCCCGCTCACGGCCGGGACCCTTTGTCCTGCGAGCCGGGACTCCTCGTCCCGCGAATCGCACCGAGAGCCGCCCCAGGGGGAACCACGGGGGACGGCGGTTCAGAAGGGAAACAGTTCATGAGCGTGCGCACCAAGACCGTCGCCCTGGCGACGGCCGCGCTGCTGGGCGCGGGAGCCATCGGCATCGCCCTGGCGCCGGCGGCGAACGCCGCCCCGTACCACGGCATCGACGGCGGCGGCGTCGTCACCGACGACTGGCAGGACGAGGAGGACCTGGGCGTCGACGACTACGCCGACAGCAACGCCACGGCCCTGTGGCAGACCGTCCTCTACGCGGACGGCGCCCAGTGGCAGGACGACGACGGCGACTGGCACAAGTTCAAGAAGGGCCAGATCGACGGCTCGTTCGGCCCGGAGACCGAGTCGGCCACCCAGTGGTGGCAGGAGCACTACCACCTCAGCGACAACGACGGCGTGGTCACCGACGACAGCTGGACCTTCGCCCAGCGATGGCTCTCCGGCCCGTCCTCGGGCAGCGTCGTCCGCTACGCGGGTGACGCCCGGCCCGTCGACTTCAAGCGGGTCAGCGGCAAGTACCGGGTGCGGATCAAGGGCACGGGCAACTGGAAGAACGCCTACTACGACCAACGCGGCTGAGTCACGCGCCGGCCCGGGGCGGGCGAGCCTGCGGTCCCCGGGGGCGGGCGGTCCCGGGGGCCGACGGTCACGCGGTCCCGGGGCCGGCCGCCACGCGGTCCCGGGGACCGGCGGTCCTGCGGTCCCGAGGGGGCGGGCGGTCCTACGGTCCCGGGGACGGGCGGTCGTACGGTCGGTCCGTCCCCCGGGGCAGCGCCCACAGCAGCCCCGCCACCAGCAGCGCGATGACAGCGAACGCGACCAGTGCCGCCGTGCGCCACCGCGCGCGCCCGGCGCCGGGCGGCTCGGGACCGGTGGCGGCTGCCCCTGCCGCGACAGCCCCTCCCGCGAAAGCCCCTGTTGGTACAGCCCTTGTTGCGACAGTCCCGTCCTCCGACGGCCCGGCGGCCGCCGCCGCTTCGGGTGGCGGCCAGGCCTGAGCGGCCAGCTCCCACAGCACCAGCAGCCGCGCCTGGTCCGCGCCCGCGAGCCGGCAGAGTGCCTGCGCCGCCGCCCACGGCGGCAGCTTGGTCCCGCTGAGGTACCGCTGCCAGGAGGACTTGCTGTAGGCGGTCCGCCGGGCCAGCTCGGCAAGGCTCAGACCCGTACGGTCCTTCAGGACGCGCAGCTGCCCGACCAGGTGCCGTACCTCTCCCGGCAGCGCGTCCGGCACGGACCGCCAGCGTGTCATCGTCGCCCCCCAGTGCTCGCCGTGCGACCGCCCGGTCGCGGCCCCCGCCCGCCACGGCAACGCCAGCCTGCCACCCCGCCGAAGGTCCGCGGCAGAGCGCACACGGGCCACCGGGAGCACTCGCCCCCGTCCGTGCAGGGCGCGCGAGACGGCCAGGCCCGCACGGGGTAGGAACCGACCCGAGTGGTGAGCCGGGCGCGCGCCGAACTCCTCAGCGTGGCGTGCCCGTCAGACGTCGGCGTACTTCGCGTCAGGCGTCGGCGTACTTCGCGTCAGGCGTCCGCGTACTTCGCGTCGGCCGCCGGATCGAGGGCGAGCCGGTAGCCCCGCTTCACCACCGTCTGGATCAGCTTCGGCGCCCCGAGTGCCGTACGCAGCCGGGCCATCGCCGTCTCCACGGCGTGCTCGTCCCGCCCGGCCCCCGGCAGGGCCCGCAGCAGCTCGGCCCGGGCCACCACCCAGCCCGGCCGTCGCGACAGCGCCCGCAGCAGGGACATCCCGGCCGGCGGTACGGGCTTCAGGTCGCCGTCCACCAGCACCGCGTGCCCGCGGATCTCCACCCGGTGCCCGGCGATCGGCAACGCGCGCGCCCGGCCCGGCAGTTCCTGGCAGAGCAGCTGGACGAGCGGCCCGAGCCGGAACCGCTCCGGCTGGACCGTCTCGACGCCCCGCGCCTGGAGCGGCAGCGCGGTGACCGGCCCGACGCACGCAGGCAGCACATCGCCGCTGAGGGCGGCGAGCAGCTCGGCCACCAGCCCCCGCTCCTCGGCCCGGTTCAGCAGCGACGCGGCGGCGGGCGCGCTGGTGAAGGTCACCGCGTCCAGCCCGCGCGAGAGGGCGGCGTCCAGCAGGCGGTCGACGGGCCCGAGGTCCTCCGGCGGCATCCACCGGTACACCGGCACCAGCACCACCTCGGCTCCCCCCTCCCGCAGCGCCTCCACGAAGCCGGGCAGCGGCTCGCCGTGCAGCTGTACGGCGATCCGGCGCCCGTCGACGCCCTCCTCCAGCAGCCGGTCCAGCACCTCCGCCATGGACTCGCTCGACGGCGACCACTCCTCGGTCAGCCCGGCGGCCCGTATCGCACCCTTGACCTTGGGTCCGCGCGCCAGCAGCTCCACCCCGCGCAGCCGCCCGAGCAGCGGCTCGCCGAGCCCCCACCCGTCGGCGGCCTCGACCCACCCCCGGAAGCCGATCGCGGTGGTGGCGACCACCACGTCCGGCACCTGGTCGATGATCTCCTTGGTGGCGGCGAGCAGTTCGCCGTCGTCGGCGAGCGGCACGATGCGCAGGGCAGGCGCGTGCAGCACGGCCGCCCCGCGCCGCTGGAGCAGCGCCCCGAGCTCGTCGGCCCGGCGCGCGGCCGTCACGCCCACGGTGAACCCGGCGAGGGGGCCGTGCCGGCTGTCGTCCGGTCGCTGCGTTTCGTCGTACATGGCTCTCCTAGCTGACCTGCATGCCGAACGAGCCTGTCAACGGCGCGTGACAGGCTCGGTTCGGGTTGATGTCGCCGGTGTTACGTCACACCTCCGCGTAGCTGAGCTGCGGCTTCGCCTCGGCGGCGGCCGCCGCGCGGGCCTGGCCGGCCGGGCTGCGAAGGTATACGGCCCAGGTCACCGCGAAGCAGACACCGTAGTAGGCCAGGAAGACGACGAACGCGCCGGTGCCGGAACCGTAGGAGAGGAAGGACTGCCGGAAGGCGAGATTGATCCCCACTCCACCGAGCGCGCCGACCGCCCCGATGAGCCCCATGGAGGCCCCGGACAGCCGCCGCCCGTGGGCCGCCGCCGCCTCGCCCTCCAGCCCCTTGGCCAGGGCCTTCGCCTGGAAGATGCCGGGGATCATCTTGAACGTGGACCCGTTGCCGAGCCCGCTGAGCACGAACAGCACCACGAACACGGCCACGAACAGCGGCAGCGACTTCTCCATGCTGGCCCCGACCAGGACGGCGGTGGCGGCGGCCATGCCCACGTAGTTCCACAGTGTGATCTTCGCCCCGCCGTACCGGTCGGCCAGCCAGCCGCCGACGGGCCGGATCAGCGAGCCCAGCAGCGGACCGATGAAGGTCAGGTACGCGGCCTGGAGCGGCGTCCGCCCGAACTGGTTGGTCAGCACCTGCCCGAAGGCGAAGCTGTAGCCGATGAACGACCCGAACGTCCCGATGTAGAGGAACGACATGATCCAGGTGTGCGCGTCCTTGGCGGCGTCCTTCGCCGCGCCAGTGTCGTTCTTCACGGTGGCGAGGTTGTCCATGAACAGCGCGGCGAGGACGGCGGCGACGACGATCAGCGGGATGTAGATCCCCAGCAGCACCCGCGGCCCGCCGCTCGCCCCGATGATCGCGAGGGCGACCAGTTGGATGACCGGCACGCCGATGTTGCCGCCCCCGGCGTTCAGGCCCAGCGCCCACCCCTTCTTCCTGAGCGGGAAGAAGGCGTTGATGTTGGTCATGGACGAGGCGAAGTTGCCGCCGCCGATGCCCGCGAGCAGCCCGACGAGGAGGAAGGTGCCGAACGACGTCCCCGGCTTCATCACGGCGAACGCGGCGATCGTCGGGATGAGCAGCAGGCTCGCCGAGATGATCGTCCAGTTCCGCCCGCCGAAGAGGGCGACCGCGAAGGTGTAGGGCACCCGGACGACGGCACCGACCAGCGTCACCACCGACGTGAGCAGGAACTTGTCTGCGGGGGTCAGCCCGTACTCGGGGCCCATGAACAGCACCAGCACGGACCACATGGTCCAGACCGAGAACCCGATGTGCTCGGAAAGCACGGAGAAGGCCAGATTCCGCCGGGCGGTCTTCTCCCCGCCCTCCTTCCAGAAGGCCTCGTCCTCAGGATCCCACTGCTCGATCCAACGGCCTCCCCTGCCGTGCGGGGCGGGGGCCGTACTGGGGGCAGGGGGTGGGACTGGGGCTGTCATGACGCCTCCACGGTGCTCCGGGGCTCGGTCTGCCATCGACTCGACTGACTCAACCCGAAGGTAGGAAGGACGCGTTTCCGGTCTGTGCCTGTGGGTGACCGGAAAGGAACTTTGCTCTCACCCCGCCGGGAGGCGGGATGAGAGGTTGCGGGGACGCCGGGTGCCGGCCGCCGCTTATTTCTTGTCGCTTGCCGAGGCAGATCGCGCCCCGGGGCGGGATCAGCGCTGCGGGGGCTGCCAGCCGGGGTGGGGCTGCGGGGGCTGGGGCTGGCTGTAGGGCCCGGAAGCCGACCCGGGCCCACCGTAGGGGCCACCTCCGTACGGCCCGCCTCCGTAAGGGCCACCCATGTACGGTCCACCCTGAACCGGCGGCTGGGCCGGCGGCTGGGCCGGTGACGGCCCCTGCTGCGGCACCACCGGCGAACCCGCATAGGGACCCGCATAGGGACCCGCATAAGGTCCCGCATTAGGTCCCGCATAGGGACCCACCTGCGGCGGCACCGGCGCCCCCACCCCCACCTGGGGCATGGACGCACCAAACGAAGACTGCGCACCAGGCGGCAGATACCGCACCCGCCCGCCTTCCTCCGTCACCCGCAGGAACCCGGCGGCCTGGAGCCGGCGCGCGAACTTCGCATTGCGCCGCCGGGTGACGAGCAACCCGATGCCCATGATCCCCATGAAGACGACCCAGGCGCCGCCCGCAACAGCGAAGTTGAAGGCGCCCCCGCCCTTCCGCACCGTATAGAGCACCAGCCCGACGGTGATGCCCAGCCCTCCGTAGGCCATACGCTTCTCGGCGTTCTTGCCGGTGAGGTCGAACTGGATCCGCGCCTTGAGCAGTTCGAGCGCATCGGGCACGACCGGCGGAAGCGAGACCCCGTCCGCGGCGTTCGGATACTGCGCCCAGTTCTGCGCGGCACGCGCCCGGGCCTGCGGGCTGTGATCGGGGACGATGACCAGCCTGAGCACGTTGTTGCGCGACCCGCCGTACCGCGCGTCGGCGTACTCGTACCCGAACTGCTGGGCGTAGAACGCCAGCCGGGCCAGCTTCTTCACGGATGACATCGCATTGGTGAGCTCAACGGGCTCCCCACTCGCCATCAACCGCAGCATCTTCCGCACCTGCCGCTTACCCACCGCGCCTGCCCCCCGCCCGACGACCGCGTCACTCTCTTCACTTACGCAACGCCCCAGTTTTCCACGCACCCACGCCCCCAAGACACCACCGACTCCCCGCTTGACGGGAACTTGGCCGAGCCTTGGAGGAGCCGCGATCGAGCCACGATCAGCGCCTGACCACAAGGCTCATCCCTGGCAACCCGGCTCAGGCATTAGCAACTACGAGTACGGCCGGCACCAACCCTCCCCAGACGGGCCGCAGGTGGAAGGAATGGGCTGCGGCAAAACTCAGATCAAGAGACTGCACGGACCCCCGCCCGGCGTGCACGCTCGACCGCCTCGGGAGAAACAGGGCGCTCACTGCTACTCCCTGATTGTCCGCTGGCTAGCTGATACAGCAGGAACAAGCGTCTCGGGCCAGGAACCGCGATGACCCCGATGAATCGCGGATCACCAGCGAACCAGACCTCAGCCACCTGCCTCGTCCTTTCCGTCTCGTGCCCCCGTCCGAGGCGACGGCGCCACCACACGGACCGAGCATGACCGTGAAGGATGACGGGCACGACGCCATCCGGATGATCCGGATCCGGGAAGGCGAGCCAGACATCACCAAGCTTCGCTCCGGAAATCCGCCCGATACCACTTTCGGGTGTCCTATGCACCTGCCAGGGATACACCTTCAGAACTCGACGCGCTCGAAGAGCCGAAGCGATGTATTGACGCTGAAGAAAAGCACGATACAGCGCGTACAAGGCAATAGGCAGCATGAACCACATTGTCCGCTGCCCGACGGAGAGCATGAACACGAAGCCACCGACACATACGGCAGGCCAAGCGGCCTGACCGACAACAGCGAAGGTCAACAACCTCGCCCAAGCAGCCTGCGTAGCAGAATCGTCCCAGGCAGAAGCAGACACCGCGGGATTGCGCGTACGCTCCACGTCACACCTCATCCTGGCCCACGAGTAGCGGATTTTTAAAAGTGACTATGCGGGCCACTTCCCGTAGTAAGTCGCGGTAGTGGTCAGCACGATGCACTGCAGGCGTTGAAAGAGTCAGTACAGCCAGCTTCGCTGCATCCGGATACGGAACGTGCACGGCAAGCTGAAGCAGTTTCTGCGGTGTTTCGGCAACCTGAGCGGTCACCAGAGTCTCCACAAGAGACGCCGGGCCGCAGGGCAGATCCAGAACCTCTACATAACGGGAGCCAAGCACTCCTGCGGCGATTCGAGCAGCAGTCACGCTACGCGGCGCCCAGGCGGTCCCCGTCCAACTGAGCGTGAAAAGTGACGGCAGCAGGGCTCCGTCACTCTCGTCATCGCGATGCAGACCCATTGAACAATGGACCACACCGCTGTGTGTCAGTACATGAAGCATGCGCTGAACCGGCGCGAGCAGTGAGACGAGCTGCCGACGTCTGTCGACAGAAATCGGCGCTTCCACAAATGAAAGTAACGGGCTTGTTCTCTCCGCGACCTCGAGCGTGTCCCCTGATCGGATAATTTCATTGAGCGGCAACGGAACGAACCCCGCGGGCAACGCGAACCAGATATCAGCGTCTTGCATCCGGGCGGACGAGTCGATAACGATCACTTCCGAATTCATGACGCTGCCGCCACTCCCCTGAAGAGGTAATGCAGAACGCCGGCCGTGGCCGATCCGTCGACCGTCCCGGTCCTGACGCCGTCCAGCGTGGAGGCAACAGCCTTGGCCGCATCGCTGTCGCTGCCAAGCGAATCGTAGAGACTTCCGGACACCCCGTACACGGCCGTGCCGGCTCCGAGCCACGTCGCGGTGTTCTCCACGACCGGCAGAACATCCCCCGTACGCGCTCCGAAGACGTTAACCCGCTCCAGCAGGCTCGCCGAATCGGAGATGGCCAACGCCTCGTCCCGGATCGTAGAACCGACCGTGGCGACCTTCTGCCCCAACGTAAAGGCGCTCTCCGCGGATTGGGCAGCGGCACTCAGCGCTTCAGGAGTCTTCATCAGACCTTTAGTCACTGCACCAAGCCCGGGTACGACGCCCAATGCATCTCCGACAACCGAGGTGACGTTGGTCCAGAAGTCTGCGTCGAGTTCTCCCTTCATAACCCCGTCCTTGAGGGAGGCCCAGACCTCTTCGTTCTGCAACCGAAGAGTGAGAGCGGTTCCGCTGAGGGCTGCTGCAACCACCATGAGGAGTGGAACGGCGAACGGTCCAGTCGCAAAGATGGCGATCACGCCCAGAACCGCAGCTACACCGCTGAGGATGTCGGGCAGGTTGTCCCCCAACCAGTCCGTGAACTTGTCCCAAGCACCAGGTTCATGCGGCGCCAGCTTCCTCGTCGAGTCGTGGATCTTGGCTGCCCTGTACCGCGCCCTTCCCTCGTGCTCCTCGGCCAGTTTCTTCGCCTCGGCGATGATTTTGTCGAGGTCGGCCTGGGCGGTTTCGACCGCTGTGTTGGCGTGGGTGAGGGCGGTCTGGGCGTCGTCGTGGCGGGAGCCCTTCTGGTCCAGGTCAGGGTCGTTCTTCGCCTTGGCCGCGTGGCCCTTTGCCTTGTCGAGGGCGTCCCGGGCGTCCTTGGCGTCGTCGTTCAGGCGCTTGGCTCGACGCTGGAAGTCGTCGAGTTCGCCTTCCCAGCCGTTGAGTTGGCGGGCTGCCTTGTGGAGCGAGCGCGCGGCGTTCTTGAGGTTGAGGGCCAGCGGGCCACCCTGGAGTTCCTCCCGGAAGGCGACGGCCGCGTCACCCTGCCAGTAGCTGCCGTCCATCAACCTGGTGACAAGGCCGTGCGTCTCCTCCAGGACCGACGCACAGGAGGCGAGCTTCTTGTGCAGGTCGCGCACGGTGTCCGTGTTGCCCGGCGTCGGATTGAAGCCAAGGTGCGTGTACGGGTTCGGGAGGTCCGGACCGTAAGGGGTCGGCTTCAGGCCCTGCGGGAGGTCGCCGCTGCGGTGCGCGACGGAATCGAGGTACGGGTTCGCTTCGACGCCGGGAGCCGTCGTCACTTTCCGCTCCCGTTCCTGCCGTGCTTGCCCTTCTTCAGCGCCTCCTCCAGCGCCTTGTCGACCTCCCGATAGCTGTCCTTGCTCTGACCGATGATCTCCGCGAGATTCTCGGTCTGTTCACCGATCTGCTCGGTGCCGTACTTCCAGTCCTCTTGGAAGTCCTCGCAGGCGGAGTCCAGGTCGTCGGTGCCGAGGCCGCTGACGGTGGCGTCGCCGAGCGCCTTGCGCAGGCCCTTCAACGAGTCACTCGACTTGTTCAGCAACTTCATGAAGTGCTTCAGCTCGTCGTCGTCGACGGCCAGCCGGTCTGCCACGTGCTCAGCTCTCCTGGGTCGGTCCCGTGTGAAGCGGGCGCGCTATCCGCTCATCGACCCAGGCAACCGCCCGTCCCCCCTTGAGGGGACGAGCGGCCTATGCGTTGGCGCCCTCCGTCATCGGTTGACGGCCTGGATCTCCTGCACGACGACATTCTGGGTCGCCCCGAAGGTGCCGTCAGGCAAGGTGTCGCCGTTGCCGTCGCTGCCCGTCCAGTGGATCTGCCAGGTGATGGTGGCCTTGAGGGGGTAGGAACCGTTGCCGGAGGAGCGCAGGTATTTCACTCCACAGGGTGGCGTCTCGTCGGACTTCCCCTTGGCGTAGGGCTCGCCGATGCTGCCGTCCTTGATCTGACAGACGCCCGACGCCGGGTACGTCTCCGCGTCCGACGTACCCGGGTCGATCTTCAGGGAGACCGGCTCGGCAGTCGTCGTCGCGGAGATACCCAGCACCGGAATGGAGGCGGTGACGGAGACCGGCTTGAACTTTGCTCCGTCCAGCCAAGCCCAGGTGGGGAGATTCACCTTCGTCGTGTTCGCCGGGGCCAGCGTCACCTTCGTGCTGGGCACGCGGATCTCGTTGTAGGCCAGCTCGGCGAGAACCTTAGGAGTGACGGCGTTCTCGACGTTCGCCGGCGGAGGGTCACCCTTGTCGACCCAGAAAATCGGTTCCTTACACTTGTCCCAGCCCGGCGGGAAGTCCTTGTTGACGTACGAGTCCCACCAATAGCCCTTGCCGGCCTTGTCCTTGTTGAAGTCCTTGTACGGATGGCCGTCGACATACCTAGCGCGCTGCTCGGCATCCCACTCATACCCCGTCGAACCCGCCTCCCAAATCGGCTCCAGGTAAGCCTTGAGCTTGGCCGGGGTGTACTTCGGCGCGTACCAGCAGGCCGGCGGGGTCCAGGAGGTGGTGGAGGTTACCGGGCCCACCGAGTCGCCCGAGCCGTTCTTCGAACGGTCGTAGACGATGACGCCGACCGTGGAGGAAAGATTGCCGTCGTCAGTGGCGTTTCCGTGTTGCTCGGTCTGCCCGTTGCTGCCGTGCTTGTCGCGCTCAGCGAAGGCCGCATGGGACGCGAAGACGGGAACACTCACAAGGGTCAGGACCGTCGCGACCCTCGCCAACTTCCTTAGGGCTGGCACGCCTTGTCCCCCCTGTTCGAAACGATGTTGGTGGTCTGCCAAACTCCGTCGGCGTTCTTGGCAAGTGTGGTGTGGTAGAGCACGTAGGCGTTCGAGGTCGTCGGCGTCCTATCGACCTTCTTCGTCTTTTTGTTCTTAATGAAGGACTTGCTCTCATCAGAGCAATAGGTGACGTATGCCTCTTTGGCCCCCGAAAGCGTCACCTTACGGTCGAAGTACCGGGTCTCACCGATCCACGTGTCTTTGTCCTTGATATATCCCTGCACGTACGTGATCGACGAGTCAAGAGCCTTGCCCGTGTTGTAGAAGCCAAGCGCCTTCGTACTCGCACTTCCCTTGAAGATGGCCTCGTCCACGGAATTGACGCTCAAAGCACTGTCCGCAAGGACCGCGTCTTTCGTCGGATCACCGGTCTTCGTCTCCTCGAAGACGTTCTTGGCGTCAGACGGGAAACTGATCTTCGGTCGCCCAGCTGCAGCCGACGCCGAAGCACTCGGCGAAGCCGAAGCCGAGCCCCCCGTGTCCGCGCCCGCGATCTTGTCGTTGCCCTTCGAACCGCCGTCTCCACCCCCGCCGCAACCGGCAAGGAGAAGTGCGGCCATCGCGCCGGCGGTGGCTGTCGTGAGCAGGCGGGGGCGGCGGGTCACGGTGGGCTCCTGGTGGGGCGTTCGGGGTTGGTGAAGCAGTCGGTACGGTATCGAGGCTGCCAGTTGGGGCACCAGGGCGGGTTGGTGTGGCCCGGGGTCGGTGCCGTCTCGTGACATTGCAACAGGGGGGCGAGCAGTGATCAGTGATCAGTGATCAGGCAGTTCTTACTCGCCTACGTACGCCAGCGTGTCGCTTCCCCCGTCGTCCCACTCGATGTTCACGCTGTCGCCCGAACGCTTCAGCGTTGCCGTGAGGTAGTCGTCCTTCTTGGTGCTCTCGGTGCTCATGGGCTTGAGGACCATGCGGAAGGTGCCGTCGCTGCGGTCCATGCCGAGGCCGGTGAGGATGCCCTTGCCGCCGGGGTCGATGTAGGAGAGGGCGTGTTTGCCCTTGTAGGTACCGGAGTTGTACTTCTCGCCGATGGTCAGGGTCTTGTTGGCGTCGTCCTGCCACTGGCCCTGGAACCCGGTCGCGGGGGCGGCGGTGGCGGAGTCGGAGGGGGACTCCGTGTCTTGGTCGGGCGCCTCGTCCGTCGGTGTGGATGTTGCGGTCGCTGTTGCGGTTGCGGACTCGCTTACCTGGGCCAAAGGTCTGTTGGGCTTGTCGTCGCCGTTTGTGGCCAGGTAGACGCCGCCGGCGATCAGGAGTACGGCCGCCGCGGCTCCGGACACTATGAGGGCCAGTTTCCTCTTGTCGCGGGCGCCGCCTCCCGGAGGTGGCGGTGGGGGCGGAGGCGGGTAGGCGCCGTACTGGCCGCCTCCGGCGTACTGGCCCGCGCCGTACGGTCCGCCGTAAGCGGGCTGCGTCGCGTACGGGTTGGGGGCCTGCCCGGGGGCCTGGGCGGGGGGCTGTGGTGAGTACGGCCCCGGGTACGGCTGCTGCGGCGGCGGCCAGCCGGGAGGCTGCGTCATCTTGGAGTGTCACTCCTCGGGTCGGTCGGGTCGGTGGGTCGGGCTGGTCGGCGGGCTGGCATTGGATCAGATGCACCGGTACCAGCAACCAGCAACCAGCCGAATCCCCCGCCCCCCACGCACCAACCTTCGCCACACCGCCCGCCGCGCGCAAGCGTGTTCCCGTGCCGCTCCTCCCAACTGCCGCCCCGATTCAGTGCCTTCGCCGGGGCCCCGCACGATGTGCACCGTTCGGCCACAACCGGGGAGCTCGCCTCGCCGCGATGTCCTCGATCCAGCCGAGGGCGAGGATCGTCAGGGCGATCAGCGGCCAGACCAGGAGGAACATCCAGAGCGTGTACGTGGCGTCGAGCGCCGCCACCGCGCGGTCGCCCTGCATGAACGGGAGGTCGTAGGCCTGGTCGATGATCGGGACCGTCGCCATGATCAGCAGGTTGTGCCACAGGTAGATCGTGACGGCACGGTTGTTGGAGAGGGTGACGAGCTTGTCCCAGCGGCGCAGGCGGCCCGGCAGTTCCTGCCATGACGGGGAGTACTGGAGCAGGATCACGACGAAGCCGAAGGACCAGCTCGCCTGTGCCAGGGGGATGTCGTTCAGGTCCCAGCCGTCCGGGCCCAGGTGGCCCGACGCCCACCACAGGGCGAAGGACATCAGCAGGGCGGAGGAGGAGACGGCCAGATAGCGGGGGACGCGGCGCAGCACGCCCTCGTGGTGGGCGAAGCCCAGGACCCAGCAGCCGCCGTACACCGCGAAGTCGGTGACCGCGTTGCCCGTCTCGCCGGGGATGGTGAGCAGGCCGGTGCCCAGGACCGCCGTCAGGCCCAGGGGGGCCAGCAGCGTCGGCCAGGGCGCCCTGCGGAACGCCCACAGCAGGAGGGGGGACGCCGCTACGAACCACAGGTACGCGCGCAGGTACCACAGCGGCCCGACCGCCTGCACCGCCCAACTGTCCTCCAGCAGGCCGGACTCGGAGCCGATGTGCCAGGGGAAGGGTGGGGCGCCCAGGGGGAGCACGTAGTCCACCAGGCTCAGTACGCCCCAGGTGCCGCCGTTGTCCGGGTCCTTCACCGGGTTCCAGCCGCCCGCGAACAGCAGCGTGAGCGCCGGCGCGCTGAACGCCCACAGCGGCGGGAGCAGCCTCCGTACCCGGTCCCGGATCACCTTCGGCGCCGGGCGGTTCAGGGAGCGGGCCATCAGGGAGCCGGCCAGCGCGAACATCACGCCCATGGAGGGGAACAGGACCGTCAGCCACGCCCAGCCGAAGAGGTGGTAGACCACCACGCGGACCAGGGCGACCGAGCGGAGGAGGTCCAGGTAGCGGTCCCGGCCGCCGGGCGGTGGTTTCCGGGCGACGGAGGATGAGGATGAGGTTACGGCTTCCGTACCGGTCATGCCACCGGCCTCCGATCACTGCTGCTCCTGCCGGCGCTGCCGCTCCTGCCGGGCGTTCGCGGGCCCGGCACCTGGTCGCCGCCCGGTGCCCGGCCGCCGTTCGGCGCCTCGACGACGCCCGTGCGCCGCAGTTTCTGCCAGCGCAGGCGGCCCCCGGTGAGCGCCGTGATCCAGGACTGGAGGAGTACGACGTACATGAGCTGGCGGTAGAGGATCTGCTGGAGCGGGAGCGAGATCAGGTGGGTGACGCGTTCGCGGTCCAGGCGGAAGGCGTACGCGGCGCACACGGCCTGGACGGCCAGGACGCCCAGCCAGGCCGCGATCGTCCTCCCGGTGGGGCCGAAGACGATCCCATAGAGGAGGAAGACGTCGATCAGCGGGGCCAGGAGGGGGGCGAGCACCATGAAGAGGGAGACCAGGGGCAGGCCCACCCGGCCGAAGCGGCCCGAGGGGCCGCGTTCCAGCAGTGCCCGGCGGTGTTTCCAGATGGCCTGCATCGTGCCGTACGACCAGCGGTAGCGCTGGGACCACAGTTGCTGGACGGACTCCGGGGCCTCGGTCCAGGCGCGGGCCTTCTCCGCGTACACCACCCGCCAGCCGTCCCGGTGCAGGGCCATCGTGATGTCGGTGTCCTCGGCGAGGGTGTCGTCGCTCATGCCGCCGACCCGTTCCAGGGCGGACCGGCGGAAGGCTCCGACGGCGCCGGGGATCGTCGGCATGCAGCGCAGGATGTCGTACATCCGGCGGTCGAGGTTGAAGCCCATCACGTACTCGATGTGCTGCCAGGCACCGATGAGCGAGTCCCGGTTGCCGACCTTGGCGTTGCCGGCCACCGCGCCCACCCGTGGGTCGCCGAAGGGCTGCACCAGTTCCCCGACCGTGGACGGCTCGAAGACGGTGTCGCCGTCCATCATCACGATCAGGTCGTGACTGGCGTTCGCCAGGCCCCGGTTGAGCGCGGCGGGCTTGCCCGCGTTGCGCTGGCGGATCACCCGGACGCCGGGCAGGCCCATCGCCTCGACGATCCGGGCCGTGCCGTCGGTGGAGCCGTCGTCGACGACGACGATCTCCACGGGGTGTTCGCTCGCCGTCAGGGAACGGACGGTGTTCTCGATGCACTTGGCCTCGTTGTACGCCGGGACCAGCACCGACACCGGTTCGGTGACCGGCGGCCCCCAGCGGAAGCCGCGGCGGCGCACCCGGCGGGCGTGGGCGCCGGAGAGCAGGAACATGAGGACGAAGCGGCCGATGACGAGGGCGCCGACGACCGCGAGGCCGGCCACCATCGCGCCGGTGATGTCGTCGGAGGCCTGGACCAGGAAGATCCACGCCTTGCCCTTCCAGAGGCCGAGGCCGGTCACCGGGGTGTGGGCGCTGGGCGCGTTCAGGGCTTCGGTCAGGTTGTCGAAGGTGTAGCCCTGTTTCTGGAGCAGGGGCAGGAACCGGTCGAGGGCCTGGACCGTCTGGTGACGGTCGCCACCCGAGTCGTGCATGAGGACGATCGCGCCCTTGCCGTGGTGCGGGGTGGCCCGGCGGATGATCTCCGTGACGCCGGGCTTGCGCCAGTCCTCGCTGTCGGTGTCGTTGACGACCGTGATGTAGCCGCGGGTGCCGATGTACCGCGTCACCGGCCAGGACCTGTCGTCCATGGCGTCGGCGAAGGAGGAGTACGGGGGACGGAAGAGGGACGTACGGATGCCCGCCGCGCCCGTGATCGCCAGCTGGTTCTGGGACAGCTCCCAGTCGATGCGCTTCCTGGACTGGTAGGAGAGATCGGGGTGGTTGAAGGTGTGCAGGCCGACCTCGTGGCCCTCGGCGACCATGCGCCGGACGAGGTCCGGGTAGCGGGAGGTCATGGTGCCGGTGACGAAGAAGACCGCGTGCGCGTGGTGCTTCTTCAGCACGTCCAGGACCTTCGGGGTCCAGGTCGGGTCGGGGCCGTCGTCGAAGGTGAGGACCAGGCGGTGGTCGGGGACGCGCAGGCTGGAGGTGCGGCCGCCGCGGGTGTCGATGACCGGGCCGCCGTCGAGGATCTTCTCCGGCACCTTGCCGGTGGAGGCCTCGGGGCGGATGCGGTGGTCGGCGAGGATCTCGCTGTGCACGTAGCCGCGCAGCATCAGCATCGCGACCAGGGCCAGGAGCAGGAGCAGGGGCAGCAGCAGGCGCAGGGGGAGGCGGCGGCGCGGGCGGTCCGGAGGGGTGGGCGTGGGTGTGGGCGCCGACGCCGCCGCGGGTGCGGTTGCGGTTGCGGTTCCGGTTGCGGTTCCGGTTCCGGTTCCGGTTTCGGTTGCGGCTTCGGTTCCGGTACGGCGGATACGTGAGGTCATCGGAAGTGCTGCCCCGTCACACGGAGGTCGGGGAGGCGATGGCCAGGGCCGGTCCGACCGGGCCGTCGGCCACCGTGCCCGTTCCCTTTCCGGTGCCGGTGCCGGTTCCGGTTGCGCCGCCCGGTCCCGTACCGGTTCCCGTGCCCCCGTCGCCGCCCGTGGACGGCGACGGGCTGACGGAGCCGCCGGTCGGGCCGGTCGGGGTGGGTGAGGTGGCCGAGGTGGTCGGTGCCGTGGGCTCGGCATCCGGGGAGGAGCCGCCCGCACCGCCCACGCCGGAGGTCGGGTTCGTCGCCGTCGGCTGCGGATCGGCGGAGGCCCCCGGCTGCCTGGCGGTCCCCGTGGCACCGGACGCGGCCGCGCTGCCGCCCGGCGACGGGGCGGCGGCGCCGGGCACCCTCGCACGCGCACCGGGCGCGGCGCCGGTGTGGCCGGAGGGCCGGGCGGAGTCGGCGGGCGCAGGGGAAATGTCCACCTGGCCGGCCGGCTTGTCCTCGTTCTGGCCGGGCACGGGCAGCCAGGGCGCGTCCGAGCTGCCGGACAGGAGCGTGGCGACGATGACGACGGCGTAGACCGCGCAGGCGATGCCGGCGCACATGCCGAGGCGGCGGAAGGTGCGCCTGCGGCGGCCCGACGCGTCGACGAAGACCGGCCCGCCGGAAGGGTCCTGGCCCTCGTCGCGCGACGCCCGTCCGTGCTCGGCGAGGCGTGTACGTTCGTCCGCGATCCGGTCGGCGTCGAGCTGGACGGTCACCTCGAGCGGATCATGCGCCTGCGGATCACGGGGCTGCGGGACACGGGCCTGCGGAACACCGGCCTGCGGGACACGCGCCTGCGGATCACCGGCCTGCGGATCGTGCGCCTGCGAGTCATGCGCCGACCGCCCGGCCGCTCCAACACCTCCCACTGCCGGCAGCACCGCCGGCAACACCGCCGTCGGCCCCGCGTCAGACACCGCCCCGCCCGGCAGGACGTCCGTCGTTCCGGTCTCCGGGAAACTCTGGACGTCGTTCCCGGTCACCGGGAGGTCCTGGGTCCCGAGCTCGGCATCGGGCCATTGCGTTCGGGCGTTTTCCGGCCACTTGTTCACGCGCACGCGCCTTCCCCCCACGGGAATGTTTCCGGGCGCGCATACGACTCCGAGCCCGCGCCGTCGGACCCGGCCCCCACCGGTCCGAGCGCCCCCCTTGTCTCACCATGCTCGGCTGTCCCGAACGTAGCGCCGACTCGGAGCGGGGACTTCGGAAGTTTCAATGGTGAACGGAAGTGACCGATTCACTGATCGATTCATCGATGGCTGGAATCCACGCGCTTTCGGGTCTCCGCAACCACCCGCGTTCCGCGGCGAGTTCGGCCGCGGCCCGGCGAACCGCGTCGAACGCGGGATGCGCGAGCCCCCTGCGCCACACCAGCGACACGGGCGACAGCGGGACGGGGTCGACGAGCGGCCGCACCACCGTACGCGGCAGGGCGGAGAAGCCGGTCACCGCGAGCACCGGGTTACCGGTCTTCGCCATGAGCCGCTCGAACTCCTCCTCCCCCACGGCCAGCGGCGCCGGTGGCGCGACCTCGATGCCGCGTCCGGCGAAGAGGCGGTGGGCCAGGTCGGTCCACTCCGGCGTACGCGCGTTGCCCGCCCCGGCGTACACGGTCTCGCCCGCCAGCGCGTGCAGCGGTACCGCCGCCAGCGGCGCCAGCCGGTGCGCCTCGGGCAGCACGACCGCCATCGGCTCGTACCGTACGAGCTGTTGGTCCAGCCCGGCCCGCAGCGCCGGGTCCAGGCCCGCGAACCTGCCGAACGAGACGTCCAGGCGCCCGGCGAGCAGCTCGGCCGCCGCTCCCGTGAGCCCGCTCTCGTAGCGGGCCATCAGCTCGTGCTCGGGGGCGAGTTCCCGCGCCCGGTGCAGCACGCGGCGGCCGGTGTCCAGGTTCGGGGAGTTGAGGTCGACCAGGAGGGGGCGGGCCTGTCCGAAGGCGGCGAGCAGGTCGTCCTGGGCGACGAGGACCCGCCGGGCGAGCGGCAGCAGGCGCTCGCCGTCGGCGGTCAGCGCGACCTGCCGGGTGGTGCGGACGAACAGCTCGGCGCCCAGCTCCCGTTCGAGGCGCCGCACGTCACGGCTGAGGGCCTGCTGGGCGATGTACAGACGGGACGCGGCGCGGGTGAAGTGCAGTTCCTCGGCGACGGTGACGAAGGCGCGCAGGAGGCGGGGGTCGAGGTGGGCGGGAGTGGGCACCGGGCGAACTTACAACAGGAGTGCGTGAATCGGTACGGAGAAGGTGTTGGACCTCTTGATCCACTCCAGGCGACGGTGGGGTCATGCCTCCCCTCTCCCCCGGCCCCTACCGCCGCCTGTTCACCCACCCCGGCGCCCGCGCCTTCACCACCGGCAACCTCATCGCCCGCCTGCCGATGGGCATGTTCGGCGTGAGCGCGGTCGTCATGATCGCCGGGTCGCGGGGCTCGTACGCGCTCGCCGGCGCCGTCACCGCGACCGGTCTCGCGGCGACGGGAGTGGCCGGACCCTGGATCGCCCGGCTCGTCGACCGGTACGGGCAGGCCCGGGTCGCCGTGCCGGCCACGGTCACCGCCGTGCTGGGCGCCCTCGCCCTGCTGCTGTGCGTGCGCCTGGACGCACCGGACTGGACCCTGTTCGCCGCGTACGCCGCGACCGCCACCGTCCCCAACATCGGCGGCATGTCCCGGGCGCGCTGGGCCCACCTGCTGCGGGACGACCCCGAGGCCCTGCACACCGCGAACTCCTTCGAGCAGGCCGCCGACGAGCTGTGCTTCATGCTGGGCCCGGTCCTGGCGTCCTTCCTGACCGGCACCTTCTTCCCGGAGGCGGGCACGCTCGTGGGCGGGGGGCTGCTGCTGACCGGGGTGCTGCTGTTCGCGGCGCAGCGGTCGACCGAGCCGCCGCCCCGGGCGCGTACGAAGGCCGCGTCGCCGCTGCGCACCCCCGGCATACCGCTGCTGCTGGCGTGCTTCGTGGCCACCGGCGCGGTGTTCGGCTCGATGGAGGTGGTGACGATCGCGTACGCCGACGCCCAGGGCCACCGCTCGGCGGCCGGGGTCGTGCTCGCGCTCCAGGCGGCGGGCTCCTGCGCGGCGGGCCTGCTGTACGGGGCGCGGAAGCCGGACGGGCCCGCGGAGCGCCGGCTGCCGTGGTGTCTGCTGGCCATGGCCGCGCTGATGTCCCTGCCGCTGCTCGCCGCCCGCACGGCCGGGACGCTTCCGGTGCTGGCCGTGGCCCTGCTGGCGGCGGGCATGGCGACCGCTCCGACGATGGTGACCGCGATGACGCTGGTCCAGGACCGCACTCCCGGGGACCGGCTCAACGAGGGCATGAGCCTGGTCGTCACCGCCCTGCTCGCCGGCATAGCCTGCGGCTCGGCGGCCGGGGGCTGGGCGGCCGAGCACACCGCCCCGGCGGCGGCCTTCGCGGCGCCGGTCGCGGCGGCCGTGACCGCCGCGACGGTCAACGCGGCGGGAAATGCTCTTCGTTCGCTCCGTCGAACCGCTTGCAGCAATTCCCGTCAGACCCATTGACGCTCCCGGAGCCCACACATACCTTCGCCCGTCGAAGCGCTTCGACGCCGGGCATCGAATCGATTCGATGGCTGATGACCGGTAACCGGCGAACCGAGAACCATCCGACTCCGACTCCCTTGGAGGCGTGGATGTTGACGGCACGAAGGCGGGCGGCGGCCGCGGCGGTGATCCTCTCCGGATCGCTGCTCCTGACCTCCTGCGGAGACTCGGACAGCGGCGCGTCCGACGGCAAGACGCTCCGGCTCTGGCACTACGAGGCACCCGACAGCGCGATGGGCGTGGCCTGGAACGAGGCCATCAAGGAGTTCGAGGCCAAGCACCCGGGCGTGAAGGTGAAGTTCGAGGAGAAGGGCTTCGAACAGATCCAGAAGACGGCGCCGATGGTCCTGAACTCCTCGGACGCGCCCGACATCATGGAGTACAACAAGGGCAACGCGACCGCGGGCCAGCTGTCGAAACAGGGCCTGCTGACCGACCTGACCGCCGAGGCCACCAAGCGCGGCTGGGACAAGAAGCTCAGCGCCGGTGTGCGCACGACCAGCATGTACGACAGCGACGGGGTCATGGGCTCCGGCAAGTGGTACGGCGTGCCCAACTACGCCGAGTACACGATGGTCTACTACGACAAGGACCTCTTCGCGAAGTACAAGATCGCCGAGCCGAAGACGTTCGACGAGCTCACGGCCGCCATGGACGCCTTCGTCAAGAAGGGCGTCACCCCGCTCGCCAACGCGGGCGCCGAGTACCTGGCGCAGCAGTACCTCTACCAGCTCGCCCTGTCCAGGGCCGACCGCTCGTGGGTCGACAAGTACGAGCTGTACAAGGGCAGGACCGACTTCCACGACGCGGCCTGGACGTACGCGGCCGAGACCTTCGCCGACTGGGTGAAGAAGGGCTACATCAGCCAGAAGTCCACCAGCACCAAGGCCGAGGACGCGGGCGTCTCCTTCATCCAGGGCAAGGCGCCGATCCTGTTCTCCGGCAGCTGGTGGTACGGCCGCTTCCAGACGGAGGCGAAGTTCGACTGGGACTCCACCCTGTGGCCCGGTTCGAACCTGACGCCGGGCTCCGGCGGCAACCTCTGGGTGGTCCCGAAGAACGCCAAGAACAAGGACCTGGCCTACGACTTCATCGACATCACCATGTCGAAGAAGATCCAGAACCTGCTCGGCAACAAGGGCGGTGTCCCGGTCGCGGCCGACACCTCCGCCATCACGGACCCGAAGTCCAAGCAGCTCATCACCAATTTCAACACGCTGAGCCAGAGGGACGGCCTGGCCTTCTACCCGGACTGGCCGGTGAACGGCTTCTACGACGTCCTCGTCTCCGAGACGCAGAAGCTGATGACGGGCAACGAGAAGCCGGACGGCTACCTCGACGCCTTGCAGCAGGCGTACGACAAGGGCGCCCCGAAGCAATGACGGTCACCGTCGAACGGGGCGCGCGCGCCGCCGGCAAGAGCAAGCGCACCCACGCCGGCCCGCGCCGCCCCCGTACCCGCGACTCGTACGCCCTCTTCCTGCTCCCCGGGACCCTCGCCTTCCTGGCCGTCGTCGTGCTGCCGTTCCTGATGAACACGGGCGTGAGCTTCACCGACTGGCAGGGCGTCGGCAGCCCGAAGTGGGCCGGACCCGCCAACTACCGGGAGCTGGCGCACGACTCGGAGTTCTGGGCGTCCTTCCGGCACAGCCTGTTCATGGTCGTCGCCATGGCGGCCGTACCGACGGCGCTCGGTCTCGTGCTGGCCGCCGCCCTGTTCGACTACATCGGCAAGCACTTCGGCAGCAGGGTCGCCGCCGTCCTGCGTGCCTGCTTCTACCTCCCGCAGGTGCTGCCCATCGCGGTCGCCGGGATCGTCTGGAGCTGGATCCTCGCCCCCGACAACGGCTCCCTCAACGAGTTGCTGAAGGCGGTCGGCCTGGGATCGTGGCAGCAGGACTGGCTGGGCGATCCGGACATCGCGCTGTACAGCGTGATGGGCGTGATGGTGTGGGTGCAGATCGGCTTCCCGCTGGTCGTCTTCATGGCGGGGCTGCAACGCGTCGACCCGCAGTTGTACGAGGCGGCCGAGCTGGACGGGGCCGGCTGGTGGCGCCGTTTCTGGCACATCACGCTGCCGCAGATCCGCCCGGAGACCTATGTCGTGCTGACCTGGTGCACGATCGCCGCGCTGAAGGTGTTCGGCGCGGTGTACGTGCTGACCAAGGGCGGTCCGGGCGGGGCGACGGACGTGCCGTCGTACTTCTCCTTCTCCACCTTCTTCGAGAAGACCCAGGTCGGCTACGGCGCCGCGATCTCCACGGTCCTCACCGTGATCATCCTGGCTCTCTCCCTGTTCGGCCTGAGACTCCAGACCCGTGCCGAGGACGCCGAGGAAGGGGTCCGCGCATGACCGCCGCCCTACGCCGCTACCCGGTGCTGGTGGCCCTGAGCATCGCCGCCCTGTTCATGGTGGTGCCGTTCGTGATCGTGGCCGTGAACGCGGTCAAGTCACCGGCCGAGTACTCCGCGCACGGCCCGCTCAGCCTGCCCGACGGCCTCTACCTGGACGGCCTGAAGGACTTCTGGCAGCGCGTCGACTACGGCCAGAAGCTGGTCAACTCCGTGCTGATCAGCGGCTCGGTGGCGGTTCTCGCCGCGGTGCTGTCGGTGCTCAACGCGTACGCGATCGGCATCGGCCGGATCAGGGGGCGCACCTGGGTGCTGGCCTTCTTCGTGCTGGCGAACATGCTGCCGCAGGAGGCGCTGGTCTACCCGGTCTACTACCTGAGCAAGCGGCTGGGCCTGTACGACACCCGGCTCAGCGTGATCATCGTGTTCACGGTGATCCAGGCGGCCTTCGGCACGTACCTCCTCTCCTCGGTCCTCGGGCAGTTCCCGCGCGAGATCATCGAGGCCGCCCGGATCGACGGCGCGAACAAGTGGCAGGTGCTGTGGCGGATCGTGGTCCCGGTCAGCCGGCCCACTCTCGGGGTCCTGCTGGTGTTCTTCTTCATCTGGACCTGGAACGAGTTCCTGCTCCCCCTGGTCATGCTGATCTCCAACGACAACCAGACCGTGTCGGTGGCGCTCGGCGTGCTCCAGGGCCAGCGTCTGATGGACGCCACGATGACCAATGCCGCCGCTCTGCTGGGCGTGCTGCCCGCGATCGTCTTCTTCCTCGTCTTCCAGCGGACGCTCACCCGCGGCATCGCCGTGGGCGCGGTCAAGTGAACCACCAGGCAAAGGGGTGCGCGCGTGAAGTTCACCGACGGCTACTGGCTGCTGCGCGAGGGTGTCACCGCGGCCCACCCGGTCGAGGTCCTCGACGTCACCAGCCCGGACGGCGGGCTGGAGATCCACGCGCCGACCCAGCCCATCCGCCACCGCGGCGACCTGCTGAAGGGACCGGTCGTGACGATCACCGCGCACACCCCGATGCCCGACGTCATCGGCGTGACCCTCACCCACTTCGACGGGGAGCAGCCGCGCGGCCCCGAGTTCGAGCTCACCGGTACGGAGGCCCTGGCCCACACCGAGTACGACGAGGAGCACGCCACCCTCACCTCCGGCGCGCTGTCGGTCCGGGTGGCCCGCACCGGCCCCTGGCACGTCGACTTCCTCGCCCACGGCCGCGTCCTCACCTCCAGCGGCCCCAAGGGCATGGGCATCATGCGGGACGGGACCGGCGCCCACTACCTGCGGGAGCAGCTGGGCCTCGGGGTGGGGACCAGCGTGTACGGCCTCGGGGAGCGGTTCGGGCCGCTGGTGAAGAACGGGCAGGTCGTCGACATCTGGAACGCCGACGGCGGCACGGCGACCGAGCAGGCGTACAAGAACGTCCCCTTCTACCTCACGGACGCGGGCTACGGCGTCTTCGTCGACCACCCGGGCAAGGTGTCCTTCGAGGTCGGCTCGGAGGCGGTGTCCCGGGTCCAGTTCAGCGTCGAGTCGCAGCAGTTGACGTACTACGTGATCCACGGGCCGACCCCGAAGGACATCCTGCGCAAGTACACCGCCCTCACCGGGCGCCCGGCCCTGCCGCCCGCGTGGTCCTTCGGGCTGTGGCTGTCGACGTCGTTCACCACGTCGTACGACGAGGAGACGGTGACGTCGTTCATCGACGGCATGCGGGCGCGTGAACTCCCGCTGTCCGTCTTCCACTTCGACTGCTTCTGGATGCGCGAGTTCAACTGGTGCGACTTCCGGTGGGATCCGCGGGTCTTCCCGGACCCGGAGGGGATGCTGGCCCGGCTGAAGGACAAGGGGCTGCGCGTCTGCGTGTGGATCAACCCCTACATCGCCCAGCGCTCCCCGCTGTTCGCCGAGGGCAAGGCGCTCGGGCACCTGCTGCGGCGGCCGGACGGCAGCGTGTGGCAGTGGGACCTGTGGCAGCCGGGCATGGCGCTGGTCGACTTCACCAGCCCGGCCGCCCGCGACTGGTACGCGGCGAAGCTGGAGGCTGTGCTCGCGCAGGGCGTCGACTGCTTCAAGACCGACTTCGGGGAGCGCGTCCCGGTCGACGTGGCCTGGTCGGACGGCTCGGACCCGGAGCGGATGCACAACTACTACACCTACCTCTACAACCGCACGGTCTTCGAGGTGCTGCGCAAGCACCGGGGCGAGGGCGAGGCGGTGGTCTTCGCCCGCTCGGCGACCGCGGGCAGTCAGCGGTTCCCCGTGCACTGGGGCGGCGACTGCGAGGCCACGTACGAGTCGATGGCCGAGTCACTGCGCGGCGGGCTGTCGCTCGGGCTGTCCGGCTTCGGCTACTGGAGCCATGACATCGGCGGCTTCGAGGGCACGCCGACGGCCGCGCTGTTCAAGCGCTGGCTGGCCTTCGGGCTGCTGTCCTCGCACAGCCGGCTGCACGGGTCCTCGTCGTACCGGGTGCCGTGGCTGTTCGACGAGGAGTCCGTGGACGTGCTGCGGCTGTTCACGCGCCTGAAGCTGAGCCTGATGCCCTACCTGTACGAGGTCGCCCGTACCGCCCAGGCCGAGGGCGTGCCGGTGATGCGGGCGATGGTGCTGGAGTTCCCGGACGATCCCGGGTGCGCGCACCTGGAGCGGCAGTACATGCTCGGGCCGGACCTGCTGATGGCGCCGGTGTTCAGTGACGAGGGGGACGTGAGCTACTACGTGCCCGAGGGCACCTGGACGCACTTCCTGAGCGGGCGGACGGTGACCGGGCCGCGCTGGGTCCGCGAGCGGCACGGGTTCGCGAGCGTGCCGCTGCTGGTCAGGCCGGGGGCGGTGATCCCGGTGGGGGCGGTGGTGGACCGGCCCGACTACGACCACGCCGACGGGGTCACGCTGCGGGCGTACGCGCCGGCGCGGGGCGCGCAGGTGACGGTGCCGGTCGGGGACGTGACGTTCACGGTCGTACGCGAAGGGGACACGCTGCGGGCCTCGTGCAGCGATCCGGTGGCGCCGTGGGCGCTGGCGGCCGGGGAGCGGACGGCTCGGGCGCGGGCCGGGACCGGCTTCCTCACGCTGGAGTTGGGCTGATGGTGAAGATCACCGATGTGGCGCGGCACGCCGGGGTGTCCCCCAGCACCGTCTCCTACGCGCTCAGCGGCAAGCGCCCCATCTCCGAGGAGACCCGGCAACGCGTCGAGGCGGCCATCCGTGAGCTGGGCTACCGGCCGCACGCGGGTGCCCGGGCCCTGGCCAGCAGCCGGTCGAACGTCCTGGCGCTGGTGATCCCCTTACGGGCCGGCATCCACGTCCCGGTGGTCATGCAGTTCGCGGTGTCCGTGGTGACGACGGCACGCCGGCACGACCATGACGTGCTGCTCCTCACCCAGGAGGAGGGCGAGGACGGTCTGCGCAGGGTCGCGGACACGGCGCTCGTCGACGCGCTGATCGTGATGGACGTCCAACTGCACGACCGACGGCTGCCGTTGCTGCGGTCGCTGGACCGGCCGTCCGTGCTGATCGGGTTCCCCGCCGACGCGGACGGGCTGACCTGCATCGACCTCGACTTCAAGGCGGCCGGCGAGGCGTGCGTGGAGCATCTGGCGCGGCTCGGACACCGGGTGGTGGCGTTGGTGGGGTCGCCGCCGGAGGTGTATGTGCGGGGGACGGCGTTCGCCCAGCGGGTCGTCCAGGGTTTCACGGCCGCCGCCGACCGCGGCGGGCTGTCGAGCTCCGTCCACCCGTGCGAGGCATCACCGGCGGCCGCCCGCCTGGTCGCCGAGCGACTGCTGCGTGAGCAGCCCGCGCTGACGGGGGTCGTCGTCCACAACGAGCCGATCCTCGAGCCGCTGATCGACGCCTTCGAGCAACTCGGCCTCCGGGTCCCCGGCGACCTCTCGATCACCGCCATCTGCCCGGACGAACTCGCCGAGTCCGTCCGCGTTCCCGTCACCTCCGTCGCCCTGCCCTCCGCCGAGGTGGGCGAGCGGGCGGTGCGGCTGCTGATGAAGAAGCTCGACGGGACCGCCGTACCCGAGGCCACACTGCTGCCGCCCCGGATGACCGACCGGGCGAGCACGGCGCCGCGCAACGCCTGAGTCCTCGCACCGCCCCCATCCGAAGGAGCCGTGACATGAAAGGCAAGAGCAGAAGCGAGAGAAGAAGACACAGAAGCGGACGGAGAACCACGCTGCTGACGGCCCTGGCCCTGATCGCGGGCCTCGGCGCCACCGTCCCGGCCCACGCCGACCCGGCGTACCCCTTCCGCGATCCGGACCTGCCGGTGAACGCCCGGGTCACCGACCTGCTGGGCCGCCTCACCCTCGACGAGAAGATCTCCCTCCTGCACCAGTACGAGCCCGCCATCCCCCGCCTCGGCATCCAGTCCTTCCGCACCGGCACCGAGGCCCTGCACGGTGTGGCCTGGCTGGGCAGGGCCACCGTGTTCCCGCAGGCCGTCGGGCTGGCCTCCACCTGGGACCCGGCACTGATCCGGCAGGTCGGCTCGGCCGTCGGCGACGAGGCGCGCGGATTCCAGCAGCAGCGTCCGGCCGGGTGGGGCCTGAACCTGTGGGCGCCCGTGGTGAACCTGCTGCGCGACCCGCGCTGGGGCCGCAACGAGGAGGGCTACTCCGAGGACCCCTACCTCACCGGCGCGATCTCCACCGCGTACGGCACCGGACTGACCGGCGGCGACCCCGACCACCTGAAGACCGCCCCCACGCTCAAGCACTTCCTCGCCAACAACAACGAGGAGCACCGCGACACCACCTCCTCCGAACTGCGCCCGCGCGTACTGAAGGAGTACGACGAGCAGGCCTTCGAACCGGCGATCGAGGCGGACGCGGCGACGGGCGTGATGTCGTCCTACAACCTGGTCAACGGCCGCCCGGACACGGTGAACCCGGCCCTGGACGACACCGTCCGCACCTGGACCGGGCAGGACCTGCTGAACGTCACCGACGCCTACGCGCCCGGGAACCTCGTCGGCAGCCAGCAGTACTTCGGCACGCAGTCCGAGGCGGACGCGGCCGCGCTGAAAGCGGGTATCGACAGCTTCACGGACAACGACACGGACGCCGGGCCGACCACGGCGGCGGTCAAGTCGGCCCTGTCCACAGGCCTGCTGAAGGAATCGGACGTCGACACCGCCGCCCGCCACATCCTGAGCATCCGGGTCCGGCTCGGCGAGTTCGACCCGGGCGGCGGGAAGTACGGCTCCATCGACGCGTCCGTCATCGACAGCCCGGCCCACCGGAAGCTGGCGCGCGAAGCGGCGGCCGAGGCGGCGGTGCTGCTGAAGAACCAGGCGGGCGCCCTGCCGCTGAAGAAGTCCGCTGAGGACGTGGCCGTGGTCGGTCCGCTCGCCGACACCCTCTACACCGACTGGTACTCCGGCACACTGCCCTACGCCGTGACCCCGAAGGAGGGTATCGAGGCCAAGCTCGGCACCTCCGTGGCGAGCAGCGAGGGCGTGGACCGGATCGCGCTGAAGGACACGGCGACCGGGAAGTACGTCACGGCCGGCACCGGGGACGCGGGCGCGCCGCTGAAGGAGACGACGGACCCGGGGCTGCCCTCCCGGGCCTCACAGTTCGACGCGTTCGACTGGGGTGCGGGCATCGTGACGCTCCGCTCGGCCGCCAACGGCAAGTACGTCGGCTACAACTGGTCGAACTTCGTCAACGACCAGACCCAGCCCGGCGGCTGGTTCGTCCAGCAGCAGTTCAGGCTGGAGCGTCAGGACGACGGCACGTACCTGCTGCGGTACGCGGGTTACGAGACCGCCGAGTCCTGGTGGTCGAACCCGGTCTACCTCGGCCCGACCGGCACCGACGGCACGCTGGGCCTGGTCCCGAAGGAACAGGCGGCCCACTACGCGAAGGACGTCGTCCGGGACGGCGTGGCGGACGCCGTCTCCGCGGTCAAGGGCAGGGACCAGGCGGTCGTAGTGGTCGGCTCGAACCCCTCCATCAACGGCCGCGAGGCCCACGACCGCACCGACACGGGCCTGGCGCCCGCGCAGGAAGCCCTGGTCAGAGCGGTCCGCAAGGCCAACCCGCACACGGTCGTGATCGTCGAGAACAGCTACCCGGCCACCCTCGGCGCCCTCCAGAAGGAGGTGCCGGCCCTGCTGTGGACCACCCACGCCGGCCAGGAGACGGGCAACGCCCTCGCCGACCTCCTCTACGGCGACGCGAACCCCTCCGGCCGCCTCACCCAGACCTGGTAC
Source organism: Streptomyces sp. NPDC001480 (assembly GCF_042894725.1). Classification (NCBI taxonomy): domain Bacteria; kingdom Bacillati; phylum Actinomycetota; class Actinomycetes; order Kitasatosporales; family Streptomycetaceae; genus Streptomyces; species Streptomyces sp. NPDC001480. The sequence goes on along the minus strand of NZ_JBIAVX010000014.1, from coordinate 70,474 downwards.
CGCTCGGACGCCGACCTCCCGTCGATCCTCGACTACGACATCATCAAGTCCGGCCGGACCTACCAGTACTTCACGGGCCGGGCGCTCTACCCGTTCGGGTACGGGCTGTCGTACACGAGCTTCCGCTACGGCGGGCTGCGGAAGGTGCCCGACGGGTACGAGGTACGGGTCACCAACACCGGCAAGCGGGCCGGCGCCGAGGTGGTCCAGCTGTACGCCCACCAGCGCGCCTCCCGTGACACCCAGCCCCTGAAGCAGCTGAAGGCCTTCGAGCGGGTGTCGCTGAAGCCGGGCGAGACCCGGACGGTCAGACTGCGGGTGCGGGCCTCTGACCTCGCCCACTGGGACGTCACCCGCTCGAAGTGGGTGGTGGAGACGGGCACGTACGACGTCATGGCGGGCGCGTCCTCGGCCGACATCCGAGCCCGGACCACCTGGACCGTGCACGGCGAGACGATCCCGCCCCGCGACCTGTCGAAGCCCACCCGCGCCGAGAACTTCGACGACTACTCCGCCGGCATCCACCTGGTCGACGAGTCGAAGGCAGCGGGCACGGCGGTGTCCGCCGCGTCCGACGGGGCGTGGCTGAAGTTCGCGAACACCCGGCTGCGCTCGGGTGCCTCGGAGTTCAACGCACGCGTCGCGGGGTCCGCCGGCACGGTCGAGCTACGTCTCGGGTCCCCCACCGGCCGACTCCTCGGCACGGCGCCGACCGACGGCACGGGATCGGCGTACGACTACGCCACGGTGAGCGCCCGGCTGACGGCGGCGGGGAAGGGCCGGGCCGACGTCTACCTGGTGCTGAGCAAGGGGCTGCGGCTGTCGACGTTCAGTCTGGGCTGACCGGTCGGCCGTTGCGGCGGGCTTGGTGCCGTCGAGGCGCTCTGTGTGCTGTACTTGGACGCAAGGAGGGCCCCCGCGACGGACCGGATATCCACGCGGAGGCCCAAGCTCAGCAGGAGCTTGCCGGATGCCCCCACCTTGATTGGGGGCATCCGGCTACTTGCTGAGCCACCAGAGCAGCCACCTCCTCGCGTGCTTCGCCGCCCGCTCCGGCAGGCACCGGATCAGCCGGATGACGAGAGTTGGCTTTTGCTCACGGCGACACCCCATCTGGAGGCGTCCTCCCCTCGACGTGAGGCGGCCGCACAGGGTCCCGGGACCGCACTCGTCGGGCCGGGCCCCGAGGGGACGGGGCCCGGTGTGAAGGGAGGACGCACCCATACGGGCGCGCCACAACGCTAGGTCAGCGGATCATGCGCCACATCCATTACCGACGGCGTTCGACTTGCTACGTTTAGTCAGAGTGGGCTCAAGCCTCGCGGGAGGCGTACGCGACGAACGCGGCCCAGGAGTTCGCGGGCACCGCGAAGCGGGGGCTTCGAGGGCCGAGCTTCGAGTCACGGACGTGGATCTGGTGGGAGCGGACCGCGACTTCGAGGCAGGCGCTCCCTTCGGAATCGCTGTAGCTGGACTTGAACCATGACAGTTCGTCGCTCACAGCTCCCCCGCCACCCTCCTGATGAACCGATCCGACTCCTCAACGCTAAGCGCCTGCATGCGGATCATGCCATAGCGCTGCGTCAGCGAACTGAGCTTGTCACCGTTGGAGTACAGGGCCCCTGTCGACTGCCCGTCCACAAAGGCGTACCGCTCATGGTCGACGGTCTCCGCAAGCACCATCGGACCACTGAGCGCCGCCGTGGGAGCAGTTGAGAAGGGCAGCACCTGGATCGAAAGGTGTCGCTGCTTGCCCACCTCAAGCAGGTGGTGGCACTGCCTGTGCATAACGTCCTGGCCACCGACCGTCGAACGCAGCGCGGCCTCGTGGATCACGAAACTGAAGTGTGTCAAAGGCTTCCTCGTCAGCTTCTCCTGCCGTTGCAGCCGTGCCGCCACGCGCTCTTCCACCGTCTCCTCGTCCAGCGGAGGACAGTTGCTGCTGATCAGCGCTCGCGCGTAATCCAGAGTCTGCAACAGACCGGGAATGAGCATCGGCTCGTACCACTGCACGGCGATCGCATCCGCCTCGATCGCCATGTACTCCTGTGACCGCGCGGGAAAGGGCTCAGGCTTGAGGAACTCGTGCGCGGCCACCAACTTCCCCCGCGCCCCGCACATCTGATCCGCGACCTGCAACAACCGCAGCGTCGGCCGCCGCCTCCCGTTCTCCATCGACTTGATGTACTCATAGTCGTAGCCAGCCTCGTCGGCGAGCGCCTGACGAGTGATCCCCGCCCCTTCCCGCCACAGCTTGATCTGCCCGCCGCAGTACCGCCAGTTCGGCTGTCCCTGCTGGGTCTCCGCCGAAGCCACTCGCCCACCGCCTCCCGCCGCCACACCGTGTACTGGCACGCTAGGTCGCGGCGATCAGCCTGAGCACGGCGAACGAGGGAGAATCACACCTGCGGGTCGGTCAGTCGTCCTGGGCGAGGTGCTCGATCGCGTAGGGCACGTGGTCCTCGCCGTAGCCGAAGCGTTCGCCGAGGGTCTGGCAGCGGGCGTACTGCCGCTTGGTGAGCGACCTGGACGCCACGTGCAGGACCCTCAGCAGCAGCCGGAAGCCGAGGTCGGGGTCGACCTGGACGACGACCTGCTCCAGGGCGGTCGCGTGCTTGGGCTCCAGCAGGGGTGCGGCTTCCCGGAGTTCGTGCAGGACCGCGTCCACCAGATCGGCTCGGACCTTGGGAAGGGTGGGGGTGTGCTCGGGGGCGACCTCGGTCAGCCGCGCCCGGCAAACCTCGGTGATCCGGCGCAGCCAGTCCCGTCCGGCGGTTCCGAAGCGGTCGGGGTTGCTGTTCGACGCGGCGGCCCAGACGGTGGTGAGGGTGTCGTCGGACAGCGGAGCGCGGAGCAGCCGGACGGTGTCCTCCCACAGTACGAGCGCCTGGACGCCGGGGATGTGATAGCCGTCGGCGGTGACGGTCCGGTGGAGAAGTTCGGGTGCCGGCTCGCACCGCTCCCACACCGGGTCGAACTGCCGGGCGAGTTCGGAGAACCCGAAGTCGTCGTCGAAGAGACGCCGGGCGACCTCCAGGGGCCGCCACACGACGGTGAGTCCCTCGTAGACGACCTGGAAGTGGTATCCGAACGGGACACTGAGGTCGCCGAACCTGTTGCAGCGCTCCTCCGGGACCGGCACACCCGCCGTCTTGAGCGCGCGCAGGTAGAGCCGGAACCCGAGATCCAGGTCGGCCCGGGTGGCGACCTCCTCGAGTGCCGGCGCCAGGCCGGGGAGCTCGTCGGCGGACGCCCGGATCTCCGCCAGGATCGCGTCCCGGACGGTTTCGACGGGCGGCAGGCGCCAGTACGACCACGTGGGGGCTGGCGCACGGCCCTCCACCTTCCGGGGCGGGCGGGCCGCGCAGGTCGCGTCCATCCGCGCGAGCCAGTCGCGCGCGCCGGTTCCGTGCGCCCGCGGATCCCACACGCCTCCCGTGGCGGCGAGCCACACGGCGCCGAGCACCTCGTCGGACAGCGGGGAGTCCAGGAGCTTGCCCAGGTCCGCGCGGAGCTCCTCGGCGTACCCGAAGTCGTCGTGGAACACGTCGTACCCGAGGATGTGGCGTTCGTCCTCGCTGAGCCGCTCGAAGCCCGACATGTCGACGGGCGTCTCGCCCTCGTATGCGGCGAGCTTCTCCGTGACGAGGGCGAGTGCCGCGTCCGCCGTGCCGGGCGGCGTCGACAGGGCGAACGACTCGGTCAGGCCGCTGAGCCCGAAATCGGAGTCGTACTTCTCGTAATAGGGGCCGAACTGCTGCCGCACGGACTGGACGCCTCCGAAAGGGTGTGCACGACAAAGGCCCCGCCGCTCGCGAGCGACAGGGCCTCGGCCACATGGGATGAGTGGAGATGGCGGGAATCGAACCCGCGTCCAACGGTGCAGAATCAGGGCTTCTCCGTGTGCAGTTCGCTGTGATTTTCTCGGCCCCGGCGATCACGCGAACAAGTCGCCGACGGGCCCAGTCACTGTTTGATTTCCCTCTTCACCCCGTGACCGGGATCAAGGTTTAGTTCCCTAGCTGATGCCAGGATCCGGGTCGGGAACAGCCCCGGGCTGACACTCCTATGAGAGTTCGCTAGCTGCTAATTAGGCAGCGAGGGCGAACGAGGAGGAATCGCGCTTGGTGTTGGCGATTATTTTTTGCGACATATGGTTTACGAGATCATTGCCGCTTCCTCGACACGCTTCCCCTGCTTCGACAGCCGCTGTCGAAACCGATCATCCCCATGTTGTTTTTTCAATCCCCTCCGGCAGACCGGAGAGGCTCACGCACCTGCTGTGTGGTGCAAGTGCCATCGTACGTGACCAACGCGGGTCCATGCCAGCTTATTCCCGGCGGCCGGGAGGGCTAGGCACCCCGCTGCTTCCGCTTCGCCGCCGCGATCGCCCGGTCCGACTCCCGCCGGTCCTGCTTCTCGCGCAGGGTCTGTCGCTTGTCGTACTCCTTCTTGCCTCGGGCGAGGGCGATCTCGGCCTTCGCCCGGCCGTCCTTGAAGTACAGGGCGAGGGGCACGATCGTGTGACCCGTCTCCTGGGACTTGGACGCCAGCTTGTCGATCTCCTCGCGGTGCAGGAGCAGCTTGCGCTTGCGACGCACGGAGTGGTTGGTCCAGGTGCCCTGGCTGTACTCCGGGATGTGGGCGTTGTGCAGCCACGCCTCGTTCCCGTCGATCTGGACGAAGCCGTCGGTCAGCGAGGCGCGGCCCTGGCGCAGCGACTTCACCTCGGTGCCGGTGAGGACGAGCCCGGCTTCGTAGGTGTCGATGATCGCATAGTCGTGCCGTGCCTTCTTGTTCTGCGCGACGATCTTGCGCTTGCCGTCCTTCGCCGCCTTGGCGGCCCCTCCGCCCTGCTTGGGCTGGGACTCCTTCGGTACGTACATTCCCTTGCTCATAGTGCCGTCCATTTTCGCACTACGGAGGGGGTACGGGGGAAGCCGTTTACGACGGGTCGCCCAGGCCCGTGAGGACCGTCTCCGCCCGCTGGAGCGCGTTCTGCCCGGCCTCCAGGTCGGGGGTGATGCCACGGCCGTCGACGGCGCGGCCGGAGGGGGTGCGGTAGTGGCCGACGGTCAGCTCGGCGACGGAGCCGTCGGGCAGCTTGCTCGGCATCTGGACCGAGCCCTTGCCGAAGGTGCGGGAGCCGATGACGACCGCGCGGCCGCGGTCCTTCAGGGCGCCGGTGAGCATCTCGGCCGCGCTCATCGTGCCGCCGTCGACCAGGGCGACCAGCGGTCTCGCGGTGTCGCCGCCGGACGCGGCGTGCAGGGCGTGCTGCTTTCCGTCGACGTCGTAGGTGGCGACCAGGCCGCCGTCGAGGAAGGCGGAGGCGGCGGTCGTGGCCTCGGTGACCAGGCCGCCGGAGTTGCCGCGCAGGTCGAGGATGAGCCGGCCGTCGGCCGGGGCCTCGCGGACGGCGGTGCGGACGGTGTCGCCGGAGCCCTTGGTGAAGGCGGCGACCCTGATGACGGTCACCCCGCCGGGAAGCCTGCGGACGGTGACGGAGTCGGTGGAGAGGCGGGCCCGGCGCAGTGTCTCGCTCCACGCGCGCGTGCCTCGCTCCAGGCCGAGCCGGACGGTGGTGCCGGCGGGTGCGTCCTGGGCGTCGCCGCGGAGTAACGAGACGACGTCGGTGACGGGCAGCCCGTCGACCTGCCGCCCGTCGATGCTGCGCAGCCGGTCGCCCTGGCGGATCCCGGCGCCGGCCGCGGGCGACCCGGACTGCACCTTGGTCACCTCGATACGTCCGTCGCGCTCGCGCCGCGCCCACAGGCCGACGCCGGTGTACTCGCCGTCGAGGGCCTCCTGGAACTCCTCGTACTCCCCCTCGGAGTACACGGCGCCCCAGCGGTCCCCGCTGCGGCTGACCGCGCGCTCGGCGGCCTCCATGGGGGACTTGCCGTCGGCCATGGCCTCGGCGGCGGCCTTCTCGACGTCGTCGTGCCCGGTGCCCGCGCGGGCGGCTCCTTGCGTGGTCCTCCGGCCGGAGGCACCCGAGTGATCGCCGTCCGGGAGGGCGCCGGTGGCGGCTCCGGCGGCGAGCACGCCCGCGAAGACCAATGTCAGGGCGGCCCCGCGGCCGAAACGGCGGGGCTGGCAGAACAGGTCGCGGCCTGACATGCGGGTGAGTCTAGGACAACGCGAAGGGCCGTACGCTCGGTTGAACGTACGGCCCTCTTGGCATGCGTCACACCTTCAGGTACTTGCGCAGCGCGAAGAACGCGGCCAGCGACGGCATCAGCAGGCTTGTCGCCAGGATGAGCGGAAGCTTTGTCAACACGGCGTCCCAGCCAATGAAGTTGATCAAGTTCAGCTTCTGCGACAGGGCCAGACCGTGGTCGATGATGAAGTACCGCGCGACGACCAGGAATCCGCAGGCCACCGTGCCGCCGATCAGCCCGGCGACGGCGGCCTCGGCGATGAACGGCGCCTGGATGTAGAAGCCGGAGGCGCCGACCAGCCGCATGATCCCGGTCTCGCGCCGACGGCTGAACGCGGAGACGCGCACGGTGTTGACGATCAGCATCAGCGCGACCACCAGCATCAGCGCCATGACCATCCGGGCGGCCCAGTTCATGCCGTTCAGCAGCCCGAACAGGTTGTCAAGGATGCCCTTTTGGTCCTGCACGGACTGCACGCCGTCGCGCCCGTCGAAGGCGGTCGCGATGACCTGGTACTTCTGCGGGTCCTTGAGCTTGATCCGGTACGACTCCTGCATCTGGTCGGGGGTGAGCGAACTGGCCAGCGGGGAGTCGCCGAACTGCTCCTTGTAGTGCTTGTACGCCTGGTCCTGCGACTCGTACGTCACCGTCTCGACGACCGCCATCTTCTTCAGGTCGGCGAGGATCTGCTTCTTCTGGTCCGCGGTGACCGCACCCTTGGTGCACTTGGGGTCGGAGTCGGCGTCGCTCTTGTTGCAGAGGAAGATCGAGACGTTGACCTTGTCGTACCAGTAGCCCTTCATCGTGCTGACCTGGTCGCTCATCAGCAGCGAGCCACCGAACAGGGCCAGGGACAGGGCGACGGAGACGATCACCGCGAAGGTCATCGTGAGGTTGCGGCGGAGACCCACACCGATCTCCGACAGTACGAACTGGGCGCGCATGGCGTCTGGTAAGCCTTTCCGTGGATCCAGGATCCTGGGGGTCGTCAGTGCTGGTAGCCGTAGACGCCGCGTGCCTGGTCGCGGACGAGACGGCCCTTCTCCAGCTCGATGACGCGCTTGCGCATCTGGTCCACGATGTTCTGGTCGTGCGTGGCCATCACGACGGTCGTACCGGTGCGGTTGATCCGGTCGAGCAGCTTCATGATGCCGACGGAGGTCTGCGGGTCGAGGTTGCCGGTGGGCTCGTCGGCGATCAGCAGCTTGGGCCGGTTGACGAAGGCCCGGGCGATGGCCACGCGCTGCTGCTCACCGCCGGACAGCTCGCCCGGCATCCGGTCCTCCTTGCCGCCGAGCCCGACGAGGTCGAGCACCTGCGGCACGGACTTGCGGATCTCGCCGCGGGACTTGCCGATGACCTCCTGCGCGAAGGCCACGTTCTCCGCGACCGTCTTGTTGGGCAGGAGCCGGAAGTCCTGGAACACGGTCCCCAGCTGGCGGCGCATCTGCGGCACCTTCCAGTTGGAGAGGCGCGCGAGGTCCTTGCCCAGCACGTGCACCTGTCCGTGGCTGCACCGCTCCTCGCGGAGGATCAGCCGCAGGAAGGTGGACTTTCCGGAGCCGGAGGACCCCACCAGGAACACGAACTCGCCCTTCTCCACTTCCAGGGACACTTCCCTGAGTGCGGGGCGGGTCTGCTTGGGGTAGACCTTGGAGACGTTGTCGAATCGGATCACGGATGCACCACGGGTCGCCGGGGGTAGATGTGCGTGACCATACGCGAACCGGGTACGGAAGCGCAGTCGCCGGTCGAGGTTGTGGGGGGCTTGTGGGTTTTTGTTCCTGGTGATGTTTCCCAGGGTCACAGCCCCGGCTCGGCTCCGGCCCCGCAGGAATCGCCGGAACCTGTCACAGTGGAGGGGGAACGTTCCCGGTTCCGGAGACGTTGTATGGGTGATGGCCGGTGCAAGGAGGGCGAGCGCATGACGTACGACCGGTTGGTGTGCGCGAACTGCGCGGCGCCCGTGAGTGAGGGCCGGTGCCCGGTGTGCCGTGCCAACCGCGAGCGACTGCAGCAGGAGAACTTCTTCGGCGGACTGAACCCGATGGCGCTGGTCGCGCTGCTGGCGGTGCTGATCGCCGCCGTGGCGCTGCTGGCGCACCAGACCGCGTGAGAGTTCCCGCCCAGTACGCCTGAAAGGGCCCGGAGCGCCAAGCTCCGGGCCCTTCACGTCAAGCGGTGGGCACGCATCGTACCCGATCGGCTACCGTCAGGCAGCCGCACCGCCCCGGCCGCCGACGAGGCGCGGCAGGACGCGGAAGCCGACGCCACCGGCGATCATGGTGGCGGCGCCGATGATCAGGAACGCGGTCTGACCGGCACCGGTCTCGGCGAGCTCCTTACCGCTGCCCTGGGCCTTGGCACCGGTGCCCGTGGCGTTCGAGCCGGTGTCGGTGAGGGCGGAGGTGCCCTCCTCCTGGGCGGAGGTGCCGGAGCCGCCGTCGGGGTCGTTGTTGTTGCCGCCGCCGTTGTTGCCGCCACCGTTGCCGTGGCTGCCGCCCTGCGAGGGCTCGGAGGTGGCGGTCGGGTCCTGGGACGGCTGGGCCGTCGTCGGGTCCGGGTCCTCGGTGGGCTCGGTCGGCTCCTCGGTGGGGTCCGTCGGCCCGTCGGTCGGGTCGGTCGGGACCGTGGTGGGGTCCGTGGGGATCGTGGTCGGGTCGGTCGGGATCGTGGTGGGATCCGTCGGGTCCGGGTCCGGGGTCGGGTTCTCGTCGGCGCACAGCACGCCCAGCACGCAGTCCGACTCCGTGGCGGAGGCGGCGCCCGCGGCGGTCAGCGAGGCACCCGCGGCGATCACGGCGCCGGCGGCTATCCGCGCGATCCGGATCCGCGTCTTCTTCGTCATATGGTTGCTACCCCCAGTAGCTGTAGGTCAATGAGCGGCGCATGGGGTCGGCCGTGATCGACGGGGGCAGCTGACGAAGCTCAAGTCGCCGCGCGAGTCCCCCGGTTCACATGCGCCCCAGAGATACGCATGCACGCTTCACCCTTCCGATTTTTCAAAGCAACGTCAAGGCCGTTGCGCGCGCAATGTCCATCGGTGGGCCGTATGCCGGGAGTTGCGGTGTGTAAGTGTGATGTAGAACCCAGACAAAACAGCAACTGCCGCCCGGCGGGCGGCAGTTGCCAAGTCGACAAAGTTACTTCTCTTGCTGCTTGCGCCAGCGAATACCGGCCTCGAGGAACCCGTCGATCTCACCGTTGAACACGGCCTCCGGGTTGCCGACCTCGTGCTCCGTCCGCAGGTCCTTGACCATCTGGTACGGGTGCAGCACGTACGACCGCATCTGGTTGCCCCAGGAGTTGCCGCCGTCGCCCTTGAGGGCGTCCATCTTGGCCTGCTCCTCCTGCCGGCGCCGCTCGAGCAGCTTCGCCTGGAGGACGTTCATCGCGGTGGCCTTGTTCTGGATCTGCGACCGCTCGTTCTGACAGGAGACGACGATGCCGGTGGGCAGGTGCGTGATGCGGACGGCGGAGTCGGTGGTGTTCACGCCCTGACCGCCGGGGCCGGAGGACCGGTAGACGTCGATCCGCAGGTCGCTCTCGTCGATCTCGACATGGTCGGACTGCTCGACGACGGGCAGGACCTCCACGCCCGCGAACGAGGTCTGCCGGCGGCCCTGGTTGTCGAAGGGCGAGATGCGCACCAGCCGGTGCGTGCCCTGCTCGACGGAGAGGGTGCCGTAGGCGTAGGGGACCTGCACGGCGAAGGTGGTGGACTTGATGCCCGCCTCCTCCGCGTACGAGGTCTCGTACACCTCGGTCTTGTAGCCGTGCTGCTCGGCCCACCGCAGGTACATGCGCTGGAGCCGCTCCGCGAAGTCGGCGGCGTCGACACCGCCGGCCTCGGCGCGGATGTTCACGAGCGCCTCTCGGGCGTCGTACTCGCCGGACAGGAGCGTGCGGACCTCCATCTCGTCCAGCGCCTTGCGGACGGCGGCAAGCTCGGACTCGGCCTCGGCACGGGTGTCCGGGTCGTCCTCCTCCTCGGCCATTTCGAAGAGCACGGCGAGATCGTCGATCCGTCCGCGCAGTACCTCCGCCTTCCTGACCTCGGCCTGGAGGTGGGAGAGCCTGCTGGTGATCTTCTGCGCCTCGTCCGGGTTGTCCCACAGGGACGGCGCGGCCGCCTGCTCCTCGAGCACGGCGATGTCTGCCCTCAGCTTGTCGAGGTCCAGAACGGCCTCGATCGACTCCATGGTGGAGGAGAGGGACTTGATCTCTTCGGATACATCGACGACTGCCACGCCATCCAGCGTAACGGTTCCTTCAGGCATCCCCGGCCGAAAGAGGCACCCGGCGCCTGTGCGGGGCCGCGCGGCCGGGCGGGCTCGTTCTCCTCACGGCGTCGAAGACGTGTGCGTGTTCTGCGGGGACGTCTCCGAGTCGTCGCCCGACGTCGCCAGCCACGCGCCGACCCCGAGCGCGGCCGCGAGCGTGACTCCGGCCACTCCGAGGGTGATCTTGCGCCGCCGGGCGGCCGCCCGGTGCCGGGCCGAGCCGGGGCGGGGCGCTCCGGAGGCCCGGGGGGCACGTGCGGTGCCCCGCGCGCCGCCGGCCAGCTCGTCCGGCCCCGGTACGCGCATCGAGGTGTGCGTGTCCCGGTTGGAGTCCGGCTTGGCCCCCGGCACCAGGGACACCGCCCCGCGCCGCCGCACCGGCTCGTCCCCGGGCGACACCGGGTACGCCGGCTCCTCGGCCGCGGCCTCCTCGGAGAGCTCCGAGTCCGGCTCGTCCACCTCCAGCGGGGGCATCCCGGCCAGCAACGGCAGCTGCTCGCGCAGCCGGGCCGCCAGCTCCGACGCCCGCAGCCGCGAGGCCGGCGCCTTGGCCAGGCACTGCACGAGCAGCTGCCACAGCTCCTCGGGGATCCCGGGCAGCGGTACGACCGTCTCGGTCACGTGCCGCCGCAGTACGGCCCCGGGGTGGCCGCCCCCGAAGGGGGTGAAGCCGGCCAGCAGCTCGTACAGCACCGTGGCCAGGGCGTAGATGTCGACCGAGGCGCGCGGCGGCAGTCCCTCCACGATCTCCGGGGCCAGGTAGTCCGGGGTGCCGATGATCTTCGTGGCCCGGGTCCGCTTGGGCGAGTCGATCAGCTTGGCCACGCCGAAGTCGGTCAGCAGCGCCGGGTGCGCGCCGCCGGGGCCGAGCGGGCCCTGCATGTCCAGCAGCACGTTCTCCGGCTTGACGTCCCGGTGCACGACGCCGGCCGCGTGCGCCACCGCCAGCCCGTCGGCGACGTCCGCGACGATCGCCACCGCCGCCTCGGGCGCGAGGCGCCGCTCACGTTCGAGCCGGGTACGCAGGTCCGTGCCCCGGACCAGGTCCATGACGAGCGCGAGGTCATTGCCGTCGACCACGAGGTCGCGCACCGAGACGACGTTCGGATGCTCCAGGCCGAGCAGGGCCGTGCGCTCCTGCACGAAGCGTCCGACCAGTTCCTGGTCGGAGGCGAGGTCCTCGCGCAGCAGCTTGATGGCGACGGGTCCGTCCGGTCCCTCGCCCAGCCACACCGTGCCGGCGCTGCCCCGGCCCAGGATCTGGTGGGCGGTGTACCGGCTGCCGATCTTCCGTGCCAAGACTGCTCCTACTGACGCGTGTTGTCGTTAAAAGTACGCGTCCGAGGAGCCAACCTTCACCGCGGAGACGGAAATCACCCGTCAGATGTCGACAAATCCCCAAACCAGCGATCACTTGCCGCCGGAACCGCTCCCGAGGTCCTTGACCCACTTGGTCGCCGTGTCGACCAGGTTGGTCAGCTCCTGCCAGTAGCTGCGGCCCGTGCCGATCCAGTGCTGCAAGGGGCTGAGCTCCCAGATCAGCCAGCCCGCGACGAACAGGATGACGATCGTGAACAGGCATCCCTTCAGGCAGCCGAGACCGGGGATCTTCATCGGGTTGGCGCTGCGCTGCCGGGGCTCCCGGGGCTCCCGCGCCGGCCGCCGGGGCTCCGCCGGAGCGGGCGGGGCGTACTGCTGCGGCTGCGGGGCGGCGTACCGCTGGGGCTGCTGCTGCGGCTGGCCGTAGCCGGGCGGCGGGCCCTGCTGCTGACGCTGCCGGGCCTGGCGCGGCTGGGGCTGCTGCGGGCGCGCCTGCTGCGGGGGCTGCTGCTGGGGGCGGGCCACCTGGCGCTGCGGGCGGCGGCGCAGCGGGTCCTCGTTCGGGTCGAGGTACTGGATCTGGGTCTGCTCGTTGCGGTCGCGGGCGGCGCGCAGCTGGTTCTGCCAGGGGTGCGGCTGCTCCGGCGGCTGGCCCTGCGGTCCGGCGCCGGGCTGCCCCTGCGGCATCGGCGGCATGACCGCGGTCGGGTCGGCGGCCCCGGTGTTCGGCAGTACGGCGGTGGGGTCGGCCGCGCCCGCCGGGCCGCCGGTGTGGGGCAGGACGCTGGTCGCCCCGTTCGGGTCGTACGCTCCGGGCGCCGGGCCCGTGGGCAGCACCTGCGTGGGGTCGGCGGCCCCGGGCACGCCCGGTACGGCGGTCGGCGCCGGGTCGGGGGCGAGCAGTGCCCCGACGCCCTCGGCGGCGGCGATCTGCGCGCTGTTGGCGTGCACGCCGATGCCCTCGGCGACCACACGCAGGCCGCGCGCCAGGTTCTCGGCGCTGGGCCGTTCCTCCGGGTTCTTGCGCAGGCAGCGCTCTATGACCGTCCACAGCGGGTCCGGGACGGTCGAGGGGCGGCGCGGTTCGGCGCTCAGGTGCTGGTGCAGGACCTCCAGGGCGCTGCCGCCGGAGAACGGCGGGTGGCCGGTGACCAGCTCGTACAGCAGGATGCCGGCGCCGTAGATGTCGACGGCGGAGGTCTGCGGGCGGCCCTCGGCGCTCTCGGGGGCGACGTAGGCGGGCGTGCCGACGAACTCGTGGGTGCGGGTGAGGCCCGGGGAGTCGGCCAGGCGCGCGATGCCGAAGTCGGTCAGCAGCGGGTGCATCTGGCCGTCGTACTGCCTGAGCAGCACATTGGCCGGTTTCAGATCACGGTGGACGACGCCGTCGTTGTGGCTGGCGGCGAGGGCGTCGGCGATCTGCGCGGTCATCAGCGCGGCGGCGACCGGGGTGAGGGGGCCGTTCTCGCGCAGGTAGCGGTGCAGGTCGGGGCCCTCGACGAGGTCCATGACCAGCGCCAGCAGGTCGCCCTCGACCACCAGGTCGCGGACCCGGACGATGTTGGGGTGGGTGAGCCGGAGCAGGACGGAGCGCTCCCGGAGGAACCGCATGACGATGTCGGGGTCGCTCGCCAGCTCCTCCTTGAGGACCTTGATCGCGACGGTCTCGCCGGGCTGGCCTGGCACGGCCGCCTCGGCGCCCGCGGTCTCACGCTGGCGGGCTCGCCAGACGGTGCCCGTGGCGCCGCGTCCGAGCGGCTCCTCGAGCAGGTACTTGCTGCCTACCGGCCGCACGTCATGCGCTCCCTGTTGCTTGCTTGCCCTTACCGCTTACCTATTCCGACCCACTGTAGTGCCGCCCCCCAAGGCACTACGTAAGCGTTCCGGTGCACGTTCGAAGGAAAGACGCTCACCTCGGTCTCCAGGTTGCCGTGGCCGGACGTGACCGATCTCAAGTGATCGCCCGTGCACTACTGGTCAGGCACTTTTAGGGACAGAGCTGACCAATCAAGATCACTTGACGCCTGGTGAGGGGCGCGTTGTCAGTGGCGGGTGCGAGGATGCGTGCAGTACTGGCCTACGTGCTCGTGTGTGGTGGGGGAAGTCCGCGCCCGCGCAGAAGGGACCGCTGACGGCGATGCAGATCCGGCTGACCGTCGTAGACCCGCTGAGCCCCTCTCCGCAGCGGGGCCGCGCCGCGAGCCGCGACGTGCTGGTCACGGCGCCCGCGGGCACGGCCCTGGCCGCGGTGGCGTCGGCGCTGGCCTCGGCGGTCGCCGGTGACGGGGGCCGGGAGGCCGCCGGCACCACGGTCGTGCTGTACGCGGGCGTGGAGCGGCTGGACGCCGGCCGGGCCACTCTGGGCGAGCCCCCGCTGATCGACGGCGCCGTGCTGTCCGTGGGCGCCCCCGCCGAACCCGAACCGCACCCCGAGCTGGACGACGCCCCGACGCAGCTGCACGTGGTGGCGGGCCCGGACGCGGGCGGCGTCCACCTGCTGCACGGCGGCCAGGTCACCATCGGCCGCTCCGCAGACGCCGACGTCCCGCTGGACGACCCCGACGTCTCCCGCCTGCACTGCGCGGTCACGGTCGCCGCCGACGGCCGCGTCTCGGTCGCCGACCTGGGCTCCACCAACGGCACGACGCTGGACGGCACGCGCGTGGGCGACCGGCAGGTGCGGTTCGCCCCGGGGGCGCTGCTGCGGATCGGCGAATCGGCCTTGCGGCTTACTCCGTCCGGGGGGCCCGGGGCGCGGGTGGAGACGATGCCCGACGGGGAGGGATGCGTGCGGGTCACCCCCGGGGACGCGACGGCTCCCGCGCGCGTGGGACGCGACGGTACGCCCCTGGGACACACGCAGCACACCTACGGCTCGGCGGGCTGGGGCACCGCCGGCGCGCCACCGGACGCCCGGGAACAGGGGCCCGCGGAGCCGGTCGTGCCGGGGCAGGGCGGGGCGCCCCGGATCGAGAGCCGGGACGGCGGGGACACGCACGCGGGCCTCTTCGGGGTCGGCGGCGTCGGCGGGGCCTTCACGGCGCACGGCACGTCGGACGACCCCGCCGCACCGGGCCCGGCCTCCGGCACCCGCAAGGCCACCCCGCTCCGCGGCACCGACGTCCCGCAGGGCGTACGCAGGCGCGGCGGGCTCGGCGCGTGGGCGCGACGGCTGACCGGCGGACGCGGCGAGCCCGCGGCGGACCCTCGGGCGTACGACCAGCAGGGCGCCGGCGAGACCGCCCCGCCCCTGGCCGGCCCCCTGCCGCAGCAGCCGGAGACCTGGCCGGACCCGGCGGCACTGCTGCTCACGGCGCTCGGCCCCGGGCCCCGGCTGTGGGAGCGCGGGCCGGGCCACCCGGAGACCCTCACGGTCCGGCTCGGCACCGCCGACCGCGCCATGCCGGACGGCTCGGGCCTGCTGCCCGCCGTCCCCGTGACCGCCGACCTCCGGGAAGCCGGGGCGCTCGGCCTGGCCGGACCGCGTTCGCGGCTGTCCGGGCTGGCGCGCGCGGTGCTGGCCCAGCTGGCCGCGCTGCACTCCCCCGACGCGCTGGAGATCGTCCTGCTCAGCCCGGACCGCGCCCGGCCCCTGGAGGAGCGCACCGCGGAGTGGTCCTGGCTCGGCTGGCTGCCCCACGTACGGCCCGGCCACGGCCAGGACTGCCGTCTCCTGCTGGCCTACGACCGCGAACAGGCGGCGGCCCGCACCGAGGAACTCCTGCGCCGCCTCGACGACCCGGTGATCCGGCAGGCGTCCGGCGCGGGTCCGGCGACGGCCGACGGACGCCCGGCCACCGGCGCCAGCACCGGCACCGGCACCGGCACCGGTGGGTATGCCGCACCGGAGGCCGCGGACGCGGCAGCCCCTTCCGCGCACGCCCCTACCGCCCACAGCCCTTCAGCGCACACCCCGGCGGCCCCCGACTCCCGCCGCCCGGCCCGGCGGCCCTCCTGGGCGCGGGACGACATCGGCGCGGACCCCGGCTTCCCCGGGCCGTTCACCGTGGTCGTCGTGGACGGCGATCCCGGAGGCGCCGCCCTGCGGGAGTCGGTGGCGCGACTGGCCCTGGAGGGGCCCCGGGCCGGGATCCATGTGGTGTGCCTGGCCGAGACCGCTCCGGCCTCGCCCGCCTCGCCGGTGACGGACACGTACGAGGCCGCGTGCGCGGCGGCGCCGACCTTCCGCGCCTGCGGGGCCGTGGCGCTGCTCAGCGGAGATGTCGCCACCGCCCTGCGGCTGACGCGCGTCGCCAGGACCGACACCCCCGGCGCCCCCGCCGGACCGGTGGGCCCCGGCATGGTCGCCGCCGTCGACGCGGTCTCCGCCGCCTGGGCGGAGCGGTTCGCGCGGGCGCTGGCGCCGTTGCGTACGGACGGCACGGTCGGTGAGGGGCACGCGCGCGTGGCGGCACCGCTGCCCCAGTCGGCGCGGCTCCTGGACGAACTGGGCCTCGCCCGCGCGACCCCGGCCTCCCTGATGGCGCGCTGGGCGGACGCGGCCGACGACACGGAGTCGCTCGGCGGGCGGGCGTGGGCGGTGCTCGGCGCCGGGCCGCGCGGGCCGCTCTGCGCCGACCTCGTCGCCGAAGGGCCGCACCTGCTGATGGAGGGGCCGCCCGGCAGCGGCCGTACGGAGCTGCTGCGGGCCGTCGTCGCCTCGTTCGCCGCCGCCGAGCGTCCCGACCGCCTGGGCATCGTCCTGATCGACGGCAGGGACGGCGTCGGCACCGGCGGTGCACACGGCGACGGGCTGCGCACCTGTACGGACATACCGCACGTCACCACCCACCTCACGGCCAACGACCCGGTCCGCATGCGGGAGTTCGCGCAGTCCCTGAGCGCCGAGCTGAAGCGGCGGGCCGAGCTGCTCGGGCGGAGCGACTTCGCCGAGTGGCACACGCACCGCGAGGTCTCCGGCCGGATCGTCGCGCAGCGCACCCCGGCCGGGCGGCCCGCGCCGGGGGCCGGCGGGACCAGCGGGACCGGGGACCTGGAGGCACCGCCGAGCTCGACCATGCGGCTGCGGCCGGGGGCGGCCTCCCGGCGGCAGGCCGAGACGACGCCGCCGCCGCTGCCCCGGCTGGTGGTGGTCGTGGACGACCTCGACGCGCTGGTCTCCCCCGCGCTCGGCTCACCGGGGCGGCCCGCCGCGGGCTCGGTGATACGCGCGCTGGAGGCGGTGGCCAAGGAGGGCGAGCGGCTCGGCGTCCACCTGGTGGCCGCCACCGGCCCCGGTGGCCGCACAGCGGAGTCGGAACCGGCCCGCCGGGCCACCCTCCGCGTCTCCCTGGACGCGCCGTCCTCCGGCCCGGACGAACCGGCGCCGGGACGCGGCCGGCTGGTCCACGCCGACGGGCGCATATCCCCCTTCCAGGGCGGCCGGGTGACCGGCCGCATCCCGCGCACCGCCACCCAGCGCCCCACGGTCGTCCCCCTGGACTGGCACCGCATGGGCGACCCGCCGACCCGCCGTCCCGTCCGCGAACTGGGCAACGGTCCGACGGATCTGGCCCTGCTGGCGAGTGCGGTGGAGCGGGCGGCGCGGCAGGTGGCGGCCGCGGAAGTCCCCTCGCTCCTGTAGCTCTCCGTAGTGCGCATACGGGCCTGATCACGAGCCGGTCACGATCCCCCGGTCGACACCGCAGGCGCTCTTGCCGCCTTCGAGTCACCCGGCGTAGACCGGACGCCACGGGACAGTGCTCATACGTTCAACGAAGAACGAAGAACGGGGCAGTGATGCGTAGCAACAGCAACACCATCCGGACAAACAGGGCCGTCACGACATTCGCCGTCCTCCTCGCGGGCGCGCTGGCGCTCACCGCCTGTAGCGGCAGCGACGACAAGAAGGACGACGGCGGCAGCAGCAGTGGGGCGAGCGCGAGCGGCTCCACCGTCTCCCTCCCGAAGCTGAACGGCGCGAGCCTGGAGATCGCCGCCGTCTGGACCGGCACCGAGCAGAAGAACTTCAAGAAGGTCCTCGCGGAGTTCGAGAACCGCACGGGCGCCAAGGTCACGTTCGTACCGGCGCAGGACCCGATCATCAACTTCATCGGTTCCAAGATCGCCGGCGGTCAGCCGCCGGACATCGCGCTGCTGCCGCAGCCCGGCGCCATCAAGCAGGCCGTGGACAAGAAGTGGGCCAAGCCCCTCGGCGCGGACGCGGTCAAGGAGCTCCAGAAGAACTACTCGCAGGGCTGGCAGGACATCGGCAAGGTCGGCGGCAAGCAGTACGGCGTGTACTACAAGGCCGCCAACAAGTCGCTGGTCTGGTACAACGTCAAGGCCTTCGAGGGCGCGGGCGCGAAGGAGCCGAAGACCTGGCAGGAGCTGCTGAAGGCGGCTCAGGCGGTGTACGACTCCGGTATCACCCCGTTCTCGGTGGGCGGCGCCGACGGCTGGACCCTCACCGACTGGTTCGAGAACGTCTACCTCTCGCAGGCGGGGCCGGAGAAGTACGACCAGCTCGCCCAGCACAAGATCAAGTGGACCGACCCCTCGGTGAAGCAGGCACTCACCACGCTCGCCCAGATCTGGGGCAAGAAGGACTATGTCGCGGGCGGTGCGAAGGGCGCGCTCCAGACCGAGTTCCCGGCCTCCGTCACCCAGACCTTCACCGGCGGCGACCAGCCGAAGGCGGCCATGGTCTACGAGGGCGACTTCGCGCAGGTCAACATCGGTGACACCAAGGCGAAGGTGGGCACGGACGCGAAGGTCTTCCCGTTCCCGGCGGTGGGCTCGTCCGCGCCGGTGGTCTCCGGCGGTGACGCGGCCGTCATCCTGAAGGACTCCAAGGCGGCCCAGGCGCTGGCCACCTTCCTGGCCTCCCCGGACGCGGCGTCGATCCAGGCCAAGCTCGGCGGCTACCTGTCCCCGAACAAGAACGTGCCGAACTCGGACTACCCCAACGAGGTGCAGCGCACGATCGCCAAGGCGCTGATCGCCTCGGGCGACGACTTCCGCTTCGACATGTCCGACCAGGCCCCGCAGGCCTTCGGCGGCACCCCCGGCAAGGGTGAGTGGAAGGACCTCCAGGACTTCCTGATGAACCCGAAGGACGTCGCGGGTACGCAGGCGAAGCTGGAGAAGGACGCGGCGGCGGCCTACGGGAACGGGAGCTGATCCGGCGATGGCGTCGGCAGCGGCGGCCGGGGCCCCACCGGGCCCCGCCGCACCGAAGAGCCGCAAGAGCGTGACCGGCACCCGCAGAACCGTGGCAGTCCTGTTCCTGCTGCCCGCCCTGGTGCTGCTCGGCGCGCTCGTGGTCTACCCGATCGGGTACTCGGTCATCCGCAGCTTCTACAACGCGAACGGTGACGGCTTCGCCGGAGTCGACAACTACAAGGCCCTGTTCACCGACGACGGCATCCGCACCGCCCTGAAGAACAACATCATCTGGGTGGTGTTCGCGCCGACGGTCTCCACCGCGCTCGGTCTGGTCTTCGCGGTGCTGACCGAACGGGTGCGCTGGGGCACGGCGTTCAAGCTGGTCGTCTTCATGCCGATGGCGATCTCGATGCTGGCGGCCGGGATCATCTTCCGGCTGGTGTACGACCAGGACCCGGACAAGGGCGTCGCCAACGCGGTGTGGGTCGGCGTCCACGACACCTTCGCCCAGTCCTCGGCGTTCCCGAAGGCGCACCCGGGCCGCGAGTCGCCGCTCAAGCCCGACGGGGGCGGCTTCATCACGTCGGCTCCCGTGCACACCGGCCAGGCCGTCACCCTGCCGCTGGTCGGCGTGGCCCCCGACCAGATGCCGGACAGCGCGAAGAAGGCGGTGGCGGCGAAGCCGGAGCCGGGCAAGATCACCGGCACGACCTGGCAGGACTTCACCCGCGGCAAGGGCGTCGGCAGGCTGGGCGCTCCCGACCCGTCCGAGCTGGGCTACTCGGGCATGCGGATCGAGGCGGTCGAGGACGGCAAGGTGGTGGCCTCCGCGAAGGCCGCCGGCGACGGCACGTTCACCCTGCCCGCGGCGGCGGACGGCGCCCGGCTCAGACTGCCCGCGAGCAACTTCAAGGAGCCGTACAACGGCGTCGACTGGCTCGGCCCGTCGCTGGTCACCCCGGCCATCATCGGGTCGTACGTCTGGATGTGGGCGGGCTTCGCGATGGTGCTGATCGCGGCCGGGCTCGCGGGTGTGCCCCGGGAGCTGCTGGAGGCCGCCCGGGTGGACGGGGCGAACGAGTGGCAGGTGTTCCGCAAGGTCACCGTCCCGCTGCTCGCGCCGGTCCTCGCGGTCGTCGTCGTCACCCTGATGATCAACGTGCTGAAGGTCTTCGACCTGGTCTTCATCATCGCGCCGGGCTCCTCCCAGGACGACGCGAACGTGCTCGCCCTGGAGCTGTACCGGAAGGGCTTCGCGGAGAGCCAGCCCGGCATCGCGAGCGCCATCGCGGTGTTCCTGCTGCTGCTGGTGATCCCGGTGATGCTGTTCAATATTCGCCGGCTGAGGCGGGAGGTGCGGCGATGACCACGCACGCCGGAAGTCTGGGCAAGGTGACGCCCGCCGAGACCGTGCAGGCCAGGCAGTCGCTGGGCTCCAGGCTCGTGGAGAAGCTCGGCGGCGGTCTGGTCCGCGTCTTCCTCATCGTCGTCGGCCTGTTCTGGCTGGTGCCCACCATCGGGCTGCTCGTCTCCTCGCTGCGCGCACCGGAGGACATGAGCGCGACCGGCTGGTGGCACGTCTTCAGCAAGCCGTCCCAGCTCACCTTCGACAGCTACCAGAAGCTGCTGGAGAACAGCGACATCACCAGCTCGCTGTGGAACACCGTCCTGATCACGGTCCCGGCGACCGTCCTGGTCGTGGTCATCGGCTCCCTCGCGGGTTACGCCTTCGCGTGGATGGAGTTCCCGGGCCGCGACTGGTGGTTCCTGGGCGTGGTGGGCCTGTTGGTGGTGCCGGTGCAGGTCGCGCTGATCCCGATCGCCGAACTGTTCGGCAACATCGGCCTGTTCGGGACGATCCTCGGGGTGGTCCTGTTCCACGTGGGCTTCGGCCTGCCCTTCGCGGTGTTCCTGCTGCGGAACTTCTTCGCGGAGATCCCCCGCGAACTGCTGGAGGCGGCCCGGCTGGACGGCGCCGGTGAACTGCGCCTGTTCGCGCGGGTGGTGATGCCGCTGGGCGGGCCGGCCATCGCCAGCCTGGGCATCTTCCAGTTCCTGTGGGTGTGGAACGACATGCTGGTCGCGCTGGTGTTCACCAAGTCCGGCAGCCAGCCGATCACGGTCGCGCTCCAGACGCAGGTACGCCAGTTCGGCAACAACATCGACGTCCTGGCACCCGGCGCGTTCATCTCCATGGTGATCCCGCTGGCCGTGTTCTTCGCGTTCCAGCGGCAGTTCGTGACGGGCGTGATGGCCGGCGCGGTCAAGTAGGCGACGCACAACCCCGTTCCGAAGGGCGGGCCGGGACACCGGCCCGCCCTTCCCCGTTCACTTCGGCGTCCCCCACATGCCGTACAAACCGTAACCAGGTCACTCCATTGGCCGTTCCCGGGCAGAACGCCCGCGCCGACCGACCCATGGATGTCCCTTGCCCAGGTTCAGTGTCATTGTCCCCGCGTACAAGGTCCAGGCGTACCTGCCCGAGTGCCTGGACTCGGTGCTCTCGCAGTCGTACCCCGATCTCGAACTGATCGCCGTGGACGACCGCTCGCCGGACGCCTGCGGGGCGATCATCGACGAGTACGCGGCCCGGGACGCGCGCGTGCGGGCGGTGCACCTGCCCGAGAACCAGGGGCTGGGCCGCGCCCGGAACGCGGGCCTGGAGCAGGCCAGGGGCGACTACCTGGTGTTCCTGGACGGCGACGACACCCTCACCCCGGACGCGCTGCGCGCCATCGCCGACCGGATCAAGGCGACCGGGGAGCCGGACGTCCTGGTCTACGACTACGCGCGCACCTACTGGACGGGCGAGGCGGCCCGCAACAAGGTCGCGCGCCTGCTGACCGAGGAAGGCCCGGCACCCTTCCGGCTGGAGGACCGCCCAGGACTGCTGAAGGTGCTGATGGTGGCCTGGAACAAGGCCTGCCGGCGGGAGTTCGTCGAGCGCGAGGGCTTCCGCTTCCCGCCGGGCTACTACGAGGACACCCCCTGGACCTTCCCGGTGCTGATGACGGCCGCGTCGATCGCCACGCTCGACCGGGTGTGCGTGCACTACCGGCAGCGCCGGCAGGGCAGCATCCTGCGCACCACCAGCCGCAAGCACTTCGACGTCTTCGAGCAGTACGACCGGGTGTTCGCCCACGTCGAGGAGCGGCCGGAGCTCGCCCGGTGGCGGCCGGAGCTGTTCCGCCGCATGGCGGACCACCTCGTGACGGTCTACACCCGCCGTGACCGGCTGCCGCGCGGCACCCGCGCCGAGTTCCTGCGCATGGCCCGCGCCCATCTGCGCCGCTACCGCGCCCCCGGCGCCCCCGCCCCCCTGCGCGTCCGTCTCCGCCACACCCTGGTCCGCCTGGGCCTGCACCGCACCTACCGCGCCCTCCAACTGGCCGGTTCGGCGGTCCGCCGCACACGCAAGGCGGCCACCAAGTCCGCCCGTGCCGTGCGGGCCGCCGCGCTCCGGCTGCACTACCGGATCCAGCTGCGCCTTCCGCTGCGCGCCGACCGCGCGGTGTTCGCCGCGCACGGGTACCGCGGGCACGGCTGTGCCCCGGGCGCCCTGGAGGCCGCGTTCCGCACGCACGCCCCGCACGTCCGCACCGCCTGGATCGCCCGCCCCGAGCACCAGCACACCGTCCCGCCGGGCACGCGCCGGGTGCGCCCCGCCACCGCCGCCTACTGGACGGCGCTGGCCCGCTCCAAGTACCTGGTCAACAACGCCGACTTCGACCGCCGCCTGGTCAAGCGCCGCGGCCAGGTGTTCGTGCAGACCCAGCAGGGCACCCCGCTGGGGCACATGGGCCTCGACCTCCAGGAGCGTCCGGCGGCCGCCCGGGACACGGACTTCGAGGAGCTCCTCGAGGGCGTCGACAAGTGGGACTACGTCCTGTCCGCCAACCGCCACTCCACCCTGACCTGGGAGCGCGTCCACCCCGGCCGCTACACCACGCTGGAGTACGGCAGTCCGCGCAACGACGTCCTCCAGCGGGCCACCTCCGCCGACGTGACCCGGCTGCGCGAGTCGCTCGGCATCCCGCAGGGCGCCGTCGCGATCCTGTACGCCCCCGTCCACCGCGACTACCGCCGCACCCAGCGCCCCGCCCTCGACCTGGAGCGGATCCTGCGCCGCCTGGGCCCGCGCCATGTGATCCTCACCCTCGGCCACGGCCGGCCCGGCGGGTCCCCGGGCGAGGGCGGCCGGATCATCGACGTCAGCGGCCGGCCGAGCGTCGAGCAGCTCTGCGTCGCCTCGGACGCGCTGCTCACCGACTACTCGTCGATCATGTTCGACTACGCCAACCTCGACCGGCCGATCATCGTGCACACCGGTGACTGGGAGGCGTACGACGCGGCGCGCGGCACCTACTTCGACCTGCGCGCCTTCCCGCCGGGCGCGGTCGCGCGCACCGAGGACGAGCTGGTCGACATCTTCGCCACCGGCCACTGGCGCGGCTCCCGCTCCACCCAGCTGCGCGCCGCGTTCCGGGAGCGCTTCTGCCCGCACGACGACGGCCGGGCCGCCGAGCGGGTCGTACGGCACGTCGTGCTGGGCGAACCGGCGGGGCTGCCGAGGGTCGTGCCGCTGGAGCAGCGGAACCCGGTGCCGTCGGCGGTGTCGGTGCCCGCGCGCTCCCCGCTCGCCACCGTGCCGCAACCTTCCGGCCCCGTCCCCGTCACCGAGAGCCGCTGAACGCCGTTTGTCCTTCTGGGAGTTCCCATGCCCCGCAGCACCTCGCGGCCCACTCCGTCCCGGCCGTCCACCTGGCGGCCGGCCGGGCGGCCCGGCCGCACCCGTACGGCCTGAGCCCAGGACGGCAAGGACTGGCGCCAGGACAGAGAACAGAAAGAGCAGAATGCCCCGCTTCAGCATCATCGTCCCGTCCCACGGGGTCGCCGGCCGGCTGTCCCAGGCACTGGACTCGGTCCTCGCCCAGTCCTTCGGCGACCTGGAGCTGATCCCGGTCTGCGACGGGCCCGACACCCCGGCGGCCGAGGTGGCCGCCGGATACGCCGAGCGGGACTCCCGGGTGGCCCCGGTCCACTCGCCGCCCTCGGCCGGCCGCGGCGGGGCGCGCAACATCGGGGCGCGGGCGGCGACCGGCGCGTATCTGCTGTTCCTCGACGGCGACGACGTCCTCGTACCCGGCGCGCTGGCCATGCTCGACGCGCGGCTGGCTCAGACGGGGGACGTCGACGTGCTGTACTTCGAGCACCTGCGGACCCCCTGGTGGGACGGCGAGCCGAGCAACCCGGCGCAGCCGCTGCTGGCGAGTGCTCCGGAGGGGGCCTTCGCCCCGGACCGGGCACCGGGGGTCACCGGTGTGCAGCTGCCGCCGTGGAGCGCCGCCTACCGTCGCTCCTTCGTCACCGGGCAGGAACTGGCCTTTCCCGAGGGCCATTTCACGGACGTCGGCTGGGGCGGGCTGACCACGCTCGCCGCCGAGCGGATCGCGGTGCTGCGCCAGGTCGTGCTGCGGCACCGGCTGCGGCGGCAGGGCAGCCGGCTCAACCTGCCGGGGCCGCACCAGCACGACCTCCTCAACCAGGTGGAGCTGGTGCTGACCGGTGCCGCCCAGCGGGAACTGCCCGCCGAGCGGACGCGGGCGCTGTTCGAGCAGCTCTTCTCGGTCGTGCTGAAGACGGCCTCCCGGCCCGAGCGGCTGCCCTCCGGGCGCCGGGTCTTCTTCCGCCGGGCGTGCCGCCTGTACCGGCGGCACCGGCCGGCCGGCTTCCGGGTGCCGGGCGGCAGCCTGGGGGTGCAGCACCGGCTGCTGGCGGCGGGGGCGTACACGGCGTTCCGTGCGCTGCGCGGCGCCAACCAGGGGGTGGTGAGGGCCGTCGAGGGTGTACCGCGCCCCCGCGCGGTGCGCACCCGCCTGCGGTACGCGCGCGACCTGCGCCGCCCGCTGGACCCGCACCTCGCCGTGTACTGCGCCTACTGGGGCCGCGGCTACGCCTGCAATCCGGCCGCGATCCACGCCAAGGCCCGGGAACTGGCCCCGCACATCCGCTCGGTGTTCCTGGTCGAGCCCGGCCAGGAACACGCCATGCCCAGGGGCGTCGACTACGCGGTGATCGGCAGCCGCCGCTACTGGGAGGTGCTGGCCCGCGCCAAGTACCTGGTCAACAACGCCAACTTCGCCGAGGGCGTCGTCAAGCGGCCGGGCAGCGTGCACGTGCAGACCCAGCACGGGACCCCGCTGAAGAAGATGGGCGTGGACCAGTCGACGTACCCGGTGGTGGCCGCGCAGACCGGCAGCTTCGCCAAGCTGCTCGGCCGGGTGGACCGCTGGGACTTCAACCTCTCCTCCAACCGCCACTCCACGCAGGTGTGGGAGCGTGCCTTCCCCGGTTCGTACGAGGCGCTGGAGTACGGCTATCCGCGCAACGACGTCTTCTACACGGCGACCGGCGAGGACGTCACCCGGATCCGGCGCGAGCTGGGGGTCCCCGAGGACGCGACCGCCGTCCTGTACGCCCCGACCCACCGCGACCACCACACCGGCTTCGAGACCGGTCTCGACCTGGAGGCCTTCTGCGAGGCGGCGGGTGAGGACGTGGTCGTGCTGCTGCGCGCCCACTACTTCTACGACCGGGGGCTCGGCGGGAGCAGCGGCCGGATCATCGACGTCACCGCGCACCGCTCCTCGGAGGACGTGTGCCTGGCCGCCGACGCGCTGGTCACCGACTACTCGTCGATCATGTTCGACTACGCCAACCTGGACCGGCCGATCGTGGTGTACGCCGACGACTGGGAGGTCTACCAGGAGACCCGGGGCGTCTACTTCGACCTGATGGCCGCGCCGCCCGGCCCGGTGGCCCGTACGCCCGAGGAGCTGGCCCGGGTCTTCCGGGACGGCTCCTACGCGGGGCCTCAGTCGCGGGAGCTGCGGGCCGCGTTCCGGCGGCGGTTCTGCGACTTCGACGACGGCCGGGCCGCCGAGCGCGTCGTACGGCGGGTGCTGCTCGGCGAGCCGCCGGAGTCGATCCCGCCGGTGATCCCGCTCGCGGAGCGCATCCCCGCCCCCGCCGCCGCGACCCTCGTGAGGAGCTGACCCGCCGTGCCCCGCTTCAGCGTCATCGTCCCCTGTTTCAAGGTGCAGGGGTTCCTGCGCGAGTGCCTCGACTCGGTTCTGGAGCAGTCCTTCCGGGACCTGGAGCTGATCGCCGTGGACGACTGTTCGCCGGACGGCTGCGGCGCCATCCTCGACGAGTACGCGGCCCGGGACCCGCGCGTGAAGGTGCTGCACCTGCCGGAGAACGTCGGCCTCGGCCGCGCCCGCAACGCCGGACTGCCCCGTGCGACCGGCGACTTCCTCTTCTTCCTCGACAGCGACGACACCCTCACCCCCGGTGCGCTGGGCGCCATCGCCGACCGGCTGGCGGAGTCCGGCGACCCGGACGTGCTGGTCTTCGACTACGCGCGCACCTACTGGTGGGGCGGGATGCGCCGCAACGTCCTCGCCCACCTGCTCACGGAGGCCGGTCCCGGCACCTTCACGGCGGCCGAGTACCCGCAGATCCTGGACCTGCTGATGGTGGTGTGGAACAAGGTCTACCGGCGGGACTTCGTCGAGGAGAACGGCTTCGAGTTCCCGCCGGGCTACTACGAGGACACCCCCTGGACCTTCCCGGTCATGCTCAGCGCCGGGCGGATCGCGGCCCTGGACCGGATCTGCGTGAACTACCGCCAGCGCCGCCAGGGCAACATCCTGTCCACCACCAGCCGCAAGCACTTCGACATCCACGACCAGTACGAGCGGGTCTTCGCGTTCGTCGGCTCCCGACCCGCGCTCGCGGCCTGGCGGCCCTATCTGCACCGCAAGATGGGCGAGCACTGCCTGGACATCCTGGCCAAGCCGGACCGGCTGCCGCCCTCCGACAAGGCGGAGTTCTTCCGGCGCACGGCCCGGATGTTCGCCGGGCACCGGCCCCCGGGCGCCCGGGTCGAGGGAGAGGTCCGCCTGCTCACCGGCAGCTACGCGATGTACCAGGTCAAGCGGCAGTCGGGGCGGGCCGGCCGGGAGCTCGGGCGGCGCGGTCTGGAGGTCCGCAAGGCGGTGGCCGGGCGGGCCAGGCGGGGGCTGGCCGGGCTGCACGCCCGCCGCCCGCTGGACGCGAACCTCGCCGTGTACTCGGCGTTCTCCCACAAGGGGGTGC
This sequence comes from Streptomyces sp. NPDC001480, assembly GCF_042894725.1. Lineage (NCBI taxonomy): Bacteria > Bacillati > Actinomycetota > Actinomycetes > Kitasatosporales > Streptomycetaceae > Streptomyces > Streptomyces sp. NPDC001480. Next base: position 43,440 of record NZ_JBIAVX010000014.1, on the reverse strand, counting down.
TCGGCGACCCGGCGGCCGTGTACCGCGCGGCGCGCGAACTCGCGCCGCACATCCGGGGGGTGTGGGTGGTCGGGGACGCGGAGGAGGCGCGGCGGCTGCCCCCGGACGTCGAGTACGTGCTCGTCGACTCCCCGCGCTACCTGGACGTCACCGCGCGGGCGAAGTTCTTCGTCAACAACGTCAACTGGCCCGGCACCCTGGTCAAGCGGCCCGGCAGCGTGTACATCCACACCCACCAGGGCACCCCGCTCAAGTACATGGGCGCCGATCTGCTGGGCAAGCCCGGTGCCCGGTACGGCTTCGACGTGCCGCAGATGCTGCGCCGGGCCGACCGCTGGGACTACAGCCTGGTCGCCAACCGCCACTCCGAGCTGGTGTGGGAGCGGGCCTACCCCTGCCACTTCACCTCGGTCCGCACCGGCAGCCCGCGCAACGACGCCCTCGTCAACGCGACGCCCGGCGACGGGGCCGGGTTCCGGGCCCGGCACGGCATCCCGGAGGGGCACACGGTCGTGCTGTACGCGCCGACCCGCCGCGACTACCACCGGGGCGGCCACGTCGACCGCGTGGACCTGGCCCGGTTCGCCGCCGACCTCGGCGAGGGCCACACCCTCGTGGTCCGGCTGCACCCCACCGTCGCCCCGGGTCCCGCACGCGGGCTGGGCCTGGCCGAACTGCACCGGCGGGGCGTGCTGGTGGACGCGACGGACGAACCGCACGTGGAGGAGCTCATGCTCGCCTCCGACGCGCTGGTCACCGACTACTCGGCCCTGATGTTCGACTACGCCAACCTCGACCGGCCGATCGTCGTGCACGCCGACGACTGGCCGGCGTACGTGGCGAGCCGGGGCGCCTACCTCGACGTCACGGCGGAGGCGCCGGGCCATGTGTCGCGTTCCTACCGGGAGCTGGCGTGGCTGTTCGCCTCGGGGGCGTGGCGGGACGAGGAGTCGGCGCGGCTGCGGGCGGACTTCCGGACCCGGTTCTGCGAGTTCGACGACGGGCGGGCCGCCGAGCGGGTGGTGCGGACGCTGCTGCTGGGGGAACCGGTGCCGGAGCCGGAATCCGCCGTGGTGCCCGGACCGGCCGCCGGGCACGACCTGCTCGCGTCGACATGAGGCCGCGTACCTGGGTCCTGGTCCTGGGCGCCGTGTTCGCGCTGTTCCAGCTCGCCGACGTCACCGGCCGGGACACCCCCGACTCGAAGAGCTACGTCTCGTACGCGCTGAGCCTGAGCGGCGAGGACAAGCGTGCTGCGGCCGCCGCCACCATCGACTGGGTGTGCGAGGGCCAAGCGTCCATGGCGCGCCGGGGCCAGAGCGTGAACGTGGTGCGCTACCACCGGCCGGACCCCGCCCGGCAGGTGTTCGCGCAGTGCCGGGCCGAGGAGTCGCGGCTGGTGGACCGGCGGCTGCGGGCCGGGCAGACGGACGGGCACGTCGCGCCGTTCGTGGGCCCGCGGCTGCGCCGGTTCTTCGAGGCGCGGCCCGGCTATCCGGTGTTCCTGGTGCCGTTCGTCACGGCGTTCGGGGTGACCTGGGGTGTGTGGGCGGCAAGTGTCGTCGTCACGGTCGCGGGCGGGGTGCTCGTCTTCCTGACCTTGCGCGCCCTGTCCGTCCCCTTGCCGCTCGCGCTGACCGGCCAGGCGCTGTTCTACGTGCTGCCGTGCGGTCCGACCGCCATGCGTCCGATGACCGAGGGCCTGCTGCTGGCGCTGACCCTGGTCGCGCTGTGGGGCTGCGCGCTGGCCCTGACCGGACGGGCCCGGGCCGGGGTGGCGCTGGCCGCCGGTGCGCTGCTCGCGCTGTTCCCTGTGAAGCACTCGCAGGCGCTGTTCCTCGGGGCGTGCCTGGCCGTCGCGGGCGCGGCGGTCGCGGTACGGCGCCGACGGCACGGTCGGGCTCCGGGGCGCGGGGTGACGGCGATCGCGGTCATGGGCTGCTCGGCCGCTCTGGGGACGGTGCTGCTGGCCCGGCTGCTGCACTACCCGTCCGAAGCGGAGAGCCTCCAGGACCTGCTCACCGGTCACTTCTCCCGCCCGGACCGGGTCCGCCCGTGGCGGGACCTGGAGCATCTGGAGGCCGGTTTCTGGCTGGAGTGGATCCGGCGGCAGCTGTGGGAGCCGCTGTTCCTGGCGGCGCTGGCGGCCGGTGCGCGGGGCGCGCTGCGGCGGCGCGCGTTCGGCTGCTTCCTGCTGGCCGCCGCGGGCACCGGGATCCTCACCCAGGCCGCGCACCCCGACATCAACATCTGGGGCGACCGGCTGATCGTGCTGGCCTGGCTGCTGCCGGTGGTCGGGGTGCCGCTGCTGCTGGAACCTCTCGTCCGGCGTGCGCTGCCGGTGCCCGCGCAGGGGCACGCCGGGCGAGAGGTTCACTCGATGAGGTGAATCCCCGTCAGGTGACCGGGATTACTCGATGACGAGGTCGACCTCGATGTTGCCGCGGGTGGCGTTGGAGTAGGGGCAGACCTGGTGCGCGGTCTCCACCAGCTTGCGGCCGGTCTCCTTGTCCACGGTGTCGGGCAGCTCCACGCGCAGCGTCACCTTCAGGCCGAAGCCCTCGCCCTGCTTGCCGATGCCGACCTCGGCGGTCACCGCGGCGTCGCTGACGTCCACCTTCGCCTGGCGGCCGACCAGACCGAGGGCGCTGCCGAAACAGGCGGCGTAACCGGCGGCGAAGAGCTGCTCGGGGTTGGTGCCCTCGCCGTTGCCGCCGAGCTCCACCGGCGGGGCCAGCTTGAGGTCGATCTTGCCGTCGGAGGACACGGCGCGACCGTCGCGGCCGTGGGTGGCGGTGGCGACAGCGGTGTAGAGCGCGTCCATGGATGACCATCCCTCTCGAAGTGACGTTCCGGCGGCTCCTTGGTGGGCCGCCTCACGACGACAAGTAGAGCACACAATTCAATTGCACACAACTAAATGACTCGCTAGAGCTATCCTGGAGCCATGACCGCCACCCCGTCCCCCGCCCCTGCCCCCGAGGCCGACTGGCTCCACCTGGACCGTCAGATCTGCTTCTCGCTGCACGCCGCGTCCCGCGCCTTCAACGGCGTATACCGCGTGATCCTCAAGGACCTCGGTCTCACCTACCCGCAGTACCTGGTGATGCTGGTGCTGTGGGAGCACGGCGACCTTCCGGTCAAGAAGCTGGGCGAACATCTGCGCCTGGACTCCGGGACGCTCTCCCCGCTGGTCAAGCGACTGGAGACGGCCGGCCTGGTCCGCCGCGAGCGCAGCGTCCGCGACGAACGCTCGGTGGATGTGCGCCTGACCGAGGAGGGCGCGGCACTGCGCGAGCGGGCCTTGAAGGTGCCCCGCCGCATCGTCGAGGCGACCGGCTTCGACCTGGCGGAGATCAGCGAGCTGCGCACCCGTCTCGACCGGCTCACCACCGCCCTGGACGCAGCCGCGCTGGATGGGCAAGGCTGCCCGTAGCCAGGGTCCTGCGGACGTAGAGCCGCAGCACCACACCGTCGCGCGCCCGTTCCTCCCGCAGCGCGAACCGGTCCTGCACGACGTCCAGTTTGGCCCGGTCGGTGGGGTCGCCGGGGTACCAGGGCGAGCGGAAGAAGCGCCGCTCGGCGACGACCCAGACCCGGTCGAGCCCGGCCAGCCTGCGGCGCAGCTGGTCCGGGTCCACCTCGCGCCCGTACAACGTCCCGGACGCGGGCGCACCCGCCGCGAGCGCCACGTCCCGGATGCCGCGGAAGCCCGCCGGATAGGCCAGCGCGGTGCTCCGCGCGTGCGACGGCAGGAAGAGCACGGGGTCGCCGGGGCGCAGTTCACGGGCGGCGTCCGTGGACATGGCGGCGAGGTTGTCGGGGCGGTGGTCCGGGGAGCGGTCCTGGCGGAGGACCGGCAACTGGTGGACGAGGGCGAGGGCGACGGCGAGGACGCCGGTGAGGGTGAGGAGGGGGGAGGGGAAGCGCGGGTTCCGGAGGCGGACGCGTCCCAGCGGTCCGGCCGCCCGGCCGATACGCCCCAGCAGCTCGGCCACCCGGTCCGCCCCGGCCGCCACCAGCAGCGGCACCCCCGCGAGCGCGTACAGCACGTACCGGTCGACGTAGAGCGGCGTCAGGCGTGAGGCCAGCATGAGGACCGTCGGCGGCACCACCGCCAGCGGCAGCGCCACCCCCGCGCACGTCAACTCCCCACGGCCGCCGACGAGCCGCGTCAGCCCGAGGGCCGCCAGGGCCAGGCAGGCCCAGTACACGCCGGAGGTCGGCCCCGCGAACTCCCGTAGCAACGCCCCCGCGGTCTCCATCGTCGGCTCCCGCACCCAGGCCAGCTGCGCGGACTGGGCGTGCGAGACCACCACCATCGGCAGCAGTGCCAGCGCCACGACCCCGGCCGCGCGGCCCCATCCCCGCCACACCGCGGCCGGCACCCGGGCCAGCGCGAGCGTCCCGGCGTGGGCGAGCGCCAGCAGGACCGCGAGTTCGTGCAGCCAGCAGGTGACGCCGAGGACCGCGCCGTACGCCCACCAGGTCCGGCCGCCGGCCGGCACCGCCCGCACCAGGAGCAGGGTGGCCCCCGCCGCGCCGGCCGCGACCAGGGCGTAGGACCGGCCCTCCTGCGCGTAGTGCCCGACCATCGGCGTGACCGCGTACAGCAGCCCGGCCCACAGTCCGACGCGGGGCCGGGCCAGCCGGGTGCCGAGCGCGGCGACCAGGCCCGTGGCCAGCACCGCCGCGCACACCGACGGCAGCCGGAGCAGGACCTCGCCGGGGTGGAGGGCGAGGACGGCGTGCATGAGGAGGTAGTACAGGCCGTGCACCGCGTCGACCCCGTGCAGCAGGCGCCAGATCTGCGGCACCGTGCGCCGTGCCACCTGGAAGGTGACCGCCTCGTCGCGCCACATGCCCCCGCGGTCGAGCCCCCACAGTCCGAGCACGAGCATCACGGCCGCCGGAACGGCCACCGCAGCCCCGCGACGGACACGGCTCGACTCCGGGTTGACCAGGGGACGAAAGTTCACCACGGCCCGATCTTTTGCGATTAGCCAATGTTTGGTGAGTATTGACGGCGTATCGGCATGAATACTCCATCCTCGCGGCTTACGCTCCCGGTGATGAACCGCCGCGTGCTCTCCCTCGCCGTCGTCTGGCTGACCACCCGTGCCGCGATGCTGTGGCTGCTCGCCCACAACTCCGCCCTCCTCCTGGGGCGGGGCTCCGTGGCGCGCGAGGTGTGGCGGCTGTACTTCAACTGGCACGAGACCCTGTCCCGGGGCGCCTTCCCGGCGCACGACAAGCTGTGGCAGTACCCGCCGGGCGCGGGGGCGGTGCTGCTGGCGCCGGGTCTGCTGCCCGGACTGACCTATTTCCAGGCGTTCGTGGCCCTCACGCTCGCCGCCGACGCGCTGATCGCGCTGGTGCTGGCCCGCGCGGGTATCCGGCCCGGGCGCAGCCTGGGCGGGGCGGCGCTGTGGGTCGGCGCCCTGCCGCTGCTGCTGCACGTCCCGCTCGCGCGGTACGACGTGCAGGTCACGGTGTTCGCCGTCGTCTCCTTGCTGCTGTTGTCCCGCTCCCCGCGCGTGGGCGGGGTGGTCGCGGCGCTGGGCGGGCTGGTGAAGGTGTGGCCGGTCCTGGTGCTGATCGGGGTGCCCCGGGGGCGTGCGACGCGGTCGGCCTGGACGTGGGCGGCGGGCGCCGGCGCCATCACCTTCGGGATCTTCGCCGGGCTGTTCCGCAACTCCCTGGCCTTCGTGCACCAGCAGGGGAACCGGGGCGTCCAGATCGAGTCCCTCGGCGGGACGGTCCTCAGCCTCGCCACCCACGCCGGCTGGCCCGGCCGGGCCCGCTACCGGTACGGGGCGGTCGAGTTGCTCGGCCCGCACGTCTCCGCCGTCGCCGACGCCTCCCTCGCGCTCACGGCGGTCGCCTTCGCGCTGCTGGTGCTGTGGCGGGTACGGGCCCGGCACTGGACCGAGGCGACGCCCTACGACGCCGCGCTGTGCGCCGTACTGCTGTTCACCGTCACCAGCCGGGTCATCAGCCCGCAGTACATGATCTGGCTGATCGGGCTGGCCGCCGTCTGCCTCACCTCCCGGCACACCGTCCAGCGCCCGGTGGCCGCGCTGGTGGTGGCGGCGAGCGCGGTCAGCGCCGTCGCCTATCCCACGCTCTACCGCGAGGTCATGGGCTGCACCTGGACGGGCTGCCTGCTGATGCTGCTGCGCAACGGGCTCCTCGCGACGGCCGCCGTGCTCTCCCTCGTCCGGCTGTGGCGCTCCACCCGGCCCCCGGTCGCGCGGACCCAGCCCGCGACCGAGCCCCGCGCCTCCTTCGGCCGTCTTCCGCATCGAGCGCCGAACCCCCATTAACGGGCGAATACCCATCATTCCTCGCGCAGCCCCCGCAAGTAGGCGTGGTCGTCATCGGGTACAACGACGCCGGCCATGTGACGGACGCGGTGCTTTCCACACCCGCCGAGGTCCTGGCCGCCGGGGAGCCGTCGGGCTTCGCCGCCTGCTTCACTGAGGAGTGGCCACGAGCCACGGAACGAGGGGACGGCCGCACATGACCTGGTTGATCACCGGCGGCGCCGGATACATCGGGGCGCACGTCGTACGGGCGATGACGGAGGCGGGGGAACAGGCCGTGGTGTACGACGACCTGTCCAGCGGCATCGCCGGCCGCGTCCCGGACGGCGTCCCGCTGGTGGCGGGCTCCACGCTGGACGGCGTCCGGCTGGCGCGCACCCTGGCCGAGCACTCCGTCACCGGGATCGTGCACCTCGCCGCCAAGAAGCAGGTGGGCGAGTCGGTGGACCGCCCGCTGCACTACTACCGGGAGAACGTGGAGGGCCTGCGGGTCCTGCTGGAGGCGGCGACCGCGGCCGGTGTCGCGTCGTTCGTGTTCTCGTCCTCGGCGGCCGTGTACGGCATGCCGGACGCCGCGCGCCACGGGGAACTGGTGACCGAGGAGACGCCGTGCGCGCCGATGTCCCCGTACGGCGAGACCAAGCTGGCCGGCGAGTGGCTGGTGCGGGCGACGGGCCGGGCCACGGGGCTGTCCACCGCGTCGCTGCGCTACTTCAACGTGGCGGGCACGGCCGGCCCGAAGCTCGCCGACACGGGCGTCCACAACCTCATCCCCATGGTCTTCGAGCGGCTCTCCCAGGACGCCGCGCCACGCATCTTCGGTGACGACTACCCGACCCCGGACGGCACCTGCGTCCGCGACTACATCCATGTCGTGGACCTGGCCGAGGCCCATGTGGCCACCGCCCGCGCCCTCCAGTCCTCCCCCGGCATCGACCTGACCTTCAACATCGGCCGCGGGGAGGGGGTGTCGGTCCGCGAGATGATCGACCGCATCAACGCGATCACCGGCCACAACCGCCCCCCGACGGTCGCCCCCCGCCGCCCCGGCGACCCCGCCCGCGTCGTCGCCTCCGCCGACCGCATCGCCGTCGAACTCGGCTGGCAGGCCAAGTACGACATCGAAGACATGATCACCTCAGCCTGGGACGGCTGGCTGCACCTCCACCCGGAGGCAGCCCGCACCTGACCGCCCGCCGAGGCCCAACGCCCTTACGCTGCGCGGGTGACCGATCCCCTCCGTGCCGAACGAGTCGAACGCGTCGAACGCGCGGTCGGCGCCGTCGTCGGCTCCGCCGTCGGCGACGCCTTGGGCGCCCCCTTCGAGTTCGGGCCCGAGGGCGCCTTCTCCGCCCGCTTCCCGCAGGCCGGGCAGGGTGGTGAGATGTGCGGCCCGGGTTCGACGGCCGGGTGCTGAGCGCGACGGATCTGGCGGGGCCGGCCCTGAGCCTGGCGGGCTGACCGGCCGGGTCGCGGGCGGCGTCGCTCAGAGCGCCTTCAGTGCCGCCGCCGTCGCCTTGGCCAGGGCGGGGAGGTAGCCCTTGGGGAGTTTCGGGCTGCGGATCACCACGGAGCGCCAGTACAGGGGGCCGGAGATCAGGTCGAGGGCCAGTTCGTCGTTGATGCCGGCGCGGACTTCGCCGCGTTGTTCGGCCGCTGCGATGATCTTGCTGGCGACGCCTTCCTGGCCGTCCCGCAGGGCCTTCTGCATGGCCTCGGCGATGTCGGGGTTGCGGGCCGCCTCGGCCTGGAGGTCGGGGATGATCTGCGAGGCGACGGGGTGGCGCAGCGCGCGGGAAGTGAGCTCGTAGAGCAGCCGCAGGTCGCCCTCCAGGGAGCCGGTGTCCGGGACGGGCAGGCCCATCACGGCGAGCGCCGAGACGACGTCGAGGACGAGGTGCAGCTTGGAGCGCCAGCGGCGGTAAACGGCGGTCTTGCCGACTCCGGCGCGGCGCGCGATGCCCTCGATGGACATGCGCGCGTAGCCGCTGGCCGCCAGTTCCTCGAAGACGGCCGCCCGGATCGCCTCGGTCACGTCCTCCCGGAGCACGGCGGCCCCGGCGGGGGTCCGTCGGCGCGGACGCGTCTGGGGCTCGTCGGCGTTCGTCGTCATACGGTCCAGCATAGGGCGTTACGACGAAACGGTTGCGTTCCGACGTCGATCGGCCCTACTCTCACGTTGCGACGATACGGTCCCGTCCCGACGTAAGAGAACGTGAAGAGACGCGTAAGGAAACGCAAGGCGACGCGGACCCGGCGGCAGCCCGGACGCACGCACCCCCTCCCCCCGAACGAAAGCAGCGGATGTGAGCCAGGTCCTCCACACACCGCCCGCGACCCCGGTCCCGGCCGACGACGACCTCGCGGCCCTGGCCGCCCGGCACGGCCTCACGGTCAGCGGCGCCCGCCCCTCCCTGCCCGAGTACGTCCGCCAGCTCTGGGCCCGGCGCCACTTCATCAGCGCCTTCGCCACCGCCAAGCTCACCGCCCAGTACAGCCAGGCGAAGCTCGGCCAGATCTGGCAGGTCATGACCCCCCTGCTGAACGCGGCGGTCTACTACTTCATCTTCGGCGTGCTCCTGAACACCAAGCACGGCGTCCCGGACTACATCCCGTTCCTGGTCACCGGCGTGTTCATCTGGACGTTCACCCAGAGCTCGATCATGGCGGGCACCCGGGCGATCTCCGGCAACCTCGGCCTCGTCCGGGCGCTGCACTTCCCGCGGGCCGCGCTGCCGATCTCGTTCGCGCTCCAGCAGCTCCAGCAGCTGCTGTTCTCGATGGCCGCGCTGGTCGTCATCCTGCTCTGCTTCGGCGTCCCCGTCTCCGCTTCGTGGGTGCTGGCGATCCCGGTGCTGGTGCTCCAGTTCACCTTCAACGCCGGCGTTTCGATGATCATGGCCCGGATGGGTGCGAAAACCCCCGACATCGCCCAGCTGATGCCGTTCATCCTGCGCACCTGGATGTACGTCTCCGGCGTGATGTGGAGCATCGACAAGCTGACCAAGGGCGACCATCTGCCCCACGCGTTGACGATCGCCCTGGAGACCAACCCCGCCGCGGTCTACATCGACCTGATGCGCTTCGCGCTGATCGACAGCTTCCACGCCCACCAGCTGCCCCCGCACGTGTGGGCGGCGGCCACGGGCTGGGCCCTGCTCGCCGGGGTCGGCGGCTTCATCTACTTCTGGAAGGCTGAGGAGACGTACGGCCGTGGCTGACAACACGAGCGACACCCGCATCCCCACCGTCATCGCCGACGGGGTCGACATCGTCTACCGGGTCAACGGCACCGGCGCCGGACGCGGCACCGCCACCGCCGCCCTCAACCGCATGCTGCGCCGCAAGCAGGCCGAGAAGGCGGCGGGCGTCCGCAAGGTGCACGCGGTCAAGAACGTCTCGTTCGTCGCGTACCGGGGTGAGGCGATCGGGCTCATCGGCACCAACGGCTCCGGCAAGTCGACGCTGCTGAAGGCGGTGGCCGGCCTGCTCCCGGTGGAGAACGGCCACATCTACACCGACGGCCAGCCCTCCCTGCTCGGCGTCAACGCCGCCCTGATGAGCGACCTGACCGGCGAGCGGAACGTCTACCTCGGCGGCCTCGCCATGGGCATGTCCCGCGAGCAGATCAAGGAGCGCTACCAGGAGATCGTCGACTTCTCCGGCATCAACGAGAAGGGCGACTTCATCACCCTGCCGATGCGCACCTACTCCTCCGGCATGGCCGCCCGCCTTCGCTTCTCCATCGCCGCCGCCAAGGACCACGACGTCCTCATGATCGACGAGGCGCTGGCCACCGGCGACCGCTCCTTCCAGAAGCGCTCGGAGGAGCGCATCCGCGAGCTGCGCAAGCACGCGGGCACGGTCTTCCTCGTCAGCCACAACAACAAGTCGATCCGCGACACCTGTGACCGGGTGCTGTGGCTGGAGCGCGGCGAGCTGCGCATGGACGGGCCGACGGAGGAGGTCCTCGCCGAGTACGAGGCCTTCACCGGCGACAAGGGCCCCAAGGCCGCGCCGAAGAAGACGCCCCAGCCGAAGCCGCTGCAGACCGCGTAGCCACCGCGGCCGGCAGGACCCCCAGCCGGCGCAACCAGGTCCGCACCTTTCATCCCATTGGTGACATTATGAGATGAAAGGTGTGACCCCGGTGACGTCGAGGCGAAGGAGTCCCCCGCGATGCCCGAGCTCAGCGTCATCGTCCACGGGCCGAACACCCAGGGACACCTGACGGAACTCCTCGACTCCCTGGACGCCCACCCGCTCCCGGACGCCGAGGTCATCGTGGCCGCGGTCGGCGACTGGGCCCGGGAGACCGCCGAGGCGCACTCCCCGGAGACAGTGGTGCTGCCCCTGCCGGCCGGGACGGGCGACGCGGCGGCCCGGGCGGCGGGCGCCGCGCGGGCGTCCGGACGCTGGCTGCACTTCGTCCACGCCAAGGACGGCCTGCCCGTCGGCGCCCCCCGCATGGTCGCCGAGCGCGCCGCCGAACTGCCCGACGAGGTCGACGTCCTCCTCTTCGACCACGTCACCAGCACCTGGCAGACCTCCGGCCGACCCTCCGGCGGCGGCCACCTCCTGGCCCGGGCCGGCCGCGCCGAGCTCCCTCTCGACGAGGCCCCCCACCTGCTGCGCCTCGCCCCGCTGCTCGGCAACCGCGCCCTGCGCGCCGGCTTCTGGCGGGCCCACCAGGAGCGGCTCGGCACCGACGACGAGCCCCGCGCGGCGTACGCGACGCTGCTGCACGCCGGACGGATCGCCTGCCTGAACCAGGTGGCGTACGACGACCGCCGACTGCGCGCCGAGAGCCTGCCCCCCGTCGCCCCCGAGGACCGCTACGCCCTCGTCGACCGCTACGAGACGCTGCTGTCCCTGGCCAAGGACCGCCCCGCCACCCGCGCGGTCCTCTACGACCTCATGGTCCGCGAACTGCTGCGCACCTTCGCCCGCGAGCCCCTGCCCGAGCCGGTGGCCCGGGAGTTCTTCCGCCGGGCCTCCCTGGCGGCGGTCCGCTGGCGCGCGCCGGACCACCACCGCCCGGCCGGCCTGGAGGGCGTCCGCCGCGCCCTGCTCGAAGAGGGCGCCTACACCCGCTACCGCGCCTTCCAGGTGGCCAACCGCACCCGCCGCACGGCGAAGGCGACGCTGCGGACCGGCAGGCGGCGACTGGGCGCCCAGCTCCGCGACCACCAGTACCGCCGGGCCCTCGGCCGCCCGGTCGACCCCCACCTGGCGGTGTTCGCCGCCTACTGGGACCGCGGGGTGGCCTGCAACCCGGCCGCGATCGCCGCGAAGCTCGCCGAACTCGCCCCGCACATCCACCCTGTGTGGGTGGTGACCAAGGAGAACGTGCCGCTCCTGCCGCCCGGCACCGACCACGTCGTCCCCGGCACCCGCCGCTACTGGGAGGTGCTGGCCACGGCCAAGTACCTCACCAACAACGTCAACTTCCCGAACTCGGTGGTCAAACGGCCCGACGCGATCCATCTCCAGACCCACCACGGCACCCCGCTCAAGCGCATGGGCCTGGACCAGATGGAGCACCCGGCCGCCGCCAAGGGCATGGACTTCGCCGCCCTGCTGGCCCGCGTCGACAAGTGGGACTACAGCGTCTCCGCCAACAGCCACTCCACCCGCATGTGGGAGCGCGCCTACCCCGCCCGGTACACGTCCCTCGACCACGGCTATCCGCGCAACGACGTCTTCCACACCTGCGACGCCGGGGGAGTACGGGCCGTCCGCGACCGCCTGGGCATCGCGCCGGGCCGGCGGGCCGTCCTGTACGCCCCCACCCACCGCGACTACGAGGCCGGCTGGACCCCCCGCCTGGACCTGGCGACCCTGGCCGACCGCCTCGGCGAGGACACCGTCCTGCTGGTGCGCGGCCACTACTTCTACGACGGTTCGGCCTCCCCGCTCGCCGGCCTGCGCCGCACCGGGAGGGTCGTCGACGTCTCGGCGTACGACCCGGTCGAGGACCTGTGCCTGGCGGCGGACGCGCTGGTCACGGACTACTCGTCGATCATGTTCGACTACGCCTGCCTCGACCGCCCGATCGTGGTCTACGCCGACGACTGGGAGACGTACGCGACGACCCGCGGCGTCTACTTCGACCTGATGGCCGAACCGCCGGGCCAGGTGGCCCGCACCCAGGAGGAACTGGCGGAGATCCTCACCACGGGAGCCTGGCGGGACGAGGGCGCGACGAAGGCACGGGCCGCCTTCCGGCGCCGCTTCTGCGAGTACGACGACGGGCGCGCCGCCGAGCGCGTCGTGCGGCGGGTCTTCCTCGGCGAGAGCGAGGAATCGCTGCCGCCGGTGGTCCCCGTCGAGGAGCGCACACCGGCGCCGACCCCTGAGGAGGCGGCTTCATGACCCCCGTTGTCCCGACCCCCGTTGCCCCCAGGTACCCCGAACGGCCCGACGCCACGGTGACGGTGATCGTCCACAACGACGCGGCGCGCCTGCCCCGGGCGGTCGCCTCGCTGCGGCGGCAGACCCACCCCGGCATCGAGATCATCATCAGTGACGACCACTCGACGGACGGCACCCCGGCGGTGGCGCGGCGGCTGGCGGCGCAGGACCCCCGTATCCACTACCTCCGGCTGCCGGAGAACAGCGGGGGGTGCAGCGCCCCGCGCAACCGCGCCCTGGAGATCGCCCGTGCGCCGTACGTGATGTTCCTGGACAGCGACGACGAACTGCCCCCGAACGCCGTCGAACTGCTGCTGTCCGCGCACCGCGAGCGCCGGATCGACTTCGCGATGGGCGCGGTGCGGCGCATACGGGCGGACAACGGACACCGTTCGACCTGGATGCCCCACCTGGTGGCCGAGCGCCGCACGGTGCGGGGCATCGAGGCGGACCCCCGCCTGCTGTTCGAGCACCTGGCGACCAGCAAGATGTACGCCCGCTCCTTCCTGGACCGGCACGGCCTGCGCTTCCCCGAGGGCATCCACTACGAGGACCAGCTGTTCTCGGCGCAGGCGTACTGCCTGGCGAAGTCGTTCACGATCATCCCGCAGCCCGTCTACCACTGGTACATAGACCCGAACGCGGACGCCGGCGCCGCCTCGATCTCGAACCAGCGGCACAAACTCACCAACGTCCGCGACCGCGTCCACGTCCAGCGGCTGATCGACGAGTTCCTCACCGAGAGCGGGCACGAGTCGCTGCGGGAGGACAAGGACTACAAGTTCCTCAAGCACGACTTCCGGATGTACGCCGGAGACCTGCCCTACCGGGACGAGGAGTGGCTGGCGTCCTTCGCCCGGATCGTCACCCCGTACCTCGACTCCCTCGAACCCGGCGCGTACGCCCGCCTCCCGCGTCCGGAGCGCGTCGTCCTCCAGCTCGTCCGCGACGGCCGTCTGCCCGAGGCCCGGGAAGCGGCACGGGGCCTCGGCCACGCGGTCGCGCCGAGACAGGTGACACCCGGTCCCGACGGCGACGCCACGTACTGGGGCGACCGCGTCCCGGGGACGATCTGGGCCCGCCGCGAACTGGACGTGACCGATCTGGAGCTGGACGCGCGTCCCTTCCCCAGCGCCCTGTTCCGCCACGAGATAACGGAGCTCACCCCCGGACCCGGCACCTCGCTCGACCTGACGATCCGCACCTACGACCCGGGACTGCGCCTCGCCGTCGGCCCGCAGCGCGCCGCCCTCCTCCTCAGCCCCGGCCGGCGCCGGCTCACCCTCCCCTTCCGCCTCGACCCGGTGCGCCCCGGCGTCTTCGAGGGACGGGTCCGCTTCGACCCGGCCGCCGCGCCGCTGCCCCTGCACGGCTTCGACGGCATCCGCCACCCCGTGCTCCGCATCGCACAGCAGGGCCTCGCCCACACGGGCGTCCTGCTGGCTCCCCCGGCCTTCCCCTCCCGGACCACCCGTACCGCCCACCACCGTCTGACGGTGGAACCCGAGGGCCGCGCCCCGGGCCGCCTCCAGGTGCGCTGGCGGCCCGTCGGCGTCACCGCCCACCTGATCCGCCCGGTCGCCCGCGGGATCGCCCGCCCGACGGTGCGACGGGCGGCGCGGCTGGTGGCCGGCGTGCTGAGGTAGACCCGGCCGGGCCGGGCGACGCCGTGCTCCCCCCTTCCGGGGCCGGACGCCACAGCCGGTCGAGTGCCAGCGGCACGCCGATCACGGGGATCAGCCACACCGGGACGTACAACCGGTCCAGTTCGATCGCGAGCGGGTGCGCCACCGTCGTCGCGACCCCGGTGAGGCCCATGGCGATCACGCACAGGGCGACCGGCACCGAGCGCCGCCACACGCCCCAGGCCCCCACCGCGAGCAGGAGGAGCAGCATGGGGGCCAGGGCCTCCTTCTGGAACCACTGCCACCAGTAGTCGTGGTCGAGGCGGGCGAGGGCCCGCCACGGGTCGGCGATCTCGGGCCGGGTCCAGTGCAGGGTGAAGGTGTCCTGGAGCGAGTCGGTGATGCCGGGCAGGTCCAGGGCCTTGCCCAGGGCCGGTGCGGCCAGTGTGCCGCCCGCCGAGAGCCCGGCCAGCACATGGGTGCCGCGGTGCCGGGTGCGGCGGACGAAGAGCAGCGAGGCGCACGCGGCGGCCGCCAGGAAGGGGGCCACCAGCAGGAAGCTGGAGTACTTGACGGCGAGTCCGAGTGCGAAGGCGCCGGTGAACAGCGCGGCTCCGGGCAGGACGCGGCGTTGCAGCAGCCACACCGAGGCGAGCAGCAGCGCGGTCATCAGGGCGAGGGCCGGACCCTCGGTGAGCGGCCGGCCGCCCCAGGAGGCGAGGGGGGTCACGTAGTAGAGGACCTGGCCGAGTACGGCGGCGGGAGGCGGTGCCCGCAGTGCGCGCAGCAGCAGGTACACGAGGTATCCGGCGAGCGTGGTGAACGCGAGTGCGACCAGGGTGAGTCCGGGCTTGGCGCCGAGCAGCGCCACGAAGGGGGCGGCGATCAGCGGGTAGGCGGGCCGGGTGTGGAAGATCCGCTCGTAGCGCGGGTCGGTGGGCGCGAGACCGCCCGCGTACTTCTTCTCGCACGCGGCCGCGTACTGGGCCTCGCGGCCCGGTCCGCGGAACTTCAGCTGGTCGAGCATGCGGTTGCGGTGGACCAGCTTGGCCGTGTCCTCGCAGTAGGCGGCGACGGCCTTGCGGGTGGCCGTGTGCGGGGAGTCGCCGAGGAACTCGTACGCCTCGCGGGCGTAGCGGTAGGAGTCGTTGGAGAAGCGGGTGGCCGGGTAGCCGAAGACGTGCAGCAGCACGAAGGCCGCCGCGACGAGCGCCGGGACCGCCCGGGGGTGCGCTGTCACACAGCAGACCTTAGTCCGAAATGTCCCGATCAGCAGGGGGCGCCCCGAGCCTGCTCCGGCTCGGGGCGCCCCCTGCTGTCGTACGCCTGCGTACGCCTACGAGTGCGTGCGCAGCAGCGTCCGCATGGTCCGCATCGCCACCGACAGGTTGGCGAGGTCGAAGGTCTCCGAGCCGCGGATCTCCTCCAGGGTGGTCCGCGCCCGGCTCAGGATCGCCGTGTTCTTCTGCTCCCAGGCCTTGAAGCGCTGCTCGGGAGTCGAGGTGCCGTTGCCGACGGCGAGGACGTCCGCGGTGAGGGCCGCGTGGGCCGCGTACAGGTCCTCACGGATGGACGCGCGGGCCATGGACTGCCAGCGGTCCGCGCGGGGCAGCTCGATGATGCGGTCCATGAGCCGGGTGATGCCGAGGCGGTCGGCGAGGTCGTAGTAGACCTCGGCGACGTCCAGCGGCTCCTTGCCCATGCGGTCCGCCACCGAGACGATGTCCAGCGTCGGGAAGGCCGAGGAGAACCCGGCCACCCGCGTCGCCAGCTCGTCCGGGACACCGGCCGCGGCCAGCTCGTCGTACACGTGCTGGTACCACTCCAGGTCCTCGCCGCGCAGCAGCTTGGGCAGCTGCTGCCAGACCTGCTCGACCCGCTCGGCGAAGAACTCGACGGTCTCGGCGAGCTGAAGCGGCTGCGGCCGGTTGTTCAGCAGCCAGCGCGTGCCGCGCTCGACCAGACGGCGCGAGTGCAGGCGGATACGGGTCTGGACGTCGGCGTCGACCTGGTTGTCGAGCGCCTCGACCGCGTCCCACACCGGCGCCGAGCTGAAGATCGCACGAGCCACGGTCTGCGCCCGGACGATCTCCTCCAGGGAAGCCCCGGTCTCCTCGCGCAGCCGGTGCAGATACGTCGTACCGCCCGTGTTGACCGTGTCGTTGACCAGCACGGTCGTGGTGATCTCGCGGTTCAGCGGGTGGCCGTCGATCCGGTCGGCGAACTGCTCGCGCAGCGCGGCCGGGAAGTACGCGTGCAGCAGGCCGCGCAGGTACGGGTCGTCCGGCAGCGAGGTGTGCAGCAGCTCCTCGGCGACCGTGATCTTCGTGTAGGCCAGCAGGACGGCCGTCTCCGGGCTGGTCAGGCCGTGGCCCTGGGTCAGCCGCTCGCGGATCTGGCGGTCGGTGGGCAGGAACTCCAGCGCCCGGTCGAGGTGGCCCTCACGCACCAGGTGGCGGATGAAGCGCTGCTGGGCGTTGAGCATGTCCTTGGACTGGGCCAGCGCGTTGGCGATGGCCGTGTTCTGCGCGTAGTTGTTGCGCAGGACCAGACGGCCGACCTCGTCGGTCATCTCGGCGAGCAGCTTGTTGCGCTGCTTGACGGTCATGTCGCCGTCCGCGACCAGGCCGTTGAGCAGGATCTTGATGTTCACCTCGTGGTCGGAGGTGTCCACGCCGGCGCTGTTGTCGATCGCGTCGGTGTTGATCTTGCCGCCCTGCATCGCGAACTCGATGCGGCCCAGCTGGGTCAGGCCCAGGTTGCCGCCCTCGCCGACGACCTTGACGCGCAGGTCGGCGCCGTCGACGCGGATGGCGTCGTTGGCCTTGTCGCCGACGTCCGTGTTGGACTCGCCGGCCGCCTTGACGTACGTGCCGATGCCGCCGTTCCACAGCAGGTCCACCGGGGCCTTGAGGATCGCCTTCATCAGGTCGGCCGGGGTCAGCTTGGTGACCTTGCCCTCGATGCCGAGCGCCTCGCGGATGTGCGCGTTGACCGGGATGGCCTTGGCGCTGCGCGGGAACACGCCGCCGCCCGCCGACAGCAGGTCGGTGTTGTAGTCCTCCCAGCTGGAGCGGGGCAGTTCGAACAGCCGGCGCCGCTCGGCGTAGGAGACGGCCGCGTCGGGGTTCGGGTCGATGAAGATGTGCCGGTGGTCGAAGGCGGCGACCAGCCGGATGTGCTCGCTCAGCAGCATGCCGTTGCCGAACACGTCACCGGACATGTCACCGATGCCGACGACCGTGAAGTCCTGGGTCTGGGTGTCCACGCCCAGCTCCCGGAAGTGCCGCTTGACGGACTCCCAGGCACCGCGGGCGGTGATGCCCATGCCCTTGTGGTCGTAGCCCGCGCTGCCGCCGGAGGCGAAGGCGTCACCGAGCCAGAAGTCGTACGCCTGGGCGACCTCGTTGGCGATGTCGGAGAACGTCGCCGTGCCCTTGTCGGCCGCGACCACGAGGTAGGTGTCGTCCTCGTCGTGCCGCACGACGTCCCGCGGCGGCACGACCTCGCCGGCCACCATGTTGTCGGTGATGTCCAGCAGCGCCGAGATGAACGTCTTGTAGCTGGCGATGCCCTCCGCCAGCCACGCGTCGCGGTCCACGCTCGGGTCCGGCAGCTGCTTGGCGACGAAGCCGCCCTTGGCGCCCACCGGCACGATGACGGTGTTCTTCACCATCTGCGCCTTGACCAGGCCGAGGATCTCCGTACGGAAGTCCTCACGCCGGTCCGACCAGCGCAGGCCGCCCCGGGCGACCTTGCCGAAGCGCAGGTGCACGCCCTCGACCCGCGGCGAGTACACCCAGATCTCGTACGCCGGGCGCGGCGCCGGCAGGTCGGGGATGGCCTGCGGGTCGAACTTCATGGAGACGTAGCTGTGCGGCTCGCCGCCGCGGGTCTCCTGGAAGAAGTTGGTGCGCAGCGTCGCCTTGATGACGGTGAGGAAGGAACGCAGGATGCGGTCCTCGTCGAGGCTCGCCACCTGGTCCAGGGCCGCGTCGAGCTCCTCGAGCAGGGCTTCGACGATCTCCAGCCCGGCGCGCTGCCGGTCCGGCGACATCCGCGCCTCGAACAGGGAGATGAGCAGCCGGGTGGTGTGGACGTTGTTGCGGAGGGTGTCCTCCATGTAGTCCTGGCTGAAAGTGGAGCCCGCCTGCCGCAGGTACTTGGCGTACGCGCGCAGCACCATCGCCTGCCGCCAGGTCAGGCCGGCGCTCAGCACGAGGGCGTTGAAGCCGTCGTTCTCCGCGCGGCCGGTCCAGGTGGCCGCGAAGGCGTCCTGGAAGCGCTCACGGCCGTCGTCGCCGCGGTACTCCGCGCCGCCGCCCGCCACCTTGGGCATGCGCAGCCCGAAGTCGTAGATCCACGCGGTCGTCCGGTCCGCGCAGCGCAGTTCGTACGGCCGCTCGTCGGTGACCTCGACACCGAGCCGGCTCAGCACCGGCAGCACGTGGGAGAGGGAGACCGTGCCGCCCTTCTGGTAGATCTTGAACCGGCGCTCCTCGGGCGCGGCGCCCACCGGCTCGTACAGGCTCAGCGAGAACGTCTTGTCCTCGCTCAGCCGCTCCAGGTGGACGAGGTCTGCGACCGCGGCGCGCGGGCTGTGGTCGGCCTTGTAGCCCTCGGGGAAGGCGTTGTAGTAGCGGCGCAGCACCTCGGCCGCGTACTCCTCGCCGCACTCGGCGGTCAGCGCCTCGGCGAACGCGTCGGCCCAGGAGCGGGCCGCCTCCACCAGGCGGGCCTCGATGCGGTCCTTGTCGCTGTCGCTGAGCTCCGGCAGCTCGGTGCCCTGCGGGACACGGACGACGAAGTGCAGCCGGGACAGGATCGACTCGGTGTTCCAGGCCGTGAAGTCGACGCTGGTGCCGCCCAGCTCCTCCTTCAGGATGTCGATGATCCGCAGCCGGACGCCGGTGGTGTAGCGGTCGCGGGGCAGGTAGACCAGCGCGGAGTAGTAGCGGCCGTACTCGTCCTGCCGCAGGTAGAGCCGGAGCCGCCGGCGCTCCTGGAGGTACAGCACCGACGTGACGATGGACTGGAGCTCGGCGACCGGGGTCTGGAAGAGCTCGTCGCGCGGGTAGGTCTCCATGATCTGGAGCAGGTCGCGGCCGTCGTGGCTGTTGGACGAGAACCCGGCGCGCTCCAGGACCTCGTCGACCTTGCGGCGGATCACCGGGACCCGGCGGACGGACTCGGTGTAGGCGGCGGAGGAGAACAGGCCGAGGAAGCGGCGCTCGCCGACGACATTGCCGTCCGCGTCGAACTTCTTGACGCCGATGTAGTCCAGGTAGGACGGCCGGTGCACGGTGGCACGGCTGTTGGCCTTGGTCAGCACCAGCAGCTTGTGCTCGCGGGCCTTGGCCCGGGCGTCGGCCGGGAGCCGCTCGAAGGACGGGCTGACGGGGTGCTGCTCGTCGCTGGAGTGGTGCGGGTCCGAGCGCAGTATGCCGAGCCCGGTGCCGGGGACCGCGGCCAGGGAGTCGTCCCCGCGCAGCTGGTACTCGCGGTAGCCGAGGAAGGTGAAGTGGTCGGCGGCCAGCCAGCGCAGCAGCTCGCGGGCCTCCTCGACCTCGGGCTCGGCGAGATCACCGGGAACGGGCTCGTCCGGCAGGCCCTCGGCCATGCGCAGCGCCGCGTCCCGCATCTTCTCCCAGTCCTCGACGGCCTCGCGGACGTCGGACAGCACGCGCACCAGGTCGGAGGTGATCTGCTTGAGGTCGGCGCGGTCGGTCTCGCGGTCGGTCTCGACGTGGATCCAGGACTCGACGTGCGCGTCGTGCGGGAGCTCGCCGTCGGCGGGCGGGGTCGGCAGCACCTCGATGAGCTTGCCGGTGACGTCGCGCCGGACGACGAACTGCGGGTGGATGACGACGTGGATGCCGCGTCCCTGCCGGGTCAGCTCATTGGTGACCGAGTCGACGAGGAACGGCATGTCGTCGGTGACGACCTCGACGACGGTGTGGCTGCACGTCCACCCGTTCTCCTCGACGGTCGGGGTGTGGACCCGCACGTTGGCCGTGCCCTGGGGGCGGTTCTCGGCCAGGCGGTAGTGCGAGACCGCGGCTCCGAAGACATCGACCGGATCGCGGTCGGTGAGGTCCTCGGGGGCGGTGTGCAGGTAGTAGCGCTGGAGGAACGCGAGCATGGATTCCTGGTCCGGGCTGCCCGGCGTGCCCGGAATGCCCTCGCCCGTGATCCCAGTCGGTAGGTGCCCCCCGACCGGGCTGTTCTCAGCTACCCGAGCAGCCCTCTCGAGCAGCTCGGCCTTGGCTTCGTCCAGCTTGGTCTGCATTGTCCTCTGGCTCCTGTCGCGCGCCGTTGCGTGACGTAGAAGGAAGTACGGCCTCTTTCCTTCCGGCTCGCCGCCACGGCCCGGGGTGTCCGGTCCGATCCGACGCTATGCCGCAAGGTGAGAGGAGCGGGGGGTAATCAGCCATTCTCGGCGCGCCCGACGGGTGTGACGCTGCTCTCGGCGGCGTCTTTCCCCGGGGAGCGCGCGGCGCCTCGGGGACCCTTGCGCCCCCGTCCCGCCCGCGAGGACCAGCGACTGCCGCCCGGCCACGGATGTCGTCCGTGTGCTCCGGGCGCAGGGCGAAGGCACCGGTGCCTCCGCGAACTATCGCGCTGATCACGCCACAAGGCTATCGCTCCTGACCGGGGGCCCGTCATGAGCCGTATGTGTACAAATCCCGGGGTGGAAGTTTGACGTTATGCACAGGGGTGGAGACGGCCGGGAAGGCGTATCCGCGGCCCTCCGGGGCGCGCGCGGTCCGTCAGGGAAGTGTCTCCCCGGAAAGCGGCGGGTCCTCTTGGCAACCGGGCTCATCGGAGGGACGTTTGCCGTAGACAGGGATTGTCCTCCCGAGAGGAGCCGCCCGACATGACCGCCAAGATCCTCATCGTCACCGGCGATGCAGCGGAGTCACTGGAGGTCCTGTACCCCTACCAGCGCCTCCGCGAGGAGGGCTACGAGGTCCACATCGCCGCCCCCACCCGCAAGCAGCTGCGATTCGTCGTCCACGACTTCGAACCCGGATTCGACACGTACACCGAGAAGCCCGGCTACACCTGGCCCGCCGACCTCGCCTTCTCCGAGGTCGACCCCGGCCAGTACGTCGCCGTCGTCATCCCCGGCGGCCGCGCTCCCGAGTATCTGCGCAACGATCCCGAGGTCCGCAAGATCCTCAAGTCGTTCTTCGACACCGACAAGCCGGTCGCCCAGATCTGCCACGGCCCGCTGCTGACCGCCGCCACGGACAGCCTCAGCGGCCGCCGCGTCACCGCCTACCCCGCCCTCGAACTCGACATGCAGGCCGCCGGCGCCACCTTCCAGGACGCCGAGGCGGTCGTCGACGGCACCCTCGTCTCCGCCCGGGCCTGGCCGGACCACTCCGGCTGGATGCGGGAGTTCCTGAAGGTGCTGCGCGCGAAGGCGCCGGTGACCTGAACCGACGTGTGCGCGAGGCGGGGTCGGCCGGTCGGCGAGTTCAGGCCGCCAGCCGCTCCGCCTCCGCCACAGCCTCCGCGAGCGTGTCCACCACGGGCACGCCCACCTCCTCCAGGCTGGCCCGGCTGTGCGACCCCCCGGTGTACAGCACGGCCCCCGCCCCGACGTACCGCGCCGCCACCGCGTCGTCCGCCGCGTCCCCGATCACCACCGTACGCGCGGGCTCGACCCCCGCCCCGCCCAGCGCCTCCAGATGCCGCACCATGTGCTCGGCCTTGCTGCCCCCGGACGGCCCGGTCCGCCCCTCCACCCGGATGAAGTGCGCCTCGATCCCGAACCCGCGCACCAGCGGCACCAGTTCGTCGTGCACGTACATGCTCAGCAGTGACTGGCTGCGCCCCGCCGACCGCCACGCCGTCAGCAGGTCCACCACGCCCTCGGTCAGCCCGCACCGCACCCGGTGCTCGGTGTAGTACCGGTGGAAGATGTCGTCCATGACCTCCCACTCGGCGTCGGTCGGCAGTCTCCCCAGCAGCCGCTCGTAGAACCTGGGCACCGGCACGCAGTACAGGGACCGGTACTGCTCCAGTGTGATCGGCGCCAGCCCCAGCTCGCCGAACGCCGCGTTCGTCGCCCCGATGATCGCGTCGTTGTCATGGAACAGCGTCCCGTTCCAGTCCCAGACGATGTGCGCGCTTGAGTGCATCCCCATGCCCGAAAACGTACCCGCCGCCACTGACAATCATGGAACCGGCGGGCGATCCCGCAGGTCACAGCGGTTGCTTAGGTTGCTTCGGTTGCTTTCGCTTACCCGAGCCCCACCAGGTTCGGGATCTCCTGCGTCGCGAACCACAGCAGTTCGTGGTCCTCGGCCCCGTCCACGACGAACTGCGCGTCGTCGTCGCCGCCGTCCGCCGCCTCGACCGCCCCGGCCGCGGCCGCCACGTCCGCCTCAGCGTCGTCCGCGTCCACGTGTACCGCCGCCGCCTTGGCCAGCCGTACCGGCCCGGCCACCCGCACCTCGCCGAGCGCCGCCGGGTCGAGCCCGCGGTCCGGGTCGGCGGCGGCCGCGCCGTCGGGCACGTCGACGGCGACCACGACACGCCGCCGCGCCGTGTCCGGCTCCGCGGCCAGCAGGCGCAGGGACGCCAGTGCGGCCCGGCTCAGCGCCGCGTACTCCAGTTCCTCGATGTCGTCGGAGAGATACCACTCGCGCAGCCCGGGCGTGACCGCGTAGGCGACGAGCGGGCCGCTCCCCAGCTCACCCGTCTTGTGGGCCTCGGCGAGCCCGGAGAGGGTCAGGGGGACGTAGACGCGCATACTGGCCGCTCTTTCGGTCGGAGGCTCCGCTGAGGCTCTTCAGGATACGTGTGGAGTCCTCTTTCGGGTTCCCGCCCACGGCATGCCGGACGTCCACCCGGCGTCCCGCGACTCACCCGGGTCTGCCCCGGCGCCACGGGGTTCCCCGCCGTGCCGGCCACTCGGATAGGTGAACCTCCCGGCCCTTCGACACCGGCCGGCACCTTCCTTGCCGACGCCGTCCTCGGGCCCGTACAAGATCCCCACCAGCAAGTTACCGCCCGGTACCCGCCGGGCCCGCCGAACGGGGTCTTCCATGAACAAGGTCATGACCAGGGCAGCGGCACAGCACCGTCCCGGCACCCGCCCCCCGAACCGCCGCGACCCCCGCCGCCCCGGCGGCACCCCGCCCCGCAACCCGGCCACGGCGGCCTCTCCGCGGCCCCGCCCCACCGACCTCTTCGCCGACCGTCTCCTCGCCGTGCTGAGTGGCCGGCGCCCCGTCCACTGGATGCTCCGGCACACCGTCGGCCGCGCGTACGACGACCTGGCCCGGCTCGCCGAAGCCGGCACCCTGCGCACCCGCGGCACCCGTCCCGTCGTCCGCGACATCGGCTACTACGTCCCCCGTCCCGGCGCCGTCGAGGCCTTCGCCCGCATCGGCGCCGGCGACCAGCTCCGCGCCCTCGCCTTCCGCCTGGAACAGGGCCCCGACCTCCGCTGGCGCTGCACGGCGGTGGAACTGGGCGGGCCGCGCACCTGAGGCGCCACCTGAGGGCGCCGGCGGAGGGGCAGGGGTGCGGCGGGGGGCGGCCGGGGCAGCATGCCGAAGGGCCGGGCACCCCGAGGGGTTCCCGGCCCTTACCACCGTCAAGGCGCCGCAGGCGCCCGCGCGGTCACTTCTTGCGGCGACGGCCCGACTTGGCCTGCTTGCGCCGCTCGGCGCGGGTGAGGCCGTCGGCCTCGGAGCGCACGGGCTCCTCGTCGGTGGCGAAGTCGCCCTCGACCACGCCACCCTCGCCGTCCACGGTCGGCGCGGAGAAGTGCAGCTCGCGTCGCTGCGGGGCGTCCAGCCCCTTGGCGCGGATCTCGGGACGGGCGCCGGCCTGCGCCGGAACCGTGTCCTGCGGCTGCTTCTCCATCGACGGCTTGGCGTCCTCGACCGGGACCTCCTCGACCTGCTGCTCGACCTGGACCTCCAGGTTGAACAGGTAGCCGACGGACTCCTCCTTGATGCCGTCCATCATGGCCTGGAACATGTCGAAGCCCTCGCGCTGGTACTCGACCAGCGGGTCCTTCTGCGCCATCGCGCGCAGGCCGATGCCCTCCTGGAGGTAGTCCATCTCGTAGAGGTGCTCGCGCCACTTGCGGTCCAGGACCGACAGCACGACCCGGCGCTCCAGCTCACGCATGATCTCGGAGCCGAGCTGCGCCTCACGGGCCTCGTACTGCTCGCGGATGTCGTCCTTGATGGACTCGGCGATGAACTCGGCGGTCAGCCCGGCCCGGTCGCCGGCCGCCTCCTCCAGCTCGTCGATGGTGATCCGCACCGGGTAGAGCTGCTTGAAGGCACCCCACAGCCGGTCCAGGTCCCAGTCCTCGGCGAAGCCCTCGGCGGTCTCCGCGCCGACGTACGCGTCGATGGTGTCGTCCATGAAGTGCTGCACCTGCTCCTGGAGGTCCTCGCCCTCCAGGACGCGGCGCCGCTCGCCGTAGATGACCTCACGCTGGCGGTTGAGCACCTCGTCGTACTTCAGGACGTTCTTACGGGTCTCGAAGTTCTGCTGCTCGACCTGCGACTGCGCGGACGCGATCGCGCGCGTGACCATCTTGTTCTCGATCGGCACGTCGTCCGGCACGTTCGCCATGGACATCACGCGCTCGACCATCTGGGCCTTGAACAGCCGCATCAGGTCGTCGCCGAGGGAGAGGTAGAAACGGGACTCACCGGGGTCGCCCTGACGGCCGGAACGACCGCGCAGCTGGTTGTCGATCCGGCGCGACTCGTGCCGCTCGGTGCCCAGCACGTACAGGCCGCCGAGCTCCTCGACCTCTTCCTTCTCGGCCTTGACCGCCTGCTCGGCCTTCTCCAGGGCGGCGGGCAGGGCGTGCGCCCACTCCTCGATGTGCTCCTCGGGGTCGAGGCCGCGCTGGCGCAGCTCCGCCTCGGCGAGGTCCTCGGGGTTGCCGCCGAGCTTGATGTCCGTACCACGGCCGGCCATGTTCGTGGCGACCGTGACCGCGCCCTTGCGGCCGGCCTGGGCGACGATCGTCGCCTCACGGTCGTGCTGCTTGGCGTTGAGCACCTCGTGCTGGATGCCGCGCTTGCTGAGCTGCTGCGAGAGGTACTCGGACTTCTCGACCGAGGTGGTGCCGACCAGGATCGGCTGGCCCTTCTCGTGCTTCTCGGCGATGTCGTCGACGACCGCCTCGAACTTGGCGACCTCGGTGCGGTAGATCAGGTCCGACTGGTCCATGCGGACCATCGGCTTGTTCGTGGGGATCGGGACCACGCCGAGCTTGTAGATCTGGTGGAACTCGGCGGCCTCGGTCATCGCCGTACCGGTCATGCCGGAGAGCTTCTTGTAGAGGCGGAAGAAGTTCTGGAGGGTGATCGTGGCGAGCGTCTGGTTCTCGTCCTTGATGTCCACCCCTTCCTTCGCCTCGATCGCCTGGTGCATGCCCTCGTTGTAGCGGCGGCCGGCGAGGATACGGCCGGTGTGCTCGTCGACGATCATGACCTCGCCGTCGATGACGACGTAGTCCTTGTCCTTCTTGAAGAGCTCCTTGGCCTTGATGGCGTTGTTCAGGTAGCCCACCAGCGGGGTGTTCACCGACTCGTAGAGGTTGTCGATGCCCAGCCAGTCCTCGACCTTCGAGACGCCGGCCTCGTGGATGGCGACCGTGCGCTTCTTCTCGTCGACGTCGTAGTCGCCGGTCTCCTCCAGGCCCTTGAGCGGGTTGCCGGCCTCGCCCTTCTTCAGGCGCGTGACCAGCTTGGCGAAGTCGCCGTACCACTTGGTGGCCTGGTCGGCCGGGCCGGAGATGATCAGCGGCGTACGGGCCTCGTCGACGAGGATGGAGTCGACCTCGTCGACGATGGCGAAGTTGTGGCCGCGCTGGACGAGCTCGTCCTTCGACCACGCCATGTTGTCACGCAGGTAGTCGAAGCCGAACTCGTTGTTCGTGCCGTACGTGATGTCGCACTCGTACTGCTCGCGGCGCTGGGCCGGCGTCATGTTGGCCAGGATGCAGCCGACGCTCAGGCCCAGGAACTTGTGGACGCGGCCCATCATCTCGGAGTCGCGCTCGGCCAGGTAGTCGTTCACCGTGATCAGGTGGACGCCGTCACCGGACAGGGCGTTCAGGTACGCGGGCAGCGTGCCGACGAGGGTCTTGCCCTCACCGGTCTTCATCTCGGCCACGTACCCGAGGTGCAGGGCGGCGCCGCCCATCATCTGCACGTCGTAGTGCCGCTGGCCGAGGACGCGCTTGGCGGCCTCGCGCACGGTGGCGAACGCCTCGGGGAGCAGGTCGTCCAGGGTCTCACCATCGGCGTACCGCTGCTTGTACTCCTCTGTGAGGGCTCGCAGATCGGCGTCGGAGAGGTCGACGAAGTCCTCTTCGATGGAGTTGACCTGGTCCGCGATGCGGTGCAGCTTGCGCAGGATCTTGCCTTCGCCTGCACGCATGATCTTCGAGAGGACGGACACGGGGGCTGGTCTCCTTGCCGGTCGGGCCTGGGACGGTCGGTTTCCATTGGACGTACTGAGCAACGGCCATCGTATGCGAGGACCCGGCCACGCCGGGAGGCCTGGCGGCGCGAGGGCTGTTCCCATAGGGGACAACGGCCGGGCCACGCGGATAGTGCCGCATCGTCGCACGGAATTGCGCGAAATGTGATCACGCGCTCACGCACGGCATAAACGATGGCGTCCCCACCCGCCGCCCGAGCACAATCGCCCGATGGAACCCGTGACGCTCACCACCGAACGTCTCCTGCTGCGCACCGTGGACCCGGAGGACACCGACGCGGTGTACGCCGCCGCCCAGGACCCCGACATCCAGCGCTGGATCTCCCAGCTCCCCTCGCCCTACCTGCGCGAGCACGCCGAGAGTTTCACCGGACAGACGGCACCCGACGGCTGGACGCACGACTCGATGTACACCTTCGGCCTCTTCCTGCCCGATGGGCAGCTGGCCGGCATGCTCGGCGTCACGATGCGCGCCCTGGGTGTCGGCGAGATCGGTTTCTGGGCCACCAAGGAGCACCGCGGACACGGTTACGTCACCGAGGCCGCGCTCGCCGGAGCGCGCTGGGCCTTCACCGCACTGGCCGTCGACCGGCTGGAATGGCGTGCGGAAGTCGGCAACAGGCCCTCCCGCGCGGTGGCCGAACGCGTCGGCTTCACCATCGAGGGCACCCTGCGCTCCGCGCTCAACAACAAGGGCGTGCGCCGGGACTGCTGGGTGGGCTCCCTGCTGCCGTCGGACCTGGGCCTGCCGTCCACGGCGCCGTATCTGCCGGCACCGGGGCACCTGGGCTGAGAACTCCCAGCTCATCCCCCGCTGTCAGTGCCACCCTCTATCGTCCGGACTCATGACGACCCCGCGCCCCGCCACCGACCTCTCCGCAGACGACGCCCGTCGCATCGCCCTCCGCGCACAGGGCTTCCTCGGCACCCCCGACCGCCGAGCAGGCGTTCGCGGCGTCCTCCGCCACCTCGGCGCGGTCCAGCTGGACACCATCTCGGTCCTCGCCCGCTCCCACGAGCTCGTCCCGTACGCCCGGCTGGGCGCCGTCGGCCGCAAGACCGTCGAAAGCGCCTACTGGAACGACACGCACGCCTTCGAGTACTGGTCCCACGCCGCCTGCATCCTCCCGGTCGAGGAGTGGCCCCACTTCGCCTTCCGCCGCCGCGCCTACCGCAACCGCCCGCACTGGGGGCACGAGCTGCCCGAGGGCGCCTACGACCAAGTCATCAAGCAGCTCCGCGCCGAGGGCCCCCTCACGGCCACCGAGCTGGGCGGCGCGAAGCGGACCAGCGAGTGGTGGGACTGGTCCGGTGCGAAGGTCGCCGTGGAGCGCGCGCTGATGTACGGCGAGGTGGTCTGTGTGCAGCGCCGCGGCTGGAAGCGCGTGTACGACCTCGCCGAGCGCGCCGTCCCGGGCGCGCTGCTGCACGACGAGCTGGACGACACCGAATGCCTGCGCCGCCTGGTCCGCCTGGCCGGCCAGTCCCTCGGCGTGGGCACCCGGGCGGACATCGCCGACTACCACCGGCTCAAGGGCGAGCAGGTCGATGCGGTGATAGCGGACTCGGGTCTGGTCCCCGTCACGGTCGAGGGCTGGGGCAAGCCGGCCTGGGCCGACCCGGCGGCCCTCCGGACGCCTCCGCGCGGCCGGCACCGCACCACGCTGCTGTCCCCGTTCGACTCCCTGATCTGGGAGCGGGCCCGCACCGAGCGGATCTTCGGCTTCACCCACCGTCTGGAGGCCTACGTTCCCAAGCCGAAGCGGGTGTACGGCTACTTCGCCATGCCGGTCCTGGCCGGCGGACACCTAGTCGGGCGTGTCGATCCGGCTCGCGAGGGCCGGACCCTGGTGGCCAAGCAGGTCACCGTGGACGGCGCCAAGGCCGTCCCCGCCGTGGCCCAGGCCCTGGTCGAGGCCGCGAGCTGGGTGGACTGCACGGACGTCCGGGTGGAACGCGTGGACGCCCCCGAACTCCGCGAGTCCCTCACCGCGGAACTCGCCCGCCTCCTCGCCTGAGCCTCACCGGATCTCGAGGATCTTCTCCCGCATCGCGTAGACCACCGCCTCCATCCTGGAGTGCAGCTGAAGCTTCTCCAGGATGTTGCGCACATGGTTCTTCACGGTGTTCTCGGAGATGAACAACTCCTTGGCGATGTCCCGGTTGTTCATCCCCGTGGCGACCAGCTTGAGCACCTCGAGCTCCCGGTCGGTCAGCCGCGGCGCCGGCACCAGCCGGCGTTCGTCGGTGCGCTGGATCATCGACTTGAACTCGGTCAGGAGCTTCGACGCCATGGAGGGGCTGATCTGCGACTGCCCGTCGGCCACCGCGCGAATGGCGGTGGCCACCTCGTCCGTGGAGATCTCCTTGAGCAGATAACCGGTCGCGCCCGCCTTGATGGCCTCGTACAGATCGGCCTCTTCGTCGCTGATCGTCAGCATGATGATCTTGGCGCTGGGCGCCACCTCCTTGATGGAGGTGCATGCTTCGATCCCGCCGCGCTTGGGCATCCGTACGTCCATCAGGACGATGTCGGGCAACAGGTCGGCGGCCTTGTCGACGGCCTCGGCGCCGTCCCCCGCCTCCCCGACGACCTGGATGTCCTCCTCGGCGGCGAGCACGATCTCCAGGCCACGGCGGAACAGGGCGTGGTCGTCCACGACCAGGACTCTGATCGGCTCCTTGCGTGGGGTGCCCGCGTCCGGGCCCATGCCGACGGCGTCGTCGGCATTTCCCTCCTGCATCGGTCCGAAGCTGTCCGCCATCGTTCCTCCCCCTGAGGCTGTGGCCTGTGGTCCTGAGCCATCGCCAACCCAAGGCAGCGGCCCACCGGTTGGGCCGGTGCGGCCATGATTTCATGCCGGGACGACACTGCGGTGACAGAGCGGGGCGCGAACTGGTCGCACACCGGTGCCCCTGGGGGCGCACACGCGCTCCAGGGGCACCGCTCAGCTGTCAGCCGGATGAGTTCAGCCGCCCAGCGTGCCGCCTGCCGCGGGGGACTGCGCCTGGGCGACCATCGGGTCCGTGCTGAGGTGGATCACGCCGTAGTCGTAGGCGTGCCGCCGGTAGACGACGGCCGGTTCCTTCGTCTCGGAGTCGACGAAGAGATAGAAGTCGTGCCCGACCAGCTCCATCTCGTAGAGAGCCTGGTCGAGGGTCATCGGGGAGGCGACGTGGGTCTTCTCGCGAACGATGAGGGGACCTTCGCCCTGCACCTCGAGCGAGCCGATCCTCTTCGTCGGCACTTCGCCCTTGTCTTCCTCATGAACAGGGAGGCCGTTACCGTTGAGCGTCGCCGCGCCCGGGACGTGGTCGGGAACCTCGGCCGCCGAGATCCGACGCGCGCCGCGGCGCGAGAACCGCTTGTCGTGCTGCTTGCGCAGCCGGGCCTCCAGCTTCTCCGCCGCCAGGTCGAGTGCCGCGTACGGATCGTTGGCCGCTGCCTCCGCCCGGATCACCGGACCGCGGGAGCGGAGGGTGATCTCCACCCGGTCGCAGCGGTCGGCCTGTCGCGGGTTGGGCTCCTTGGACACCTCGACATCGAGGCTGATCACCTTGGCATCGAGCTTCTGGATCTTCTCCAGCTTCAGCTTCTCGGCCACGTGCTTGCGGAACCGCTCGGGCACCTCGGTCTTGCGGCCCTTGACGACGATGTCCACGCAGAACTCCGTTCCCGGATCGCTCCGCATCACTGGCGGAGCATCTCCCTTTTGCACCCGGCTCCGGTAAGCCCCGGAGCCTCGGACTCGGTGACGTCCACCTCCTCCTCCCCCGCGGGCAAGATCTCCACCCAGCCGGTGCGGGTGATCGCAGAAAACCCGCAGCACGGCATTCGAATATGAGGGGTATGGCCTGCGCCTTTCCCTCACAACCGAACATATCTCGCCCGGACGGATGTCGTCACCCTCTACTGCGGCGTACCTCCGTTCCGGTGAATTGGCCTTCTCGCTACCTGCAACGACGCGAGTTCGAAGTCAGTTCCGGTTCATTTCGAAAGAATCCGGCGGTGCCGCGATCACGGCCGCGCGGATCACCGTTCCTCCCGTTGATCCAGCCCTCCGTTCCCCCATCTCTTCCCGGGTTGCCTGCGCGTACACGAGCATTCTTCCGCCGTCGCGCACGAGCGCCTCCCGTACCGCACGCGCCGCCTCCGTCAGGGTGGCGCCCGTCGTGATCAGGTCATCGACGAGCACGAGAGGGCCCCCGCCCAGCAACCGGGCCCCGCCCGCCGTCACCTCCAGGGCGCCCGCCAGATTGTCCAGCCGCCGGCGCCAGTCGAGCCCGGACTGGTCGGCCACGGCACGCCGCTGCCGCAGTACCGCCACCACCCGGGCCGCCGTACCCCCGCGCCGCAGCTCACCTGCCGCCGCCAACGCGATCCGCCGCACCGGATCGTGCCCGCGCGCCCGCACGGCCCGCCGCGCGGAGGGCACCGGCACGAGCAGCACGGGCCCGGGCCCGCCGGCCCGCCCGGCGGCCGGCAGCCCCGCCCGCACCGCACCCGCCAGTGCCGCCCCGAGAGCACCGGTGAGGGTCAGCGCGCCCCGCTCCTTGTGGGCGAGGAGAACCGCCCGCACCTCGTCCCCGTACGGGGCCGCCGCGCGGACCTCCGGCAGTCCGGGCGGCTCCGGCACCGGTCGCACCCGGCGCGGCACGGCCCCGCTCAGGGCGGCACGGCACTCCTGGCAGAGCACCGTGCGAGGCCTTCCGCAGCCTCCGCACTCAGCCGGCAGCACCAGGTCGGTGAGGTCCTGCCACCACCCCCGCATGGCCTCCACTGTGCCAACGCCCGACCGGGTCGGCCACCCCTGTGGAAAACTCCCTGTGGACAACCCGCCCGGTGCGTGTCCCGGATGGCGTCACCCGGGATAGACGGGCGCGTACCCGTCCTTGACCACCTTCTGCCACTGGCCCCCGGACGGCAGCCGTACGATCCCGTCCTCCGAGTACGCCACCAGCGGCAGCCCCTCGTCCTCGGACGCCGTGATCGCCTTCACACCCGAGAGCGCGGCGGGCGCCAGCCCCTCCGGCGTGGAACCGTCGACCTGGACGTACCGCATCTGGAGCAGTCCCCCGTGCTCCTGTCCGGCCACCACGAGCCGGCTGTCGCCCGCCCACGAGACGGCGGTGACCTCCTCCAGCTCCGGCGTCACCGAGCGCAGGTCCGTGACCGACACCGGGTTCCCCTCGGGGCTGTCCCGTTCGATCCGGCCGACGAGCAGGGACTGCTTGCCGTCCTTCTCCACCACGAGCGCTATCCGCACCCCATCGGCCGCCACCCGCACGTCCTTGATGCGTCCGGGCAGCTGGGGCGTCTGCACGGTGACCGGCTCCCCCCTGCCCTGCTCCAGCAGGAGCAGCCGGGCGTCGTGGGGGTCGCGGTCGGCCACCCACAGGTCGCCCCGGGCGTCCCAGCTGGGCGTGGTCAGCCGGTCGTCCTTGGTCGCGCCCTGACTGGTGACCACGGCGTCACCGAGCGAACCGCTCGAGGTCAGCGACGTGACGTACAGCGAGCCGCCGTCGATGCCGACTCCGGCCGCGGTGCGCTCGTCACGGGAGACGGCCACCGAGCGCAGCTCCTTGCCGCTCTCGCCCAGTGCGCCCGGAACCGGCACGGCGCTGGTCCCCGGGCTGCCGCCGACCATCCGCACCAGCCGGTGCTTGCTGTCGAGGAAGTACAGGTACTCGGGGCTCTTCGCCGCGGCGTCCCAGGCGATGCGCTCGGCCCGGTTCTCGGTGAGTTCGCACAGCCTCCTGCCGCCGGTGCCCCGCAGGTCCACCGTGTCCACGGTGGGCGTCATGTTCCGCAGGGTGAACAGCAGCTGGGTGGCCATCTCGTCGCACTGGGCCACGCCCACTCCGGAGGCCTTGTCGTTCAGCGGCACCGTCAGCACGTTCTGGTCGTCGGGCGTCAGCGAGGCGGTACCCTTCCGCAGCGCCGCCCCCGTGGGGAAGCTGGACCTGACCACAGGTGACAGCCGGCTCGTGGGCCCGCTGATCAGGGACCGCACCACCTGGGTCATCGGGTCCACGCCCTCGCGCACGAAGACCGGGTCGGCGACGGCCACCGGCTGCCCGCTCGTCCCGACCCAGGTGTTGGACGCGAAGTAGTACTTGTCGCGGGACTTGTAGTTGCGCTGGAAGTCGGACTTGCCCATAACGACGCCGGGCGGCAGCGAGGTGATGCGCCACTGCCTGGTCTTCGCGTCCCGCGTCAGACGCAGTTTCTTGCTGTACGGCCCGTCGGCGGGCGCGTACGCCTGCTTCGCGTCCACCGTCGCGACGCTGTCCCCGGCCAGCGTGTAGGAGACGCTGCCGGCGTCCTCACGGCCGCCCGGCTGCGGGTCGGGCACGATACTGGGCCCGTCCGACAGCACTGTGGTCAGCCGCTCGGGCCGCCACTTCTTCGCGGCGTCGGCGGCCAGGTACTTGCGCGCCGTGTCATAGTTCGGATCGTCGCTGGTCAGCGCCTCCAGGAAGCCCTGCACGATCTCCCCCGGCTGGGCGTCCTCGGCCGGCGGCATCGCGAAGACCCGCACCTGGGCGTCCTGCCGGGGCGTGGACTCGACATCGCGCAGGTCCCCGCTGTCCGGCATCGAGGCGCACCCCGCCAGCAGTACGACGCCACAGACGGCGTACACCACCGCGCGCACCGGCCGCCGACGCACGCCCCCCTCGTGGTCAGCGCCCACGAAATGCCTCCCCTGGCTCGTTCAAGTCCTCGACGGCGTCCGCGCGGCCCTCGGTCTCCTCGCGCGCCGTGCCCGTGGCGGGCGCGTCGTCCTGCCTCCGCACGGCACCGTTGGGCCTGGGCACCACGCGCGCGCCGTTGCCGGGCAGCGCGGTCGGGTCGGCGGTGGGGCTGACGGTGGCCAGGCGGGGCCCGATCGGGTCGCGCGGCGGCACCTGGCCGCCCGTCGGCTGCACCGGGACCGTGGCACGCTTGCCGTCGCCGCCGCCCGGCAGACCCGCGTCGTCGAGCCCCCGGTTGCGCCGCGAGTCCTTGGGCTCCAAGGGTATCGGCGAGCCCCGCAGCGGCTCGTCCGCGGTCCGCGGCAGCGTCAGCCGGAACTGCGAACCACCGCCCGGCTCGCCCCAGGCCTGAAGCCAGCCGCCGTGCAACCGGGCGTCCTCCAGGGCGATCGACAGTCCCAGACCCGTACCACCGGTGGTACGCGCGCGTGCCGGGTCCGCGCGCCAGAAGCGGCTGAAGACACGGGTCGCCTCACCGGGCTTGAGCCCGACGCCGTAGTCGCGCACCGCGACCGCGACCGCGCCGCCCGCCGCGGCCAGCCTGACGACGACGTCCTTGCCCTCGCCGTGCTCCACGGCGTTGACCACGAGGTTGCGCAGCACCCGCTCCACGCGCCGGGCGTCCACCTCGGCCACGACGGGCTGCTGGTCGCCGAGCACGCGTATGTGCGTGCCCTTGCGCTCCGCGAGCGGGGCGGCACCGCTGACGACCCGCCGTACGACCTCCCTGAGGTCTATCGGCTCGGCCTCCAGGGCCGCCGCGCCCGCGTCGAAGCGGCTGATCTCCAGCAGGTCCGCGAGCAGCGACTCGAACCGGTCCAGCTGGTCGGCAAGCAGTTCCGCCGACCGCGCCGTCACCGGGTCGAAGTCCTCACGGGCCTCGTGGATGACGTCGGCGGCCATGCGCACGGTGGTCAGCGGGGTGCGCAGCTCGTGCGACACGTCCGACACGAACCGCCGCTGCATCCGCGAGAGGTCCTCCAGCTGCTGGATCTTCAGCTGAAGGTTCTGCGCCATCTTGTTGAAGGCCTCGCCGAGCCGCGCGATGTCGTCCTCGC
This sequence comes from Streptomyces sp. NPDC001480, assembly GCF_042894725.1. Classification (NCBI taxonomy): domain Bacteria; kingdom Bacillati; phylum Actinomycetota; class Actinomycetes; order Kitasatosporales; family Streptomycetaceae; genus Streptomyces; species Streptomyces sp. NPDC001480. The sequence continues at coordinate 8,763 of NZ_JBIAVX010000014.1, read as the reverse complement.
CGGTGACCTTCATCCGCTCCTGGAGCTTGCCCGCGGACAGCCGCTCGGCGATCCCGGCCGCCATCCGCACGGGCGTGACGACCTGCCGCACCACCAGCCACGCGATGGCCCCGAGCAGCACGACGACGAAGAGTCCGGCGGTCGCCAGCGTGCCCTTGACCAGACTCAGGGACTTCTCCTCCTGCGTGAGCGGGAAGAGGTAGTACAGCTGGTACGGGTCGCCGTTGGGGTCGTTGACCTGCTTGCCGATGACCAGGGCAGGCTGGGACTCCTTGCCGTCGTTGTAGACGACGCGGGTGTAGCTCTGGGCCGCCGTCGTATGGCCGTCGACCCGCGCGCGCAGGTCGTCCGGCACGCTGGCCGTGGGTTCGACGTGCCCGGAGCCACGCGGACTGCGCCCGCCGCCGCTGCCGTCGCCGGCCGGGAGCGTCACCACGTCGAAGGCGCCCTGGCCGCCGCTGGAGAGCGACTCGACGAGATCGCCCATCCACCCGATGACGTTCTGGGACTGCCGTCCGTCGGCAGTCGGGGCCTCGTCGGTGGTGGACGTGTCTCCCGCGTCCTCGTCGGCCTTCTGCTTGGCCACCGCGAACCCGCCGGTGGCCTGGCTCTGCGACGCCTTCACCTTGGCGTCCAGCAGACCGTTGCGCACCTGGCCGATGACGACGAAGCCCAGCAGCAGCACGACACCCAACGACATCAGCAGTGTCGTGGCGACGACCTTGAGCTGGATGTTGCGGCGCCACAGCCGCATCATCGGCAGCAGCGGCCGGCGCACCCAGCGCATGATCAGCCGGAGGACCGGGCTGCCCTGGAACCCGCCCTGGAGCAGCCCGCCCTCGAAGAGACGTCCCCAGCGCGAACCCGCCGCCTTCCGGCCGACAGACCGCCCCGGCCGGTCCCCGGACCGGCCGGGAGCCGAAGCGGCACTGTCACCCGACATGTCAGCTCGGTCCCGCCTTGTAACCCACACCGCGGACGGTCACCACGATCTCCGGCCGCTCCGGGTCCTTCTCGACCTTGGAGCGCAGCCGCTGCACATGCACGTTGACCAACCGCGTGTCCGCCGCGTGCCGGTAACCCCACACCTGCTCCAGCAGCACCTCGCGCGTGAACACCTGCCACGGCTTGCGCGCGAGCGCGACCAGCAGGTCGAACTCCAGCGGCGTCAGCGCGATCGACTGCCCGTCCCGCTTCACCGAGTGGCCGGCCACATCGATGACCAGGTCGCCGATGGTCAGCTGCTCCGGCGCGGGCTCCTCCGACCTCCGCAGTCGGGCCCGGATCCGGGCCACCAGCTCCTTCGGCTTGAAAGGCTTCACGATGTAGTCATCGGCGCCCGACTCCAGGCCCACCACGACATCGACGGTGTCGCTCTTGGCCGTGAGCATCACGATCGGCACCCCGGACTCCGCCCTGATCAGGCGGCACACCTCGATACCGTCCCGCCCGGGCAGCATCAGATCGAGCAGCACGAGATCGGGCTTGGACTCACGGAATGCTGCCAGCGCCTTGTCGCCGTCGGCTACGAAAGACGGCTCAAAACCTTCACCACGCAGCACAATGCCGAGCATCTCGGCCAGTGCGGTGTCGTCGTCGACGACAAGGACTCGTCCCTTCATAAACGACATCATCCCATTCTCGTAACAGTGACCGGGGCGCTGGTGAGCGACGTCACTGGCCAGTGACGATAGTCGTACGGGACCACTACTGTCTGCCCTCGCCCCAGGGACCCCGCGAACACCCCTCGGGAGCGGGACTCACCGGGCCGGGCTCACCGGGCGGTCAGCTCCGCGAGCGCCTCGGCCGTCACCGGTGACACGGCACCCTGCTCGGTGACGATCGCGGTGATCAGCTCGGGCGGCGTCACGTCGAACGCCGGGTTGTACGCCTGCGTCCCCAAGGGGGCCACCGGGATCCCGCCGCCCGTGCCCGTCACCGGCGTCTGCGGTGCCACGACCTCGGTCACCTCGAAGCCGGGACGCTGCTCGACCTCGATGGACGCCCCGTCCGGTGTCTCCGGATCGATCGTCGTCACCGGCGCCACCACGATGAACGGCACATGGTGGTACCGCGCCAGCACCGCGAGCGGGTAGCTCCCCACCTTGTTCGCCACCGAACCGTCGGCCGCTATGCGGTCCGCCCCTATCAGCACCGCGTCCACCTCACCGGCCGCGAACAGCGAGCCCGCCGCGTTGTCGGTCAGCAAGGTGTACGCCATACCGCTGCGAGCCGCCTCGTACGCGGTCAGCCGCGCACCCTGCAACAGCGGACGCGTCTCGTCCACCCACAGTCGCCGCAGCCGCCCCGCCCGGTGCCCGGCGAGCGCCACCGCGAACGCCGTGCCCTCCCCGCCGGACACCAGCGATCCGGTGTTGCAGTGAGTGAGTATCCGGTGCCCGCCACCGGGCAGCAGCTCGTCCAGCAGCGCCAGCCCGTGCTCGGCCATGCGGGCGCTGGCCTCGGCGTCCTCCCGGTGCAGCGCCCGCGCCGCGGCCAGCGCCGCCCCGGCCGCCTGCTCGGCGTCCCCGCCCTCGGCGAGCGCGGCGCGATACGCGGACCGGGCCCGGCGTACGCCGACGGACAGGTTCACCGCGGTCGGCCGGGCACCCTCGAGCGCCCCGGCGGCCTCGTCCACGTCGAAGCCCCGCGCGGCGGCGAGCGCGACGCCGTACGCCCCCGCGATACCGAGCAGCGGCGCACCGCGCACGGCGAGCGAACGGATCGCCTCGACCAGCGCCGACGCGTCCGTGCACACCAGCTCGACCTCCTCGGTCGGCAGCCTCGTCTGGTCGAGGAGGACCAGTACGGGGCCTTCGGGCGGCTCCTCCCATCGGATCGCCGATTTCTCGGTCGGCCGGTTGTCCTCTCGGGCTTGCGCGTACTGATCAGCCATGCGGTCAGTCTGCCCCGTATCCGGCGGACAATTGAAGGTGTGCAGCCCATACCGCGGCCGGTCCGCCGAGGACCGCCCCATGGCACGATGGCTGCCAACCTGCCACCGCGACCGCGGACGGGCACCGTGAAGGAGCTTCGATGAAAGACACTCCGGGCTGGGCATCGCCCGGATCCGCCCCGTCCGACGGGCAGGAACCCGGCGCGTCCCAGCCTGCCGAGCCCACCGACCGGCCGAGCACCGCACAGCCCGCCGAACAACCGGGCGCAGGCACGCAGGATCCGGGCTCGAAGTGGTCCAAGGAGCAACCGCCACCCGGCCAGTGGTCCGCGCCCGCAGGCGCTCCCAGCCCAGGTCAGGCACCACCGCCGCCACCCCCCGGCCCCGGCTGGGGCGGTCAGTACCCCGGCGGTCCCGGGGGCCCCGGCGGCTACGGGGGGCCCGGCGGATACGGGGGCCCGGGCGGTTACGGCACCTGGGGTGGCGGCTGGGGCGGCCCCCCGCCCGCGGCCAAGCCCGGCGTGATCCCGCTGCGACCGCTCGGCGTCGGGGAGATCCTCGACGGAGCCGTCTCCACCATGCGCACCTACTGGCGCACGGTCCTGGGCATCTCACTCACCGTCGCCGTGGTCATCGAGGTCGTCGTCGTCCTCCTCCAAGGACTGGTCCTCAACGACAGCGCCGACACCGCGGCCCTCAACGACCCCAGCGCCACCCTCGGCGAAGTGACCCGGGCCATGGGCGACGTCATGCTGAACTCCGGTGTCGTCATCCTGATCTCGCTGCTCGGCACGATCGTCGCGACCGCCCTGCTGACAGCCGTGACCAGCCGCGCCGTACTCGGTAAGTCGGTGACCACCCGTGAGGCCTGGCGGGACGCCCGGCCACAGATCCCGAAGCTGTTCGGCCTCATCTTCCTGCTGCTGCTCATCGCCTTCGGCATCGCGATCGCAGGCGCGCTCCCCGGCATCCTCGTCGCGGTCGCGGGCGGCGGCGGGGACGGCGCCGCCGCACTCGCCGTCCTCGGCATCTTCGGGGCCGCCATCGTCGCGCTGTGGCTCATGGTCCGCTTCTCCCTCGCCTCGCCGACGCTGATGCTGGAGAAGCAGGGCATCGTGAAGTCGATGAGCCGCTCCGCGAAGCTGGTCCGCGGCGCCTGGTGGCGGGTCTTCGGCATCCAGCTGCTCGCCGCGATCATCGCGAACATCGTCGCCTCGATCATCGCCATCCCCTTCGCCGCGATCGCCGGCGCGGCCAGCGGCAACAGCGTCTCCGACTTCCTCAACGGCACCAGCGGCGACCTCGGCTGGACCTTCCTCATCATCAGCGGCATCGGCTCGGTGATCGGCTCCATGATCACGTTCCCGATCACGGCGGGCGTCACCGTGCTCCTCTACATCGACCAGCGCATCCGCCGCGAGGCCCTCGACCTCGAACTGGCCCGCGCCGCCGGAGTCCAGGACTACGCCACCGGCCCGACCCCGGGGAGCTGATGCGGTGAGCCTTACGGGGGGAATTCTCCTTTCACTGGCGGGCTCCGGCGACGAGCCGCCAGTAACCACTCCACGCGACCCCGCACGGGAGGCGGCACGTCGCGAGCTGTCCAAGCGGATGTACCACGAGAACGACCCCGGTCTCCTCGAACGCGCCCTCAACGCCTTCTGGGACTGGGTCGACCGGGTGCTCAACGCCGCCTCCGCTGCGACGCCCGGAGGAGGGTTCGGCCTGATCGTCGTGGTCCTGGCCGTCGTCGCCGTGCTGGCCGCCCTGTGGTGGCGCCTGGGTACTCCGCGCCGCCGGCCGACCTCCGCCGCAGCCCTGTTCGACGACCGGCCCCGCAGCGCCGCCGAGCACCGCGCCGCCGCCGAGGCACACGCCGCCCAGGGCAACTGGAACCAGGCGGTCCAGGAACGGATGCGCGCCATCGTCCGCTCCCTCGAAGAACGCGCCCTGCTCGACGTCCGCCCCGGACGCACGGCCGACGAGGCCGCCGCCGAAGCCGGCCGCGCTCTGCCCTCGCACACGGACCGGCTGCGCACCTCCGCCCGCGAGTTCGACGACGTCACATACGGCGGACGCAGGGCCGGCGAGCAGTCGTACCACCGCATCGCCGAACTCGACCGCGACCTGGACCGCACCAGCCCGGTCCTGGCAAGCAGCGCCCCCAGCACGGCCGACAACACCCGCCGGGGAGGCGCCGCATGACCGCCGGGGCCACCCTCCCCGACACCTCGGCCTCGCTCACCGCCCGCCAGGTGTGGACCCGCGCGCGAGGTGTGGTCATCGCCCTGGTGCTGCTCCTCGTCGGTGCTGTCGTGATCGCCGTCGTACGCTCCGACGTCAAGCACGGCGAGCTCGACCCCCGCTCGGCCGACCCCTACGGCAGCCGGGCCGTCGCCGCACTCCTCGCCGACCGGGGCGTCTCCACCCGCGTAGTCACAACGCTCGACGAGGCCCGCGCCTCGGCGGGACCGCGCACCACGCTCCTGGTCGCCGTCCCCGACCTGCTGACCGCACGGCAACAGACGCAACTGCGTTCCGCCACCGCCCGCTCGGGTGGCCGCACCGTGCTCGTCGCCGCGGGCAGCTCGTCCGTCGAACGACTCGCCCCCGGAGTCACCGCGGACCCCGCCACCAGCTTCCACTCGACACTCGCACCCCGCTGCGACCTGCCCGCCGCCCGGCGCGCGGGCACCGCCGACACCGGCGGCATCCGCTACACCACCACCCATCTCGACGCCGACTCGTGCTACCCCAGCGAGCGCCTGGCCACCCTGGTCCGCGTCCCCGCGGCCTCCGGAGGCGGCGACACCGTCGTCCTCGGCGCCCCCGACATCCTCTACAACGACCGTCTCGACGAGCAGGGCAACGCCTCGCTCGCCCTCCAACTCCTCGGCTCGCGCCCCCATCTGGTCTGGTACCTCCCCTCGCTCTCCGACACCTCGGCCGCCGGCGCGGACGACCGCAAGGACTTCTTCGACCTGCTCCCCTCGGGCTGGCTCTGGGGCACGCTTCAGCTCTTCATCGCCGCCGCCCTCGCCGCCCTCTGGCGGGCACGCCGACTCGGCCCCCTCGTACCCGAACGACTCCCCGTCGCGATCCGCGCCTCCGAAACCGTCGAAGGCCGCGCCCGCCTCTACCGCAAGGCCAACGCCCGCGACCGCGCGGCCGCCGCCCTGCGTTCCACCACCCGTACGCGCCTCGCCCCCCTGGTCGGCGTCCCCGCCGCCCAGGCCGACGCGCCCGAGGCGCTGCTGCCCGCGCTGTCCGCCCACCTCCACAGCGACGGACAGTCCCTGCACGCCCTCCTGTTCGGCCCGCCGCCCCGCGACGACGCGGCCCTCATCGCACTCTCCGACCAACTCGACGCCCTCGAAAGAGAGGTACGCCGTTCATGATGGACCCGACCACTGACAACGCCGGGTACACCGGGGACCCGGGCGCCGCCCGGGCCTCCCTGGAAGCCCTGCGCGCCGAGATCGCCAAAGCCGTGGTCGGCCAGGACCCCGCCGTGACCGGCCTCGTCGTCGCCCTCCTCTGCCGCGGACACGTACTCCTTGAAGGAGTCCCTGGGGTCGCCAAAACGTTGCTCGTCCGCGCGCTCGCCTCTGCGCTCGAACTGGAGACCAAGCGTGTCCAGTTCACCCCCGACCTCATGCCGAGCGACGTCACCGGCTCCCTCGTCTACGACACCCGGACCGCCGAGTTCTCCTTCCAGCCGGGCCCGGTCTTCACCAACCTGCTGCTCGCCGACGAGATCAACCGCACGCCCCCCAAGACCCAGTCCTCCCTCCTGGAAGCCATGGAGGAACGCCAGGTCACGGTCGACGGCACGCCCCGTCCGCTCCCCGAGCCGTTCCTGGTCGCCGCCACCCAGAACCCGGTCGAGTACGAGGGCACATACCCTCTCCCCGAAGCCCAACTGGACCGCTTCCTCCTCAAACTGACGATCCCTCTGCCCTCACGCCAGGACGAGATCAACGTCCTCACCCGCCACGCCGAGGGCTTCAACCCACGTGACCTGCGCGCCGCCGGCGTACGCCCCGTCGCAGGTCCCGCGGACCTGGAAGCCGCACGTGCCGCAGTCGCCAAGACGGCGGTCTCCCCCGAGATCACCGGCTACGTGGTCGACATCTGCCGTGCCACTCGCGAGTCCCCGTCCCTCACACTCGGCGTCTCGCCGCGCGGCGCGACCGCCCTCCTGGCCACCTCACGCGCGTGGGCATGGCTGACCGGCCGCGACTACGTCATTCCGGACGACGTCAAGGCCCTCGCCCTGCCGACCCTCCGGCACCGCGTCCAGCTTCGCCCGGAGGCCGAGATGGAGGGCGTCACGGCCGACTCGGTCATCAACGCGATCCTCGCCCACGTCCCGGTCCCCCGCTGATGGCTCTCACCGGGCGCGCCGCGCTCCTCGCAGCCCTCGGCTCGTTTCCCATCGGCATCTGGGGGCCCGGCTGGACGGGCGTACTCGCCGTCGACGGTTCACTGGCCGTGGCCTGCGCCTGCGACTTCGCACTGGCGGCACCCGTACGACGCCTCGTGCTGACTCGCTCCGGTGACTCGTCCGTGCGCCTGGGCGAGACCGCCGAGGTCACGCTCACCGTCACCAATCCGTCCCCGCGTCCCCTGCGGGCGCGGCTGAGGGATGCGTGGCCGCCCAGCAGCTGGCAGCGCGGCACAGAGGGCGAAGCATCCCGGCACCGTCTCACGGTGCCGGCGGGCGAGCGCCGACGGGTCACGACCCGCTTGAGCCCCACCCGCCGCGGCGACCGGCAGGCCGACCGCGTGACCATCCGCTCGTACGGTCCTCTGGGCCTGTTCGCCCGCCAAGGCGCGCACCGAGTTCCCTGGACGGTACGGGTCCTGCCCCCGTTCACCAGCCGCAAGCATCTCCCGTCGAAACTCGCCCGTCTGCGCGAACTCGACGGCCGTACCAGCGTGCTGACCCGCGGCGAAGGCACCGAGTTCGACAGCCTCCGTGAGTACGTCGCCGGCGACGACACCCGTTCCATCGACTGGCGCGCCACCGCCCGACAGTCCACGGTCGCGGTACGCACCTGGCGTCCGGAACGGGACCGGCACATCCTTCTGGTACTCGACACCGGACGCACCTCGGCGGGACGCGTCGGTGACGCGCCCCGCCTGGACGCCTCCATGGACGCGGCACTGCTCCTGGCGGCGCTGGCTTCCCGGGCCGGCGACCGCGTCGACCTCCTCGCCTACGATCGCCGGGTTCGTGCCCTGGTCCAGGGACGTGCGGCAGGAGACGTGCTGCCGTCCGTCGTCAACGCGATGGCGCCACTCGAATCCGAACTCGTCGAGACCGACGCCCGGGGCCTCACGGCCACGGCATTGCGGACAGCCCCGCGTCGTTCTTTGATCGTCCTGTTCACCACCCTCGACGCCGCACCGGTGGAGCAGGGCCTGCTCCCGGTCCTTCCGCAGCTCACCCAGCGCCACACCGTCCTGCTGGCTTCCGTGGCAGATCCTTACGTCGCGCGCATGGCGACAGCGCGGGGCAGCACCGAGGCGGTGTACGAGGCCGCGGCCGCCGCGCAGGCTCAGACTGAGCGGGATCGGACTGCCGAGCAGCTCCGCCGTCATGGTGTGACCGTTGTGGACGCTCCACCGGATGAGCTTGCGCCGGCGCTGGCCGATGCGTATTTGGCTCTCAAGGCGGCAGGGCGGCTCTGATCGGAGCCGGGCCCTGCCTGCCCGCCGGCCTTGAAACGCAGAAAACCCCCGCACCGTGTGGTGCGGGGGTTCTCCCAATATTTGTTCGGCGGTGTCCTACTCTCCCACAGGGTCCCCCCTGCAGTACCATCGGCGCTGTGAGGCTTAGCTTCCGGGTTCGGAATGTAACC
>NZ_JBIAVX010000013.1:177462-273505 GCF_042894725.1 Streptomyces sp. NPDC001480 | reverse complement strand
TCTATCAGATCTTTTCTCGATCCGATTTCCTCGGTGCTTTCCAGGTTCCCGCTCTCGCGTTTCCCTTTCCGGCGTTTCCGACTCTATCAGATCCTCGCGGTGTCTGATTCCCAGTCAGAGGGGGTTGCCGTCCCGGCTGTTGGGCCGTTCCGACGTCTCAAACCTTAGCGGATCCGCTCGGCGATTCCCAATCGGGCCGCCGTGCTCCTATTCGAATTGAATTCGGGCACGCCGAAATCAACCCCGTCAGGAGATCGTGCTGTTGGCTTGAGGGTGCCGCTCGCGGCGGCGGAGGTGCTGCCGCAGAACCGTTACGGCTCCGTGGCAACCCGAAGAACTTTACGGATCGGGCAGGGGGCTGTCAAGCGCCCTGCCGCAGGCACTTCGGTCGGTTTCAGTCGAGGTCGCTGAGCCGGCCGCCGGCGTCCGGCTGGGCGTATTCCACCCGGCGGAGGAGCCTGGTCAGGACCTCGCCGAGGGCGGCCCGCTCTGCGGGGGAGAGGTCCTGGAGCAGATCCTCCTCGAAGACCGTCGCCAGGCGCATGGCCTCGAGCCACTTCTCACGGCCGTCGGGGGTCAGCTCCACGATGACTCGGACGCGGTTGGACTCGTCCCTCTCCCGGGTGACCAGACCCTCGGCGACCATGCGGTCGATCCGGTGGGTCATGGCGGCCGGCGTGAGGCCCAGCCGCTTGGCGAGGTCGCTGGGGCCCAGCCGGTAGGGGATGCCGGAGAGGACGAGGGCCTTGAGGACCTCCCACTCGGCGTTGCTGATGCCCAGGCCGGCGGTCTGGCGGCCGTAGGCGACGTTCATCCGGCGGTTCAGACGGGACAGCGCCGAGACGATCTGCTCCACCTGGGGGTCGAGGTCCTGGAACTCGCGCTGATAGGCGGCGATCTGCTCGTCGAGGGTCGGCTCGCTGCTGACGCCGCCGGGGGTGTCGGCCATGGCCGCAGTATGGCACGCGGCGGCTTTGCCTCTAAGTCCTTGAGTGTGTACTCTTTAGCTTCGAACTTTAGGTTCTAAGTCTTCAGATCTAACTCGTGAGAGAGGTGAACGTGACCAGGGCGATGGGCGCAGCGATGCGCCGGATCCACGTGGGCAACGCACTCAGCGCGTTCGGGCTCGGCTTCACCGTCCCCTACCTGTACGTCTATGTGGCGCAGGTGCGGGGGCTGGGGGCCATGACGGCGGGGCTCGTCCTCGCCGTCTTCGCCGTGGCCGCGCTGATCGTGCTGCCGTTCGCCGGTCGGGCGATCGTGCGGCGCGGCCCGCTTCCGGTCCTGCTCGCCGCCCTCGTCATGGCCGCACTGGGCGCGCTGAGCCTGGGACTGGCGGGCAGCGCGGTGGCCGTACTGCTGTCGGCGGCGGCGCTGGGGGCCGGGCAGGCCGTGATGCAGCCGGCGCTGGCGACGATGATCGTGGACTGCTCCACGGCGGACACGCGGTCCCGGGCGTTCGCCATGCAGTTCTTCCTTCAGAACCTCGGGCTGGGCGTCGGTGGTCTCATAGGTGGCCACCTGGTCGACACGACCCGGGTCTCGTCCTTCACGCTGCTGTTCGCGATCGAGGCGGCGATCTTCCTGCTGCTGGTCGTGATGCTGTCGACCGTGCGGATGCCGCACTCTCCGCGGATCGAGGAGGCGCCGGCCGGGTCGGCGAAGGGCGGCTGGAGGCAGCTGCTCGGGAACCGGGCGATGGTGCAGCTGTGTGTGCTGGGCTTCGTACTGTTCTTCGCCTGCTACGGGCAGTTCGAGTCGGGGCTGAGTGCGTACGGCGTCGAGGCGGCGGGGATATCCACCTCCGCGCTCGGTTCCGCGCTGGCCGCCAACACGCTGATGATCGTCGTCGCCCAGTTCGCCGTGCTGAGGTTCGTCGAGCGGCGCCGGCGGTCGCGGGTGATCGCGGGTGTGGGGCTGATCTGGGCCGTCGCTTGGCTCACGGCGGGGTACGCGGGGCTCGGGCACGGCAGCCGGGAGATGGCGACCGCCGCGTTCGTGGCGACGTACGCCCTGTTCGGGCTGGGTGAGGCGATGCTGTCGCCGACGGTCGCCCCGCTGGTGGCCGATCTGGCGCCGGAGGGCATGGCCGGGCAGTACAACTCCGCTTTCGCCCTGGTGAAGCAGCTGGCGCTGGCTGTCGGCCCGGCGGTGGGCGGGCCGCTGGGGGCCGCGCTGGCCGCCCCGTACATCGTGACCTTCCTGCTGTTCTCGCTGGGGATCACCATCCTGGCACTGCGGCTCGGGCGGCGGCTCACCGCCGCCCAGGATCATCCGTGGGCCGCCGCGAAGAGCCGGGTCGTGGCCCGGGGCGGCGCTCCGGCGGAGTCCTTGGCCGCGTAGGCGGCGGGGCCCGCCCCCGGCCCCGGATGCCCCGCCAGCCCCGCTAGCCCCTCGGCAGCACGAACTCGCACCACACGGCCTTGCCTCCGCCCGGTGTACGTCTGGAGCCCCAGTTGGAGGCGATCGTCGCCACGATGGCGATGCCCCTGCCCGACTCGTCGCCCGGTTCCGCGCGGCGGCGGCGCGGGAGGTGGTCGTCGCCGTCCGTGACCTCGATGATCAGGCGGCGGTCGGTGCGGCGGAGCCGCAGCCGCATGGGCGGGGTGCCGTGCTGGAGGGAGTTGGCGACCAGCTCGGACGCGGCGAGGACGCCGAGGTCGTGGAGGTCGGCCGGGAAGCGCCAGCTGGTCAGCACGCCGGAGGCGAAGGCACGCGCGCGTGGGGCCGCTTCCACGCCGCCGAGGAGTTCCAGGGCGGCGTTGCGGAAGAGCTCGCCGTCGGGGCCCGTGCGGGCGGGGTGCTGGAGGACGAGGACCGCCACGTCGTCGTCGTGGTCGGCGGTGACGCCGGCCGAGCGGACCAGGCGGTCGCAGATGACCTGGGGGGTGCCGGTCGCGCCGGCGAGGGCGCGCTCCAGGGCGGCGATGCCCTCGTCGAGGTCCTCGTTGCGCCGTTCCACCAGGCCGTCCGTGTAGAGGACGGCCGTGGAGCCGGGGGTCAGCGGCACCGAGCCGGAGGCGTGCATCCAGCCGCCGGTGCCGAGCGGCGGGCCGGTCGGTTCGTCGGCGCGCTGGACGGTGCCGGTCTCGTCGCGGACGAGGATCGGCAGGTGGCCGGCGGACGCGTACACCAGCCGGCCCTCGTTCGGGTCGTGGATGGCGTACACGCACGTGGCGATCTGGTTGGCGTCGATCTCGGCGGCGAGGCCGTCGAGGAGCTGGAGGACCTCGTGCGGGGGGAGGTCGAGGCGGGCGTACGCGCGGACGGCCGTACGGAGCTGGCCCATGACCGCGGCGGCCCGCACGCCTCTGCCCATGACGTCGCCGATGACGAGTGCGGTGCGTCCGCCGCCGAGGGTGATGACGTCGTACCAGTCGCCGCCGACCGCGGCCTCCGTGCCGCCGGGCTGGTAGGTGGCGGCGATGCGGAGGTCGTCGGGCTGTTCCAGTTCCTGCGGGAGCAGGGAGCGCTGGAGGGTCACGGCCGTCTCGCGTTGGCGGCGTTCGCTGGCGCGCAGGCGGGCGGCGGCCTCGGCGTGGTCGGTGACGTCGGTGGCGAAGACCAGCACGGCCCCGCCGCCGTCGTGTTCGCCGTCCTCGGGGACGGGCGTGCAGGTGAAGGTGTAGGAGCGGCCGTCGACGGCCTTGCGGGACTTGAGGGTGCGTGGCTTGCCGCTGCGCAGGACCTGGTCGAGGAGGGGCAGCAGGCCCAGTTCGGCCAGTTCCGGGAGGCCCTCGCAGGCGGGCTTGCCCAGGTTGCGGGCGCCGAAGGCGGCGGTGTAGGCGTCGTTGAGGTAGGCGATGCGGTGGTCGGGGCCGTGCACCAGGGCGACGAGGGCCGGGACGCGGTCGAGGACCTCACGCGCGGGCAGTTCGTCGACGGCGGGTACGGGTGGGGTGCCGTCGGCCGGCTGTTCGGCGCGGGCCGCGGGCACGGAGCCTTCTCCCCGCCGGTCCAGGGAGACCGCGTGCTCGGTCCGCGCTGCGGCGCGGCGCTGCGTTCCGGGGAGCCGGGCGCTCCAGCGCGTGAAGTTCACAGTGGGGAAAGCCTCGTGGGTGCTGAGGGCGGGCGGGTGCCCGTCGGAGGTCGTGGGGAAGTCTGACAGGTGGCCGTCCGCGGCGACATCCGTCAGACGCCGGGGTGGGCCTGGGAGTTCCTGGATCCGGTCAGGACGACCCCTTCGGGTTGTCCTTGGGGCTGTGCGGAGGCTTTCCACCGGCTGCCAGTTCGAACTCCGCACGGGGGTGTTCGAGTGAGCCGAGGGAGACGATCTCCCGTTTGAAGAGCCCGGCGAGGGTCCACTCGGCGAGCACGCGGGCCTTGCGGTTGAAGGTGGGCACCCTGCTGAGGTGGTAGACGCGGTGCATGAACCAGGCAGGGTAGCCCTTCAGCTTGCGTCCGTAGACCTGGGCGACGCCCTTGTGGAGGCCGAGGGAGGCGACGGAACCGAGGTAGCCGTGCGCGTACGTGTCGAGGGGTTCGCCGCGCAGTGCGTGGACGATGTTGTCGCCGAGGACCTTGGCCTGGCGGACGGCGTGCTGGGCGTTGGGGGCGGTCTCGGTGCCGGGTTCGGCGGCGGTGACGTCGGGGACGGCCGCGGCGTCACCGGCGGCCCAGGCGTGGTCGGTGCCGTCGACTGTCAGCTGCGGGGTGCACCTGAGCCGGCCGCGTTCGTTCAGGGGCAGGTCGGTGGCGGCGAGCAGGGGGCTGGGTTTGACGCCGGCGGTCCACACGACCGTACGGGTCGGGAAGCGCTGGCCGTCACTGAGTACGGCGACGCGGTCGGCGCAGGATTCGAGGCGGGTCCCGAGCAGGACCTGGATGCCCCGGCGGCGCAGTTCGGTGACGGTGTAGCGGCCCATCTCCTCGCCGACCTCGGGCAGGATCCGGTCGGAGGCCTCGACGAGGATCCATTTCAGGTCCTGGGGCTGGACGTTGTGGTAGTAGCGGGTGGCGTAGCGGGCCATGTCCTCGAGTTCGGCGAGGGCCTCGACGCCGGCGTAGCCGCCGCCGACGAAGACGTAGGTGAGGGCGGCGTCGCGGATGGCCGGGTCCCGGGTGGAGGAGGCGATGTCCAGCTGCTCGATGACGTGGTTGCGCAGGCCGATGGCTTCCTCGACGGTCTTGAACCCGATGCCGTGTTCGGCGAGGCCGGGGATGGGGAGCGTGCGGGAGATCGAGCCGGGGGCGAGGACGAGTTCGTCGTAGGTCAGGTGTTCGGTGGGAGCGCCTTCCTCGGTCGCGAGCGTGGTGAGGGTGGCGGTGCGTGCCGCGTGGTCGATGGACGTCACCTCGCCGACGACGATGTGGCACCGGTCCAGTACGCGACGCAGCGGTACGACGACGTGACGAGGGGAAATCAAACCGGCGGCCGCTTCGGGAAGGAACGGCTGGTACGTCATGTAGGGGTCGGGAGTGACGACAGTGATGTCGACGGTCCCCTGCCTGAGCTCCTGTTTCAGCTTTCGCTGAAGGCGCAGGGCCGTGTACATCCCGACGTAGCCGCCGCCGACAACGAGAATGCGCGCACGTTCCTTCACCATCCCATGACGCACCCGGCGCTGTTGTTTGTCCACAGCCCCGGCAAATTGTGTGACCGGCGCGCGGGCGTGCGCGGGGGTGGCAGGTTCGGCGGATCCGGGCGAAAGCGGGCAGGTCAGCGGGGGCGGGCGGAAGGGCGCGGGGGTGTGTAATCGGGACGTATGCGCCTCGTACTCCGATCGGGGGGCGCTCCGTGCGGAACCTGCCCCTTCTGAATTGACAGCCTCTCAACTATGTTCGTGTCGACGGGGTGTGGAGAATGTGGTCGAACGGGTTCGCGACGGGCGGTCCCGATCGGGGAACGGTGCCAGTTCCGCGCACTCCGGAATCAGTGGCGGGGAGAGTCTCCGGGGGGAGACGTCATTAACCGGGGGAACAACCATGCATATTCAGGACACTCATTGGGCATCCGCGTCCGCCATCGCGCCCGGTGGCGCGACGGTGGGCGGAGTGATGAGCGCGGCGGTGGGCAACGGACGCGGGGACGGTGCGCGGACGACGCCGCTGCGGGTGGACGCACAGCGCAATCTGGAACACGTGCTGCGTGCGGCGCGCGAGGTCTTCGGCGAGCTGGGTTACGGCGCGCCGATGGAGGACGTGGCGCGGCGCGCGCGGGTCGGCGTCGGCACGGTGTACCGGCGCTTCCCGAGCAAGGACGTCCTGGTGCGGCGGATAGCCGAGGAGGAGACCTCCCGGCTGACGGACCAGGCACGTGCGGCGCTCGGTCAGGAGGACGAGCCGTGGTCGGCGCTGTCGCGCTTCCTGCGCACGTCGGTGGCCTCGGGTGCGGGGCGGCTGCTGCCGCCGCAGGTGCTGCGGGTCGGTGTCTCGGAGGACGGCGGCGACGCCGTGGCCGAGGAGCCGCGGGTCCCGCAGCAGCGGACGCAGCCGGGCAACGGCGAACTGCGGCTGGTGTCCGAGCAGCCGGCGGTGGTGGCCGATGACGACGCGGGGGCGGCGGCGCTGCTCGACGTGGTGGGTCAGCTCGTGGAGCGGGCCCGCGCGGCGGGTGAGCTGCGGCCGGACGTGTCGGTGTCGGACGTGCTGCTGGTGATCGCGACGGCGGCGCCCTCGCTGCCGGACGCGGCCCAGCAGGCGGCGGCCTCGGCACGGCTGCTGGACATCCTGCTGGAGGGGCTGCGGTCCCGTCCGGCGTGATGGAACAGGGAAGTGGCACAGGGAAGTAGACCGCATCCGGGCGGGGCGGGCTCCTCGAGCCTTCCCCGTCCGGGTGACTTCCCGCACCGCTCGGCGGGAAGTCCGCCCGGTCGAGTGGATGGTCCGTGAAAGCGCGGTCCTGGACAAAAGCCGGTGTGGCACTCTGACCGGGTGATCGGGTCGGGCTGGGCTGGGCTGGCGGCGGGGGCTTCGCGCGATGAGTGGTGACGGGCGGGACGGGTCACTCGGTGACGGTGACGCGGAGACCGGCGGGCTGACCTCCCCGCAGGTGCCGAGCCAGGGCGGCCGGGCGCACACGCCGCCCGACCGCGCCGAGGGCGGCGTGCCGGCCCAGCGCGAGGGCGGTGCCCTGCCGCCGCGGATCCCGCCGCGGTCCGACGGCGAGCTGATCGGACGGATGCGCGCGGGCGACGACAGCGCGTACGAGGAGTTGTACCGGCGGCACGCGGACGCGCTGCTGCGCTATGCCCGGACCTGCTGCCGTGACGCCCACACCGCGGACGATCTGACCGCCGAGGTCTTCGCCCGCATGCTTCAGGCGGTGCGGGGCGGCTCGGGACCCGAGTACGCCGTGCGCGCCTATCTGCTCACCTCTGTCCGCCGGGTCGCCGCGCAGTGGGCGAAATCGTCCCGGCGTGAGCAACTCGTCGACGACTTCGCGGTGTTCGCCGCACAGTCCGCGCGGGCCCCGCAGGACGAGGGCACGTCGGGCCTGGGCGCCGATGTGCGCGCGCTGCACGAGGCCGAGCAGTCCCTGGCCATGCGGGCGTTCCGCTCGCTGCCGGAGCGCTGGCAGGCCGTGCTGTGGCACACCGAGGTGGAGGACGAGTCGCCCAGCCAGGTCGCCACGCTGTTCGGGCTGGACGCCAACGGCACGCGCGTGCTCGCCAGCCGCGCCCGTGAGGGCTTGAAGCAGGCCTATCTCCAGGCTCATGTCAGCACGGCCCTCACCGACGACGAGGGGTGCGCCCGGTACGCCGACCAGCTCGGCACCTATGCCCGGCGCCGCCTGCGCACCCGTGCCGAGCGGGGGTTACGCAAGCATCTGGAGGAGTGCGCCAGGTGCCGGCTCGCGGCCGCCCAGATCGAGGAGGTCGCCGGCGGCATCCCCGCCGTCGTGCCGGTCGCGGTCATCGGCTGGTTCGGTGCCGCGGGGTATGCCAAGGCGCTCGGGATCATCGCCGGTGGTGCGGGGGTGGGCGCAGCGGGCGCGGCCGCCGTCGCGGGCGGCTCGTCCGGTGGGTCCGGTGCGGGCGGCGGCGGGGCCGCCGTCGCGGAGGGCCTGGGCGCGCCGGTGAAGGCCGGTATCGCGGCCGGGGTGGTCGCGGTCTCGGTGGCCGCTGTGGCGCTCGCGCTGGCCCACCATGACGAGCCGGTCAGGCAGACGGCAGCGCCCCCACCGTCCGCCCCGGCGGTCCGGCCCGAGTCCGGGGCCCCCACCCCCGCGCCCCCGGAGAAGGAACCCGCGCCCGCCCGCCCCGCTGCCGCGCCCGGGCCGAAGGCGACCCCCGCGGCGCTCACCCGGTCTCCCGCACCCGCACCCGCGGGCGGCCCGAGCACCGGGCCGATCCCGGCCCCGGCCCCGACGTCGTCCCCCACCACCCCGGGCACCGGACCGGCCCCCGCCCCCGAACCGACGGGGACCACACCGGCGCCGACCCCGACACCGACCCCCACGCCCGCTCCCCCGCGGACGCCGGTCGTCTACGAGTGGAGCGAGCTGCGCTACGACGTCACCGGTGACGGCACGGCACCCGAGATGCGGATCGCCGACAGCAGCTGGGTGTGGCAGCGGTACGGCGTGACGGTCGCCGGGAAGTGGTACGCGCACGGGGTGACCGTCCACGGCGAGTCATCCGTCACCGTCGACCTCAACCGGTCCTGCTCCGCCTATGACGCGCTGGTCGGCGTCGACGACCTGCCGCTGGGGCTCGGCAAGGTCTTCTTCTCCGTCTACGCGGACGGCGTGCGGCTGTGGAAGTCCGGCGTGGTCGAGGGCGGGGACCCGGCCGTCCCGGTCCATGTGGACCTGGCCGGGCGCCGGACGGTACGGCTGGTGGTCGAGCCGCGCCACGCCCTGGACTCCGCCGCGCTCGCGGACTGGGCTCAGGCGCGGTTCACCTGCCGGTAGCGGTCGGTGTCCTGGCCGCCAGTTCGCGCAGCACGTCGTCCACGGTGAGGGTGGCGCCCCGGGCCCGCTCGGCCGTGTAGCGGTCGCCGGGCAGGGTGGCGCGGGCGGTGGCGTCGATCTGCTCGGCGCGGGTGTGCTCCGGCTCCGAGCGCGGATGGCCGGCACGCCAGTGCTCACCCGTGGCGTACAGCCGGACCGCGCCCGCCAGGTCGCCCATCCGGGCCAGCAGGTCCGCCGCGATGTCCACGAGCACCGCCGTGATCGTCTCGGCGCACCGCTGTTCCGCTGCCTCCCGCAGGGCGTCCGCGACGATCGGCAGCCCGCGCGCCGGGCCCGACTCGCCGGCGGTGATGAGGGCGTCCGTCGCGTGCAGCCCCGCCATGAACTGCGGCGGGGGCGTGCCCTGCCCGGTCGCCACGCGGGCCGCCTCCCACAGTTCGCGCGCGTGGGCGATGTCCCCGTCGTGCTGCGCGAAGTGTGCCCGCAGCAGCAGGATGAAGGCCCGGGCGTCCGCCACCCCGTACCGGTCGGCCGCCAGACCGGCCTCGTTCAGGCCGGTCCGCGCCTGCTCACGGTCCCCGGAGCGGTAGGCGATCTCGGCGAGCCGGGCGAGGAGGAACGGTGCCTCGGCGTACGCGCCGACCTCGTAGGCGAGCCGCAGCGCCTCCTCGTACTCGCTCCCGGCGTCCTCGAACCGGCCGCGCGCCATGGCCGCCTCGCCCGCCGCGCTGCACACCTGCGCCCGCATCCAGCGGTCCCCGGCCCGCCGGCTGAGCACGCGCAGCTCGGCCAGTTCGTCGTCCACGCCCCGCAGGTTGCCGGGCGAGTCCACCACCATGTGCGTGCGGAACATCAGGACGGCGCCGATCTCCCAGTCGCCTCCGTACCGGCGGCAGTTGGCGACCACCAGGTCCATGAGGGGCCGCAGGTCGACCGGTCCGCCCAGGTAGTAGGCGGCCATCGGCCAGAGGAGGCCGGGCATCCGGGCGGCGTGCGGACCGCCGTCCTGGAAGGCGTCCTGCACCCGGGCGATGTAGGCGGGGGCCCGCTCGTCCGCCGTGAGGGCCCGCGAGGAGGACTCGGACGTCAGGAAGAGGTGCAGCATCCGCAGGTCCATGCGCAGGGCGTGCCGGGTATGCCCTTTCTCCCCGTCCGGGGCTTCGAGCAGGGCGCCCACCGGGTCGGCGGATTCGGTCAGGGCGAACAGTTCCTCCGGCGAGGTTCCCTCGGGGGCGGTGTCCAGGGCCACGCCCAGGCGCAGGACGCGCTGCACCCACGCCTCGGACTCCTGACGGTAGTTGCGCAGCCACCAGAACCAGCCCATGCGGAGGACGAGCGCACCGGCCTGCGTCTCGTCGCCGGTCCGGACCGCGCGGTCGAGGGCCGCCCGGATGTTGTCGAGCTCGGTCTCCAGACGGGAGATCCACGGCAGCTGCTCCCCGGAGCGCAGCAGCGGATCGGCCTTCTCGACCAGCGCGCGCACCCACGCGCCGTGCCGCCGCTCGGCCGCCGCGCGCAGCTCGGGGAGCTCGGCGGCGCGCTCGGCGGCGTACTCGTGGATGGTCTCCAGCATGCGGTACCGCATGCCGCCGTCGTGGGCGGGGCCGTCGCGCTCGCACGGGGCGGCCACGATCAGGGACTTGTCGACCAGTGCGCCGATCAGGTCCGCCACCGGTCCGGTGCACACGGCCTCCGCCGCCGGGAGGTCCCAGCCGCCGGCGAACACCGACACCTCGCGCAGGACCGTCCGCTCCCGCTCGTCGAGCAGCTCCCAGGACCAGTCGACGACCGCGCGCAGGGTCTGCTGGCGGGGCAGGACCGTGCGGCTTCCGGAGGTGAGGAGGCGGAAGCGGTCGTCGAGGCGGTCGGCGATCTGCCGGGGCGTCAGCAGCCTGAGCCGGGCCGCGGCCAGCTCGATGGCGAGCGGCAGACCGTCCAGGCGGCGGCAGATCTCGTCCACGGCCTCGGTGTCCTTCAGCGCGGTGGCGGCGTCGGGGCGGACGGCCGCCGCGCGCTCCTCGAAGAGGCGGTGCGCCTGCTCGGGGACGAGGGGTTCGACCGGGCGCACCGACTCGCCGGGGACGCCCAGGGGTTCGCGGCTGGTGGCGAGGATCGTGAGGTCCGGGCAGCGGGTGAGCAGCGTCTCGGCGAGGTGGGCGGCCGCGCCGATGACGTGTTCGCAGTTGTCGAGGATCAGGAGCTGGCTGCGCGGGGCGCAGTACTCGACGAGCAGGGCGACCGGGTCGTCGTGGGGGGCCGCCAGGTCGTTGGTCATGAGCACGGTCTCGCGCAGACCGAGCGCGCTGACCACCGCGCCGGGGACCGCCTCCGGCCGGTCGAGCGGGGCGAGCTCGACCAGCCACGCCTGCGGATGCCCGGCGGCGGCCTCCTCGGCGAGACGGGTCTTCCCCGAGCCGCCCGGTCCGGTGAGGGTGACGAGACGGCCCCTGTGCAAGTCGGAACGAACGGCTTCGAGTTCGGGTTCCCGCCCGACGAAGGAGGTGAGGCGGGGTCGGAGGTTGCCGGTACGGCGGGGCGGGGCCGCCGGCGCCGAAAGCGATGGCGGTGGCGTGGCCTGGTTGAGCAACGAAGCGTGCAGGGCCTGGAGTTCCGGTCCCGGATCGGTGCCGAGGGCGTCGGCGAGGGTGCGGCGGGCGGACTCGTACGCGGCGAGCGCGTCGGCGGTACGGCCCGTGTCCCGCAGGGCGCGGATGAGGAGGGCGTGCAGCGGTTCGTCGTACGGGTGGGCCGTGGTCAGCTCCGTCAGCTCCGGTACGACGGCGTGGGCGCGGCCGAGTCGCAGCGCGGCGTCGGCTCGGGCCCGGGTCGCCTCCAGGCGGAGGGCCTCCGGGCGGGTGGCGGCGGTGCGGTCGGGGAGGTCGGCCAGGGCGGGGCCGCGCCACAGGGCGAGGGCGTCGGTCAGGACGCGGGAGGCGGTGGCCGGGTCGTCGCGGTCCAGGGCGGCGGTGCCGTCGCGGACCATGCGCTCGAAGACGAAGAGGTCGATGTCCTCCCGCGTCGCCGCGAGGCGGTAACCACCGGGTTCCGAGGCGACGGCGTGCTTGCCGACGGCCCGGCGGAGGCGTCCGACCAGGGCCTGGAGGGCGGCCGGGGCGTCCTGGGGCGGGTCGTCCGCCCAGACCTCGTCGATCAGGGTGTCGGGGGTGGCGGTGCGGTCCGGGCGCAGGGCCAGAGCGGTGAGAAGGGCACGCAGACGCTGACCGCCGAGGGGCAGGGGGGTGCCCTGGTCGTCCGTCGCTTGGGTTACGCCCAGGATTCTGTACCGCATCAGGTCATTGTGGTGCCGTGTGAAGCGCTGGGTGCGCGAATTTCAGCCCGTCCGGCGTTTGAGGACGAGGCCGTTCAGGCCGATCGGGGGTCTGGGGGCGCAGCCCCCAGGCACGACGAGCCCCCACTCACCCGCACCCGATACTCATCCGCAAGCCCCGCTTACCCACCCGAGGCCAACGCCCCCCGTCGCGGCGTGATCCCGGAGGGCACCGCACGCGCGCGTGCCGGTGTCCCCGTCCAGCAGGTGCCCCGGCGGGACAGCAGGCGGCGCAGCCACAGTTCCAGGGAGACGAGGTCGGCGAGGCCGTCCAGCGGGAGGGGTTCGCCGGCCGCCGCGCCGCGCAGGGCCTTGCGGACGACGCGGGCCTCGACCAGGCCGGCCTCGGCGAGCAGCGGGGTGCCGAAGAGGGAGACGAGGGAGTCGGCGGCCACCCTCAGCCCGGTGCGGGTGGCGGCGGCCGAGGAGGCGTGGGAGGGGGCGCCCCAGCCGGGCGGGAGGTCGGTGATGCCGGCGCCTTCCAGGACCGTGCGCAGGATGTCGGCGCGCGCTCCGGGCCGGACGCGGAGGGCCTCGGGGAGGTCGCGGCAGGCGCGGACGACCTGGTTGTCCAGGAAGGGTGCGTGCAGGCGCTGGAAGCGGATCTCGGCGGCCTGTTCGAGGACGCGGATGTCCGCGGCGTAGCGGGCGAGTGCGGCACGCGCGCGATGGTCGCCGGGACGCTGCCCGGGACCCACGCCGGAGCGGTTCACCGCCCCCTGGAGCAGAACCGATACTTCAGCGAGTGCCTCTCCGGTCAGCCAGCGTGCCGCCGGCCCGGGTCTGGCCCAGGTGAGCGCCGCGAGGGAGGCCCCGACCGCGCCGCCGGGCTCCTCGAAGCGGCGGCGCAGCAGCCGTTCGGCGAGGGCCTCCACTCCGGTGCGGTAGGGCGTCCGGGCCAGCCGCCGCGCCGCGCCGTACACGCGCGCGGGGACCATCACCGAGCCGTCCGCCTTGGCCAGTGCGGCGACCGGCCGTACCAGGTGGCGCCGTTTGCGGTCCATCAGCAGGTCCGCCAGGCGGGCGGGGTGCGCGTCCAGGACCTGGCGGGCACCGTGGCCCGTGAAGTGGTCCGCGCTGCCGGCGGCCAGGCGCGCGCGGTGGCGGGCCGCCGTGATCAGGGACGGACCCGGTTCGTCGGTGAGGGGCCCGTCCAGGTCGGCGTACGGCAGGACCTCCTCGCCGCCGGTCACCACCACGTGGTGCAGGCGCGGGTTGGCCGCGAGCGTCCCCGCGCGCTCCAGTTCGGCCTCCCGGCCGCCCACGGCCAGGTCGTTGAAGGTGACGGCCAGCAGTCGCTCCCCGGCTCCCGTGCCGTGCCCGAGGACCGTGCCCGGCATGCCCGGCAGCCCGGCCGCCAGCAGGGCCAGGGTGCCCGAGGCCGGTCCGCCGGACAGGTCGGCGCCGATCCCGGGTACGGGCATCCCCCGCGCGGCCCGTCGCTCGGCGGGCCCCATGCCGGGCACCGGGCCGGGGTCTATGTCGGCGCCGGGGACGTGCCGGGGCGCGGAGAGGCGGGCGCGGACGGCGTCCACGAGCGCGTCGCGCACCGCGTCCACGGCGCGGTCGGGGTCGGCCGACGGCGCCGCCACCGCGAGGGAGGCGACCGGCTCGTACCCGGCGATCTCACGCGACCCGGCGCGCAGGATGAGCGCATGCCCCGGCGGAACGCGCCGTACGCCGTCGTACGGCGTGGAGTCGTACAGCGCGGCCGGTACGTCGGGGGCGGCGAGCAGGGCCGCGAGGTGACCGAAGTCGAGGTTGGCCTCGATGAGGTCGGCGAGGGGCAGCGCGGCCGTCGCGTAGGCCGTGCCGCCCGCCCACGGGGTGTGGAACACCGGGCGGGCGCCCGCGAGGTCGCCGCAGACGGTGATGCGGCGGCCGACCTGGACGACGGCCGTGTAGCTGCCGGACCAGGTCGTCAGATGCCTCAGCGCGCCCCCGCGCGCGGTGAACAGGCCGAGCCGCAGCTCCTCGTCGGAGGCCCCGCAGGTGCCCAGGACGGCGATCCGGTTCTGGGCGTCGGCCTTGACCACCCGCACCTCGTCCGGCCGCCAGTCGCCGACCGCCCACAGCGGATCCGGGTCCCCCCACAGGAGTTGGGAGCCGATCGGGTGCACGGTCTCGCCGTCGTCCCCGACAGCGCCGGCGGAGCCGATTCCGGCGGCGCCCGCGGCGGTGCTGCTCCATCCCACCAACCACCGCATGGACGCCTCCACAGGCTGTGGACAACCAGTGCACCGTACGAACCGGGTCCCATGCTGCCATGAAGAACGCGCCCCCGAGGGGCGGCGGCGCCGCCTCGGCTGCCGTCGGCGCGCCCGTGCGCGCGCACTCGTGCGGAAGTCGAACAGAAGCCAACCCCCGTACGGCGCACGGCCGCTGCGACTCGAATGCGCCCCCGAAACGCTCCCCGAAAACGCCCTTCGCGCCCTCAACTCCCATGGTGGGAGCGGGGATCACACCCAAAAGAGGGGGGTCGATTTTCAGCCAATCTGGCGTGGCGTGGACAGGTTCGAGCACGCTCCGTACATGCTCTCCGCAGCGCACGGACAGCGCACAGTCCGGGAGGCGGGCATCGCCTCCCGGACCGGTCCGCCACCCGCGGGGATGAAGGTGGCGGTGTCCCCCAGCCCACTGGATCCAGTACAGCGGGCCGACCCACGCACGACCCATGGAACCGCTCCCCCCGTGGCCGGAGAAGAGCGCACGGACGGGCGCACGGCCACACGACGGGGGCACGGCGCGACAGCCCGTGCACGGTGCGTACAGGGCGAGTGGTCCGTGACGGACCACAATCCCGCCATCCGGAACAATGCCCCTTAACGCTTGGGATGCGGCGAACTACGCTGGGTTTACGAATGCCGCGTGGTTATGCCAGCGCGGCAGCCGTCTGTGTCGAGGGGTGGCGCATGTCCAGGGAGCAACGCGGGCCGAACGAAAAACTCGGCACCGTTCTCGCCCTCGCGGGAATCAGCAACGCAGGACTCGCGCGACGCGTCAACGATCTTGGCGCTCAACGTGGGTTGACTCTTCGCTACGACAAGACGTCGGTGGCGCGCTGGGTGTCGAAGGGCATGGTGCCGCAGGGTGCCGCGCCGCATCTCATCGCCGCCGCCATCGGCCAGAAGCTCGGCCGCCCGGTGCCGCTCCACGAGATCGGCCTGGCGGACGCGGATCCCGCCCCCGAAGTCGGCCTCGCCTTCCCCAGGGACGTGGGACAGGCGGTGCGGTCGGCGACCGATCTGTACCGCCTCGACCTCGCCGGGCGCCGGGCCGGCGCCGGCGGCATCTGGCAGTCGCTGGCCGGCTCGTTCGCAGTGAGCGCGTACGCAACGCCCGCCTCACGCTGGCTGATAACCCCCGCCGACAGCTCGGTCGCGCGGGACGCGAACCTCTCCGAGGGCTCCGGCGCACCGCTCAAAGTCGGCCACAGCGATGTGCAGAAACTGCGGGAGGCAGCCGAGGACGCCAGGCGCTGGGACTCCAAATACGGAGGCGGCGACTGGCGTTCGTCCATGGTGCCCGAGTGCCTCAGGGTGGAGGCGGCACCGCTGCTGCTCGGCTCGTACTCGGACGAGGTCGGCCGCGCCCTCTTCGGGGCCAGCGCCGAACTCACCCGGCTGGCGGGCTGGATGGCCTTCGACACCGGCCAGCAGGAGGCCGCACAGCGCTACTACATCCAGGCGCTGCGCCTCGCCCGCGCGGCCGCGGACGTCCCCCTCGGGGGCTATGTGCTCGCCTCCATGTCGTTGCAGGCGACGTACCGGGGCTTCGGCGACGAGGGCGTCGACCTCGCGCAGGCCGCCCTGGAGCGCAACCGCGGCCTGGCCACCGCCCGCACCATGAGCTTCTTCCGGCTGGTCGAGGCACGCGCCCACGCGCGCGCGGGCGACGCCCAGGCGGCCGGGGCGGCCCTGAAGGCGGCCGAGGGCTGGCTGGAGCGCTCCCGCGACGGCGACCAGGACCCGTCCTGGCTCGGTTTCTACGGCTACGACCGCTTCGCCGCCGACGCCGCCGAGTGCTACCGCGACCTGAAGGCCCCGCGCCAGGTCCGCCGCTTCACCGAGCAGGCCCTGTCGAAGCCGACGGAGGAGTTCGTGCGGTCGCACGGGCTCAGGCTGGTCGTCTCGGCGGTCGCCGAGCTGGAGTCGGGCAACCTGGACGCGGCCTGCGAGCAGGGGGTGCGGGCGGTGGAGGTGGCCGGGCGGATCTCCTCGGCGCGCACCACGGAGTACGTGAAGGATCTCCTGCACCGGCTGGAGCCGTACGGGGACGAGCCGCGGGTGGTGGAGCTGCGGGAACGGGCCCGTCCGTTGCTGATGGCGCCGGCGTAGGGGCCGCGTCTCCTCCGCGGGGTTTCAAGGCGTTGTCAGTGGCGCAGTGCACTATCGACGTGGGAGGTGGTGCAGGTGCGGCCGGGGATCGCTTATGACTGCGACGTGCTCGTGATCGGTGGTGGGATCGTCGGGCTGTCCACCGCGTACGCGATCACGCGTGCCGCGCCGGGCACCCGTGTGACCGTGCTGGAGAAGGAGCCGGGAGCGGCCCGGCACCAGACGGGGCGCAACAGCGGGGTCATCCACAGCGGGATCTACTACCGGCCCGGCTCCCTGAAGGCGCGGTACGCGGTGCGGGGCGCGGCCGAGATGGTGAAGTTCTGCGCGGAGTACGGCGTCGCGCACGCCGTCACCGGCAAGCTGATCGTCGCCACCGAGCGGGAGGAGCTGCCGCGGCTGCACGCGCTCGTGCAGCGCGGCCGGGAGAACGGGATTCCGGTACGGGAGCTCGGATCGGCCCAGATCGCGGAGTACGAGCCTGAGGTGCAGGGGCTCGCGGCGATACACGTCGGGACGACGGGGGTGTGCGACTTCACCGGGGTCGCGCGGCAGCTGGCCGAGGCGTCCGGGGCGGAGATCCGGTACGGGGCGCGGGCCGAGCGGATCGACCGGCGGCCGGAGCTCGGCGTCGCCGTGCGAACCGCGGGCGGGGACGTCGTGCGCGGGCGGGTGCTGGTGAACTGCGCCGGGCTGTACTGCGACGAGGTGGCCCGGCTGACCGGTGACGAGCCCGGGGTGCGGATCGTGCCGTTCCGGGGTGAGTACTACGAGCTGGCGCGTCCGGGGCTGGTGCGTGGGCTGGTGTATCCGGTGCCGGATCCGGCGTTCCCGTTCCTCGGCGTGCATCTCACGCGCGGGATCGACGGCGGCGTGCACATCGGGCCGAACGCGGTGCCGGCGCTGGCCCGCGAGGGGTACGGCTGGGGGGTCGTACGGCCGCGGGAGACGGCGGTGACGCTGGCCTGGCCGGGATCGTGGGCGATCGCCCGGCGGCACTGGCGGTACGGGCTCGGGGAGTTCCGGCGCTCGGTGTCGAAGGCCGCCTTCACCAAGGCCGTACGCAGACTGCTGCCCGCGGTGGAGGAGGCCGATCTCGTACGGGCCCCCGCCGGGGTGCGGGCGCAGGCGGTACTGCGGGACGGCACGCTGGTGGACGACTTCCTGATCAAGGAGGGTCCCCGCGCGGTGCACGTACTGAACGCCCCGTCACCCGCCGCCACCGCTTCGCTGCCGATCGGGCGGGAGGTGGCGAGCAGGGCGTTGAGCGCGCTGGAGGCCCTGGGGTGATCCCCGTCGCGCCGTGGTCCGGCCGGTGTCGCCGAGCGCGTGCGCCTCGGCGGCGTCGGCCTCGGTCGGGCGCCGGGGCGGCCCCGCGTAAAATCGAGTCACTGTGTCTGACTCGTTGAACGCTCCCGAAACCCCCGGCCCCCCGCATCCCGCCCCCGGTGTGTCCATCCGGCACAGCCGGGCCAAGGGGGAGCCACGGTTCCCGGACGGCCCGAAGGCGGACCCGGCGGGGTCGCACTTCGAGCGGCGGATCCGGAGTTTCCAGCCGCGGCGGAGCCGGGTGACGGCGGGGCAGGCCGACGCGTTGCAGCGGTTGTGGCCCAAGTGGGGGCTGGACATCGACGGGCGGCGGGACATCGATCTCGCCGAGCTGTTCGGCAACGACAACCCGGTCGTGCTCGAGATCGGGTTCGGGATGGGAGAGGCCACCGCTCGGATGGCCGCCGCGGATCCCGGCACCAACATCCTCGCGGTGGACGTGCACACCCCGGGCCAGGGCAACCTCCTGGGCATCGCGGACCGCGACGGGCTGTCCAACGTCCGCGTCGGCAACGGCGACGCCATCATCCTGCTGCGCGAGATGCTCACCCCGGACTCGCTGGACGGGCTGCGCGTCTACTTCCCGGACCCCTGGCCGAAGAAGCGGCACCACAAGCGGCGGCTGATCCAGCCGGAGTTCCTCACCCTGGCCGCGACCCGGCTGAGGCCCGGGGCGGTCGTGCACTGCGCGACCGACTGGGAGCCGTACGCCGAGCAGATGCTGGAAGTGCTGACCGAGCACCCGGACTTCGAGAACACCCGGCCCGACGGCGGTTTCGCGCCGCGTCCCGACTTCCGCCCGCTGACCCGTTTCGAGGGACAGGGCCTGGAGAAGGGACATGTGGTGAATGATCTGCTGTTCCGCCGCGTACAGCAGCGGGAGCAGCAGCGACGTTAGGGTCAATGCCGTGGCCACCTTTCCCCCGTATCCGACGCACCCCGCCGGTCCCGTCGACGGTGCGCTCCGGCACCCGCACTGGTGGCAGCGCAGGTGGGTGCGGTACGGGGCGCTGATCACGCTGCTGGCGCTCTCCGGGCTGGTCATCCTGGCCCTCGTGCGGCAGCAGACCGGCACGGAGGGGTTCCTCGTCGGGCTCGGGCTGGCCGTGCTGCCCGTCCCGCTGCTCATAGCCGCCTTCCGCTGGCTGGACCGGGTCGCGCCCGGCCCGTGGCGGAACACGGTCTTCGCCTTCGCCTGGGGCGCCTGCGCGGCGGCGCTGATAGCCATCGTCGCCAACAGCTTCGCCACCAAGTGGATAGCGACGACGGGCGACCCGTCCAGCGCCGACACCCTCGGCGCGACGGTGATAGCGCCGATCGTGGAGGAGTCCGCCAAGGCCGCCGCCGTCCTGCTCGTCTTCCTCTTCCGCAGACGGGACTTCACCGGGATCGTGGACGGCGTGGTGATAGCCGGGGTCACGGCCACCGGGTTCGCCTTCACCGAGAACATCCTCTACCTCGGCACCGCCTTCGGCACCGACCAGATCACCGGCGGCCGCGGCATCGCCTCGGTGACCGCGGCGACCTTCTTCGTGCGCGTCATCATGTCCCCGTTCGCGCACCCCCTGTTCACCGTCATGACCGGCATCGGCTTCGGCATCGCCGCCCTGTCCGCCGACCGGCAGCACGTGCGGCGCGTGCTGGTGCCGCTGGGCGGGCTGCTGCTCGCGATGGGCATGCACGCGCTGTGGAACGGCTCCTCCACCTTCGGCGAGTACGGCTTCTTCGCCGTGTACGGGACCTTCATGCTGCCCGCGTTCGGGCTGCTGACCTGGCTGGTGATCTGGACGCGCCAGCGGGAGCTGCGGACCGTACGGGAGGAGCTCCCGGCGTACGTCCTCGCCGGCTGGCTGGGCCCGGGCGAGCCGTTCGCGCTGGGCTCGATGCGGGCCCGGCGGATGGCCCGTGACTACGCCCGTCATCACGGGGGCAAGCCGGCCGCGCGGGCGGTGGCGCAGTACGAGGCGTACGCGACCTCGCTGGCGTTCCTGCGGCACCGGGGGCGCCGCGGGCGGGCGGGGGCCGACTTCGTCGTACGGGAGCGGGATCTGCTGGCCGAGCTGTGGAGCAGACGGCAGGCGGCACGGCCCGCGCTGGAGTACGCGGCGAGGGCGTCGGCTCCGGTGGTTCCGACACCCTGGCCGGTGTACGGGGTGCAGGGGGCGTACGGGTACGTACAGGGGCCGCCCGGCCCCGGGCCCGGCTACGGGTATCCGGCGGCGCCGTACACCGCCTACAACCCGTACCGGACGTAGCGGAACGGGGCGGGGACGGCTACGCCGACGCCTCGGTGAGCCGCGTCAGCTCCTCCCCGGTGAGTTCCAGCTCGGCCACCCCGAGCAGCGCCGGCAGCTGGTCCACCGTGCGGGCCGAGGCGAGGGGAGCCGCCACCGTCGGCTGCGCGGCGAGCCAGGCGAGGGCCACGGTGGCCACGGGGGCGTCGTGCGCGGCGGCGATCTCGTCGAGGGCCGTCAGGACCTTCTGCCCCCGCTCGGTCTCGAGGTGCTTGGCCGCACCGCCCGCCCGCGCGCTGTCCACGGTGGTACCGGGCCGGTACTTGCCCGTGAGGAAGCCGGAGGCGAGGGCGTAGTACGGCACGACCGCGAGGCCTGCGCGGTCGGTGACGTCCCGCAGCGGTCCCTCGTAGGTGTCGCGCGAGACGAGGTTGTAGTGCGGCTGAAGTGCCACGTACCGGGCGAGGCCCTCGCGCTCGGAGAAGTCGAGGGACGCCTGGAGGCGCTCGGCCGAGATGTTGGAGGCCGCGATGTAGCGCACCTTGCCCGTCCGGACGAGTTCGTCGAGCGCCCCGATGATCTCCTCGACCGGGACCTCGGTCTTGTCGAAGTGGGTGTAGTAAAGGTCGATGTGGTCGGTGCCGAGGCGGCGCAGGGAGGCGTCGGCCGCGGCCTTGATGTTGCCGGCGGTCAGGCCCTGGTACTTCGGGTGCTGGCTGACCTTGGTGGCGATGACGACGTCGGAGCGGTTGCCGCGGGACTTCAGCCAGTTGCCGATGACGGTCTCCGATTCACCGCCCTCGTTGCCGTCGACCCATGCCGAGTAGGAGTCGGCGGTGTCGACGAAGTTGCCGCCGGCGGCCGTGTAGGCGTCCAGGACGGCGAAGGACTGCGCCTCGTCGGCGGTCCAGCCGAAGACGTTGCCGCCGAGGGCGAGCGGGAAGACCTCGAGGTCGGAGTTGCCGAGTTTGCGAAGGGAAGTCATGCCTTGATCCAACAACCGCGGCGGTGGCGCGCATTCCGCGAAGACCGGCAGCCCTGACGTCGGGGGGTGTCGTCAGGGCTGCCGGGGAACTGAGGGACGCGTCAGGGGTTGAGGCCCTTGCTGTGCAGCCACGCCATCGGGTCGATGCCGGTGGCCTGGCCGCCGGGGTGGACCTCGAGGTGCACGTGCGGGCCGGTGACGTTGCCGGTGGCGCCGACGCGGCCGATGACCTCACCGGTGCCGACCTTCTGGCCGACCTTCACGTTGATCGAGGACTGGTGGCAGAACCACAGCTCGGTGCCGTCGTCGAGGGTGAGGATGGTGCGGTAGCCGTAGGCGCCGGCCCAGCCCGCCTCGGTGATCGTGCCGCTGTGGATGGCCTTGATGAGCGTGCCGGTCGGCGCCGCGAAGTCGAGGCCGGTGTGGTAGCCGGAGGACCACATGGCGCCGGGCTGGCCGAAGGTGCCGGTGATCGTGTACGAGGAGGTCGGCAGCGTGTACTGCTTGGCCAGCTTGGCGAGACGGTCGGCCTCGGCCTGCTTCTTGGCGACGGCCTCCGCCTTGTCCTTGGCGGCGGCGGCCTGGGCGGCGGCTTCCTTCTCCGCCTTGGCGGCCGCGGCGGTGGACTGCTTCTCGGCGGCGGCCACGGCGGCGGCGGTCGCCTTGCCGTCGACCTGGTTCTTCTGCTGCTCGGCCTGCGCCATGATCCGGTTGCGCAGGGCCTCGCCGGCGTCGGCGCTGTCCTGGTCGCTGGCGGCGGTTGCCACGCCGACGTGGGACAGGCTTGCCGTGGTGGCCTTGGCGCCGTCGGTGTCGTCGCCCAGCAGGGAGCCGACGGAGGGCAGGTCGGGCATGGAGATGTGGACCGGCGGCTTGCCGGTGTTGGCGCTGGCCATGCCGCCCGCGCCGACGGCGGCTATCACGCCGACGCCCAGGACGGTGGAGCTGCGGGCGAGCCCGCCGCCGCGCTGCTTGCTGACGCGGTGCCGGCCGCGTACCGGGGCGAGGGACTCCTCGGTGGGGTTCCACTCCTCCCAGGGGCCCTCGTCGGTGCGGTACTCGCCGTAGCCGAAGGTCTCGGTGCGCTGGCTCGGCACGAACGGGGCTGTGGGGGCAGGCGGGTTGGACGCCACGCGGGCGTGCTCCTTCCTTCCGTAACGCCTACCGGGTTAGCTGACGGGTTCGGAGCGGGAAGGTCTCCTACGCGCGTATACCGGTCGTGAACCCAAGCGGTTCACGGCGGTGTCGGCGTGATTCACCCCAAGGTGGTGGTTCCCCGGTTCCCTCGCGGGATTCGGCATGTGCGCACGGAGCCGTCTCGGGTGACGGCTGGGACGACCGCGCTGCGTTATCGAACGTTAATAGAGCTACCGGTCAGTTTCCAAGCGGTTCGGCTTGATCATTACGGTTTTCACAGGAGAACTTTCAGGCCATGACCGGCGAAAAACGGGCGAGTTGAGCCCGGCGCGGGGTGGCGGAGGCCGGGAAAGCACTCAGGGCCGGAATCCGTGTACTGGATTCCGGCCCTGAGCCTTCAGTAGCGGGGACAGGATTTGAACCTGCGACCTCTGGGTTATGAGCCCAGCGAGCTACCGAGCTGCTCCACCCCGCGTCGTTGTGTCACCAGTGTACGTCATCCGCGGGACCGCTCGCACACACCTTTTCGAGCAGGGCTTTTTCCGGAGTCCCCGGGGTTCGGGTCAGCCCGGCAGGTGCCGGTTCGGCGCCTTCGCCGCCTCCTCGTACTCCGGCAGGACGACCACGTCCACACCCCCGGCCGCCAGCAGCCCGCTCCCGTCGGCTCCGGTGACGAACGTGTCCGGCTCGCGCCAGGCCGTGACCACCCGCCGTACCCCCGCGTCGAGGATCAGCCGGGCACAGGGCGCCGGCCGGGAGGCCCGCCGGGCGCACGGCTCCAGGCTGCTGTACACCGTGGCGCCGGCCAGCCGGGGGTCGTCGGGCCGGATCTTGGCCAGCGCCGCCTCCTCCGCGTGGACCACGGGATCGTCCCCCTCGCGTGAGTGGCCGCGCGCGAGTTCCGTACCGTCGGCGGCCACCACCACCGCCCCGACGCTGAACGCCGTCTCCGAGGGCGGGCACAGCGCGGCCAGTTCACAGGCGGTCCGCAGCCAGTGGCGGTCGGCCGCGACGGCCGCCGGTCCGGTGCCGGGCGCGGTGGGCTCGTAGCGCATCAGGACGACGTCCTCGATGCGGCGCGTCTCCAGCAGTCTGAGGCGCCCGTCCTGGTAGCCCCCGGGCCCGAACAGGCGGGGTGCACGGGGGTCGCCGACGAGGAGGGGGGCCAGGACGAGCTGCAGCTCGTCGGCCAGGCCCTGCCGCAGCAGCTGGGTGTGGATGGTGCCGCCGCCCTCGACCATCAGGCGGCGCACTCCGCGCACTGCGTACAGATGTTCTAGAAGAGCGGGCCAGTCGAGATCCGGGCCCAGTGGGACGACGTCGGCCGCGATGCCCAGGGCGCGGGCCTGCTCGGCACCCTTGCCGGTCGTGTAGAGGACCTTCTCGCCGCCGGTGTGCCAGAAGTTCGCGTCCGGGTCCAGGTCGCCGGTGCCGCTGACGGTGACCTTGAGCGGGTACTCCGCCCGTCCCGCGGCGAGCCGGGCCGCCCGCCGCTCGTGCGAGTTGACCAGGAGCCTGGGGTTGTCGGCGCGGATGGTGCCGGCGCCGACCAGGATCGCGTCGACGGACGCCCGCACCTCGTCGACCCGGTCGAAGTCGGCCGGGCTGGAGAGCAGCAGCCGGTCGGGGCCGGTGTCGTCGAGGTACCCGTCGAGGGAGACGGCGGCGGACAGCAGGACGTACGGACGGGGCATCGACGCGCTCTCTTCGGGAGGCGGGCAACGGCGGACCCGGTGGACCGGCCAGACCCGGATCTTGGTTCAAGTTTGAAACAAACCTACACTGGTGGCATGACGACCCGCTGGCTCACCCCCGAGGAGCAGCGCGCCTGGCGCGCCTACATCGCCGGCAGCCTCCTCCTGGAGGACGCCATCGACCGGCAGCTCCAGCAGGACACCGGCATGCCGCACCTCTACTACTCCATCCTGGCCAACCTCTCCGAGGCGCCGGAACACAGTCTGCGCATGACCGACCTCGCGGAGAAGTCGAAGATCACCCGGAGCCGGCTGACCTACGCCGTGACCCGGCTGGAGAAGGACGGCCTGGTGCGGCGCGAAGGGTGCCCGTCCGACAAGCGGGGCAGCATCGCCGCGCTGACCGGCGAGGGGATGGCCGTCCTGGAACGTGCGGCGCCGTGTCACGTGGCGACCGTACGCGCCTCCCTCTTCGACCGCCTCAGCCCCGAGCAGGTGCGGCAGCTGGAGGAGATCTTCAGCTCGGTCGCCGACGCGCTCCAGGGCGAGGACGCGGGGTGCGCGCCGGACGACGTGCCGTGGCGGCGCCGGTCGCCGAAGTCCTGTTCGTGACACTCACCCGAGGTCCGCAATTCCGTTGCTTCAAATTTAAAGCATGGGGTAGGGTCCTGGCATCTGCTTCAAATCTGAAGCTCCTTGGACCCCGGAGACCCGCATGCCCGACACCCCCGCCGCCACCCCGCGCGCCCGCGTCCGGGTACCGCTGCGCTTCCACGACGGCTACAGCCTCGACGCCGAACTGGTCACCTTCCACGGCCTCACCGACGGCCAGGAGCACGTGGCCGTCGTCCTCGGCCGCCCCGCCCCCGGCACCGTCCCGCTGGTCCGCCTGCACTCCGAGTGCCTGACCGGGGACGTGTTCGGCTCGGCCCGCTGCGACTGCGGCCCCCAGTTGCGCGAGGCGGTCGAGCGCATCGCCGACCGCGGCGGCGTCCTGCTCTACCTCCGCCAGGAGGGCCGCGGCATCGGCCTCTACAACAAGCTCGACGCGTACGCCCTCCAGGACCAGGGCCTGGACACCTACGAGGCCAACGCCGCCCTCGGCCTGCCGGAGGACGCCCGCGACTACACGTCGGCCGGCCAGATGCTCCGCGCCCTCGGCATCGACGAACTGGACCTGCTCTCCAACAACCCCGACAAGGCCGACCAGCTGCGCGGCCTGGGCCTGGCCGTCCGCGACCGGGTGCCCACGGGGGTCTTCACCACCGCCCACAACGTGCGTTACCTGCGGGCGAAGGTGCTCCAGACCCAGCACACGCTGCCCCTCGCGCAGCTGACGGAGCTCAGCGTGGGCTGAACCGGTGCCCCGAAGGTCATTCCCCGCCCGCTGACCGCCGACCCGGAAGCAGTGCCGCGGGCAGCAGGGCCAGGGCCAGCAGCCCCGCCGCGACGGCGTACGCGATCCGGAACCCAGCCGGGTCCGCGCCCGCCGCGCCCAGCACCACCGACAGCAGCGCGGTGCCCACCGAGGCCCACACCTGCGAGTTGATGCTCAGCGCGGTGCCGGCGGCGGCCACCCGGTCGCCGGGCAGCCCGCGGGTCGCGGTCGTCATCGTCGGCATAAGCACCATGCCGGAGCCGACGCCCATCACCGCCAGCGAGCAGACCACTCGCCAGGGCGCCACGCCGTCCTCCCCGGCCTGCAGCGCCCCCAGCGCCATCCCGGACGCGCCCACCACGATCCCCGCGCAGATCAGGCGCCGCGGCGACACCCGGTCGACTTGCCGCGCGGCGATCTGCATCGCCGTACCGACGGCGAGCCCGACCGGGGCGGCCAGCAGCCCGGCGGCCGTCGCGGTCATGCCGCGCTCCTGCTGCCAGTACAGCGGCCCGAGCAGCAACGAACCGAAGTAGCCGCAGCCGAACAGGGCGAGCGTGGCGGTCCCGGCGGCGAACGTACGGTCCCGCAGCAGCCGCAGGTCGAGCAGCGGGGCGCGCGCGGTGAGCGCACGTCGTACGAAGGCGGCGACGAGCCCGGCACCGGCGAGCGCGGGCGCGAACGCGCCGGGCGCGGCAAACTCGCCCCCCTCTCCGCCCCGGGCCAGCCCGAACAGCAGCAGCGCGAGCCCCGGGGAGAGGGTCAGCAGGCCCGGGACGTCCAGTCCGGGCGGTGTGGCCGCCCTCCCGGGCCGGTCCCGCGGCAGCAGTTTCCCGGCGAGGACCAGGGCCAGCGCGCCGACGGGCAGGTTCACCAGGAAGATCCAGTGCCAGGAGGCCACGTCGACGAGCCGGCCCCCGAGGACCGGCCCGGCCGCCGGGCCGACCAGGATCGGCAGCCCGAGCAGTCCCATGGCCCGGCCCAGCCGGGCACGGTCCGCGACCCGCATCACCATCGCCATCCCGACCGGCATGAGCAGCCCGCCGCCGAGCCCCTGCACCGCGCGGAAGGCGATGAGGCTGCCGGCGTCCCAGGCACAGGCGGCGAGCAGCGAGCCGAGGGTGAACAGGGCGAGGGCGGTCACATAGGTGTGCTTGGCGCCGATCCGGCCCATCGCCCACGCCGAGGTGGGGATGACGGCGGCGAGCGCCAGCGTGTACGCGGTGGCGGTCCACTGGATGGTCTCCAGCGGCGCGCCGAAGGACTCCGAGAGGCCGCGCATCGCGACGTTGACGACCGTCATGTCGAGCACCGACATGACGGAGCCGGTGATCACGACGGTGACGGTGCGGCGGAGCGCGGCGGCGGACGCGGCATCCCGCGCCCCGGCCCGCGCCCCGGCGGTCCCGGTCGCACTCATGTTCCCCGGCCTCCGGTCAGGCCGCGTACGGCCGTTCGGCGCGGGCCGTCCGCAACGCCCGCCCCCACCAGGCCAGTTGCCCGAGCATTCCCTTGGCGGCACCGGCGCAGACGGCCGCGTCGCGCGGGGTGCCGTCCTCCCCGAGGCCGGACCACGGCCCGTGCAGGCTGACGGAGTCGCGCACCGTGACGGCGTGCAGTTCGGCGAAGACCAGCCGGAGCTGCTCGACGGCGCGCAGCCCGCCGCCGAGACCGCCGTACGACACGAAGCCGACCGGCTTGGCCTGCCACTGGCCGTGGTGCCAGTCGATGAGGTTCTTCAGGGCCGCCGGGAAGCTGTGGTTGTACTCGGGGGTGATCACGACGAACGCGTCGGCGGCGTCCAGCCGCGGCGAGACGTCCTTCAGCGCGGCGACCGCCTCGGGGTCCGGCGTGCCGCCCCAGCCGGGCATGACCAGCGGCAGGGGGACGTCCGCGAGGTCGACGACGTCGAGTTCCAGTCCGTCGTCCCCGGCGGCCGTGCCGAGGAACCACTCGGTGACGGCGCTCGCCTGGCGGCCCTCGCGGACGCTGCCGACGATGACGGCGACGCGCAGCGGGGCGGTGTCGGTGTGGCCGGTGCTGGCGGTTGCAGACATGGGTGTCCCCTCGTATCCCTTTTGGGGTGAGCCGCCCTCCGCGGCTCCCTCAGGTAAGCTACAACGCACGTTGTTAAAATTACAACGTGCGTTGTAGATTCGGACGGCGAGGCTGGGAGACGACTGGTGGCCGACAGCAACGAGGACCGGATGGCACAGGCACGGCGCGAGATGTCACCGCGCAAGCTGGAGAAGCAGATCGCCATCGCGCGCGCGTCCTGCACCGTCTTCGGCCGCGATGGCTACACCCGGGCCGCGGTGGACGCGCTCGCCGCCGAGGCCGGCATCTCCACGCGCACGCTCTACAACCACTTCCCGGGCGGCAAGGCCCAGCTCTTCCGTACGGTCGTCGCCTGGACCTCCACCGACGTGCGCGACGCCCAACTCGCCCGCCTGCACGCGGTGCTGGCCCCCGGGCGCCCGCCACGCCCCGAGGACCTGGAGCGCGACCTCGTCGCCCTGGCCCGCGCGTTCGTGGACCTCATGACCGACTACCCGAACCACTTCGCGCTGGTCCGCCACATCCACGCCGAGGCCGACCACGTCCCGCCCGAGGTCCTCCAGGCATGGCAGGACGCCGGACCACGCCCGGTCGGGCAGGCCATGGCCGAGGCGATGACCGGCCTCGCCGACGCGGGCCTGCTCGACGTGCACGGCGACGCGGGCCTGGCGGGCGCCCACTTCTCGGCCCTGACCGCGCACGCGATCGTGCAGCTGTCCCACTACGGGGTCCGGCCGCTGCCCAAGGAGGAGACGGACCGCCTGATCACAGGGGGCGTCGCGGCCTTCCTCCGCGCCTACCGGGCCACCGGGCCGACCGCTCCCACCGGCTGAACCACAGCTGCCCGGCCACTTCGGGCCGCCGCTACCGAACCTGCGCGAGCTCTTCCTGCGCCGAGCCGCCCGGGTCCGCCTGGGCGAGCGGCGTACTCGGCTCCGGCACCTGGGGGACCCCCGGTGCGACGGCCGAGGGGCAGCCGGCCCACCCCGGCGGCTTCACGAGCCCCGCCACGGGGCGGCCCGGCACGGGGGGCGCGTCGACGAAGCCGACCACCGGCGGATACCCACGGCACAACGCGCCGTGCGCCCCCTCGCGCTCCCCGGGGCGGCACGGTCGTCCTCCTCGGTGATCGTGCGCGCCGTGCGAGAGGACGACGACGGGCAGTCGTCGGCCCGTTCGCAGCACCGGTGCGCCCTCGTGGCCGGCCGTGAGCGGCGCCATCGCGATATCGGCCGGAAAGCCAGCCGACGCGAGGAGTGCCCGCGCCACGGCGGGGGACGTCCAGCGGGCCAGTGGATACCGCTCGACGCCCCGGGCGGGGTACCAGACGGCGGCCTTCAACTCGCGGTGATGCCCGGGGCCGGCCACGGGATCGGGACGTGAGGTGTCGACGAGGTGCAGGGGCACCGTCCCCACCGGATACGGTCCGGTGGGCGCGGGAAGGGTGAGCCGCACCGGGCCCGCGCCGGCCGGAGCCGCCCACGCCGGGCGTGCGACGCCCATCGGCACGGCGGTCCCGGCCGCGAGCGCGGCTTTGAGCATGCGCCGGCGCGGCATCCCTTCTCGGTTCGTGAAGGGCGTGGTTGTCACGGATCCTCCCTGGGCGTCTCAGTGGCTCGGTGGCGTACGGCCGTCGCGCGGCGCGGACATGAGGTGGGCGAGTACGGCCAACACCCGGCGGTTGTCGTCGTCAGAAGGGGCGAGCTCCAGCTTGGTGAAGATGCTCGTGCTGTGCTTGGACACGGCCTTCTCGCTGATGAAGAGCCGGTTCGCGATGGCGCTGTTGGAGCGTCCCTCGGCCATGAGCTCCAGCACCTGGCGCTCCCGCTCGGTGAGCCTGGAAATCGGTTCGCGTTCGCCGCGGCTGCGGCGGCCGAGCAGTTTGGTGACCACTTCGGGGTCCATGACCGTGCCGCCCGCGGCGACCGTACGGATCGCGTCGACGAACTCGTCGTCGCTGAACACCCGGTCCTTGAGCAGGTAGCCGACCCCTCCGGCCTGGTCGGCGAGCAGCTCCTGGGCGTAGATCTGCTCGACGTACTGCGAGAGCAGCAGGATCGGCAGCCCGGGTATCCGCTCCCGGGCGGCGAGTGCCGCCCGGAGACCGTCGTCGGTGTGGGTGGGCGGCAGCCTGATGTCCACGATCGCGAGGTCCGGCCGGAACTCCAGCAGTGCGCCGAGCAGGCCCGGCGCGCTGTCGGTGGCCGCCACGATCTCGAACCCACGCGCCTTGAGGAGCCGGACCAGCCCCTCCCGGAGCAGGAAGAGATCCTCCGCTACGACTACGCGCACGGCAGCTCCATGACCACGATCGTCGGCCCCCCGGGCGGGCTGCTGACCGCAAGGACACCGTCGAAGGCCGCCAGCCGCCGCTCCACCCCGGCCAGTCCGGTGCCCAGGGCGGGATCCGCGCCTGTCGATGGATATGCCGGAGAGAACCATGTCTCCGTCGGCCTAGTCGAAGTCGACGCCGTCGAATCGAACGTGCCCGCGTGGGTTGACGAGCGGCACCGGGGCCGTGGGCTCGGGGACGTCGACGGGAAGGTCCAGGTACTCGAAGACACGGTCGAACAACGCGAGTGAGCTCTGCTTCGCGATTCCCGTCTGGAGCAGTGACACCACGGGGCCGAAGAGTCGCTGCTGGAGGGTGGTGAAGGCGACGAGAGTGCCTATGGAGATACGCGGTTCCCCATGGCTGCCGAAGGCTCCTGCCGTCCAGTAGATGACCACCGGCATCGCAGCCATGATCACCGAGATCACCGACTGCCGCCAGCGGCCTGCCATCGAGGAACGCACGGTCAAGTCGGTGAGGGCTCGGGAGTGGCCTGCGAACTCGTTGGTGAAGGTCGCCGTGCGTCCCATCGTGGGCCCGAGGAGGAAGCCGCTCACGGAGAGCGACTCCTCGATCAGCGCGGGCATGACCGCTAGCAGTTCCTGGCGCTTCTGGGTGAGTTCTCGGCGCTCGGCTCCGACGTTGCGGCTGATCCACGCGAAGAGGGGTCTCAGCCCACGCCTGCGTAGGAGTGCTTGCCGGTCACGAAGATGTTCACGCCGTAGAAATTGAAGAGGACGCAGGCGAAGCCCGCCAGGGCGAGGTACGCCGCCTTGCGGCCCTTCCAGCCGGCAGTGGACCGGGCGTGCAGGTAGCAGGCGTAGGCGACCCAGGTGATGAAGGACCAGGTCTCCTTGGGATCCCAGTTCCAGTAGCGCCCCCAGGCCTGTTCGGCCCAGATGGAGCCCGCGATGACGGCGAACGTCCACAGCGGGAAGACCAGGGCGTTGAGGCGGTAGGAGAGCCTGTCGAGGTTGGCGGCGGCGGGCAGCCGTTCCAGGATGCCGTCGAGACGGCTTCCCCGACCTTCGCCTGCAGCAAGACGGCGTTCTCGGGAATCCTGCGCCAGATAGGACACGGTGACCGCGAAGCCGGCGCAGAAGACACCCGCACAGATGGTCATGGCGGAGACGTGGATGCCCAGCCAGTACGAGTGAAGAGCCGGAACCAGCTGCTCGGAGGCGGTGTACAGAACCGTGACGGCCAGGCCGAGGATCAGCAGCGCCGCGATGAGGATCGGCAGGCCGAGCCAGCGCACGTTCTTCCCGGCAGCCAGCAGGGCCAGGTGGGCCCCCACTACGGTCAGCGCGAAGACACAGGAGAACTCGTACATGTTCCCCCAGGGCAACCGCATCACCGACAGCCCTCGGGTGAGCACGCCCCCGGCGTTCAGGAGGAAGCCGAGGGTGGTCAGCGAGACCGCGATCCGCCCCAGCAGGTCGGCCTGCATGTCCGTCCCCGCGACCCCGGGGCCGTCCGCCGGCACATTGTCGCGGCCACCACGGCCGCCGTTGGTAACGACGACCGGCGCTGAGCGGATGAGCGTGGACACGGCACCATCGGGGCCCCCTGCGCGCTGCCCCTGCGGCGACGCTGTCTTGGATCCCGCCCCAGCGGGCGAGGCGTGTGCAGCAGAGATACGAGCAACCGTGCCCCGGCTACCGAAGGTCCACTCAGCGCAATAGGCGAACATCGCCAGCAGGTACACGGCAATCGCCGAGTAGACGAGGTAGTTCGAGATGTTGGCCAAGTTGATGTTGACCGTCGCGGCAGCGAGGCCCACCGTCTACTCCTTCCAGGTCAGGGGAGCGGGAAACGACTCGGCGACCCCTTCGATGGCACGGCATGAATCACCAAACCGGCAGGCACACCGCCGCGCGCCGTCACATGTGCCACCAGGAAACCCGCTACGCGGAAAGGAAGCTGGGATCACACTGTGAGTGTTGCACGCGGCATCAACGGCCTTGACACCAGGTGCTGTTGCGGTGACCCCCGTGTCGAATCCGCCAACGGCGCCGGGCGCTCCACCATCACAAGCGTGATGGTGGAGTGCCGCAGCGTTTCCTTCACGGTGTGGATGTCGCCGCCTCCGTGCGTGAGCGTTGCGGCGACGTGGCGTAGATCCCGGGGACCTCGGACACGTACACGAGCCTGCTCCCTGAGCTGGACCGCGAAATCGCCGAGAAGGCAGCGAAGCCGACCCCCAGGTCGCGTCAGGCAACTGCTGATGCGTCCGCCCAAGCGGCACCCGATCCGCAGGCCACGAGCGCATCCGCTCACGCATCGCTCACGCAGTGGCTCGAAAACGAAGCAGCGCCCGAGCCAGCCGAAGCCGACCCAGGCGCTGCGTAGCAGGTCAGAGGCCATATCCCCCGACCACCAGCGGTAGGCCCTGTGGGACTCGAACCCACAACCAATGGATTAAAAGTCCACTGCTCTGCCAATTGAGCTAAGGGCCCAGGCGATGTTGCCTCCCCGAGCATAGCCGGACGAGGCCGTGTCTCCGATCGGGTATCGGCGACGCGGCCGCGTCGGGCGGTGGAACACGCCGGAACCGTCAGGGATCTACCGGTTCGGGCGCCCCGGCGCGGGAGGCCTCGCGGGCCAGGTTGCGTTCGTGGTCGGCGTTCAGGAACCAGTGGCGGGCGGAGGCCAGCCACCAGGCCACGGCGAAGCCGAGGACGACCAGGACGGCGACCGGGGCGTAGTTGAAGCTCTCCCAGGTGACCGGGGAGACCTGGGGGAGCATGAAGAGGACCGTGATCACGCCGACCCACACCACCGAGACGATCCCGACCGGCTGCGACCAGCGGCCCAGGTGCCAGGGGCCCCGAGCGAAGGCGGCGCCCTTGCGGACCCGCAGCAGGGTCGGGACGACGTACGCGATGTAGAGGCCGATCACCGCGATCGAGGTGACGGCCGCGTACGCCGTGTTGTTGATCAGGTAGGGCAGGCCGAGGACCAGGGCGCCGGTCGTGGCCAGCCAGACCGCCGCCACGGGAGTGCGGGTGCGCGGGCTCACGGTGTGCCACAGGTGCGAGAAGGGCAGCGCGCCGTCGCGGGAGAAGGCGTAGATCATGCGGCTGTTGGCCGTCACCGACGCCATGCCGCAGAACAGCTGGGCGCCGATCACCACGAGCAGCAACAGCTTGCCGGAGGTCGCGCCCAGCGCGTCGAGGAGGATCTGGGCGGGGGGCGCGCCGGTCGAGGACTTCAGCTCCTTGCCGTACGACTGGATCGCGAAGGTGAAGCCGAGCAGGAGGACGAAGCCCGCGATCCAGGACGTCCAGATGGATCTGACGATGCCCTTCGGGCCGGCCGTCGCCGCGTCGTGTGTCTCCTCCGTCATGTGGGCCGAGGCGTCGTAGCCCGTGAAGGTGTACTGGGCCATCAGAAGTCCCAGGAGCACCACGTACGGGCCGCTGCCCCAGCCGGTGTTGTTCACGAACTTCGTGAACACGAAGGAAGCCGACTGGTGGTGGTCCGGTACGAAGGTCAGCGCGCCGACGATGACGGCCACCCCGAGGACGTGCCACCACACACTGACGTTGTTGAGGAAGGCGACGATCCGGACGCCGAAGGTGTTCAGCAGGCCGTGCAGCAGCAGGATCCCGGCGAAGAGCAGGACCGTCCGGCCCGGGGTGACCTCGAAGTCGAACTGGAGGTTCAGATAGGCGCCCAGGAAGGACGCCGCGCCGAAGTCGATACCCGCCGTCACCGCCACCTGGCCCAGCACGTTGAACCAGCCGGTGAACCAGGCCCAGGCGGCGGCCGAACGCGGCGGCGCCAGCCGGTGCGCCCAGAAGTACAGGCCCGCCGACGTCGGGTACGCCGAGCAGATTTCGGCCATCGACAGGCCGACGAACAACGTCATCAGTCCGACCGCCACCCAGCCCCAGGTGATCACCGCGGGGCCGCCGGTGTTCATCCCGAAGAGGTAGAGGGTCAGACAGCCGGACAGGACCGAGATGATCGTGAAAGAGACGGCGTAGTTGGAGAACGCCGACATACGGCGGGCGAGGACCTGGGTGTAGCCGAGCTGGGCAAGCCGTTCCTCGTCCGACAGCCCACTCGCTATCGCGTCATCTGTCATGCCCCCAGCGATTCCCTCACCGGGGGCGTGACATGCGTCACGGGTGACTGAAAAGGGCCCGTACGACGGAGTCGTACGGGCCCTCGCAGGTCACTGGGCGTCAGCCGTTGCGCTTCCAGCGCGGCTTGTCGTCGCGGCGGCCGAAGGAGCCGCCGGTGCCGCGGTGGTCGTCACGACGGCCGTAGGGGCGCTCGTGGCCGCCGGAGCGGAAGCCCGGGCGGTCGCCCTGGCGGTCGCGGTTGAACGGGCGGTCGCCGGCGCGGTGGCCGCCACGCTCGTCGCGACGGGCCGGACGGTCGTCCCGGCGGAACCCGCCCCGGTCGTTGTCACGACGCTCGAAGCCACGGTCGTTGTCACGACGCTCGAAGGAACGCCCGCCGCGGTCGTCACGGCGGAAACCGCCACGGTCACCGTCGCGA
This sequence comes from Streptomyces sp. NPDC001480, assembly GCF_042894725.1. NCBI lineage: Bacteria > Bacillati > Actinomycetota > Actinomycetes > Kitasatosporales > Streptomycetaceae > Streptomyces > Streptomyces sp. NPDC001480. Next base: position 239,327 of record NZ_JBIAVX010000013.1, on the reverse strand, counting down.
CGGTCGTCACGGCGGAAGCCGCCCCGGTCGTTGTCACGGCGCTCGAAGCCACGGTCGTTGTCACGGCGCTCGAAGGAACGCCCGCCGCGGTCGTCCCGGCGGTCGTCACGGCGGAAACCGCCACGGTCACCGTCGCGACGGTCGTCACGGCGGAAGCCACCCCGGTCGTTGTCACGGCGCTCGAAGGAACGCCCGCCGCGGTCACGGTCGAAGGAACGGCCGCCGCGGTCGTCCCGGCGCTCACGACGCTCGTACGACGACGAAGCCGCCGGACGCTCCTCGCGCTCGGCCCGGTCGACGTCCGGCGCGGCCGGCTGCTCCGGGACCGAGGCCTCGACGACGGCCTGCGCCTCGGCCTGTGCCTCGGCGACCGCCGCCTCCGGGTCCTCGCCGCGCTCGCGGGCGACCCTGGCGACCAGCCGGTCGGCCTCCTCGCGGAGCTCGGCGGCGCGGCGCTGGGCGCGCTCCAGCTGCTTGGTGAGCTGGGTGACCTCGCGCTCGGCCTGCTGGGCGGCGTTGCCCGCGGACTCGGCCTGGACCTCGGTCATGGAGCGGGCGCCGGTGATCTCGGCGACCTCCGGGTCGAAGGCGGCACCGCCCTGGATGATGTGACGCCCCGCGTCGACGCCGGCGTCCTCCATGAGGCGGAAGATCTGGCGCCGCTGGTGCGGCAGGGAGAGGGAGACGACCGTACCGGTGCGGCCCGCGCGGGCGGTGCGGCCGGCCCGGTGCAGGTAGTCCTTGTGGTCGCCGGCCGGGTCGACGTTCAGGACCAGGTCGATGCCGTCGACGTGGATGCCGCGGGCGGCGACGTCGGTGGCGACCAGGACGTTGACGTAGCCGTCCTTGAAGTCGGCCAGCGTGCGGGTACGGGCGCCCTGGGTCATGCCGCCGTGCAGCGCGTCCGCCTTCACGCCCGCGTCGCGCAGCTGCTCGGCGACGCGGTCGGCGCCGAGCTGGGTGCGGACGAAGATGATGGTGCGGCCCTTGCGGGAGGCGATCGCGGCCGTGACCGGCGCCTTGTCCTTGGGCTTCACGATCAGGATGTGGTGGGACATCGTCGTGACCGCGCCCTGGGCGGCGTCGACCTCGTGCGAGACCGGGTCGTTGAGGTACCGGTCGACGAGGGTCTTGATCTCGTTCTCCATGGTCGCGGAGAACAGCATGCGCTGGCCGCCCGCCGGGACCTGGTCGAGGAGTTCGGTGACCTCGGGCAGGAAGCCCAGGTCGGACATCTGGTCGGCTTCGTCGAGGACCGCGATCTGCACGTCCTCGAGGGAGCAGGCGCCGCGGTTGATGATGTCGCGGAGGCGGCCCGGGGTGGCGACCAGGATGTCGACGCCCCTCTCCAGGGCGTAGATCTGGTTGCCCATGGACGTACCGCCGCAGACGACCTTCATCTTCAGGCCGAGGACGTCACCGTACGGCTGGAGCGCGTCGGCGACCTGCATGGCGAGCTCACGGGTGGGCGTGAGGATGACGGCGCGCGGCTTGTGCTTCTCGGTGCGGCCGCCGGCCAGCGTGGCCAGGGTCGGCAGACCGAAGGAGAGCGTCTTGCCGGAGCCGGTGCGGCCACGGCCGAGGATGTCCTTGCCGGCCAGGGCGTCCGGGATGGTCGCGGCCTGGATCGGGAAGGGGACGGTCACGCCGTTCTGCGCGAGCTTGCGCACGACGCCCTCGGGGAGACCGAGGTCCGCGAAGGTGACCTCGGGCGTGCTGGTCTCGTCGGCGGTCTGGAACTCGGCGTTGTCGGCCTCGATGTTCTCGGGCACCACGACGTGATCAGTACTGGAAATGGACATGCGAATGCGAAACCTTCCGGAGTCTCGTCGGCACGCGCCCGTCAACTCCGTGAGTCGCATGATGACCGCCTCTATGCGGTCCGCCACGGCAAGGGAGAGTACGCGCCACACGGCGCGCTCTGTGGTGGCGCCGGGCAAATGGGATCAAACGATCTACCACCATACGCACCCTCCACCCCCGAAGGCAAACCGAGTCCGGTAGACGTACGTCACACGCCCTTACACCGGTGATCCGGCCACCGGCGCCGGCTCCCGCTGGGCCAGCTGCGGCCCCGTCTCCTCGTGCGCCGACGAGGACGGCTCGGCGGTCGGCGGCTCGCTGGACGCGGGGGGCGGCGGCGGAGGTGGGGGCGGTGGCGTGGGCGTCGGCTCTGCCGTTCGCGAGGGGGTGGGCTGGGCCTGGGTCGGCGCCGGGTCGCCCGGCTTCTCGGTCCTGCCCGGCCCGCTCGGCGCGGACGCGGGGGCGCTGCCCTTCGCCGACGGCGCGGCCGAGGCGGAGGCCGACTTCTTCCCCTGCTTGCGCTTCCCGCCGTGCCCGTGCTTTCCGTCGGCCACCTCGCCGCCGTATCCCCCGCCGCGCCCCGACACCACCGTCAGACCGTCGGGCGCGTCGCCGTCCCGCCGCCCCGCCGAGTGCGACGCTCGGGCCGGGCCCGCGTCGTCACCCACGTTCACACAGCCGGAAGCGGCGGCGAGGACCATCGCGGTGGCGGCCAGACGGACGGGTACGGGAAAGGGGCGCACGGCGGCCACCTCCGATGGAGGAGTGAAGGAGTCAACCTGCCCAACTCCCGCCGCCCACAAGAGGACACGCGACCCGCCGGAAAGGGCCCGGTGACGACTCCGCCCGGACGGCTCAGCCGTAGCCGAGCGTGTGCAGCCGCTCGTCGTCGATCCCGAAGTGGTGTGCGATCTCGTGCACCACGGTCACCTCGGTCTCCGCGACGACGTCCTCCCGCGTCTCGCACATCCTGAGCGTCGGCCCCCGGTAGACGGTGATCCGGTCCGGCAGCACGCCCGCGTACCACTCGCCGCGATCGGTCAGCGGGGTCCCTTCGTACAGCCCGAGCAGCTCGGGATCGTCGGTGGGCGGTTCGTCCTCGACGAACACCGCGACGTTGTCCATCAGCCGCGTCAACTCCGGCGGGATCCGGTCGAGCGCCTCGGCGACCAGTTCCTCGAACTCCTCGCGCGTCATCTCCAGCACAGGGCCATTGTCCGGTACGGCGCCACCGTACGAGAGTCGCGGACCGCCGCATATCCATCCCCGGACCCGGGCATACGGCACCAATGGCCCGCGTCCCCGTCGCAGCCCTGGACCACATGCTGAACCGGACCAAGAACCGCATTCGCAAGCCCCACCCGCGCAAGGGCACCGGCGCCCTCCCCGCGCTCGAACTCTCCGCCCGGCCGAACCCCTGGGTCCGCGCCCTCGGGCTGACGGGCGTCGTACTGGTCGGCGCCTGGCTGGGGCTGCTGATCGTGGGCGACGTACGGGCCCCGGTCGGCCCGATGAACACGACCATGACGCTGCGCCCGTCCCTGACCGGCGGCACCAAGATCAACGTCGCTCCGCTCGGCGCGCTCTCGCTCGACAGCCACATCGCGCCGGTCCGCCTCGACGTCAGCGTCGACCAGCTCGACCCGGTCCGCTCCCAGGCCCTGGTCGACCACCCCGAACGCATCGCCGGGCTCCAGGACGAGATCGCCCGGGACGTCGAGCACGGCACCGTCGACCTGGCCGTACGCTCCTGCGTCGCCGTGGTCGCCGGCGCGACGGCGCTCGGCCTCGCGGTCTACCGCCGCCCGCGCCGCGCCCTGGCGGCCGGCGGGCTCGCGTTCACCCTCCTCGCGGCGTCCGGCGCGACGGCGTACGCCACCTGGAACCCCGAGTCGGTCCTGGAGCCGCGCTTCTCCGGCCTGCTGTCCTCCGCGCCCTCGCTGGTCGGCAACGCGCGCAGCATCGTGACGGAGTTCGACGTCTACCAGAAGGAGCTGGCCCGCCTGGTGACGAACGTGACCAAGCTGTACGACGTCACCTCCACGCTGCCGACCTACCAGCCGGACCCCAGCACCATCCGGGTGCTGCACGTGTCGGACATCCACCTCAACCCGGCGAGCTGGAAGATCATCGGCTCGCTGGTGCAGGAGTACAAGGTGAACGTGATCGTGGACACTGGCGACACCATGGATCACGGCTCGGCGGCCGAGAACGGCTTCCTGGACCCGATCGCCGACCTGGGCGTGCCGTACGTGTGGGTGCGGGGCAACCACGACTCGCGGGTCACACAGAAGTACCTGGGGCGGATGAAGAACGTGCGCGTACTCGACGACGGCAAGGCGGAGTCGGTGGCCGGCCTGCGCTTCGCGGGCATGGGCGATCCGCAGTTCACCCCCGACCGCTCGGGCCACCTCAGCGACGACCAGGAGCGGCTGGCGGGCGACCGGCTGGCCTCCGCCCTGCGCGACCAGCGGACGGCGGGGACCCCGGTGGACGTCGCCCTGATCCACGAGCCCTCCGCCGCGCGGGAGACGGACGGCGAGGTGCCGCTGGTGCTGGCCGGGCACGTCCACCACGAGGGCGACGAGGTCATGAAGCGCGGTACGCGGCTGCGTATCGAAGGCTCCACGGGCGGCAGCGGGCTGCGCGCCGTCGAGCACAAGTACCCGGCGCCGATCGAGGCGTCGATCCTCTACTTCGACCGTGACACCCGTCGCCTCCAGGCCTGGGACGCGATCAAACTGGGCGGCCTGGGCCTGACGACGGCCGAGGTCAGCCGCCACCTCCCGGAGGACAACCAGCCGGGCGCGCACCCGAGCCCGACGAATCCGACACCCTCGTCACCGGCCTCGCCGTCCACCTCCTCGTCCGTGTCGCCGTAAACCGTTTTGGCGATACCCCTCGGCATCCCATATGCTTCTCACGTCCCCGACGCGCTGATGAAGCGCCCAGGCGGGCCGATAGCCCTCATCGTCTAGCGGCCTAGGACGCCGCCCTTTCAAGGCGGTAGCACGGGTTCGAATCCCGTTGGGGGCACGCAAGACCGTGTGCGACACTGTCGTACGCAACGCTTGGTCCTGTGGAGCAGTTTGGAGTGCTCGCCACCCTGTCAAGGTGGAGGCCGCGGGTTCAAATCCCGTCAGGACCGCTGGGGTTTTGTTTCACGTGAAACCCCGTGGCTGGGTAGCTCAGTTGGTACGAGCGATCGCCTGAAAAGCGATAGGTCGCCGGTTCGACCCCGGCCCCAGCCACAACCGCCCTACCAGGGCAAACAGCCCCGCTGGAGATCATCCAGCGGGGCTGTTCTCATGTCATGGCTCCTCGGGGTCGTCGTCGCGCAGCCTGCGCCAGAGGCGGGTGCGGTGCAGTACATAGAGGGCTACGCACAGGACGGCCACCTGCAACCCCACGGCGAGCAGCCAGAAGACGATCTTGCTCTCCAACTCGTCGGTCATGTAGGTGAAGTTCATTCCGAAGAATCCGGTGAGGAACGACAACGGCAGGAAGATCACCGACACGATGGCCAGCCGGTTGATCACACCGTTCTGCTCGCCGGACACGAGGGTGGAGTAACTGACGAAGGCCCGGCGACCGGCCTCCTGGAGTGACTCGATGTCCTTGAGCACCAGCCTCGCACTGTGCTGGAAGGCGCGCGCCAGCCGCTGCCGCTCCTCCGGGAATCGGGGGTTCATCATCCTGCGCGTGAAGGCCTCGTCCGTCACCTCCAGGTAAGGGAGGAGCGTGTGGTGCAGGAGGGCCGAGCGGCGTCGTAGCAGTGTCAGCCGGTAGACCTGCTGGGGGTTCCGCCGCTGGAACATGTCGTCCTCCAGCTCCTCCACCTCCAGCAGGGCCCGCACGGCCGACCGGCGGAACGTCTCCAGGGCCTCCTGGAGGAGCAGGAAGAGCGTGGCAACGGTGTCCGGGGGCCGCTCGCTCGGCAGCCGGGCCGTCACACCGCGCATCAGGGCGATCGGACCCCGGTGAGCCGTGACCAGGTACCGCTCGGTGACGAAGGCATGGACGTGAGTGACCTGGTCCTCCTCGACCACGGGCACGACGAAGCCGGCGCTGTCCCCGAGGAACTCGGCGCGTGCGGCTTCGCCCTCCGTGCCGAACCACGCCAGGTCCACGGCCTCCAGACCGAGCAGGCGGGCGACCGGTGTCTCGTCGGGCTGGGCCGGCTCGGACAGTTCGAGGTCGACGAACAGGAAACGGGATGCCGCGAGTCGCTCACGGGCCTCGGACACGTGTGTTTGAGTGACGGTCCCTTCCGGCATCGACATCACCGATACGATCATCGTCCCTCACCGTGGGTACAGGTTGCGGCACTCTCCAGCCTGCGCAAGTGAGGGGGCCCACGCATACGGACGGACTCGTTCGGGGGACGGTTTGCAGGGATTCGACATCGCACGGCGTGGTTACGACCGGGACCAGGTCGACGCCTACCTGGCGCTGCTGACGGCCGGCGCGGGCCCCGACGCGCCGCCGCCCGCCTTCGACATCGTCCGCCGGGGGTACGACCGGGCGCAGGTCGACGCACGGGTGGCGGAACTGCGGGACCGGGGGCCTGACGTCTGACCGTACGGCCGCTTGGCCGCCGCTTGCCCGCTTGCCCGCTTGGCAGCGGGCCCGACCGGCGCTACGTTCTGGCCGATCGACCGTGACTTGTGGGGGGCGAGGGACGATGAGCCGGGACGGGGCGAAAGCCATCGGGGACGTCGAGCTTGAGAAGGACCGGGCGCGGTACGGGCTGCTCGCGGTGGTCGTGAGCAACCTCGCGATCGCCGGGGTCGCGATCTTCGGGGTGTGGCGGCTCGACGGGGACAAGGCGGTGATCGTCGGCGTACTGACGTCCGCGTTCACCGCGGTGAGCAGCATGACCACGGCCTACCTCGGGATCAAGGCCATTTCCAACACGGCGAGATCGATCGCCCTGGGCGACGGCCCCCGCCGCGAGCCTCCGGCGGCGACGCCGCCCCAGATCCAGCCCCAGCGAGCCGAATAGAAAGCCACCCGGGGCTACCGCCGGGGCAAGAACCGCGCAACCCGGCGCGACGGGGTGCCTCCCCCACTCTCGGCATCGCTCGAGCGGGGGGACCCCCAGCGCCCACCCGTGCCGCCCCAGCGGCACGACTGCCCGCAGCCAGCGCGACACGACACCGACGGCGGACCACCCCGCGGGGACCCTCCGCCCCCCGCCCGACGACCGCCCCGCAGCCGCCGACGGCGGTCAGCCCCTGCAAGGGCCACCCGCACCCGGCGACGAGAGTTGTACGGGTGGGCGGGTGGGAAGGAACCCCCTGCTGAACCGCCGGAGGCAAATCGTTAGCCAGGAATTTCGCCGAGGTGAGATCCTGGACCCCGTATGTCTACGCACCCCGCCCCCGCCCTCGGCACCCTCGCCCCCCGCCTGACCGAGCTGTCGCTGCGCGACGCGCACCGGCTCGGGCGCAGGCTCGAGGGCGCGCGCAAGATCCGTAAGCCGGAGGCCCGCGCCGCCGTCCTCGCCGAGATCGAGGCGGAGGTCGGCAAGGCCGAGGCCCGGATGGACGAGCGGCGCTCCCACGTGCCCGCCGTCACCTACCCCGAACAGCTGCCGGTCAGCCAGAAGAAGGACGAGATCGCGGCCGCCATCCGCGATCACCAGGTCGTCATCGTCGCCGGTGAGACCGGTTCGGGTAAGACCACCCAGATCCCGAAGATCTGTCTCGAACTGGGGCGCGGCGTCCGCGGCATGATCGGCCACACCCAGCCCAGGCGGATCGCCGCCCGGACCGTGGCCGAGCGCGTCGCCGAGGAGATGGACACGCCCCTCGGTGAGGCCGTCGGCTGGAAGGTGCGCTTCACCGACCAGGTGAACCCGGACGCGACCTTCATCAAGCTGATGACGGACGGCATCCTGCTCGCCGAGATCCAGACCGACCGCGAGCTGCGCGCCTACGACACGATCATCATCGACGAGGCCCACGAGCGGTCCCTGAACATCGACTTCCTGCTCGGCTACCTCGCCCAGCTGCTGCCGCGCAGGCCGGACCTCAAGGTCGTCATCACCTCCGCCACCATCGACCCCGAGCGCTTCTCCCGGCACTTCGGCGACGCGCCGATCATCGAGGTCAGCGGCCGGACGTATCCGGTGGAGGTGCGCTACCGGCCGCTCCTCGAAGAGGACTCGGAGGACGCGGACCGGGACCAGATCACGGCGATCACCGACGCCGTCGAGGAACTCATGGCCGAGGGTAAGGGCGACATCCTCGTCTTCCTCTCCGGTGAGCGGGAGATCCGGGACACCGCCGACGCCCTCAGCAAGAAGCAGTACCGCTTCACGGAGATCCTGCCCCTGTACGCCCGGCTCTCCCACGCCGAGCAGCACCGCGTCTTCCAGCAGCACACCGGCCGCAGGATCGTTCTCGCGACGAACGTGGCGGAGACGTCCCTGACCGTCCCCGGCATCAAGTACGTCATCGACCCCGGCTTCGCCCGGATCAGCCGCTACAGCCACCGCACGAAGGTGCAGCGGCTGCCCATCGAGCCGATCTCGCAGGCCAGCGCCAACCAGCGCAAGGGCCGCTGCGGTCGTACGTCCGACGGTATCTGCATCCGCCTCTACACCGAGGACGACTTCCTCGCCCGTCCGGAGTTCACGGACGCGGAGATCCTCCGTACGAACCTGGCCTCCGTCATCCTCCAGATGACCGCGGCCGGCCTCGGTGACATCGAGAAGTTCCCCTTCATCGACCCGCCGGACCACCGCAACATCCGCGACGGCGTGCAGTTGCTCCAGGAACTGCACGCACTGGACCCGGCGCAGAAGGACCCGCGCAAGCGTCTGACGGACACCGGCCGCAAGCTCGCCCAGCTGCCCGTCGACCCACGTCTGGCGCGCATGGTGCTGGAGGCGGAGAAGAACGGCTGTGTCCGCGAGGTCATGGTGATCGCCGCCGCGCTGTCCATCCAGGACCCGCGCGAACGCCCCGCCGACAAACAGACCCAGGCCGACCAGCAGCACGCCCGCTTCAAGGACGAGACCAGCGACTTCCTCGCCTACCTCAACCTGTGGCGGTACGTACGCGAGCAGCAGAAGGAACGGGGATCCAGCTCCTTCAGGCGGATGTGCAAGCAGGAGTACCTGAACTTCCTGCGCATCCGGGAGTGGCAGGACATCTACACGCAGCTGCGTACGGTCGCCAAGCAGATGGGCATCCACCTCAACGACCAGGACGCCCCGGGCGACCGCATCCACGTCTCCCTCCTCGCCGGTTTGCTTTCGCACATCGGCATGAAGGACGTGAAGGACGGCGCGAAGAACGAGTATCTGGGCGCGCGCAGCGCCAAGTTCGCGATTTTCCCGGGCTCGGCGCTGTTCAAGAAGACGCCCCGGTTCGTCATGTCCGCCGAGCTGGTGGAGACCTCCCGGCTCTGGGCCCGGGTCAACGCGAAGATCGAACCCGAGTGGGTCGAGCCGCTCGCCGGCCACCTGCTGAAGCGGACGTACAGCGAACCGCACTGGGAGAAGGACCAGGCGGCCGTGATGGCGTACGAGAAGGTCACGCTGTACGGCGTGCCGATCGTCGCCGACCGGAAGGTCAACTACGGCCGTGTCGACCCGGAGGTCAGCCGCGAGCTGTTCATCCGGAACGCGCTGGTCGAGGGCGACTGGCGGACGCACCACAAATTCTTCGCCGACAACCGCCGGCTCCTCAGCGAGGTCGAGGAGCTGGAGCACCGGGCGCGGCGCCGGGACATCGTGGTCGACGACGAGACGCTGTTCGACTTCTACGACCAGCGGGTGCCGGAACACGTCGTGTCCGGCGCCCACTTCGACTCCTGGTGGAAGCGGAAGCGGCACGAGCAGCCGGAGTTCCTGGACTTCGAGCGGGAGATGCTCATCCGGGAGTCGGCGGAGGCGGTCACCAAGGCCGCCTACCCGGACTCCTGGCGCCAGGGCCCGCTCAAGTTCCGTGTCACGTACCAGTTCGAGCCGGGCGCGGACGCCGACGGTGTCACGGTCCACATCCCCCTCCAGGTCCTGAACCAGGTCACGGACGAGGGCTTCGACTGGCAGATCCCGGGTCAGCGGGAGGAGCTGGTGACGGAGCTGATCCGTTCCCTGCCCAAGCCGATCCGCCGCCACTACGTGCCCGCGCCGAACTACGCGAAGGCCTTCCTTCAGAAGGCGACGCCGCTCGCCGAGCCCCTCACCACGACCATGGCGCGTGAGCTGAGGCTCATGGTCGGCGTGCCCTTCGAGGCCGACGACTTCGACTGGTCGAGGGTCCCCGACCACCTGAGGATCACCTTCCGGATCGTCGACGAGCGACGGCGGAAGCTGGCGGAGGACAAGGACCTTCAGGCGCTGAAGCTGCGCCTGAAGCCGAAGGCGAGGCAGGCCATCTCGCAGGCCGCGGCGGCCACCGCCTCTCGCCAGGGCGGGGAGTCCCTGGAGCGCGAGGGCCTCACCGACTGGACCATCGGCACGCTCAGCCGGGTCTTCGAGACCCGCCGGGCCGGCCAGCCGGTGAAGGCGTACCCGGCGCTGGTGGACGACGGCGACACCGTCTCGGTCCGGCTCTTCGACACGGAGGCGGAGCAGGCGGAGGCCATGTGGAAGGGCACCCGCCGCCTCATCCTGCGCAACATCCCGGTGAACCCGGCGAAGTTCGCGTCCGAGAAGCTGACCAACGCGCAGAAGCTGGGGCTGTCCGCGAACCCCCACGGTTCGATCCAGGCCCTCTTCGACGACTGCGCGATGGCGGCGGCGGACAAGCTGATGGGGGACTTCGGGGGGCCGGCGTGGGACGAGGAGTCGTACCGCAAGCTCTACGACAAGGTGCGCGCGGAGATCGTCGACACGACCGTGCGGACCGTGGGCCAGGTGCAGCAGGTGCTGGCCGCCTGGCAGGCCTGTGAGCGGCGTCTGAAGTCCGTGCGCAGCCCTTCCCTGCTGGCCAATCTGACGGACGTGCGCAAGCAGTTGGACGCCCTCGTGAAGCCCGGCTTCGTGACCTGGGCGGGCATTCGGCGCCTGCCCGACCTCATGCGGTACCTGGTGGCCGCGGACCGGCGGCTCCAGCAGATGCCGACGAACGTCCAGCGGGACATCACGCGCATGCAGAAGGTCCACGAGATGCAGGACGAGTACGCCTGGCTCCTGGAACAGCTTCCCCAGGGCCGCCCTGTCCCCTCCTCCGTCCTGGACATCCGCTGGATGATCGAGGAGCTCCGGGTCAGCTACTTCGCCCACGCGCTGGGCACGGCGTACCCCGTCTCGGACAAGCGGATCGTGAAGGCGATCGACGCGGCTGTCCCGTAGTCGCCCACGTACGGAGGGTGAGTTCGACCAGGACCCTCACCCTCCTGTACAGTCTCTTCTCGCAGCGCAACGCAGCAAAAGCGCCGCGAAACCTGGTCCTGTGGAGCAGTTTGGAGTGCTCGCCACCCTGTCAAGGTGGAGGCCGCGGGTTCAAATCCCGTCAGGACCGCAACAAGAAGAGGCCCGCATCCCGCAAGGGACGCGGGCCTCTCTCATGCCCGCCTCCACCCCTGTCGATGCCGGCCGGCGTAATTCAGCCCGTCCGGCGCTCGAGGACGAGGCCGTTCAGGCCGAAAGCGGGGGCCTGGGGGCGGCAGCCCCCAGCAGGCGGCCACGCGGGCGCCCCGCGGCGGTCTTGACGGCGTCACATTCCGCCGGTACCCCAGAAACCAGGGCTCGGTCCCCCGAGCGGCTCCGGAGGTGGCGTATGGCGGCATCGGCCAGGCACGAGACGCGGGCGCTGCTCAGGGCGCACCTGTCGGCCGCCACGTCCTACCGGCATCTCACGCGCCACTGCCCGATCTGCCACCGCTTACTGCGCTTGGCCCTGGATTCCGCCCCGCGCGGCGCACAGGCCCCGGACGAGGCAGCCGAGGACGAAAACCCGTCCAGGGCTTGACTGTTAGCGCACATACGCCAGTGGCAACAAGCACTCTGGCATGTGACGGGTGTCACCGCATGAGTTTCCGGAACCGAGGTATTTACACACCTCCTACAACTGGTCAATTTAATATGTGCAATTGCACCAGCCCGGAGGGTCGGCCACAGCGGATCCGACAGCGCCCCCCAGAGACCGACAAGCCCGCTCACAGGGACCCCGCACACACCCGGTTCAGCGCACAAAAAAGATCGCGCTGGACCCGGCGGAGTCCAGCGCGATCTACGACGCACCCTGTGTCGCTTGCCCAGAAAGTTCTGTTCGGCTTGGGAGAGGGGCCTGTTGGGGCAGGTCCCGCGTCGCTTGGAGCCAGGGTTTCGGGCGCCTCGGCCGGTTGGGGGAACCTGCCGCAGTGCCCGGTTATTCAGTTGTTCAGGCCTCGCTGCGCTGCTGCGGGATGCCCGCGAGCAGAGCGCGGACCTCGGCCTCGCGGTAGCGGCGGTGCCCGCCGAGCGTACGGATCGACGTGAGCTTGCCGGCCTTCGCCCACCGCGTGACCGTCTTGGGGTCGACACGGAACATGGTGGCGACCTCAGCCGGGGTCAGCAGCGGCTCGGCATCAGGGGTGCGAGCGGTCATGAGCGGCCTCCTCGGGAGAACCGAACCTTCTCGGTTCTTTCCTCTAAATTCTGCACCTTGACCCGCGTTGCCCGAAATGGCGGACGCGAGTCGAGTCGGTTATAGGACGAACGGCTTGTCCTCGGCACTACAACTACACCATCTGTCCAGCCGCGTCGGCCAAACCGATGGAATTGCCCTCCCAGGTGTTCATCAGCGACGGAAGCCGATGGACCATGCCATAGCGGACAGTCACGCCTCTGTGACGATCAGTCACAGGGGCGATCAGGAGTCACCAGACCCCCCAAAGCAGTGCAATGCTGAGATTTCCCCCCACAATCAAGCACAAGTGGACGGAGGAGCCCTCCCCGGACTCCTTGTCCTATTTTGGCATGAGGGGGGGCAAGTGACGCAAGGGTGGTGTACGTGCGGTCCATCACCCTTGTGCCGCCCTCGGAACAAACGCCCGGATCGAGACCAACGTCCCGTCAGGTCACCAAGGTGGCGTTACCGTACGCTGTTCGACGCGGAATCGGCCGTGACGTACGTCACTTACGCCCCGTCAGTTCGCGGAACGCCTGTCCCGCACCGACCGCCAGCGCTCCACGAGCCGCCCGTACGCCTCCCCGGCGGCGGCCCCGTCCCCCCGGCGCAGCGCGTCGATGCCCTCGGCCACGTCGGCCGCCGAGTGGTCGCCCTCCAGCTCGCCGGCGGGCAGCACATGCACCAGGCCGCCGTAGTCCAGCTCCACCAGCGAGCGCGGGTGGAACTCCTCCAGCCAGCGGCCCACGTCCACCAGGCCGTCGATCAGCGGCCCCTCCTCGATGGCGTCCTTCAGCGCGCGCAGCCCGCGCGCCACCCGTCGCCGGGCCTGGACCATGGGTGTGCGGTAGCGCAGCACGGGCGGTTCGGCGCCGGCCGCCCCGGGGTCCCCGGTGCCCTTGGCGTACTCCCGCTCCGCATCGGAGACCAGGACGAACCAGTTGATCGGCACCTGCCAGGTCGCGGTGCGGATCCAGGGGCGGGCGTCCGGGTTGCGGGCGAGCCAGCGCTCGTAGTCCCGCGCGGCCTGCTGGCGTACGACCGGGGGCAGCGCCGCGTCCAGGACCGGCGGCGGCAGCTCCTCGGCGAGATCACCGAGCGCCTGCCAGCCGCGCAGCCGGGTCCGCCAGGGGCAGACGCAGACCACGCCGTCCACATCGAGGACGAAGGCGTCGCCGCTCTCGTGCACCGGCACCGGGACCGGCGGGGTGGGCAGCAGGTCGGCCAGGGAGCGGCGGAGCTCGTCCTGGTAGGAGGGGCGGTCGGAACGCCGGGCGTACCGCGCCCAGTGGCCGCGCTCCGGCTCGGGGAAGGCGGCCAGCGGTTCGTACACGCGCAGGTACGTGGCGTAGGGGACGACCACCGAGGACACCTTGGGCACGCCTGCTCCCTCCCCACCGGATTCGGCTCGAAACCCTCGCGGGACGGGCACGGGATCCGCACGAGAAGGCCTCGACGCGGACGGGAACCACTGCAAATCGTGCCACGCCGATACGTGCGCGAAGGGCACCGGAGAGTGATCCTGAACACTGCGCGGATGGCGCGCGGGCACAGGCTCTACGCTCATGCCAAGCACCCGCCACCCGCACGGGAGCTGGTCTCAAGGACCACCGCCGCTACTCGCTTCAGGAGTCACCACAGTGACCGACGTAACCGGCGCACCTGCTGATGTACTGCACACCCTGTTCCACTCGGACCAGGGCGGTCATGAGCAAGTCGTGCTCTGCCAGGACCGCGCCAGCGGACTCAAGGCCGTCATCGCCATCCACTCCACCGCCCTGGGCCCCGCGCTCGGCGGTACGCGCTTCTACCCGTACGCGACCGAGGCGGAGGCCGTCGCCGACGCCCTCAACCTCGCGCGCGGGATGTCGTACAAGAACGCCATGGCCGGTCTCGACCACGGCGGCGGCAAGGCCGTGATCATCGGCGATCCCGAGCGCCACAAGACCGAGGAGCTGCTGCTCGCCTACGGTCGGTTCGTGGCCTCGCTCGGCGGGCGGTACGTCACCGCCTGCGACGTCGGCACGTACGTGGCCGACATGGACGTCGTGGCGCGCGAGTGCCGCTGGACGACGGGCCGCTCCCCGGAGAACGGCGGGGCCGGCGACTCCTCCGTGCTCACCGCCTTCGGCGTCTACCAGGGCATGCGGGCCTCCGCCCAGCACCTGTGGGGCGACCCCTCGCTGCGCGGCCGCAGGGTCGGCATCGCGGGCGTCGGCAAGGTCGGGCACCACCTGGTCCGGCACCTGCGGGACGAGGGCGCCGAGGTCGTGGTCACGGACGTGCGCGCGGACGCCGTACAGCGCGTCCTGGGCCAGTACACCGAGGGCGTCACGGCCGTCGCGGACACTCAGGCGCTGATCCGCGTCGAGGGTCTCGACATCTACGCCCCCTGCGCGCTCGGCGGGGCGCTGAACGACGACAGCGTGCCCGCGCTGACCGCCAAGGTGGTGTGCGGCGCCGCCAACAACCAGCTCGCCCACCCGGGCGTGGAGAAGGACCTCGCCGACCGCGGGATCCTCTACGCGCCGGACTACGTGGTGAACGCCGGCGGGGTCATCCAGGTGGCCGACGAGCTGCACGGGTTCGACTTCGACCGGTGCAAGGCGAAGGCGGCGAAGATCTTCGACACCACGCTAGCCATATTCGCACGTGCGAAGGAAGACGGTATTCCGCCGGCCGCCGCGGCCGACCGGATCGCCGAGCAGCGGATGGCCGAAGGCAGGGCTTCGCACAGCTGAGCGGTACCCGTCGGCGGGAACTTCGAGAGAACTCTCACTTCCGTCGGCGGGTCGCCCCCGGATAAGTGGTTAAAATCGCCACTGACCAGCAAGGACGGGGCATCTCGAAGCTCCTGTGCACACGCGCGTGCTGCGGGCGACGTACCGTATGGGCGCGGGCTCAGGTACCGTGGAAGCCCTACGGACCGGCTCTCCACGGAGGGTCCGTTCCGGATCATGAACGCGTGTCAGACTCTGGGGCCGTCGAGCCCCGTCACCGAGGGGGTCGAGCCATGGGGCGCGGCCGGGCCAAGGCCAAGCAGACAAAGGTCGCCCGCCAGCTGAAGTACAACAGCGGTGGGACTGACCTGTCACGTCTGGCCAGTGAACTGGGCGCATCGACTTCGAGCCAGCCGCCGAACGGCGAGCCGTTCGAGGACGATGAAGATGACGAGGACGATCTTTACTCTCGATACGCCGACCTCTATGAGGACGACGACGAGGGTGAGGATGAGGGTCCTTCACAACACCGTCGCGGCGCTTGACCTTGCACTGAGCACTCACCCGGTCGGTGGCTCTGCCACCGACCGGGTTCTGTGCTACCCGCAGGTCCGGACGGCGGCGCCGTCAGGCTGAGTACGTGCCGACCAGCTCGGCGCCGGTCTCCTTGTCGCCACGGTCGGTGATCTCGCCCGCCACCCAGGCTTCGACCCCGCGGTCGGCCAGCGTCGCGAGGGCGACGTCCGCCGATTCCTCGGGCACGATCGCGATCATGCCCACGCCCATGTTGAGGGTCTTCTCCAGCTCGAGGCGCTCGACGTCACCGGTCCTGCCGACGAGGTCGAAGACCGGGCCCGGCGTCCAGGTGGAGCGGTCGACGGTCGCGTGCAGTGTGTCCGGGATCACCCGGGCCAGGTTGGCGGCCAGCCCGCCGCCGGTGACGTGGCTGAAGGCGTGCACCTCGGCGGTCCGGGTGAGGGCCAGGCAGTCCAGGGAGTAGATCTTCGTCGGCTCCAGCAGTTCCTCGCCCAGCGTGCGGCCGAACTCCTCGATCCGCGAGTCGAGCGAGAGGCCCGCGGTCTTCAGCAGCACATGGCGGACCAGGGAGTACCCGTTGGAGTGAAGCCCGGAGGCCGCCATGGCGATCACCGCGTCACCCTTACGGATGCGATCCGCGCCGAGCAGCCGGTCGGCCTCCACGACGCCCGTACCGGCGCCCGCGACGTCGAAGTCGTCCTCGCCCAGCAGACCCGGGTGCTCGGCCGTCTCACCGCCCACCAGGGCGCAGCCGGCCAGCACGCAGCCCTCCGCGATGCCCTTGACGATGGCGGCGACCCGCTCGGGGTGGACCTTGCCGACGCAGATGTAGTCGGTCATGAACAGCGGCTCGGCACCGCACACGACGATGTCGTCCATGACCATGGCGACCAGGTCGTGGCCGATGGTGTCGTACACGCCCAGCTGCCGGGCGATGTCGACCTTGGTGCCGACGCCGTCCGTGGCGGAGGCGAGCAGCGGGCGTTCGTAGCGCTTGAGGGCGGAGGCGTCGAAGAGCCCGGCGAAGCCGCCGATGCCGCCGAGGACCTCGGGGCGCCGGGTCTTCTTGACCCATTCCTTCATGAGCTCCACCGCGCGGTCGCCCGCCTCGATGTCGACGCCCGCGCTCGCGTAGCTGGCGCCGCCCACGGCATTACTGGTCTCGGAAGACATGACCTTGAGAACTTTCGTGTCGTACGACGGGGCTTACGGGCGGCGGATCGCGTCGGACGCGGCCGTGGCCGCCGGACCGGCCGCCAGCTCGGTCTCCAGCAGCTGCTTGCCGAGCAGCTCGGGATCCGGGAGCTCCATCGGGTACTCGCCGTCGAAGCAGGCGCGGCACAGGTTCGGCTTGGCGATGGTGGTCGCCTCGATCATGCCGTCGATGGAGATGTACGCCAGCGAGTCGGCGCCCAGCGAGGTGCCGATCTCGTCGATGGTCATGCCGTTGGCGATGAGCTCGGCGCGGGTGGCGAAGTCGATGCCGAAGAAGCAGGGCCACTTCACGGGCGGCGAGGAGATCCGGATGTGGACCTCGGCGGCGCCCGCCTCGCGGAGCATCCGGACCAGGGCACGCTGGGTGTTGCCGCGCACGATGGAGTCGTCGACGACGACCAGGCGCTTGCCCTTGATGACTTCCTTCAGCGGGTTCAGCTTCAGCCGGATACCGAGCTGGCGGATCGTCTGCGAGGGCTGGATGAAGGTCCGGCCGACGTAGGCGTTCTTGACCAGGCCGCTGCCGAAGGGGATGCCGCTGGCCTCGGCGTAGCCGATGGCCGCCGGTGTGCCGGACTCCGGGGTCGCTATGACCAGGTCGGCCTCTACCGGGGCCTCCTTCGCCAGGCGGCGGCCCATCTCGACGCGCGAGAGGTAGACGTTGCGGCCGGCGATGTCGGTGTCCGGGCGGGCCAGGTACACGTACTCGAAGACACAGCCCTTGGGCTTCGCTTCCGCGAACCGGGAGGTGCGCAGGCCGTTCTCGTCGATGGCGACGAACTCGCCCGGCTCGATCTCCCGGACGAAACTGGCGCCGCAGATGTCGAGGGCGGCGGACTCCGAGGCGACGACCCAGCCGCGCTCGAGGCGGCCGAGGACCAGCGGGCGGATGCCCTGCGGGTCGCGGGCGGCGTACAGGGTGTGCTCGTCCATGAAGACGAGGGAGAAGGCGCCGCGGACCTTCGGCAGGACCGCGTGGGCGGCTTCCTCGATGGTCAGCGGCTTGCCGTCGTCGTCGACCTGGGCCGCGAGGAGCGCGGTGAGCAGGTCGGTGTCGTTGGTGGCCGCGACCCGCGTGGAACGCCCGTTGGTGTCCTTGGGCAGGTCGGCGACCATCTCGGCGAGCTGCGCCGTGTTGACCAGGTTGCCGTTGTGGCCGAGCGCGATGGAACCGTGCGCGGTGGCCCGGAACGTCGGCTGGGCGTTCTCCCACACGGAGGCGCCAGTGGTCGAGTAGCGGGCGTGTCCGACCGCGATGTGACCCTGGAGCGAACCGAGCGAGGTCTCGTCGAAGACCTGGGAGACGAGGCCCATGTCCTTGAAGACGAGGATCTGGGAGCCGTTGCTGACCGCGATTCCCGCGGATTCCTGACCCCGGTGCTGGAGGGCGTAGAGCCCGAAGTACGTGAGCTTTGCGACCTCTTCACCCGGAGCCCAGACACCGAAGACGCCACACGCGTCCTGGGGGCCCTTCTCACCGGGGAGCAGATCGTGATTGAGTCGACCGTCACCACGTGGCACGCTCCCGAGTGTAGGCGAGGTCGACCACTGGTCCGAATTGGGGATACGTGCCCGTAACCGGGCAGGCGGTGTCGATCACCTTGGGGCTTTCTGCGTTCCCCCTGGTCAGAGCGGTGCAGCCGCAAGCGGCTCCGCTTCCGCGCCCGCCGTGGGACGCCGTCGCGGGGCTCTCGTACCCGTACATGAGTGAGCTGTCGCACATCATTCGGGTGTGCCGCGGGTGAGGTGCACGCGGTCGCCGTGACTGTTGGTGACGGTGAGCTTCCCGTGGTCGGTACTGGCGGTGAGGGTCTGGCCGGCGATCACCCGGGCGAGGGTGCGCTCGAAGGTCATACGGGGGCGGTCGCAGGCCATCCGGGTGGTGCGCAGGTCCCCGAAGGTGATCCGGTCGCCGTGGACGGCGGCCCGGGCGCTGAACTGGTTGCAGCCGAGGTTTCCGGCCGCCTTGCCGCCCTCGTCGACGCGGAGGCGGGCGGAGGCGGGGGCGCGGAGGGCGGTGCCGTCGGCGGTGACGCCGGTGACGTGCCAGTCGACGCCGGTGACCGGTTCCCGGACCGCCACCGAGCCGCTGCCCGCCCGTTCGGTGCCGCAGGCCACGGCGAGGGGGACGAAAGCGGCGGCCGCGGTCCGGGTGATGCGCTGCTTCCTGATCCGGTTCATGCCGATTCGACGGGGTTCACACCGGCCCGGTTCCGCGGCACCCGACCCCGCTCACGACATCAACGGCAGCAGGCCCCCGAGGTCCGCCCGCTCCCCGCTCGCACTGACCCGGGCCTCCGCCAGGGCGTCCTTCCAGGCCAGTCGGCCGGTGGCGAGCCGGATCCAGGTCAGCGGGTCGGTCTCGACGACGTTGGGCGGGGTGCCCCGGGTGTGCCGGGGGCCTTCGACGCACTGCACGACGGCGTACGGCGGGACGCGCACCTCGGTGGAGCCGCCGGGGGCCTTCACGGCGAGCGCGTCGGCGAGGACCCGGGTGGTGGCGGCGAGCGCCTGACGGTCGAACGGCACCTCGATGCCGGGCACGGCGGCGTTCAGGTCGTCGGTGTGGACGACGAGTTCCACGGCGCGGGTGACGAGGTAGTCGGCGAGCGGCAGTGCGCCCGCGTTGGTCTTGAGCAACCGGCTCCCGGGGTGGGTGTCGAGCTGCTCGGCAAGGTCGCGGGCGACGCCGTCGAGGTAGGTGTCGAGATCCGGGTGCTGTTCGGCGAGCCGCCGGGTGAACTCGTCGATGGCCGCGGAGTTGGCGGAGGTCGCGAACGGCCAGTCGAGCAGTACGGCGTCCTGCTTCGCCGGTTCCGGCAGACCGAGGGAACGCTCGACGGCCGTGAGTGCCATGCCGATGTGCGCGACCAGTTCCCGTACGGTCCACTCCCCGAGCCGGGTGGGGAGCGCCAACTGCTCGGGGGCGAGCCCGCGGACGGCTTCCCGCACGTGGGCGAGCTGGCCGAGAACCGCCGAACGGGTCTTGGCGGGATCGTACGTCCGGGTGCGCTTCTTGGCCGTGGGCATGACGGGGAGCCTATTGCTTCACGGCGTAACCGCTCAGGCCGTTTTCGATCAGGCCGAAGGCGAGCCGGGCGCGTTCAGCCGCGTCGGCGGCGACCTGGTCGGGACTCTCGCCCTCGGCGATACGGCGGTGGTGCTCCTCGACGAGGGCGTTGCGGGCGGCGCTGAGCGTGGCGGCGGCGACCGTGGCGCACATCAGGTCGCCGGTCTCGGCGGCCAGCAGGTCGGCCAGCTCCCGGGTGCCCTTCTGCGAGGCGACGAAGGCACGTTCCATCAGGACCGGGGTCTCCACGACGAGCTGGCGGACCTGCCGGGCGAAGGGCTCGGGGTTCAGCCCGACCGAGGGGTCGCGCTGCTCGACCATCTCCAGGAACTGCCGGCGCACGGCGTCCACGGCGGACTCACCGGGTTCGCGCTCGCGGACCGCGCGGGCCGCGTCGCCGAAGTGGTCCTCCATGGGCCGGAAGATCAGGTCTTCCTTGGTGCCGAAGTAGTTGAAGACGGTCATCTTCGAGACTTCGGCGGCGTCGGCGACCTCCTGCACGGAGACGTTGTCGAATCCCCGTTCGACGAACAGCTCGACCGCGACCCGGTAGATCCGCCGAGCCGTCTGCATCTTCTTCCGGTCGCGCAGACCCATCACCTGATCAGCCATGACGCCACTGTACCAAGCCGAAATTTAGGTCAGGATGAAATTTAATCTGAGCTGAAACATTGACCGGGTACATAAACTTGCGGCATGGTGCTGCCCATGACCGGAACCCAGCGCAAGATCGGTATGTTCGTCTGCCTCGTCACGATCGTCCTGGCCGTCCTGGACATGCAGATCGTGTCCGCGGCCACCGTCCCGATCGTCCGGGACCTCGACCCCCACCACGGCATCGACAGAATCCCCTGGCTGATCAGCGCCTTCTCGCTGGCGTCGGCCGCGATGCTCCCGCTGTACGGCCGGCTGTGCGACGTACTCGGCGCCAAGCGGGTGTTCCTCGGCGCCATCGGAACCTTCCTGCTCGGCTCGGCGCTGTGCGGAGCCGCCCAGTCCATCGGCCAGCTGATCGCGGCCCGGGCGGTGCAGGGTCTCGGCGCGGGCGGCCTGATGAGCGTGACCATGGTCGTGATGGCCCACCTCAAGGAGCCCGGTGCGAAGAAGGACGGCAAGGGCGCCGGGATGGGCGGGATCGTCTCCGGCGGCGGCATGGCGATCGGGCCCTGGATCGGCGGGGTGCTCTCCGACCACGCGAGCTGGCGCTGGATCTTCTACGTCAACCTGCCGCTGGGCCTCGCCGTCCTGACCGTCGGCGCGCTCGTCCTGAAGCTGCCCCGGCACACGCGCAGCCACTCGATCGACTTCCCCGGTGCCGCCCTCGCCGCCGTCTTCTCCACCGCGCTGCTGCTGGTCACGCAGTGGGGCGGCAAGCAGTACGCCTGGTCCTCACCGCGGATCCTCGGCCTCACCCTCGCCGCAGCGGCCGCGCTCGGCCTGTTCCTGTGGCGTCAGGTCACGGCCGCCGAGCCGATCCTGCCGCTGTCCATGTTCCGCGTCCCGGAGCTGCGCTGGGGCTTCGCCATCCAGGGGCTGGTCGGCGCGGGCATGGCCGGGGCGATGTACTACGTGCTGGTCTACCTCCAGGTCGCGCGCGGCATCGCCAGCTCCTCGGCCGGGCTCTACCTGCTGCCCATGGCGGCCGGCATGGGGGTCGTCGGCGTGGTCGTCGGCAGGCTCACCGAACGCGGCCGGCCCGAGAGGACCTTCGTCATCGGCGGCGCGGCCGTCACCGCGACCGCCTTCCTCCTGCTGTCCACGACCGGCACCGGCACGTCCCTGTGGGTGATCCGCGCCGAACTCCTCCTCTTCGGCATCGGCTTCGGCCAGCTCGTCGGCCAGCTCATCCAGCTGGTCCAGGAAGCGGCCCCCCACCACCAGCTCGGCGTCGCCACCACCGGCATCCGCTTCTTCCAGACCCTCGGTACCGCCCTCGGCGCCGCCCTCTTCGGCACCCTCCTCAGCCGCCTCTACGACGGCCCCGGCGACATCGGCGCCCTGGCCGCCCTGCGGGGCCCGGCACGGGCGGCGGCCGTGTCGGCATACGTCGACGCGATGGACGCCGTGTTCCTGTGCGGAGCGGGCGTGATGGCCCTGTGCGTGGCCCTGGCCCTCCTCCTGCCGAAGCCCCGCCCGACCGAGGCCCCGGGAAACGGACCGTCACCCGCGGTGGACCCCGTCCGGGTCTGAGCGGCGGCTGTCAGGAGGTGAGGTCGGAGCTCGGGGTGATCACCCAGTGGTTGCTGCGGATGACCCGGTCGGCGAAGTCGACGTCGGTCTCGCCGAGGAGGCGGAAGCCGAGGGATCGGCAGATGCCGTTCGAGGGGCCGTTGCTCGTCGCGGGGAAGGCGTGGATGTCCCCCCAGCGGTCCTCGTCCCGGGCCCGTTCCAGGAGGGCGCGGGCGGCGAGCTTGGCGAAGCCGCGGCCCTGGAACTCGGGCAGCACCATCCAGCCGATCTCCGACATCGGCTCCTCGCCGGACTCGCCGGACTCGTGCGACCAGACGCACACATGGCCCGCGACCGTTTCGGGGGCGCCGGGATCAGGGACGATCATCTTGATCCACGAGGTGTCGGCCAGTGCCGCCTCGGCGTCCCTGCGCACCTTGTCCTTCATGCCCTCACTGGGCAACGGCCCGCCGAGGTCCCGCATCATCACGGGGTCGCAGCGCATCCGGACGTACGCGTCCACGTCGTCCGCGGTGACATCACGCAACAGCATCGTCGGTCTCCGTCCTCGGGGTCGCCGAAGAGTGACACGGTTTCCCGTCCGCGGTCCACGAGATGACGGAAGCGGAGACAGAACACGGGCAACGGCCCCACCCGCCGAGACAGATGGGGCCGTCCAGCGAACCGCGCCTACGCCAGCAGCGCCGGAATGGTCCCCTCGTGGGCCTCGCGCAGCTCCTCCAGGGACAGCGTGAACTCGCCCTGGATCTCCACCGTCTCACCGTCCACGACACCGATCCGCGTGGCCGGCAGGCCCCGCGCACCGCACATGTCGTTGAAGCGGACCTCCTCCGAACGCGGCACGGCGACGATCGCGCGGCCCGCGGACTCGGAGAGGAGGAAGGTGAAGGCGTCCAGACCGTCGGGGACGACCAGTCGGGCGCCCTTGCCGCCGAGCAGCGCCGACTCCACGACCGCCTGCACCAGACCGCCGTCGGACAGGTCGTGCGCGGAGTCGATCATGCCGTCGCGGGAGGCGGAGATCAGGATCTCGGCCAGCAGCCGCTCGCGCTCCAGGTCGACCTTCGGGGGCAGACCGCCGAGGTGGTCGTGGACCACCTGCGACCAGGCCGAACCGCCGAACTCCTCACGCGTGTCGCCGAGGAGGTACAGCAGCTGGCCCTCCTCCTGGAAGGCGACCGGCGTGCGGCGCGCGACGTCGTCGATCACGCCGAGGACCGCGACCACGGGCGTCGGGTGGATGGCCGCCTCGCCCGTCTGGTTGTAGAGCGAGACGTTGCCGCCGGTCACCGGGGTGCCGAGCTGCTGACAGCCGTCCGCGAGACCCCGTACCGCCTCCGCGAACTGCCACATCACCGCCGGGTCCTCGGGCGAGCCGAAGTTCAGGCAGTCGGAGACCGCGAGCGGCTTGGCGCCGGTCGTCGCGACGTTGCGGTAGGCCTCCGCGAGGGCCAGCTGCGCGCCCGCGTACGGGTCGAGCTTGGCGTACCGGCCGTTGCCGTCGGTGGCGATCGCCACGCCGAGGCCGGTCTCCTCGTCGACGCGGATCATGCCGGAGTCCTCGGGCTGGGCGAGGACGGTGTTGCCCTGCACGAAGTGGTCGTACTGCGAGGTGATCCACTTCTTCGACGCCTGGTTCGGCGACCCGACCAGCTTGAGGACCTGGTCCTTCAGCTCCTCGGACGTCGCCGGCCGCGGGAGCTTGTTCGCGTCGTCGGCCTGGAGCTCGTCCTGCCAGGACGGGCGGGCGTAGGGGCGCTCGTAGACCGGGCCCTCGTGCGCGACCGTGCGCGGGTCGACGTCGACGATCTTGCCGCCGTGCCAGTAGATCTCGAGGCGGTCGCCGTCGGTCACCTCACCGATGACGGTGGCGATGACGTCCCACTTCTCGCAGATCTCCAGGAACCGCTCGACCTTCTCCGGCTCCACGACCGCACACATGCGCTCCTGCGACTCGCTCATGAGGATCTCCTCGGGCGAGAGCGTGGAGTCGCGCAGCGGTACGTCGTCCAGCGTGACGCGCATGCCGCCGGAACCGTTCGAGGCCAGCTCGGACGTGGCGCAGGACAGGCCGGCCGCGCCGAGGTCCTGGATGCCGACGACCAGCTTCTCCTTGAAGGCCTCCAGGGTGCACTCGATGAGGAGCTTCTCCTGGAAGGGGTCGCCGACCTGGACCGCCGGGCGCTTCGACGGCTTGGCGTCGTCGAAGGTCTCGGACGCCAGGATCGACGCGCCGCCGATGCCGTCGCCGCCGGTACGGGCCCCGTACAGGATGACCTTGTTGCCGGCTCCGGACGCCTTCGCGAGGTGGATGTCCTCGTGCCGCATCACACCGATGGCACCGGCGTTGACCAGCGGGTTGCCCTGGTAGCAGGCGTCGAAGACGACCTCGCCGCCGATGTTGGGCAGGCCCAGGCAGTTGCCGTAGCCGCCGATGCCCGCGACGACACCGGGGAGGACGCGCTTGGTGTCGGGGTGGTCGGCGGCGCCGAAGCGCAGCGGGTCGACCACGGCGACCGGGCGGGCGCCCATCGCGATGATGTCGCGGACGATGCCGCCGACACCCGTGGCCGCGCCCTGGTAGGGCTCGACGTAGGACGGGTGGTTGTGCGACTCCACCTTGAAGGTGACCGCGTAGCCCTGGCCGACGTCGACGACACCGGCGTTCTCGCCGATGCCGACGAGGAGGGCGTCGGACTCGGGGGCCTTCTCGCCGAACTGGCGCAGGTGGACCTTGGAGGACTTGTACGAGCAGTGCTCGGACCACATGACGGAGTACATGGCGAGTTCGGCGCCGGTCGGGCGGCGGCCGAGGATCTCCACGACCCGCTCGTACTCGTCCTTCTTCAGGCCGAGTTCGGCCCAGGGCAGCTCGACGTCGGGGGTCGCGGCCGCGTGCTCGACCGTGTCCAGAGGCGTCCGGCTCATGCGTTGACCAGCTTCTTGAGGATCGAGGTGAAGAAGGGGAGGCCGTCGGTGCGGCCGGACCCGATGAGGGGCTCGACGGCGTGCTCCGGGTGCGGCATCAGGCCCACGACGTTCCCGGCCTCGTTGGTGATGCCGGCGATGTCCCGGAGGGAGCCATTGGGGTTGAAGTCGAGGTACCGGAACGCGACCCGGCCCTCGGCCTCCAGCTTGTCGAGCGTGTACTCGTCGGCGACGTACCGGCCGTCCATGTTCTTCAGCGGAATGTGGATCTCCTGGCCCGCGCGGTAGTCGGTGGTCCAGGAGGTCTCCGCGTTCTCCACCCGCAGCTTCTGGTCGCGGCAGATGAAGTGGAGGTGGTCGTTGCCGAGCATCGCGCCCGGGAGCAGGTGGGCCTCCGTGAGGATCTGGAAGCCGTTGCAGATGCCGAGGACCGGCAGACCGGCCTTCGCCTGTTCGATGAGGGGCTCCATCACCGGCGAGAAGCGGGCGATGGCGCCGGCGCGCAGATAGTCGCCGTAGGAGAAACCTCCGCACAGCACCACGGCGTCGACCTGCTTGAGGTCCTTGTCCTTGTGCCAGAGAGCGACCGGTTCGGCACCCGCGAGACGGATCGCCCGCTGGGTGTCCCGGTCGTCGAGGCTTCCCGGGAAAGTGACGACGCCAATACGAGCGGTCACTTCACGGCCTCCGCGACTTCCTCCACCTTGACGGTGAAGTCCTCGATCACGGTGTTGGCGAGGAAGGATTCGGCAAGATCGTGAATGCGGGCGAGCGCGGCCTCGTCGACCGGCCCGTCAACTTCCAGTTCGAATCGCTTTCCCTGACGTACGTCGGAGATGCCGTCGAAACCCAGGCGCGGCAGTGCGCGCTGCACCGCCTGGCCCTGGGGGTCGAGGATCTCCGGCTTGAGCATGACGTCGACTACGACGCGTGCCACTGGCACTCCCGGTGTGTGGTGCTGAGCAGGTTCCTTCAGACTACCCGCACAAAATTTCTACGCGGGTAGAGTTGTAGGAACCTACGTGAGGGCTGTCACGATCCGGTGTCGGACGGCGACCGGCGCGAAAAATTCTGGGAAAGTTCCGGGATCCACCCGTGACCCCTATTGCGCTCGGACACGCGGACGGATTTAGTCGGGCTTCACTTTGCAATGCCGGGCACTGTACAAATGAATTGGCAATAGTCGATACTTTGCCCAATAACAGGCGGACAGTCGACATCTCCCGGGCGTCTTGGCACGTCATCACCGGCGGGGTGTCGCACGAAGGGACCGATATTCGTGGCGCAGAAGGTCGTGGTCACTCTCTTTGACGACATCGACGGCTCGGAAGCGGCGGAAACGATCGCCTTCGGACTCGACGGCAAGTCGTACGAGATCGACCTGAACCAGGTCAATGCCAAGAAACTGCGTAAGGCTCTTGAGCCCTACGTGACGGCCGGCCGCAAGCGGTCGAAGTCGGGCAAGGCGTACCGCCAGACGGAGGTCGCCCCCGATCCCGCGGCGGTCCGCGCCTGGGCCCAGGCGAACAAGATGGACGTACCCGCGCGCGGCCGCATCCCCAAGAAGGTCTACGAGGCGTTCAGCGCGGCACAGTGACGCCCGCGAGGGGTGGCTCCCAGGGTCCGTCAGCGGGCCCTGGGAGCAGCCGAGTTACGCGGGGGACGGCCCCCGGGAGCAGCCGACTTGCGCAACCCCCCTGCTGGTCAGCTAATGTTCGGAGCACGCCGAGGGGCGAAGCCGAAAGGCTGGAGCCCACGGAGTACATGCGGGTGTAGTTCAGTAGCAGAACATCCCCCTTCCAGGGGGAAGGCGCAGTGTGCAATTCCTGTCACCCGCTCTGCACCGCCGGTCCTGAGCAGCTTGTGGATCAGGTAGGCTGGTGCTCGCACCGATCGGTGGGAGCCGGTCGGGAGCAGTGCGGACGTAGCTCAGTTGGTAGAGCGCAACCTTGCCAAGGTTGAGGTCGCGAGTTCGAGCCTCGTCGTCCGCTCCAGTGAGAAGCCCCGGTCAATGGCCGGGGCTTTTTCGTTCCCTCCAGGCTTCTGACATTTGTCACGCCGAGCCATGACACCGCGCACTGCCGACGCCTCCCGTCCGCCGGGACGCTGAAGGCATGAACAGCGACGAACACGAGCACGTGATCGAGGTCACCGACCTCCGGCGCGTGTACGGGGACGGGTTCGAGGCGGTGCGCGGAATCAGTTTCTCCGTGGCCCGCGGGGAGGTTTTCGCCCTGCTCGGCACCAACGGCGCCGGCAAGACCTCGACGGTCGAACTCCTGGAGGGGCTCGCGGCACCGGCCGGGGGCCGGGTACGTGTCCTCGGCCACGACCCCTACCTGGAGCGGGCCGCCGTACGCCCGCGCACCGGCGTGATGCTCCAGGAGGGCGGCTTCCCCTCCGAACTGACGGTCGCCGAGACCGCGCGGATGTGGGCGGGGTGCACGAGCGGGGCCCGGCCCGAGGGGGAGGCACTGGGCCTGGTCGGGCTGACCGGGAAGGCCGGGGTGCGGGTGAAGCAGCTGTCCGGGGGTGAACGGCGGCGGCTGGACCTCGCGCTGGCCCTGCTCGGCGAGCCGGAAGTCCTGTTCCTGGACGAGCCGACGACCGGCCTGGACGTCGAAGGGCGGCGGGAGACCTGGGAGTTGGTGCGGGCGCTGCGTGACACCGGCACCACCGTGCTGCTGACCACCCACTACCTGGAGGAGGCCGAGGGCCTCGCCGACCGGCTCGCGATCCTGCACGAGGGGCGCGTCGCGGCCGCCGGGACCCCCGCCGAGGTGACCGCCGGGCGGCCCTCGCGGATCTCCTTCGACCTGCCCGAGGGCTACTTCCTCGGGGACCTGCCCCCGCTCGACGGGCTGGGGGTGTGCGGACACGAGGTGACCGGCAGGTCCGTACGGCTGCGCACGCGTGAACTCCAGCGCACGGCGACCGGACTGCTGGTGTGGGCCGAGCGGGCCGGGGTGGAACTGCGCCGGCTGGACGTGCGGTCGGCCTCGCTGGAGGAGGCGTTCCTGGGGATCGCGCGGGAGGTCGCCGTATGAGCGCCCTGGCCCCCGCCGCACGGCGGCTGCGTGCCCTCGCCCGCGCCGAACTCGCCCTGCTCGGCCGCAACCGGGGGGCGGTGACCACCGCGCTGCTCATGCCGCTCGCACTGCCCTTCACCGTGCGGCCGGCGGTCGACCAGATCGACCTCAAGGCCGAGGGACTGACCGTCGGCACGGTGACGCTGACCGCCGCGGTCGGCTTCTCCCTCCTCTTCGCCGTGTACACCTCCCTGGTGAGCGCCTACGTCGCCCGCCGCGAGGAACTGGTCCTCAAACGGCTGCGCACCGGCGAACTCGGCGACGTCGAGATCCTCACCGGCACCGCCCTGCCCGCGGTCGGCCTCGGCCTCGCCCAGTCGCTGCTGCTGGCCGCGGCCTGCACGGCCCTCCTGGACGCCGGGGCGCCCAAGGCCCCGTACCTGACAGTCCTGGGGCTGCTGCTGGGCCTGGTGCTGTCCGCCGCGCTCGCGGCGCTCACCGCCTCCTTCACCAGGACCGCCGAGAGCGCCCAGGTGACCGCGCTGCCGCTGGTGCTGGTCTCCATGATGGGCTCGGGCATGGCGATCCCCACGGAGATCCTGCCCGACCGCCTCGCCTCCGTCTGCGAACTCCTCCCGCTGTCCCCGGCGATCCGGCTGGTCCGCGCCGGCTGGACCGGCGAGCTGAGCGCGTACGAGGTGCTGGGCGCCCTGGCCACCGCGCTGGCCTGGACCGTGGTGGCGGTGTTTGCTGTAGGGCGGTGGTTCCGCTGGGAACCGCGGCGCTGACCTACGGGGGGCAGGACATGCGGGGCACCGCGGACACGGGCAGGCCCGCCGGCTGGTGGCGGCGCAAGAGCACGCCGGAGAAGGTCGAGACGTACACGCGGTGGTCGTTCCACCTCTTCGGCGTGATCGAGGTCGCGGCGATCGGGCTGCCGGTGTTCGGGCAGGTGCGCGCGGGCGTCGCGGGCTGGCTGACGGCCATGGTCACCGTCCACGCGGTGACCGGCTGCGTGACCGCCTCCCGGACGCTGGACTGGACGCGCGGGCGGCGCGGGCGACCGGTGCGGCTGTTGTGGGCGCTCGCCATCCTCACCTACGTATTCGCGAGCGTCGCTCTCGGACTGAAGAAGTACGGGCCCGGGGGACCGGGCATGGAAACCGCCGCCGGAACGGTCTTCGCGGGCGTCCTCACCTTCGGCGCGGGCACCCTGGCGCTGGGTGTGCGCAGGCGGCGGCGCGTGTTCGCGGCCGTGCTCGGATCCGTGTTCGGCGCGAGCGCGACGTCGTTCCCGTTCGGCGCGCCCCTGGCCGAAGTGGTGGTCATGACGTTCGTGGTCGTCATCGGCGCCGGATCCCTCGCCACCACCTGCCTCTTCTCCGTCTGGCTGCTCGACTGCGTCTACGAACTCGACGCCGCCCGCGAGACCCGGGCCCGGCTCGCGGTCGCCGAGGAGCGGCTGCGGTTCGGGCGGGACCTGCACGACGTCCTGGGGCGGAACCTGTCCGTCATCTCGCTGAAGAGCGAACTGGCCGTGCAACTGTCCCGGCGCGGGCGGCCGGAGGCGGTGGAACAGATGATCGAGGTGCAGCGCATCGCGCAGGAGTCCCAGCGGGAGGTGCGGGAGGTCGTACGGGGCTACCGGGAGGCCGATCTCGGCGTGGAACTCCTCGGCGCCCAGGGCGTGTTGACGGCGGCCGGGATCGACTGCGAGGTCACCGGGGACGCCGACGGGCTGCCCCCCGAGGTGCAGTCCGCGCTCGGCTGGGTGGTGCGGGAGGCGACGACGAATGTGCTGCGGCACGGGGACGCGGGGCGGTGCGCGGTGGGACTGCGGGCACGGGAGGGGTCTGTGGTGCTGACGGTCGAGAACGACGGGGTCGCCGGACCCGGCGGGAGCGGCGGGGCCGTCCGCTCCGGCGAGGGCGGCGGTTCGGGGCTCGCCGGGCTGCGGGAACGGCTGGCGGCGGTCGACGGGTCGCTGGAGGCGGGGCCGGTCGGGCCGGACGGGTTCAGGCTGGTCGCGGAAGTGCCCTTGGCGCGTGTGACCGGTGCGGCCGGTGTGAGTGAGGTCGCGTCATGAGTACTCCGACTCCGGTACGACTGCTGCTCGCCGACGACGAGCATCTGATCCGGGGCGCGCTGGCCGCGCTGCTCGCGCTGGAGGACGACCTCCTGGTCGTCGCGGAGGCGGCCACCGGCCCGGAGGCGCTGGCGATGGCGCGGGCCCACGCACCCGATGTGGCGGTCCTGGACCTCCAGATGCCGGGTGCCGACGGTGTGAAGGTCGCCACAGCCCTGCGTGCCGAACTGCCCGGCTGCCAGGTGCTGATCGTCACCGGTCACGGGCGGCCCGGACATCTGAAGAGGGCCCTCGCGGCGGGTGTGCGGGGATTCGTTCCGAAGACGGTCAGTGCGCAGCGGCTCGCGGAGATCATCCGTACCGTGCACGCCGGGAACCGCTATGTCGACCCGGAGTTGGCCGCCGACGCGATCTCCGCCGGGGACTCGCCGCTGACCGCGCGGGAGGCGGAGGTGCTGGAGCTGGCCGCGGACGGGGCGCCGGTCGCGGAGATCGCCGAGCGGGCCGCGCTGTCGCCGGGGACCGTGCGGAACTACCTCTCCTCGGCCGCGACGAAGCTCGGTGCGGAGAACCGGCATACGGCTGTGCGTCTCGCTCGGCAGCGAGGTTGGGTATAGTTGCTCTCGCGCCACGGCGCACTGCGGACGTAGCTCAGTTGGTAGAGCGCAACCTTGCCAAGGTTGAGGTCGCGAGTTCGAGCCTCGTCGTCCGCTCTGATCAAGCCCCCCGGTTTTGCCGGGGGGCTTCTTCGTGTGCCCCTTCGAGCGCTGCTTCCCGCGTTACGACCAGCGGACGCCCGTCAGACGCTCGTACGCCTCCACGTACTTCGCCCGGGTCGCGTCCACGACCTGCTGCGGCAGGGCGGGCGGGGGCTGCTCGCTCCTGCGGTCCCAGCCGGACTCGGCGGAGGTCAGCCAGTCACGGACGAACTGCTTGTCGTACGAGGGCTGCGCACGGCCCGGCTGCCACTGGTCGGCCGGCCAGAAGCGGGAGGAGTCCGGGGTGAGGACCTCGTCGGCGAGGACGAGGGTGTCGCCGTCGAAGCCGAACTCGAACTTGGTGTCGGCCAGGATGATCCCGCGGTCGCGGGCGATGTCCCGGCCGCGGGTGTAGACGGCGAGGGTGGCCTGGCGCAGCCGGGCGGCGGTGTCGGCGCCGACCTGGCGGGCGACCTCCTCGTAGGACACGTTCTCGTCGTGCTCGCCCACCTCGGCCTTGGTGGCGGGGGTGAAGATCGGGGCGGGCAGCTCGGAGCCGTCGACGAGGCCCTCGGGGAGGGCGAGGCCGCAGACCGTGCGGGACTCCTGGTACTCGGCGAGGCCCGAGCCGGTGAGGTAGCCGCGGGCCACGCACTCCACCGGGAGCATCTTCAGGGACTTGCAGACCAGGGTGCGGCCCCGCCAGTCGGCGGGGGCCCCGGCGGGCAGCTCGGTGCTGATCACATGGTTGGGGACCAGGTCGCGCAGCTGGTCGAACCACCACAGGGAGAGCTGGGTGAGGACCCGGCCCTTGTCGGGGATCTCGGTCGGCAGCACCCAGTCGTAGGCGGACAGGCGGTCGCTGGCGACCATCACGAGGTCCCCCGCCTCGTTCTGGTACAGCTCGCGCACCTTGCCGGTGTGCAGATGCACCAGACCCGGAACCTGGATCGGTTCGGGCTTTTCGACGAATCCGGACACGGTTCCTCCCCGTGGTTCTGTCCAATGACTTGATTGTCCCGTATGGGACGGGGGTCGCGGACGGCGGGTCGGTCGTGACGGCGCTCGGCGGTCAGTCGCGCTTGCAGATACGGTCCAGCAGATTGGCGGTGGCGCGCTGGATACGGGGGTCCACGTGGCCGGGGCGGTCCAGGGCCGGAGACCAGGCGAAGGTGCCGGCGGCGAACACCAGGGCGCCGGAGGGGGCGCGGTAGAGGGAGGTCTCCTGGTGGCGCAGCACGCCCTCGCTGTCGGTGTACGGGGAGTGGGAGAGCAGGATGCGCTCCTCGTGCTCGGGGAGCGGGGTGCGCGGGAAGTAGCGGTCGGCCTCGCCGGCGACCATGCCCGCGATCTCGTCGCCCTCGTGCGCGCCCGTCGCCTCCCACAGCCAGTGCTTGGCGTTGCGCACGACCAGGGGATGCGGCTCGGGGACCCGGCCCGCGTACTGGATGCCGACCAACTGCTGCTCGGGGCGGTCGATCTCGCGCCAGAGCACGGGCTTGCCCGGGCCCTTGCGTTTGCGGCAGGTCAGCAGCCGGTCGGGGACGCCGGAGGGGGACGGGCCGAGCTCGACCTGCCAGTACATGGTGTTGGCGGAGAGGAAGACCAGGGAGGTGCCGTTCTCCCGGGCCAGCTCGGCCGTGCGGCGCATCTGCGTCGACCAGTACTCGTCGTGGCCGGGGAAGACCAGGCCCCGGTAGCGGGTGGGGTCGACCCGGCCGGCGTGCAGGTCGCGGGCGTCGGCGTAGGCGATGTCGTAGCCGTAGCGCTCGGCCCAGCGGATGAAGTCGTAGGCGTGACCCACGTGCAGGGGCAGGCCCGCGCCCGCGTAGGGGCGGTCGAAGGAGACCGTGGTCGCGGCGTCGGCCTCGCCCAGCAGGCGGCCCTTCTCGTCCCAGGCGTGGTAGAGGCTGGCGCCGGTGTGGCCGTCCTCCGGGTAGAGGTTGTAGGCCTGCCAGGTGATGTCGGGCAGCAGCAGGAGCAGGTCCGCCGGGTGGTTGTCCCGGACGGTGAACGGCACGTGGGAGCGGTAGCCGTCGGCGGTGGTGAGCACCGCGACGTACGCCCCGATCGTCCAGTACGACGGCACCTGTAGGCGCCAGGAGAGCCACCAGTGGTGGCAGGAGACCGTGCGGTCGGCGGTCAGCGGCGGGGACTGGACGATGCCGGAGAGGCGGGGGCTGGTGGTGATCTTCGCCGCGCCGTCGCCGCCGTAGTGGCCGATGCGGTAGATGTCCACGCTGAACTGCTGGGGCGGGTCGACGGTGATGTGGAAGTCGACGGCCTCGCCGGGCGCGACCGCTCCGGTGGAGGTGAAGCCCTTGATCTGGCTGTGCACGTCGTCGGCGGAGCGCGGACCGCCGCCGGAGGCGCGGGGGGCCGGGACGCGCGGGGTGTCCCGGCCGCCGCGGGCCGTCTGTGTGTGCTGCTGGGTGGTGTCCACGTACCAGGGGACGACGTGTCCGGTGTCGTCGAAGTACGTCTCGCTGCCACGCAGCCAGGGAACAGGGCCCTGCCCGAAGGGGTCCGTGACAGCGTGCGCGAGTGCTCCCGACTCCCAGCGGCGGATGTGGTCCGAGGCCATGGCCGCTCCCCTCCCTCGTGCCCCCGTGATCTCGTCTGTGCGACTCGTACGTGTGCGGCGCTCGTGTGCCTGTCGTATGTCGTATGCGCTTGCCATGCGCGTGGCCGGTCCCAGCACATCACATTCAGCACGCGTACGGTCACTATTCGTTGCGAATTGACCTGAACTGGAAGTGCCCGCTCCGGAAAAGCGGCCGTCAGACGAGGCGTACCGGCTTCTCCGGACGTATGCCCCACTCCACCAGCCAGGCCCGCAGCGGGGCCGGGTCCCCCTCCTCGATCAGGCTGAGCACCCGGGAGGAGAGGTCGGCGGCTCTTTCGCCGTTGACGAGAAGCAGCGGGCCGTCGAGCCAGTCCATCCCCGGGCTCGCGCCGGCCGTGTCGACCGCGGCGCAGCACACCATCGCCGTGACGTGGTCGGCGAGCAGGTCACGGCCGACTCGCGGGGGCTGGAGCGGGAACAGGGGCAGCGCGCCGTCGTCCCAGAGGTCGGTGGCGGGGCTCTGGCCCGCGGCGCCCGGACCGGCCGGGGCCGCCGGGCCCGGCCCGGCGGACTCCTCACGGGCCACCTCGGCACTGAGCCTGGCGGCGAGCATGGCGCTGCGCTCGTTCAGGGGGTCGGCGTCGGCGGGCTCCTGACCGGATTCGGCGGGCTCGTGGCCGGATTCGGCGGCCTTAGCACCCGGCGGCCGCTGCCCGCCCGGGCCGGCCTGCGCGGCGTCGGTGGCCGGCGGGGACGCGAGGTGGTCCAGGACCCGGGACAGGGTCGGCCCGTAGGGCGCCGTGGGGGCGGCGGGGGCGGGGCGGACGCCCAGGGAGTCCAGGACCCGGTGGAGGCGGGCCGCGTCGGTGCGCCAGGTGCGGTCGACGACCTCCTCCGGGTACTCCTGCCAGTCGACCGGGGCCCACTGCGGGCAGGGCTCGGCGGGACCGCCGTGGAAGAGGCGGGCGGCGAGCAGGGAGGCGGCCTCGTCCACCGCGCCGGGCTCCTCCAGCAGGTCGCAGGCGGGACGCTCGCCCAGCCGGGAGGCGAAGCCCTCGGCCAGCCGGTCGCGCCGGGACAGTTCGGTGAGCGCGGCGACGACGCCCGCGTCCAGCCGGGACGGCCAGCGGCCCATCCGCCAGGCGGGCAGCGCGACCCGGGTCAGCAGCCGGTCCCAGCCCGCGTACGCCAGCCCCACCTGCTCCTGGGCGACGATCCGCAGCCCGTAATCCACAGCCTGTGCACGCTCGGCGGCCGCCGCCGCGATCCCGCGTTCCATCAGGGCCGCGTGCTCCCGGCACCCCCGCAGCAGCAGCCGGGCCACCCAGCCGAGGCCCGCGCACACTCCCCGGGTCAGCGGACAGCGGCCGGGCGTCGAGGCCACCGCCACCGCCGCGTCCAGTCCCCGTACGAAGCGCCGGGCCGCCGCTATGTCCGGGTGCGCGGAGGGCCCGGTGCCGGCGACGACCGGGGCGAGGACCGCCCGTAGCTCACCGACCCGCATCCACCACAGGAACGGGGAGCCGATGACGAGGACGGGCGCGGCGGGCGTACGGCGGTGGCGCCGCCCCGGCCCCGCTATCTCGTCGCCGGACTCGCGCGGCGGCGGGCCGTGGGCCGGGTGCGTACGGTCCTCCAGCCAGCTGTCGCAGTCCGGCGTGAGCGCTATCGCGGACGGCACGGGCACGTCGAGGCGGTCGGCGAGGTCGCGCACCATGCGGTACAGGTCCGGCGCGGAGTGCTCGGCGATCGGCACCGTGGGGGTCACCGCGGGCCTGGCGCGGGCGACGACCAGGCCGATGCCCACGGCGGCCAGCAGTACCAGCAGCGCCAGCGCGCCCACGACCCACCGGGCGACGTCCCAGCCCCGGCCGACGAGGTGGCCGCTGGAACCGCCCGCCAGCAGGATCACGGCGACCGCCGCGGGCAGTACGGCGACGGCCAGCGCCCGGCCGCGCACCCGCAGCACGGCGAGGGCCCGGGAACGCGCGGCCTGTGCGCCCGCCTCCACACCCATACCGGTCACGACCGGACCTCACCCCCTCCGTGCTGTCCTCGCGCTGTCCTGGCGTTGGTCACTCCCCCACTGTGGCACCCGCCACCGACATCGCAATGCCGGTGGGCCAAGTGCCGGAACGCTTGCGCCGCACCCTAGTTGGGGCCTGCGCCCCCGTCAGCCGGATGGGGCATCGGTCACTCGATGGAATGGCCTTGGTCAGAGGTGTACGACGCACAGCAAGGATCGGGCCCCGGATTCGCATCCGGGGCCCGGGTGTCCACAAGGCGCTCACGACCGGCGGTTTTACGCGCCGGCCGCCTCCAGGGCCGCCTTCGCCGCGATGTCCGTACGGTGCTGGGATCCGTCGAGGCGGATGCGGGCGACGGCGGTGTACGCCCGGTCGCGCGCCTCGGTCAGGTCCTTGCCGGTGGCTGTGACGGACAGCACACGTCCGCCCGCGCTCACGACGGTGTCGCCGTCGCGCCTGGTGCCGGCGTGCAGGACGTAGGCGTGCGGGGCGTCCACGGCCGCCACGTCGTCGAGGCCGGTGATCGGGTCGCCGGTGCGCGGGGTGCCGGGGTAGTTGTGCGAGGCCACGACCACGGTGACGGCCGCTTCGTCGCTCCAGCGCAGCGGCTCCAGGTCGCTCAGGGTGCCGTTCGCGGCGGCGAGCAGGACTCCGGCCAGCGGGGTCTTCAGCCGGGCCAGCACGACCTGGGTCTCGGGGTCGCCGAAGCGGGCGTTGAACTCGATGACCCGTACGCCACGGCCGGTGATCGCGAGACCGGCGTAGAGAAGGCCGGAAAACGGCGTGCCCCGGCGGCGCATCTCGTCGACGGTCGGCTGGAGGACGGTCTGGAGCACCTCCTCGACCAGCTTCGGGTCGGCCCACGGCAGCGGGGAGTACGCCCCCATGCCGCCGGTGTTCGGACCCTGGTCGCCGTCCAGCGCCCGCTTGAAGTCCTGGGCGGGCTGAAGCGGGACCACCGTCCGGCCGTCGGTGATCGCGAAGAGCGAGACCTCCGGGCCGTCGAGGAACTCCTCGATGACGACGCGCTCACAGCCGGCCGCGTGGGCCTTGGCCGCCTCGATGTCGGAGGTGACCACGACACCCTTGCCGGCGGCCAGCCCGTCGTCCTTGACCACGTACGGGGCGCCGAAGGCGTCGAGGGCCTCGGCGACCTCGTCGGCGCTCGTGCACACGTACGAACGGGCGGTGGGTACGCCGCCCGCCGCCATCACGTCCTTGGCGAAGGCCTTGGACCCCTCGAGCTGGGCGGCTTCCCCGGAGGGGCCGAACACCGGAACGCCCGCCTCGCGCACGGCGTCGGCGACCCCGGCGACCAGCGGGGCCTCCGGGCCCACCACCACCAGGTCGGCGCCCAGCTCGCCGGCCAGCGCGGACACGGCCTTGCCGTCGAGCGCGTCGACCTGGCGCAGCTCGGCGACCTCGGCGATGCCGGCGTTGCCGGGCGCGCAGTACAGCGCGGTGACGTCGGGGTCGAGGGACAGGGAACGGCACAGGGCGTGTTCGCGGGCGCCGCTTCCGATGACGAGGACCTTCACGGGGTCAGCCTATCGGGCGTTCCTCATAAGAGCCGGGGGGTGGGGAGCTTGTGCGTTCCTACGAAGCGCACTGAAGCGGACGCCGAAGCTGACGCCGAACCGAACGCCGGAGCGGACGCGGGCCCCCGGAGGGCTACTCGTTGGTGAACTCCTCCACCACCGTCGCGCCCAGCTCCCGCACGATGAGTTCGTGGCCGGAGAGGGCCGACTCGTCGAGATCGGGGTCGTCGTCCTCCGGGATGTCGTCCTCGGGGGAGACGGGGGCCGGCTCGGGCGCGGGGGCCGGACGGGGCGCGGGGGCCGCCGGGGCCGGAGGTCCGGCCTGCGGCGCGGACGGGGCGGACGCGGTCGGCTGGGGAGCGGCCGGGCGCTGCGCGGAGGCGCTCGCGGGACCGGGGCCGCCGTAGCCACCACCGCCACCGGCGCCGCCGCCTCCGCCGTACCCGGAGGGGCCGGATCCGCCGAAGCCGCCGCCCCCGCCGCCGGACGGGGGCGCCGAGCCGCCGGAGGGGTCGACGACGGCCTCGATCTTCCACTGCACGTTGAACTGCTCGGCCAGCGCCTGCCGCAGCACGTCCTCGCTGCCGCTGCTCGCGAAGTTGTCGCGGGCACCGGCGTTGACGAAGCCGAGTTGCAGGGTGGTGCCGTCGAAGCCGACGACCTGGGCGTTCTGGCTGAGCAGGATCCAGGTGAAGCGGCGGCGGTTCTTGACCGTCTCCAGGATGTTCGGCCAGAGCATGCGCGGGTCGAGGCCACCGGGGGCGGGGGCCTGCTGCGCGGGTGCGGGCTGGGCAGGTGCGGACTGGGCGGCCGCCGGGGAAGGGGCGGGGGCAGGGGGTGCCGTGGGCATGGGCGGCTGTCCGCCGCCGGCCGGGGCCGCCGTGGGCCAGCCGCCGGGCCGTCGGCCGCCGCCGGCGGGCGCGGCGGTGGGCCAGGCGCCGGGGGCCGGAGCGGCCGGGGTCGCCGGAGCGGGGGCCGGGGTGCGTTCGGGGACCTGCGGGGAGACAGGGGGCGCCGGGGAGGGGGCGGGCGCGGGTGCCGGGGAGGAGGCGGGGGCGGGCGGGGGCGTGGCGGCGGCAGGCGCACCGCTGCCGCCGGAACCGCGCACGGCGGCGCGGGCCGCCGCGGCCCCACCACCGGGCGGCACCTCCACACCGCCGCCGCCGACACCACCGCCGCCGCCCGGGTGGGCATGTGCGTCGGGACCGGGGACGTACCCCGCCGCGGGTGCGCCCGCGGGCCCCGCGGAGAAGTTGACCCCCCGCTCCAGGCGGTCGAGGCGGGCCATGACGGAGCGCTCGTCGCCGTAGGCGGCGGGCAGCAGCACGCGCGCGCAGATGAGTTCGAGCTGGAGACGCGGCGAGTTGGCCCCGCGCATCTCGGTCAGGCCCTCGTTGACGAGGTCGGCGGCGCGGCTGAGCTCGGCGGCGCCGAAGGTGCCGGCCTGGGCCTGCATCCGCTCCAGGACGTCGGCGGGGGCGTCGATGAGCCCCTTCTCCACGGCGTCCGGGACCGCGGCGAGGATCACCAGGTCCCGCAGCCGCTCCAGCAGGTCGGCGACGAACCGCCGGGGGTCGTTGCCGCCCTCGATGACCCGGTCGACGACCTCGAAGGCGGCGGCGCCGTCCCCGGTGGCGAAGGCCTCGACGACGGAGTCGAGCAGCGATCCGTCGGTGTACCCGAGCAGCGAGGTGGACATGGCATACGTCACACCCTCCTCCCCCGCACCGGCGAGCAGCTGGTCCATGACGGACATGGAGTCACGCACGGAGCCCGCGCCGGCCCGTACGACGAGCGGGAGGACGCCGTCCTCGACGGGGATGTTCTCCTTCCCGCACACCTCGGCGAGGTAGTCGCGGAGCGTCCCGGGCGGCACGAGCCGGAACGGGTAGTGGTGGGTCCGCGACCGGATCGTCCCGATGACCTTCTCGGGCTCGGTGGTGGCGAAGATGAACTTCAGATGCTCCGGGGGCTCCTCGACGACCTTCAGCAGAGCGTTGAAGCCGGCCGGCGTGACCATGTGGGCCTCGTCGATGATGTAGATCTTGTACCGGCTGCTCGCGGGCCCGAAGAAGGCCTTCTCGCGCAGTTCACGGGCATCGTCGACACCACCGTGCGAAGCGGCGTCGATCTCGATGACGTCGATCGAGCCCGGCCCGTTCCTGGCCAGGTCACGGCACGACTGGCACTCCCCGCACGGGGTCGGCGTCGGCCCCTTCTCACAGTTCAGGCAGCGGGCCAGGATCCGCGCGCTGGTCGTCTTGCCACAGCCGCGCGGACCGCTGAACAGGTACGCGTGATTGACCCGGTTGTTCCGCAGCGCCTGCTGCAACGGGTCGGTGACATGCTCCTGCCCGATGACCTCGGTGAAGGACTCCGGTCGGTAGCGGCGGTACAGCGCGAGAGACGACACGCCTACGAGGTTATAGGCGCCCACCGACAACGGACCCCGCCCGCGCCCCGGCCCCCGGCCCTCGCCCCCGGCCCACAACGCAAGCGCCCCCCACGCACCCGCCAGAGCCGACCTACCCTTGCTGCCTTCCGGCCCTGGGGGAGTTCAGTCAGATAGCGCCGCGTGAGGGGCTCCGCACAGAGTACCCGATGCCGGCCTGCGGGAACGAGTTCGCGAGCACTCCCCTCGGTCATGTAATGTTTCCGGCGGAGGATTCGCCTAGAGGCCTAGGGCGCACGCTTGGAAAGCGTGTTGGGGGCAACCCCTCACGAGTTCGAATCTCGTATCCTCCGCCAGTGCCTCACCGGGCACGATGTCGAAGGGCCCCACCGCTTGCGGTGGGGCCCTTCGACGTTGTCCGTCTCGGTTTCCGTCGACTGCACGGCCCGGCGAAGACGCCTTCGAAGACCTCCAGCCGCGTCTGCTCACCCCGGCTGTCGAGTCCGGCGGGTGGGGAGGGTCAGGAGGACCAGGCCCAGGCCGAGGACGGTGAGGCCGCACCAGGAGGCGGCCGGGAGGCGTTCGCCGAGGACGGTGACGCCCAGGACCGCTGCGACGGCGGGCTCGGCCAGGGTCAGTGACGTGGCCACCGACGCGGGCGTGCGGCGCAGCCCGTACCCGAAGAGCCGGTAGGCCAGGTAGACGGTGAACAGGGCGAGGTAAACCGCCACGGCCGCGCCCCGGGCGGTGGTGAGCCAGTGTGTGTCGACGGACAGCACGAGCGGCAGGACGAGCAGCCCGGCCGCGCCGAACAGCACGCCCATCACGGCGTCGGAAGGGTGGCCGTCCGTGATGAGCGTGCCGCCGATCAGTGAGTAGGCGGCGTACGACAGTCCGGCGCAGGCGGCGAGGACGACGCCTGTCAGGTCCATCGGCGTGGCACGGCCGGTGAGTTCGGGGCCCAGTACCAGGAGGGTGCAGCCGAGCACGGCGGCCGCGGTCGCGCCGGTCCAGCGCGCGGTCGGCCGGGCCTGTCCGGTGGCCCAGGACAGGAGCCCGGCGAAGACCGGCGCGCTGCCCAGCGCGATCACGGTGGCCGCCGCCACCCCGGTCCTGGCCACGGCCGGGTAGAAGCTGACCGGATACCCGGCCACCGCGAGCGCCCCGAGGACGAGCAGCCACCGCTCGCGCCCCGTGCAGGCGGCGGGCAGCGAACGGGCGCCTCGGGAGGTGAGGAACAGCAGGACTCCGCCGAGGACGAGGCCGGCGCAGCCGATGGCCGCCGCCGGTGCGCCGGCCGGTGCCAGGGTGCTCGCCGTCCCGGTGGTGCCCCACAGCACGGCCGAGGTCAGGATGGGTGCGGGGCCGCCGAGGAGGCCGGCGCGGGACGGGCGCGGGCCCATGGCGTCAGGGCGCGCGGGGGTACGGGGAGTGAGGGGAGAGGTGCGGTTCGGCACAGTCGTGAACTTCCGTCATCGAATTCGTCCGGGACTCGATCCGAAACGGGCGCACGACAGGAGCCCCTGACCGGACTGCCGGTCGACGGGGGCCGGGGATCAAACCGCCGGTGTCCGCGCCCGGTCAGGCGTGGAGAGGCGGCAGGACGACGTGCCAGTACGTGTTCACCCCGCGATGGTACCCACGGGAACGCGGCCCCTCCGGCGTCGCCCTCAGGGGTTCACGTCACGGGTCCGCCGCCGGCCCGGTGGGCCGGACCGTGACAGCGGTCCGGTCCCCTGGTGCGTCTGCGGTCGCCGCGCCGGCCGTGGGAGGAGGGCCGCTGCGCCGAGGCCGCCGAGGCCGATGACCGCCAGGGTGATCATGGCGGCCGCGTAGGCGCCGCTGGTGAGGCCGGAGACCAGGATGGTGCCGGCGATCGCCGTGCCGAAGGAGGAGCCGAGGTTGGAGACGCTGCGGGACAGGCCGGAGATCTCGCCCTGCCGCTCCTCGGGGAAGCTCGACTGGACGACGTTGACCGACGGGGTGAGCATCA
Organism: Streptomyces sp. NPDC001480; assembly: GCF_042894725.1. Lineage (NCBI taxonomy): Bacteria > Bacillati > Actinomycetota > Actinomycetes > Kitasatosporales > Streptomycetaceae > Streptomyces > Streptomyces sp. NPDC001480. The sequence continues at coordinate 197,967 of NZ_JBIAVX010000013.1, read as the reverse complement.
CACCGAGGCCGAGCCCGAGCAGCAGGAGCCCGGGGACGAAGGCCCATGCGGTGGTGAAGCTGCCGGCCAGGGCGACGAGCACCGCGATGCCCGCCACGGACACGAGGAAGCCGGTCATGACGAGCGTGCGCTGGGGACGCCGTTCGGCGAGGCGTTCGGCGGCCAGTGAGGAGGCCAGCAGTCCGAGCGTGGCCGCGGTGAAGACGACCCCGGTCCGGATGGCGTCGTAGTGGCGGACGACCTGGAGGTAGGCCGCCACGGTGAACGAGGAGCCCATCAGCAGCAGCCACTGGACGTTCTGGGTGATGAGCCCGAGGTTGGACGTGCGGTTGCGGAACAGGCCGAGCGACAGCAGGGGCTCCCTGCCGGACCGTTCCTCGGCGCGCACCCGGCGGAAGAACCACATCAGTACGAGGGCCCCGAGAACCAGCAGGCCGATCATCAGCCAGATGTTGTTGTCGGCGGCCAGGATGCCCGTCACGACGAGGACGAGCCCGGCGGCGGAGAGTACGGCCCCGCCGGTGTCGAAGGAGCGGGTCGGGTCGGGCGGCAGGGGATCGTCGATGTGCCGGCTGAGCCAGACGATCACGGCGATGACGAGGGCCTGGAACACGAAGGCCGCGCGCCAGCTGATCCCCGTGGTGATCAGTCCGCCGATCAGCGGTCCGGCGGCGGCCCCGACACCGCCCAGCGCCATGATGATCCCGAACGCGCGGGCCCGGGAGGTGACGTCCGGGTACAGCAGGGTCGTGAGGATGTAGACGGGCGGGATGAGCAGGGCGGTGCCGATGCCTTCGAGGATGGAGTTCCCGAGGATCAGCACACCGAGTCCCGGCGCGGCGGCGCTGAGCAGGGCGCCGATCGCGTAGACGACGAGGCCGGTCACGAAGCAGCGCTTGCGGCCGTGGCGGTCGGTCAGTTTGCCGCCCGGGATCATCAGCGCGGCCATCACCAGCAGGAAGACCGTGATGGCCACCTGCACGCCCTGGACCGTGGTGTCCAGGTCCTTGCTGATGTCGTTGATCATCACGTTCATGTTGGAGCCGGCGAAGCTACAGATGAACTGCGCGAGCGCCAGCGCGGCGAGAACCCGCCCCTGCCCTCCTGACGCCTGCCCCGGCGCCTGCCCCGACGCCCCTCCCGACGCCCGCGCGCCGACCGGCTCAGCCACCTGCACCGCCCCCTGCGCCGCCCCCGCCCTCGGCGGGCACCGTCAGGCCATGGGTGGCCGGATGCACGTGATCACCGGTTCCCGGCCGGGCCTGAGCCTTCCCCAGCTCCTCGTCCAGCGCCATCGCCGCGACGACGAGCGAGAGGTGCGTGAACGCCTGCGGGAAGTTGCCCAGTTGCTCCCCCGACGGCCCGATCTCCTCGGCGAACAGCCCGACGTGGTTGGCGTAGGTGAGCATCTTGTCGAAGGCGTGCCGGGCCTGGTTCAGCCGGCCGGTGCGGGCCAGCGCCTCGACGTGGAAGAAGCTGCACAGGTTGAAGGTGCCCTCGGAGCCCCGCAGGCCGTCCGGGGACGCCGTGGGGTCGTAACGGTAGACCAGGCTGTCGCTGACCAGTTCCTCCTCCATGGCGTCGAGCGTGCTGAGCCAGTCCGGGTCGCGCGGGGAGAGGAAACCGACCCGGGGCATCAGGAGCAGCGAGGCGTCGAGCACGTCGGTGTCGTAGTGCTGCACGAAGGCCTGCCGCTTCTCGTGCCATCCCTGCTCGACGATCTGGTCGAACACCTTGTCCCTGATCTCGGTCCAGCGCTGGACGTCGGCCGGGCGGGAGAACTCGACGGCCGCGTGGATGCCGCGGTCGAACGCCACCCAGGTCATCAGCCGGCTGTAGGTGAAGTTCTGCCGGCCGCCCCGGGTCTCCCAGATGCCCTCGTCGGGCCGGTCCCAGTGGTCGGCGAGCCAGTCGAGGACACCGCGCAGCGCCTTCCAGCCGCGGACGGCGCCCATGTCGCCGCCCACGACCAGGGCGTCGGCGGCCTCGCCGTAGATGTCGAGCTGGAGCTGGCCGGCCGCCGCGTTGCCCGCCCGCACCGGACGTGAGCCCAGGTAGCCCTCCAGGTGGTCGAGGGTCTCCTCGGTCAGGTGCGGGTCGCCGTCGACGCGGTACATGATCTGCAACGGGTCACCCGAGGCGGTGCCTCCGGCCTCGATGCGGTCGCGGAGCCAGCGGCGGAAGGCGTGCGCCTCGGACTCGAAGCCCAGGTCCATCAGAGCCCTGACGGAGAGCGCGGCGTCGCGGACCCAGGTGTACCGGTAGTCCCAGTTGCGCTCACCTCCGACCTGCTCGGGCAGTCCCATGGTGGCCGCGGCGATCGGCGCTCCCGTGGGGGCGTACGTGAGCAGCTTGAGCGTGATCGCCGAACGGTTCACGACGTCCTGCCAGCGGCCCCGGTACGTGCACGAACGCAGCCACGACAGCCAGAAGCCGCGGCACGCCTCCACGTCCTCGGCGATGCCGTCGAGGGAGGGCGGGGGCGGGGCGGAGCCGCCGCTCACCGAGCTCGTCAGCACGACGGCGGCGGCCTGCCCGGCCGAGAGGGTGAAGCGGGCGGTGATGTCGTCGTCGTCCGGGCGGAGCGGTACGCCGGTGGTGGACTGGAGGTGCAGGTCGGTGCCCGGCCCGTGGAAGACCACGGAGTGGTCGTCGTGCCGCGTGAGCGTGTGCGGGGCACGTCCGTAGTCGAAGCGCGGGCGGCACGTGAGGGTGAAGGGCAGGCTGCCCCGGACGACCCGGGCGACCCTGATGAGGGTGTGCCGGTCCGTGGGCTCGGCGGAGTCGACGGGTGTCATGAAGTCGGCGATCTCGCCCACCCCGCCGGGTGCCATGAACCGGGTGACCAGGATGGCCGTGTCCGACAGGTAGAGCTGCCGGACCGTCATTCCGTTGCCGTCCGGGAGCTCCGCGGCGAGACGGCAGTTGCCTCCTCGCTCACTGTCCAGCAGCGAGGCGAAGACGCTGGGCGAGTCGAAGCGGGGCGTGCACCACCAGTCGATCGTGCCGCCGGACGACACGAGGGCCACGGTCTGGAGATCGCCGACCATGCCGTGCTCCGCGATGGGCGGGTACCGGTTCACGAGACCTCCTGGGCGATGCCGCACCGGTGCCGCACCGGCGACGCACGTCCCGCGCTCGGGCCGACCCCGTCGCGACTGCGCAGGCCAAGCGTCAGGCGCCGCCGGGCCGGCGGCCTCACCCCTCGCGGGTGAAACCGGACCAGCCCGAGCACGGGCCCAGGAAAAGTCACGGCCGAAGCCGAAGGGGGTCGTGGGGGAAGCGGAGAGCGCCGCGGGCGGCCCGCCCGGTCGCTTCCGTTCCCGTCGCCCGGTGAGAGGGGCGCGCCGGTGTTATGAAGGGTGCATGAGGGTATTTTCCGGGCATGCTCGGAGCCCTACCGGGCCGGTGGTCGTCGGGGGGTCGCATGAGCGGCGTGTTTCGCTGCTCGATCCGCGCTCCATGGCGGGACGGGTGTTCCTGATCGAGGCCGGGATCGTGGTGCTGCTGGTGCTGGCCGCGGTGGTGGCCGTGGTGCTCCAGGCGGCGCGGGACGCGGTGGAGCAGGGGCGGCGGGAGTCGGTCATCGCGGCCCAGTCGTTCGCGAGTGCGCCCGGCATGGTGCAGGCGCTGCGCGGTCCGCACCCGTCCCTGGTGCTCCAGCCGCGGGCCGAGGAGGCGCGGAAGCGGACGGGCGTGGACTTCGTGGTCGTCCTGAACACCCAGGGGATCCGGTACACGTACCCCTATCCCAGGGAGATCGGGAAGAAGTTCGTCGGGAACATCGAGCCCGCGCTGCACGGACGTACCGTCGTCGAACAGGCCGGGGGGCCGCCCCTGCCGGCGGGCCGGGGGACGGCCGTGCAGGCGATCGTGCCGGTGACCGACGCGCGCGGCGGCGTCGTGGGGCTGGTGTCCGCCGGGATCACGGTCAAGAACGTGCTGCGGATGTGGATACCGCAGGTACCGATCGCCCTCGGCGCCGGTGCGGCCGCCCTGGCGCTGGCGGGGGCCGGGACGACGATGGTGGCCCGGAGCCTGCTGCGGCAGACGCGTGGGCTGGCTCCCGCGGAGCTCGCGGCCATGTACGATCACCATGAGGCGGTGCTGCACGCGGTGCGCGAAGGCGTGCTGATCACCGACGCCGAAGGGTGCCTGGTGCTGGCCAACGACGAGGCGGCGCGGCTGCTGGGGCTGCCGGCGGAGGCGGCGGGGCGGCGGGTGGCGGAGCTGGGGCTGCCGGTGTCGCTCGAACGCCTGCTGACGGCACCGGAGGCGGTCGACGACGAGGTGTTCTTCGTGGGGGACCGGCTGGTGGCGGTCAACAAGCGGCCCACCTTCCCGCGCGCGGGCCCGGGCGGCAGTGTGGTGACCCTGCGGGACACCACCGAGCTGGCGGCGGTCACGGGGCGGGCCGAGGTCGCGCGGGAGCGGCTGGACCTGCTGTACGAGGCGGGGGTGAAAATCGGGACGACGCTGGACGTGGAGCGTACGGCCCGGGAGCTCGCGCAGGTGGCGGTGCCCCGGTTCGCCGACCTCGTGACGGTGGAGCTGCTCGACGCGGTACTGCGCGGCTGGGAGCCGACGGCCGAGGGGTGGCGGCATCTGCGGCGGGTGGCGATCGGCGGCGATCAGCGGACGATGCCGGTGTACCAGCTGGGCGAAGTGATCACCTTCTCGACCGCGACCCCGCAGATGCGGACCCTGCGGGAGGGCCGGGGCGTGCTGGAGACGGACCTGCGGCAGGCGCCCGGCTGGCAGGAGCAGGACCCGGAGCGGGTCCGCAAGGCACTGGACAGCGGTCTGCGTTCGCTGGTGACCGTGCCGCTGCGGGCGCGGGGCGTGTCGCTGGGCGTGGCGAACTTCTACCGGACGGCGGACTCCTCGGCCTTCGAACCGGACGACCTGGCCTTCGCGGAGGAGCTGGCCGCGCGGGCGGCGGTGGCCATCGACAACGCCCGCAGGTTCGCCCGGGAGCACGCGATGGCGGTGACGCTCCAGCGCAGTCTGCTGCCCCGGGGGCAGCCGGAGCAGGACGCGCTGGAGGTGGCCTGGCGGTATCTGCCGGCCGAGGCGGGGGTGGGCGGGGACTGGTTCGACGTCATTCCGCTGCCGGGCGCGCGCGTGGCGCTGGTGATGGGCGACGTGGTCGGCCGGGGGCTGCGCGCGGCGGCGACGATGGGGCGGCTGCGCACGGCGGTGCACAACTTCGCCGCGCTGGACCTGCCGGTGGACGAGGTGCTCGGGAGCCTGGACGAGCTGGTCGTGCGCATGGACAACGAGGAGGGCACCGGCGCGGAGGGCCACGAGGGGGAGGGTGTGTCGGGGGCGACCTGCCTGTACGCGATCTACGACCCGGTGTCGGGGACGTGCACGGTGGCCCGGGCGGGGCATCCCGACCCGGTGGTGGTTCGTCCGGACGGTACGGTCGTCTGTCCCGAGGTACCGGCCTCGGCCCCGCTCGGCCTGTGCGGCTACCTCTTCGAGACCGCCGAACTGCACCTGCCGGAGGGTTCCCAGCTGGTGCTGTACACCAACGGCCTGGTCGAGGACCGCGGCCGGGACATCGACGTCGGGCTGGCGAGGCTGCGCCGGGCGCTGGACGGCGCCGGGGGACGCGCCCCGGAGGAGACCTGCCGGGCGGTGATCGACGCGCTGAAGCCGGCCCACCGCAGCGACGACATCGCCCTGCTGGCGGCCCGTACCCGGCTGTTCCCGGCCTCCCGCGTGGCCGAGTGGGACGTGCCGCAGGACCCGGCGGAGGTGCCCTCGGTCCGGGGCGAGTGCAGGCGCAAGCTGCGGGAGTGGGGACTGGACGAGGCCGGCTTCACCACCGAGCTGATCCTGAGCGAGCTGCTCACGAACGCGATCCGGTACGGATCACCGCCGGTCCGGGTACGGCTGCTGTACGGGCGCTGCCTGATCTGCGAGGTGTCGGACGGCAGCAGCACCTCGCCCCGGCTGCGGCGGGCGGCGCACACCGACGAGGGCGGGCGGGGACTGTTCCTGGTGGCCCAGTTCGCGCAGCGCTGGGGGACGCGGTACACCACCCGCGGCAAGGTCATCTGGGCGGAACAGGACGTCCATGGCGGAGCCTCCGGGATGGCGGAGCGCATGCCGGTGGACGTCCTCCTCGAACAGTTCGGCGACCCCGCCGACTCCGCCCTGTGAGCCGGGGCGGAGTCGGCTAACGCGTGATCCTTACGGTCTGCGACACGGTCACCTGGTCCAGGTCCGACACCCGTACCGTCACCTTCATCGTCCAGGTGCCGGGGATGGGCACGTTGAGGGAGTCGGTGCCCCAGTAGCCGCCGCGGTTGGTGACCTTGGTGTCGATCGGGCCGATCTTCTGGGCGGGGAGGGTCAGGGAGATCCGGAGTTCGGGGACGGTGGACAGGCCGCCGTCGGGGCCGTAGACCACCGCCTCGACGGAGTTCCGGCCGACCCTGCCGGGGTCGAGGGTGACCTGCACCTTGCCCTGGCCGCCCTGGCCCACGTCGAAGGGGACCGTGGTGACGGAGGCGGTCGCGATACCGACGTCCGGCGCCGAGCCGTCCGCCGCGGCCGCGGCCTCCGCCCGGGCGGGCAGGGTGCCCGTGAGGACCGTGGTGACGCCCAGCACGGCGACGGCGACGGCCACTTCGGCCAGGGCCGAGCGGCGCAGGGCCCGGTGCACGTCGGGCACGGAAGGCGAGGCGGGCGAGGCGGGCGAGGAAGGCGAAGAACCCGACGAGGGCCGGGCGGGCCCGGAGGACCCGTCAACCGGCTCCGCGGCGGCCTCCGCCTCCGCCCCGGCCGCCCGTGCCCCGACCGGTTCCGGCACGCGCTCCGCCACGGCCCCGCTCACCTCGACGGCCGCCAGCCGAGCCGTCCACTGCCGTGAGAGTGCCGCCATCATCAACAGCACCGTCACCGCGGCCAGTTTGGCGACCAGGAGCCTGCCGTACGAGGTGTCGGAGAGCGCCTGCCAGGAGCCCAGGCCGCGCCAGGACTGGTAGACGCCGGTGACGACCAGGACGGTCACCGAGGCGAACGCGAGCCGGGAGAAGCGGGTCACGGTGGCCGCCGGCACGGCGCCGGACCCGGCCGTCCGGCTGAGCAGGGTGAGCAGCGCGGTCAGTCCGCCGAGCCACACCGCCATCGCCAGCAGGTGCAGCACGGAGGAGGTGATCGCCACCGGCACCTGGATGCCGGCCGAGGCGTGTTCGGCGGCCGCCCAGGTCACGGCGAGGCCCACGGCGAGCACGGCGCCGGCCGCGAGGACGGGACGGCCGGGCGGGGTGGCCCGGCGCCGCAGGAGCAGCAGGAGGGCGCCCGCGACGAGCAGCAGGGCCAGACGGGTGAGCAGGAGCAGGCCCGGGCGGCCGGTGGCGGTGCGGGTCAGCGCGGACATGTCGAAGGCGGTCGCCGGTGGCGTGCCCTCCTCGTAGGGGGCGCGCAGCACCAGCAGGAAGACGGTGGCCGCGGCCAGCGTCCACCAGCCGGTCCTGACCGCCCCCCGCAGCGGGGTGAAGTCGGGCGGACGGCAGACCGCGGCGAACGTCAGCGTGCCGATCAGCAGGGCCGCGGCCATGTACGCCGCGTACCGGCCGATGTTGTAGAGGCTGCCGGTGGCGGGGTCCTCGGTCTGGCCGGGGTCCACCCGCGCGGTGGTCGGGGAGGGTTTGCCGACGGAGAAGGTGAAGGCGCCGGACACCGGGTGGCTGTCGGCCGAGACCACCCGCCAGGCCACGGTGAAGGTGCCCGTGCCGAGCTTGGCGGGCAGGGTGACCCGGACGGTGTCGGAGCGGCCCGGGGCGTGCTGGGCCTCGCCCGTGGAGACCCGGTGGTTGGACGGGTCGTACATCCGCAGGGAGTCGTCGAGCAGGGCGACGGACTCGGTGAAGGTCAGGGTGACGGACCGGGGCGCGGACTTGAGGACGGTTCCGTCGGCGGGGTCGGTGCCGCGGAGGGCGGCGTGCGCCGAGGCGGGGCCGGCGCCCCCGAAGAGGAGCAGGACCAGCATGCTGCCCAGCAGCACCAGCCCTCGAACTCGCCGCTTGCCGCCCTGCGCGACACCGCCTCGTGCCGCTGGTCCTCGTACTCCGCCCACGTCACCGCTCCGCCTTCGGACTCGCGTACTTCCCTGTATGTACGTGGCAAACAACGGTCGTGCTCACCACGTGGGTCGCGCCGACACCCCGCCGTCCACCACCAGGTCGTGCCCGGTGATCCAGGAGGCGAGCGGGGAGGCGAGGAAGACGCAGGCGTCGCCGATGTCCTCGGGACGGCCCAGCCGGCCGGCGGGCACCGCCTGCTGCCAGCGCCGTACGCCTTCCGGCCAGGCCTCGGCCAGGTCCGGGCGGTCGACCAGGCCGGGCGAGACGGTGTTGACGCGGATGCCGTGCGGGCCGTACTCCAGGGCGGCGGCGCGGGCGTGCGTCACCACGGCCGCCTTGGACGCGCTGTAGTGGGCGTGGCCGGGGGCCGGGTGGGCGGCCTCGATGGAGGCGATGTGGGTGACGCTGCCGCCGCCGCACTCCCGCATCACCTCGGCGGCGGCCTGGGTGCAGGCGAAGACACCGGCGAGGTTGGTGTCCACGACCGCGCGCCACTCGGCGGCCGACATGCCGGGCAGCGGCCGGACCGGCTGGACGCCTGCGTTGTTGACCAGAGCGGTCAGCCGCCCGCCACCCCATGCGGCGGCCTCGCGGACCAGCCGGTGGCAGGCATCCTCGTCGGTGAGGTCGGCCTGGAGCACCACGGACCGGCCGCCCAGGTCCTCGATGGCCGCGGCGAGTTCGCGGGCGGCCTCCAGCGCCGTACGGCAGTGAACGGCGACCGCCGCGCCCTCCTCGGCGAACCGCAGCGCGATGCCCCGGCCGATGCCGCCGCCGGCGCCCGTGACCAGCGCGATCTGTCCCTGAAGCAGGCTCATGGGCGGCACAGTTCCGCGATCCGGTCCGCCTCGGACGGATAACGCGCGGTGAGGTCCGCCGCGTTCCCGTGTTCGTAGCCCGCGTAGGTGAATCCGGGTGCCATCGTGCAGCCGAAGAAGGACCATGCGCCGCCCGGCGCCACCCGCGCGCCCATCCAGGTGCCCGCGGGCACGGTCAGCTGCGGGTGCTGCCCGGCCAGGACGCCGGATCCCAGCACGGGGCTCGCCGATGTCCCGTCGGGGGCGAGGAGCAGCAGGTGGAGCGGGTCGCCGAGGTAGAAGTGCCAGACCTCGTCGGTGGGCAGCCGGTGCAGGGCCGAGTGGTCGTCCGCGGTGAGCAGGGCGACGATCGCCGTGCCCTCGGGGCGGCCGTCGGCCCGCTCCGGTCCCGCCCAGGTCTGCCGGTACATACCGCCCTCGCGCGGTATCGGCTCCAGGCCGTAGTGGGCGACCAGGAAGGCGGGCGTCACCGGTCCGTCGGGGGCCACCGGCCCGTCAGGAGTCACCGTCATCGGGGAAGGCTACCTCCCGCCGCAGGAAGGCCAGTTGGGCGCGCTTCTCCGGCAGGTACACGTCCGGGATGTCGATCTCCGGCAGTACGACGGCCTCGCCCGCCTCGAAGCCCTGCTTGAGGAAGCGGGCGATCGCCTTGTCGTTGCGCACGTCGGGGTCGACCACGATCCGCCGCCGGTCCGCACCGCGCAGCGCGTACGAGGTGACGGCGTCCAGCAGCGACGCCGACCATCCGGTGCGCGCGCCGCCGGGTCCCGCGGGCGCGAGCAGCAGGTGGAGGCCGATGTCGCCGGGGCGGACGTCGTAGCACTCGCCGACCCGGTCGGCCTCCGGCTCGTACGTCTGGAGGAGCCCGGCCGGAACGCCGTCCTTGACGAGCAGGAAGGCGTGGTGGGTGTCGAGGGTGTCCATGTGGGCGTAGACCTCGGCGACCTGCTCCCGCGTCAGGCCCGTCATGCCCCAGAAGACGGCCCGCTCCTCGCGCACCCAGGCGTGGACCGTCCCGGCGTCGGCGTGCGGGTCGAGGGGCAGGACGCGGACGGTGCCGAAGCCGTCGACCACCTGTTCGTGGACGGCCTCGCGGACGGCGTACGGGTCGGGCGTCGACGTCACATCGGGCTCCTTCGTGAGCTGGTCGAAGTCGGTGACCACGGGGACGAGGTCCCCGGCGAGCCACAGCGGGAGCTGGTCGCGGTGGTGGGGTGAGCCGGGCATGCCCGAGGCACCGAAGGGGACCACCCAGCGGCTGTCCTCGCGCCGGGCCAGGTCCCACACGTACCGGGCGGCCGGGCCGCGCGCGCTCAGGTCGGTCAGGCCGGGCACGGCGGAGGTGCACAGCACGCAGTCGTGGTCGCCGGACAGCCCCGGTTCGTCGTACGCCGTCGTCGGCAGCGCCCGCCAGGGGGCGAGGCGGTGGCTGTCACCCCAGGTACCGGTGGGCTCGGCGGCGGCGACCTCCTCGACGGCCGCGCGGACGGCGGCGGGGCGGTCGACGCCGTACAGGTCCTCGGCGGTCAGCAGGTGTTCGAGGGCGAAGCCGACGCGCGGGAGGAGGGCGAGCCAGGGGAGGAGGACCTCGGGGTAGGCGGGCGGTTCGGTCAGGGCGGCGAACGCGGGGTGGGCGGCGAGCCGGCGTACGACCGCGCCGCGCACCGCCGCGTAGACGGCTGCCCCGGGGCTGTCCGCGTCCATGCGGCGGTCCCAGGCGAGGAGGCGGTCGCGCAGCGCGGCGGCCCCGGCGGACAGGCCGTCCAGGGTCGCCAGGTGGTGCAACAGGGGTGCGGCGGAGGCGAGGTGGGTGTCCATGTGAACGGCGGGCATGTCACCGGCCGACCACTGCCCCTTCTCGCGCAGCAGGGCGGTGATGCGGTCGGCGCGGTGCGGCGGGGCGAACTCCACGCCGAGCGGTGCCGCGGGGCCGCGCTGGTTGGCCATGACCGCGATGCCGTCGGTGAGCCCGGCCCGGGGTGTCTCGTGCCGGCCGCGCCACTCGTGGCCGGGCTCCCAGGCGGGCACCAGCCGGACGCGGTCGGCCTCCGCCCTGACGGGCACACTGCCCGCGACCCGGTGCAGCAGGCCGCCCTGGGTGTCGGCGGCCAGTACGACGTTGACGGGCTCGGCCCAGGCGTCCAGCGCGCGGTCCACGTCGGCGACCCGGCGGGCGCGCAGGAGGGGCAGCAGGGCGCTGAAGCCGAGGTCCCCGGTCACCCGGGGCGGGTGGCGCAGGGCGAGGGCGGTGGGCGTGCCGAGGAGGCCGGCGGCGGGGTCGTGTCCGTCGAGGCCCTCCGGTCCACCGGCGATCACCGGCCCCCGCTCCGTCTCGATCACCTCGACCTCGACCGGCCCCTCCCCCGCGACCTCAACCGACTCGGTGTGCCGGTGGGCGCGGCGCCAGACGCCGTCCGGGCCGAGCGCTTCCACTCCCGCCCCCGTGCGTCGCAGCCGCTCCCGGTAGAGGTCCTGGTAGTCGGCCATCGCGTTGGTGATGGCCCAGGCGACCGTGCCGGTGTGGCCGAAGTGGGCGATGCCGGGGACGCCGGGGACGGCGAGGCCGACGACGTCGAACTCCGGGCAGGACAGGTGGATCTGCTGGTAGACACCCGGGTCCTCGATGAAACGGTGCGGGTCGCCCGCGATGAGGGCGTGACCGGTGGTGGTCCGCTCGCCGGCGACCAGCCAGCCGTTGCTGCCGGAGGTGCCCGGCCCGTCGGTGGCGAACAGGCCGACCGCCTCCGGGCCCAGGTGGTGTGCGACCTGCTCGCGCCAGAGCTTGGCCGGGAAGCCCGCGAAGAGGATGTGGGTGGCCAGCCAGACGCCGAGCGGGGTCCAGGGCTCCCAGCGGCCGGGGGTGAGACCGGTACGGGCGAACTCCGGCGCGCCGCCACCGTCCAGCCCTTCATTGACGCCGTCGACGTACGCCCGCAACCAGTCAGCCGTCTCGGGATCCTGCTCCTCCAGGGCCGCGAAGCAGCGCCGGGCCGTGTCGTCGAGGCGGGCCCGTCTGACGAAGACGTCCCAGCCGAGGGCCTGCGCGCCGAGGAAGGAGGCCGAGGTGCCCCGCGCCCGGTGCCGCTCGACCTCCAGCTGCCAGGCCCGGTCGCGGGCGGTGACACGGCCCTGGGCGCGGGCGAGTTCGCGTGCGCTGTCGGCGCGCAGGTGCGGAATTCCCCAGGCGTCGCGGTAGGTGCCGGTGGTCACCCGGTGGGCCCCCATATCCCTTCAGGTTCTTCAGGTTCTTTAGCTTTTTTAGGTAAGCCTTCCCTAACTCATCTCAGGAGATCGTACGCGATACGACGCCCACATCGGGGCGGGCGGCGTCGCCAGCCGCTTCGAGGGATGATCGGGGTCATGGACGTCACCCTGCACCTCGCCCAGGACCCCGAGGCCGACGAGCTCCTCGGGCGGTCCCCGCTCGCCGCGCTGACCGGGATGCTGCTGGACCAGCAGGTCCCGATGGAGTGGGCGTTCAAGGGGCCGTCGACCATCGCCCGGCGCATGGGCGCCGACGACCTCGACGCGCACGACATCGCGGCCCAGGACCCGGATGCCTTCGCGGCCCTGCTCTCGGAGAAGCCGGCCGTGCACCGCTACCCCGGCTCCATGGCCAAGCGCATCCAACAGCTGTGCCAGTACCTCGTCGAGCACTACGACGGCAACGCCGAGCTCGTCTGGAGGGGCGTCGACGACGGGCGGGAACTGCTGCGGCGACTCCAGGACCTCCCTGGCTTCGGCAAGCAGAAGGCCCAGATCTTCCTGGCCCTCCTCGGCAAGCAACTCGGCGTACAGCCCAAGGGCTGGCGCGAGGCCGCGGGCGCCTACGGCGAGCCGAAGTCCTTCCGCTCCGTCGCCGACATCACCGGCCCGGAATCCCTGACCAAGGTCCGCGCCCACAAACAGGAAATGAAGGCAGCGGCGAAGGCCTCCGGCAAGTAGGCGGGCCCGGGGCGGCTGCGGGGCTCCCTCGCCGGGGGGCTCGCGCCGACGCGGGGCCCGTGGGAGTGCAGGGGCGCAGCCCCGGCGGGGTTGAAGGGGCGGAGCCCCGGGGGGCGGGAAGGGTAGGGGCGGCGGGGGCGAGAACCCGGCGTCGACCGCCGCGCTGCGGGCCGCAGGCCGCAGGCCGCAACGTACCCCCGACCCGGGGAGGGCCGGATCGGGCGCCCCCGCCGCAGCAGGCCGGAAACCCCGGTTCATCCTTGCGGCCCCGCTCGGATGGCGGGCCGGTCCGGGCCGGGCCGAGCATGGAGCATGACCGAGTCACCGAGTAGCGATCCGACCTGGGGCCGGGAGTTCGACGACCGGGCCGCGCACGCGCACACGGCCGGCCGGGCCGCGGGCGGGCACGAGCCGGAGCCGCCGTTCGAGGGGCCGTTGCACGCCCTGTCCCGCGCCGCCTGGCAGGTCGTCCTGGTCACCGGCATCGCGTCGCTGGTCGTGGGGATCCTGGTGCTGGTCTGGCCGGGCCCCTCCCTGCTCGCCGCCGGTGTGCTCTTCGGCATCTACCTGCTGATCAGCGGCGTCTTCCAGCTGGTCGCCGCGTTCGGCACGCACAGGGCGACCTCGCTGCGCGTGCTGGCCTTCATCAGCGGCGCCCTGTCGATCCTGCTGGGCCTGTTCTGCTTCCGCGGGCCGATGCAGTCGATCCTGCTGCTCGCCCTGTGGATCGGCATCGGCTGGCTGATCCGCGGGATCACCCAGACCCTGGCCGCCGCCCACGACAGCACCGTGCCCGCCCGGGGCTGGCAGATCTTCCTCGGGATCGTCACCTTCGTCGCCGGGATCGTGCTGATCGTCTCGCCCTTCCGGTCGGTCGCCCTGCTCACCCTCATCGCCGGCTGGTGGCTGGTGATCGTCGGCATCGTCGAGATCGTCACCTCGATCGGCATCCGGAGCCGGGTCAAGCAGATCCCGGTCAACGTGTGACCGCCTTCCGCTGCCACCCGCGCGGCCGCGCCTGGCTGCGGGTGCTCGTGCTGCTGCTGGCGCTGGCGGTCCCGGGCGCCCAGACACAGGCCGCCCCGATGACGTCCGCGCCGCCCGGGTCGGCCGTGGCATCCGGCGAAACCGTCGAGTACGACCTCCTCGAGCCGGCCCTGCGTCCTCCCCCCTGCTCCGTACACCGGGCCGGCGTCCCCCTGCGGCCCGCATCCCTTCCCGACCCGGCCCCCGGTCACCCGCGGGGCCGCTCCCTCCCCCCGCCGCTCAGGCCCCCGCACGCCTCACACACCCTGCGCTCCGTGGTCCTGCGCTGCTGACGGGCCCCGCCCCGGACGCTCAGTCAGCCGCCCAGTCCAGTACGAGGCAAGGAACACAGGCACATGCCCACAGACCCGTACGCGGTCCTGCGCGCCCTGCTGCGCGCCGAAGCCGTACGCAGCACGGCCAAACCGCACGCGAGGAAACCCGAGCCGCAGGTCCCGCCCGAGAAGCGCCGGGACCGCTGACGCACCGGCGGGGGCGGGTCTACCGCCTCCGCCGTGCCGTGCCGAACAGGGAGCGGGTGATCTCCCGGCCGATCTGCGTGCCCACGGAGCGGGCCAGGGACTTGAACACACCGCTCCCGACGACCTGTTCCACGACGGACGGCTCCTCCCTGGGAGCCTTCGTGGGCGCGCTCACCCGCTGACCCGCCCCCTCCTCCTCCCGCCCCGCCGCGAGCCTCTCGTACGCCGACTCGCGGTCCACAGCCTGTGCATAACGCTGATGGAGCGCGGACGACCGCACCGCGTCGTCGAGGGCCGTCGCGTCGATCGGGCCCATCGACGACTGAGGCGCGCACAACCGGGTGGCGGCCACCGGGGTCGGGGCACCCTTCTCGCTGAGGACGGTCACCACGGCCTCGCCGGTGCCGAGGCCGGTGAGGAGCTCCTCCAGGTCGTACGCGGAGTCGGGGAACGTCTTCACCGTGGCCCTGAGGGCTTTCTGGTCGTCCGGGGTGAAGGCCCTGAGCGCGTGCTGGACGCGGTTGCCGAGCTGGCCGAGGACGTCGGACGGTACGTCCTTCGGTGTCTGGGTGACGAAGAAGACTCCGATCCCCTTCGAGCGGACGAGACGCACGGTCTGCGTGATCGACTCCAGGAACGCCTTGGATGCGTCGTCGAACAGCAGGTGCGCCTCGTCGAAGAAGAAGACCAGCTTCGGCTTGTCGAGATCACCGGCCTCCGGAAGGTCGTGGAAGAGGTCGGCCAGCAGCCACATCAGGAACGTGGAGAACAGCCGCGGCTCCTCCTGCACGGCGGCCAGTTCGAGGACGGAGACGACGCCCCGCCCGTCCTCGGCCGTGCGCAGGAACTCCCCGGTGTCGAACTCCGGCTCCCCGAAGAAGTCCGCCATGCCCCGCGCCTCGAAGGCGGTCAGGGAGCGCAGGATCACCCCGGCCGTGGCGGTGGACAGCCCGCCGACGGCCTTCAGTTCGGCCCTGCCCTCGTCGGAGGTGAGGAAGGCGACGACCGCCCTGAGGTCCTTGAGGTCGATCAGTTCCAGGCCCTTGGTGTCGGCGTAGTGGAAGATCAGGCCGAGGGACTGCTCCTGGGTCCGGTTGAGCTGGAGCACCTTGGCCAGCAGCACCGGGCCGAAGCCGGTCACGGTGGCCCGCACCGGGATCCCGTGGCCGAGGCCGCCGAGGGCGAAGTACTCCACCGGGAACGCGGTCGGCGTCCACCGCTGGTGCACCTCGGCGGAGCGGGAGCGGACCTTGTCGTTCGACACGCCCGGCGCCGAGATCCCGGACAGATCACCCTTGACGTCCGCCAGGAAGACCGGCACGCCCTGCGCCGACAACTGCTCGGCGACCAGTTGGAGCGTCCTCGTCTTGCCGGTGCCGGTGGCACCCGCCACCAGGCCGTGGCGGTTCAGCATGGGCAGGGGGACGCGGACCCGGACGTCCGGGAAGCAGTCGCCGTCCCAGAGAAGGGCTCCCAGGTCCAGGGCCGGACCCGTGAAGGCGTAACCCGAGGCGA
Organism: Streptomyces sp. NPDC001480; assembly: GCF_042894725.1. Classification (NCBI taxonomy): domain Bacteria; kingdom Bacillati; phylum Actinomycetota; class Actinomycetes; order Kitasatosporales; family Streptomycetaceae; genus Streptomyces; species Streptomyces sp. NPDC001480. The sequence continues at coordinate 182,082 of NZ_JBIAVX010000013.1, read as the reverse complement.
TCCGCAAAGCCTCCGCGGGAAGGGCCCGGCCACCGGCCAAGACCTCGGAAGGGGTGGCGGGCCGCACGGTCTCACTGTCACTCATCGCAGCCCCTGTTCCCGGTACGAGCTCCCGGTATGACCGGAATGCGGCGTCTTTTCCAGCGTCGCACTGCGTCGCCTAGGCTGCGCCCGGAACGTCAGGACCGGTAGGCTTTCCGTGTGATCTTCAAGCGCATCGGAAACGGCCGGCCGTACCCCGACCACGGCCGGGAAAGCACCCGGCAGTGGGCGGACGTCGCGCCGCGCCCGGTCCGCCTCGATCAGCTCGTGACGACCAAGGGCCAGCTCGACCTGGAAACCCTCCTCGCCGAGGACTCGACCTTCTACGGCGACCTCTTCGCGCACGTCGTGAAGTGGCAGGGCGACCTGTACCTGGAGGACGGTCTGCACCGCGCGGTCCGCGCGGCGCTCCAGCAGCGTCAGGTGCTGCACGCGCGCGTGCTCGAACTCGACTGATCACCCGGGACTTACTCGCCTTTTCGGGTGTTGTTGACCCTTTCGGGTTCCGCTGACCGGCGTCGAATGATCATCTAGTAGGCATCGCCGCCCGAGCGCACTACGCTGCGCTCATGAGCATGCTGACTCCTCCCGGCATGGGCGGCCAGTACCGGATCACGGGAGGCAAGTACCCGCGGATGCGTCCTCCCCGCCGGCGCGGCAGGCTCGTCTTCCTGACGTTCGTCTGCGTCACGGCGCTCGGGGTCGCCGGCTGGGGCACCGTGCAGCTCATCGACGTGTTCACCGGCGGCGGGGACAAGGACACCGTGTCCGGCGCGAAGGCGAAGTGCCCGGCCACGACGAAGGTGAGCCCCGCCGCGCGCACCGAGCAGCTGCCCGCGCCCGGGAAGATCACCGTCAACGTCTACAACGCCACGGCCCGCACCGGCCTGGCCAAGCACACCGCGGACGAGCTGAAGAAGCGCGGCTTCCGCATCGGCGACGTGGGCAACGCGACCAAGCAGTACGACAAGAAGATCAAGGGCACCGGGATGCTCCTCGGCCCCGCCTCGGCCCTGAACACCTCGCTGCCGGTCCTCGCCGCCCAGCTCGCCGGCGCCGAACAGCGTACCGACGCCACCCGCAAGGGCGACGCCGTCGACCTGATCATCGGCAACGGGTTCAAGGACCTCAGCAAGCGGGCGGACGCCGACAAGGCGGTGGCCGAACTGACCACGCCCGTGGCGTCCACCGTGAAGAAGAAGGACTGCTAGGGCCGGCGCCTTCCCGGCACCTGGCCGCCGCGCCGGGCGCCCCGTGCCGCCGCCGTGCCGTCCCCGCCACCGCCGACTGACTCGGCCGACTGACACGGCGGACCGTCGCGGCCGACTGACACGGCCGCCGGACACCCGCGTCAGTCGCCGTCGAACACGTGCCGGCGGCCGGCGCCGGCCGGCCGCCGCGGGGCGGACGGGAATCCGGCGACGGGCGCTGTGGCGCTGTGCCTACTCGGCCGCCCCGTACAGCCGGTCGCCCGCGTCTCCCAGGCCGGGGACGATGTAGCCGTGCTCGTTGAGGTGGTCGTCGACGGCCGCGGTCACCACGGTCACCGGGGTGCCCGCCAGTTCGCGCTCCATGACCTCGACGCCCTCGGGCGCCGCGAGCAGCACCACGGCCGTCACGTCGTCGGCGCCGCGCCTGATCAGCTCCTGGATCGCCGCGACCAGCGTGCCGCCGGTGGCCAGCATCGGGTCGAGGACGTACACCTGGCGGCCTGAGAGGTCCTCAGGCATGCGCGTGGCGTACGTGGAGGCCTGGAGCGTCTCCTCGTTGCGGATCATGCCCAGGAAGCCCACCTCGGCGGTCGGCAGCAGCCGCATCATGCCGTCCAGCATGCCGAGGCCGGCGCGCAGGATCGGCACGACCAGCGGGCGCGGGCGGGCGAGTTTCACTCCGGTGGTGGCGGCGACCGGGGTCTCGATGTCGACCGCTTCGGTGCGCACGTCCCGCGTGGCCTCGTAGGCGAGCAGGGTGACCAGTTCGTCGGCCAGCCGGCGGAAGGTCGGGGAGTCGGTGCGCTGGTCGCGCAGCGTGGTGAGCTTGTGGGCGACCAGGGGGTGGTCGACGACGTGGAGACGCATGCCCATAACAGTAACCGCGCCGACCCGCACCTCGCGCTGGCATCAAACCGCCCGCCCGGGGGAACGTGGAGGGACGGACTGGGGTGGTGTGACTGTGCCTGACCTGCCAGAGAACCGATCCGACATGCCCGATGACACCGCCGGGAAGGGGCACCGCGTGCCGCCGCAGGAGACGGAAGCCGAACGCCGGCGCCGCCGGGCCCGGTTCCTGCGCGAGCTCGCCGAGGCCCGGGAGTTGCGTGACCGTGTCCAACCCCGCCGGGCGAAGGCGGCCAGACTTCGACACGCCATGCGCATGCGCACGTTCCGCTGGTAGCCGGTAGGAAGATCCGCCTTCCCCGGGGTGTTCCCGGTAATGCTGTGCGTGGAGCGCGGGAAAAGCCGCGTACGATCCGCAGGTGGCGGCAACGAGTGCGCTGGTGGTTCCGTCGCGGACACGCGGAGGCCTCTGCGCGTCCGTGCGAGCAGAACTGCCGGACACAGGGAGCCGAAGACGTCCCCTGGACGCCTTGTTTCTGCCACGATTCCGAGTGGGTGGGGCTCGGAGCCTGAGCTCTCTCCGCCCAAGAACCTCCGCCGGGGGGACCCCCAACCGGCACGCCTATGACCAGTGGGAGAGTCACGGTGTACTTCGCCGCACTGCTCGCGCGCACCGAAGACGGGTGGGAAGCGAGCGACACAGAGCTCGACGATGTGGAAACCCTGTCGGATCTGGCCGACCTGGCACGGGAGGCCAATCCCGATGACGACACGGTGCTCGTCCTGATCGAGCAGGAGGACGCCTGGTTCGGTGTCGTCCGCGTGGACGGCGAGGACGACCCTCGCATCTACGTCTCGGACGCCGCCGCCGCTGCCCGCAGTGCGTACGGCGAGCTGCTGCTCACGGACGAACTGCTCGGCCGCGAGCCCGGCTCCGACGGTCCCGACCTGGACGCCCTGGACCTCGACGGCACCGAGGACGGCGAGTCCGAGGACGATGACGACGAGGACGGCACCTCCGCCGACGCGGTGCCGCACAGCCCGGTGGGCGACAGCGAGATCCTCGACGACCTGGGCATCAACCAGAAGGAGCTGCGTGCCCTGGACGCGGAGGACGCGCTGAGTGCGATCGCCGAGGCCCTGGGCGCCTCGGAGGTGCTGGAGACCGTCCGCTGACCGCCCCGGACGGGACGCCGCGGGGCGGGACAGCGGACCCGGTGCGCGACCGCTGGCGGGCAGCGATGCGGCTCGCCCTGGACGAGGCCCGTACGGCCGTCCGGGGCGGGGACGTCCCCGTCGGCGCCGTCGTGCTGTCCACGGACGGTACGACGGTGCTCGCGACCGGGCACAACGAGCGCGAGGCGACCGGCGACCCCACGGCCCACGCCGAGATACTCGCCCTGAGGCGGGCCGCCGCCAAGCTCGGCGAGTGGCGGCTGGGCGGCTGCACGCTCGTGGTCACTCTGGAGCCCTGCACGATGTGCGCGGGCGCGCTCGTGCAGTCCCGCGTGGACCGGGTGGTGTACGGCGCCCGTGACGACAAGGCGGGCGCGGCCGGTTCGCTCTGGGACCTGGTCCGCGACCGGCGGCTCAACCATCGCCCGGAGGTCGTCGAGGGCGTGCTGGCCGAGGACTGCGCCCGGCTCCTCACCGACTTTTTCCGGGATCGCTGAGGAACCCGGCCCGGCGTTTCCGGGTGCGCCGGAAAACGGATTTCTGAGCACGGCCCACCGTGCTGTAAGGTCTCCCTCGGTAGCGTGTCCGAGCGGCCGAAGGAGCTCGCCTCGAAAGCGAGTGTGGCGCAAGTCACCGAGGGTTCAAATCCCTCCGCTACCGCTGTAAAAGGGCCCCGTCCATTGGACGGGGCCCTTTGTGCGATTATCAACAGCGCTCGGGCCAGTCAGCGACAGCAGGGGGAGGCCGCGGTGGCGGTGAACGCCAAGAAGATCGCCATCTACGTGCTCGTGGTCTTCGCGCTGTACGTGATCATCACAGACCCGGCCAAAGCCGCTGATTACGTCCAGATAGGCTTCGAGGGCATATCGGACGCCGCGAAGGCCATAGGCGACTTCATGACCTGGGTGGCCAACGGGGCGAAGAACTAGCGGAAAGAGCCGGAGCCCATGATCCGCCACCTGGTCCTGTTCAAGCTCAACGAGGGCGTCGGGCGCGACGATCCGCGGGTCGTCGCGGGCGAGGAGGCCTTCCGCGCCCTGGACGGCGAGATCCCCGAGATCCGCCACTGGGAGCTGGGCTGGAACACCAGCGACCGGCCCATCGCGTACGACTTCGCCATCAACTCCGCCTTCGACGACCCGGACGCGCTGCGCCGCTACGCCGAGCACCCGAAGCACCAGGCCGGCGTCGGCCTGTGGCGGGAGTTCGCCACGTGGGTGATCGCCGACTACGAGTTCTGAGCCCCCAGGGTCCGCGCAGCCCCTCGGGGGGGGGGGGGGGGGGGCGCGGGGGGGGGGGGGCGGCGGCCGGCGGGGGGGGGGGGGGGGCCCGGGGGGGGGGGGCC
>NZ_JBIAVX010000013.1:0-177452 GCF_042894725.1 Streptomyces sp. NPDC001480 | reverse complement strand
GCGGCGCCGCTACGCCGAGACCCCGATCCCCCCGGCCGGGGTCGGCGTGGGGGGGGTGTTCGCCCGGTGGGTGTTCGCCGACTAGGTGTTCTGCCCCCCCCGGGTCCGCGCAGCCCACCCCCCCCCCCCCCCCCCGCAGCTCATCGGCCCCCGCAGCCCTTCGGCCCCCGCCGAGACGGCGGGGGCCGCACTGCTTCCCACTCCTTCTTATGGATGGTTTTAGTCATGAATTGCGTTCAACACGGCGTTATGAGGTGCTTGCGCACAGTGCACATGTCTTGTGATGCTATGACCGCTTTTGGCGGATGATTGACCGATGAAGAGGTGGCGTTGACCGTGTCGGCCAGTACTGCGCCACCCCAGGAGGAGGCCCCCGCCCCCGCTCCCGAGAAGCGCCGTGGTGCCGACACCCGCGCCCTCACCCAGGTGCTCTTCGGCGAGCTCAAGGAGCTGACACCGGGCACCCCGGAGCACGACCGGGTGCGCGGGGCGCTGATCGAGGCGAACCTCCCGCTCGTGCGCTACGCGGCCGCCCGCTTCCGCTCCCGCAACGAGCCCATGGAGGACGTGGTCCAGGTCGGCACGATCGGCCTGATCAACGCCATCGACCGCTTCGACCCGGACCGGGGCGTGCAGTTCCCGACCTTCGCGATGCCCACGGTGGTCGGCGAGATCAAACGATACTTCCGGGACAACGTCCGCACCGTGCACGTACCGCGCCGGCTGCACGAGCTGTGGGTACAGGTCAACAGTGCGACCGAGGACCTGACCACGGCCCTGGGCCGCACCCCCACCACCGCCGAGATCGCCGAACGGCTGCGCATCAACGAGGAGGAGGTGCTGTCCTGCATCGAGGCCGGCCGCTCCTACCACGCGACCTCGCTGGAGGCGGCGCAGGAGGGCGACGGACTGCCGGGACTGCTCGACCGCATCGGCTACGAGGACCCGGCCCTGGACGGGGTCGAGCACCGCGACCTCGTACGCCACCTCCTGGTCCAGCTCCCCGAGAGGGAACAGCGAATTCTGCTCCTGCGCTACTACAGCAATCTCACCCAGTCTCAGATCAGCGCGGAACTCGGCGTCTCCCAGATGCACGTCTCCCGCCTCCTCGCGCGCAGCTTCCAGCGACTGCGTTCCGCGAACCGAATCGAGGCATAAGCCGAGGCACGCAGGGGCGCAGGGGCGCACCGGGGTGGGGCACGGGCTCATCCGGGGGATCACGGATAAGACTCGCAAGCAGGATCGAGGCATAACCGGCGCGAGCGAATCCCTCACCGGGGCACTTCCCGACAGTTGTGCCCCGAAAAACCGTCAGACCCCTTCTTTCCAGGGCCGATTCGCTTCCAGTGTGTCGACAAGTCACTACAGCGTGTTGCCGACATGTGACATTCTGCGGGAAGCGCGTTTGCCGTGGCTCCGGCTCCGGTATTCAGGTGAGGGCTGCGTTCCTTCGTGGGAGCGCCGCCGCGACCGTCCCGCGACCCAAAGGGGGTGGCATGTCCGCAGAACAGGGCAGCTCGAAGGTGCTCACGCCCACGCTGAGCGAGGCAGCACCCAAGGAGCTCGATGCGATCGACGTCCTCGACGACGCCACGCCCCTCGGGCCCGTACCGGCCCCGGCCGACCAGGCCGACCAGGCCGCTGATGCCCCGGCCCTGCCGGCCTCGGCGGACATCGACACCCGCACCCTGTCCCGCTCCCTGTTCCTGCGGCTGGCCGCGCTCGGCGAGGACAGCCCCGAGCGTGCCTACGTCCGGGACACGCTGATCGAACTCAACCTCCCCCTCGTCCGGTACGCGGCGGCCCGCTTCCGCAGCCGCAACGAACCGATGGAGGACATCGTCCAGGTCGGCACCATCGGCCTGATCAAGGCGATCGACCGCTTCGACTGCGAGCGGGGCGTGGAGTTCCCGACCTTCGCGATGCCCACGGTCGTCGGCGAGATCAAGCGGTTCTTCCGCGACACCTCGTGGTCGGTCCGCGTCCCGCGCCGCCTCCAGGAGCTGCGGCTGGCCCTCACCAAGGCCAGCGACGAGCTCTCGCAGAAGCTGGACCGCTCCCCGACGGTGACCGAACTCGCCGCCGTCCTGGGCGTGTCCGAGGAGGACGTGGTCGACGGCCTGGCGGTCGGCAACGCCTACACGGCGTCCTCGCTGGACTCCCCCGCCCCCGAGGACGACGGCGGCGAGGGCTCCCTGGCCGACCGGCTCGGCTACGAGGACACCGCCCTGGAGGGCGTGGAGTACCGGGAGTCCCTGAAGCCGCTGCTGGCCAAGCTCCCGCCCCGGGAGCGGCGGATCATCATGCTGCGCTTCTTCGCCAACATGACCCAGTCCCAGATCGGCGAGGAGGTCGGCATCTCCCAGATGCACGTCTCCCGGCTGCTGACCCGGACCCTGGCACAGCTCAGGGACGGCCTCATCTCCGACTGACCGTTCCTGTTCGATCCCCTTCCCGTTCGATCTCTTCCCAATTGACGGGGCGTCAGCCACTATGGCGCGATGCTTCGAGCGACGGGAGCGACAGGGTCCGGTGCGACTCATGGCCGCCGGTGCGCCGTTGTCACGGCAGCGTCGGCGGCCGTCGTCTGCCTGGGCGCGGCCCTGACCGCGTGCGGAAGCGGCGGCGGCGAGGGTTACGCCGCGGTCGGCCCGGTGGGCGGCTCACCGAGCGGGGCCGCGGCGGGCCCCACGGACGCGGTGACGCTGGTGCCGCTCGACGGTCCGACGAGGGGTGGCCACGCTCCTCCAGCGAGCGGCGCGGCAACGGGGAGCCGCCCCGGACGGTCCGTGTCCGACCGGCCGAGCTCCAGGCCGGCTCCGTCGAGAGTCGCCCAGCCCCCTGAGCCCGGCCGTACGACTCCCGAGCCGCCGTCTCCGACGTCGGAGCCACCCTCTCCCATGCCCTCTTCCACGCCGTCGCCCGGCCGCACCACGGCTCCCGGCCCCGCCGCCCTCACCTGGGGCGGGCCCACGCGGGCAGCCACGAAGCAGCGGTGGTGCGAGGACGTGACCATGAGCTTCCGCAACTCCGGCGGCGCGGCGGTGCGTTCGGGCACGCTGACCTTCGGCACGCACGTCGTCGACGCGCTCGGCATCGACTGGGCGACGGTCGAGTCGACCGAGGACCTGCCGGCGCCGATCCGTGCCGGGGCGCGGAAGGACCACACGTGGACGGTGTGCGTCGACGCCTGGCGCGTGCCACTGGGCATGCACGTCGAGACGCGCGACGTCGACGTGGAGTGGAAGTAGCCGAGTGGAAGCGGTGGGGTGGAAGCGGTGGGGTGGAAGTAGTGGAGCCGAAGTAGCCGGAGCGGCTACATGAACGCGAGGTAGGCGACCGCCGCCACGATCGCGATCGCCGCGACGACACCGACGATCAGACCGATGCGGGGGCCGGACGAGGCGGCCGCCTGCTGCTGCCGGCCCTGCGGGGCCTCGTCGACGAACGCGCGGAACATCTGGGTGCTGCCTGCGGGGTCGTAGTTGCCCTGGGGGCCCTGGGTGTTAGCCATGGCCCGAGACACTAGCGAATCCGGCAGTGGGGCCCAAGTGGGGGGCGGGGCGGGCGGCCATGCACCCCGGAGCGCCACCCACCCTGCGTATTTACGATCGCAATGCTTGCCTTTGCCAAGTTTTTGGCTCCGTCGACCCCGGCTTATTTGCCTTCAGCAACCAAGCAAGTCTATGGTTGCCCCAAGCAACGAATACGGGAGGTGTGATGGCGCAGCAGGCGCAGTTCGAGGAGCTGGCGCGTCAGCTCAGCGCCTTCGGCGCCGTGAAACGGGACCTGGGACGGATCCTGCCGTCCGACTGCCCGACCGGTTCCGCCGGCGTGCTGACGCTGCTCAGCCGTCACGGGGACATGCGTATGAGCAAGCTCGCCGAGCTGCTCGCCGTGGACATGTCGGTGACCAGCCGGCACGTGACGCATGTCGCCGAGCGGGGCTGGATCGAACGGGCACCCGACCCGGCGGACAAGCGCTCGCGCATCCTGCGCCTCACCCCGGCGGGCGAGGCCAAGGTCTGCGAGCTGTCCCGGCGCAGCACCGAGCTGCTGGCCGAGCGGCTGAGCGACTGGTCCGACGACGAGGTCGGCCAGTTGATCCGGCTCATGACGCGGCTCAGGGCGAGCTTCGGCGACTGCCGGACCACCCTCACCCGGGCCACCCACACCGGGGCCGCCCACACCGGGGCCATCGCACCCGTAATCGAAACGACCACCCGTACACCCGCATAAGACGTAGGAAAAGGAAGCCCATGGCAACGACCACACCAGCCGGTGTGCGGGCTCACGCCAAGCACGGGGGAGGCGCGGACGCCCACGCCCCGATGACGCACCGGCAGATCATGGAGGCGCTCTCCGGGCTGCTGCTCGGCATGTTCGTGGCGATCCTGTCGTCCACGATCGTCTCCAACGCCCTGCCGCACATCATCGGCGACCTCGGCGGCGGCCAGTCCGCCTACACCTGGGTGGTCACCGCGGCCCTGCTGTCGATGACCGCGGCCACTCCCCTGTGGGGCAAGCTCGCCGACCTGTACAGCAAGAAGGCGCTCGTCCAGATAGCCCTGGTCATCTACGTCCTGGGCTCGGCCGCCGCCGGTCTGTCGCAGAACGCCGGCATGCTGATCGCCTGCCGCGTCGTGCAGGGCATCGGCGTCGGCGGTCTGTCCGCCCTGGCGCAGATCGTCATGGCCGCGATGATCTCCCCGCGTGAGCGCGGCCGTTACTCCGGCTACCTCGGCGCCACCTTCGCCGTCGCCACCGTCGGCGGCCCGCTGCTCGGCGGTGTCATCACCGACACCTCGTGGCTGGGCTGGCGCTGGTGCTTCTACGTCGGCGTGCCCTTCGCCGTCATCGCCCTGATCGTGCTCCAGAAGACCCTGCACCTGCCCGTGGTCAAGCGCGAGGTCAAGGTCGACTGGGGCGGCGCCTTCTTCATCTCCGCCGCCGTCTCCCTGCTGCTGGTCTGGGTCACCTTCGCCGGTGACAAGTACGACTGGCTGTCCTGGCAGACGTACGCGATGGTCGGCGGTTCGGTCGTGCTCGGCGCGCTGTTCGTGCTCGTCGAGTCCAAGGCGAGCGAGCCGATCATCCCGCTGCGCCTGTTCAAGAACCGCACCATCACGCTGGCGTCGCTCGCCTCGCTGTTCGTCGGTGTCGCGATGTTCACCGGCACGGTGTTCTTCAGCCAGTACTTCCAGCTGGCCCGCGACAAGTCCCCGACGATGTCCGGCGTCATGACCATCCCGATGATCGGCGGTCTGTTCATCTCCTCGACCGTCTCGGGCCAGTTCATCACCCGCACCGGCCGCTGGAAGGCCTGGCTGGTCAGCGGTGGCGTGCTGGTGACGGCCGGCCTGCTGATGCTCGGCAGCATCCGCTACGACACCGACTACTGGAAGATGGCCATCTGGATGGGCCTGCTGGGTCTCGGCATCGGCATGATGATGCAGAACCTGGTGCTCGCCACGCAGAACCAGGTGGCGCCGTCCGACCTCGGCTCCGCCAGCTCCACGGTCACCTTCTTCCGCTCGCTCGGCGGTGCGGTCGGCGTCTCCGCCCTCGGCGCCGTGATGTCGCACCGGATCACGCACTACGTCCAGGACGGCATCGCCGCCCTGAGCCCCAAGTACCAGGCGGCCATGGCCGGCTCGGGCTCCACGGACACCATCCCGGACATGGACAAGCTGCCGGCGCCCATCCGGACCCTGCTGGAGAGCGCCTACGGCCACGGCATCGCCGACGTCTTCTACATCGCCGGTGGCCTCGCGGCCGTCGCCTTCCTGATCACGCTGTTCATCAAGGAGGTCCCGCTGAAGACGAAGGGCGCGCTGGCGCAGGCCGCCGCGGACGAGACCCCGGCCGTGGACCCGGCCGCCGCCCCGGTCGTCGCCGAGGCCCAGGCCCCCGTGGCCGCGGTCACCGAGCCCGCCGACGAGCGGGTCCCCAGCTGGGCCGCCGCCGGTTCCACCGGCTCCGCCGCCGAGGCGGGCCCCGAGGGCACGCAGCGCTTCGCGGCCGTCGCCACGGTCGCCGAGCCCACCACCACGGGCGGCGGCACCCCGCTGCACGGCTTCGTCCGCGGCGCCGAGAGCGCCCCGGTCCCGCAGGCCGCGGTCACCCTGATCTCCCTCTCCGGCCGCCAGCTGGGCCGCTCGGTCGCGCAGGCCGACGGCTCCTACTCCCTGGACGCGCCGGGCGCGGGATCGTACGTCCTGATCGCCTCCGCCGACGGCTACCAGCCGCAGGCGTCCACCGTGGTGGTGGGCGAGGAGCCGGTGTCGTACGACATCCTGCTCAGCGGCACCAGCGGCCTGAACGGTGTGGTCCGGGCGGCCGGGAGCGCGCTGCCGGTCAAGGACGCCATGGTGATCGTCACCGACGTCCGCGGCGATCTGCTGGCCACCGGGAACACCGGTGAGCAGGGCGAGTTCGGCTTCGCCGAGCTGGTGCCGGGCGTGGTGACCGTCGCGGTCAACGCCGCCGGCTTCCGGCCGCGCGCCCTGCCCGTCGAGATCGGCGCCACCGGGGTCACCCGGATCGAGGTCGACCTGGACGCCGGCGCCCAGCTCCAGGGTGTCGTGCGGGCCCCGCACGGTCCGCTGGCCGACGCCCGCGTGACGCTGGTGGACGCCGCGGGCAACGTGGTCGGCTCGGCCACCACCGGGACGGACGGGGCGTACGCCTTCGCCGACCTGGACAACGGCGAGTACACCGTCATCGCGACGGGCTACCCGCCGGTGGCCACGGCCCTGACCGTCTCCGGCACCGGCGTCGACGGCCACGACATCGAACTCGCCCACCCCGGCGAGTAGTCCGACCCCGGCCCGTGGCAGGCGCACCCACAAGGACGCGCCCGCCACGGGCCGGTTCCATGCCCCGCAATCACGCGCAACTCACAAGGCTTCTCAGGGAGAAAACGGGATGGGACTGACCGCGAGGATCCGCACCCGGGACGGATGGGCCGTGTCGCACGCGGTCGTCACGGTGACCGACATGACGGGCACGCAGGTGCTGCGCGCCGAGGCCGACCCCGAAGGCACGGTGCGGGACGCCACCGAGCTGGCGCCGGGGGCGTACACGGTGATCGTCACGGCCGTCGGGTACGCGCCCGCCGCCGCCAGCGCGCTCGTCACCGCCAGCGGGCGGGCCGAGGTCGGGACGGTGACGCTGGCCCGGCAGGGCGGCACCGAGCTGCCCCCGCCCGGCCCGTGGACCATCGACCCGGCGCACTCCTCGGTGAGCGCCGTCGCCCAGCACCTGGGGATCTCCAGCGTGCACGGCCGCTTCACCGACTTCACCGGCACGATCGAGATCGCGCCCGACGACGTCACCAAGTCCCGCGTCGAGGCCGTCATCCGGGCCGCCTCCATCGACACCGGCAACGGCATGCGCGACACCCACCTGCGCTCCGCGGACTTCCTGGACGTCGAGCGCCACCCCGAGATCACCTTCCGGTCGACGGGCCTGTCGGCGGCCGGCTCCGACCGCTGGACCGTGCACGGCGAGTTGTCCATGCACGGCATCGTCCGCCCGGCCGACCTCGACCTCGCCTACCTCGGCACCGGCGCCGACCCGTGGGGCGGCACCCGGGCGGCCTTCCGGGCGACGGCGGAACTGCACCGTGAGGACTTCGCCATGAACTACAACCAGGTCCTCCAGGCGGGCATCGCGGCCATCGGCACCACGCTCAAGGTGGAACTGGACATCCAGGCCGTCCAGGGCGAGACGCTGCCGCTCGGCTGAGCCCGGCTCCCCTACCGCCCGCTCGGCCGGGACGACGAGCCACCACCACCGGACCGGCCACCCGCACCCGGGCACGCCGGCCCACGCACCCGCGTGAGCCGCGGCGGGCTCCCGCTCACGCACCGAACCGCGATGGCCCGTGGCCCGCGTCGGGAGCATCGCTAGCGGTCGGCCGTGGGTGGTGGGGTGCCGCCGACACGGGTGACCAGGTCGGTGCACAGGTCGCGGAGCTTGACGTTGCGGTCCTGGGAGGCACGGCGCAGCCGCTCCAGCGCGTTGCGGGCGTCGACGCGCTCACGGGCCATCAGGATGCCGATCGCCTGGTCGATGACGCTGCGGGAGAGCAGGGCGACGCGCACGTCGGCGGCGGACTGGTGCTCGCGCTCGATGTGCACGGCCACGTTGACCGCGTCCGAGGCCCGCGCCGCGAAGTTCCGGGCCTGCTCCCGGGCGGCGTCCAGCACGCCCGGCTCGGCGGCGTAGAGGTTGAGGGCGGCGCCCGTCTCGCCCTCGATGTCGAGCGGCAGCGCCAGCACACTGCGGACACCGACGGAGAGCGCGTACGTCCGGTACTCCGGCCAGCGCGTCTCCCGGGCCAGATCCGCCGCGTACCGCTCCCGCCCGGAGGCGGCCGCGTCGACGCACGGCCCGGATCCGTTCTCGTACTGCCGCTGGTCAAGGCCGCCGGGCAGGCCGCCGCTGCCCGCCAGGGTGAGCAGCCGGTCGGCGCGGCGCACGGTCACGCTGCACGCCACCGTGCCCGGTATCTCGTGCACGGCCCGGTCGGCCAGATCGCGCAGCAGCGTGTCGAGACCACCGCTGCGCGCCATCGCCCGGTCCAGCGTGTCGGGGGTCTCGGAGTTCATGCCCTACCGGATATCCCGGGACTGGCGTCCTCAAGCCCTTTCCGTGCCGCCCACGATGCGGCGGGCCAGATCGCGGAGCTTGACGTTCTCGCGCTGGGAGGTGCGGACCAGGCTGTCGAAGGCCTCCGCCGCGTCGATGTCGAGGCGTTCCATGAGGATGCCGGTGGCCTGGCCGATCAGGTCCCGGGTGCGCATGGCCTCGGTGAGCTGCTCGCGGACCGTCACCGACTGGAGGGCCAGGCTGACATGGGCGGTGAACAGCCGGCCGACCCGGGTGGAGACCTCGTCGAAGGCGCGGGGCTTGCGGGAGTAGGCGGTCAGCACGGTGAGCCGGCGGCGGTCGGCGCGCAACCGCAGGGAGAGCACCGAGCGCAGCCCCAGTTCGGACAGCAGCCGACCGCCGCCGTCGCTCCCGCTGTCCTCTATCCGCGCCACCGGCGCGTTCCACAGCTGCTCCCAGTGCCGGGCGCTCCCGTCCCCGTTCGGGGATTCGGCGGTGCGCACGACCTCGTCGGTCCAGACGATCGTCCGGCGCAGTTCACCGCGCTGGATCTCGGAGATCCCGGCGTGCTCGGCGCCGGGCAGCAGGTGCACCGCCAGGTTGACGGCGGTGCGCAGGGTGCCGTGCGGGGTGGTGGTCTCGTGCAGCTGCTGCGCCGCCACCGTGAGCGCCTCGGCCAGCTCGAAGCCGACCGGCAAACCGGGCACATCGGAAAAGTCGGACGTAGCCACCACGAACCTCTTCGGCATGCACGGCCACACGGCCATGCGCAGGAGAGCTCCGCAGCACATTCCCGACTGCGAGCACAGGACGTACAGCACTCTAGCTGCTCTGTTGCGGCAAGGTGACCTTCGCCCGACGGTCGGGCGGCGGCACGCTTCCCCGCCCGGACGAGGCGTGGTGGAATGGGCCGCGGGTCAGGAAGCGGCCGGGTTCCATTCCGTCATGAATGCGGACGACCGTCTGCCGTCAGGTGAGTGCCGTGACCCTCCTCCCGACCCCCCGCGACCCGCGTGGCCTGCCCGGGCGCACGCTGATCACGCTTCCCCCGGAAATCGACCTGGGCAACGCCGACGACCTGCTCGGCCACGTCCTCTCCGCCAGCCACGCCCGCGCCGGCCGGCTGCGCGTGCTCGTCCTGGACCTCACGCACACCGCCTTCCTCGACTCCCAGGGCGCCCGCCTGATCCACGACATCCGCCGCCGGCTGTCCTCGCAGACCGAGGTACGCGTGGTCGCCCACCCCTGGGAACTCCCCGGCCGCGTCCTGGAACTGACCGGTGTGCGCCGGGACGTCCCGGTGTACGACGACCTGATGGACGCGCTTACCGCCCGGTTCCCCTGATCGCGGTGTCCACGGCCTACGCTGGGCCGCATGGCACCGAACATCGCGACCAACACCGCCGTGTCCCTCGATGGTCTGCTGGACTTCGTACGCCCCCGCCACCACGCCATCCTGCTGACCCGGCGGGCCGACGGCGGGCCCCAGGGGTCGCCGCTGACCTGCGGGGTCGACGACTCGGGCCGGATCGTCGTCTCCACCTACCCCGAGCGCGCCAAGACCCGCAACGCCAAGCGGGACCCGCGCGTCAGCCTCATCGTGCTCAGCGACGACTGGAACGGACCGTGGGTCCAGATCGACGGCACGGCCGAGGTCATCGACACCCCCGACTCCGTCGAGCCCCTGGTCGAGTACTACCGCAACATCGCCGGCGAACACCCGGACTGGGCCGAGTACCGGGAAGCCATGCTGAAGCAGGGCAAGTCCATCATCCGCATCACCCCCGAACGCTGGGGCCCGGTGGCCACCGGCGGCTTCCCGGCCCGACTGGTGAACGAGGAGTAACCCGCCCGACGCGCAGCGATACGAGGGACGCGTGCGGAACGGGACCGGCCCGCCGGGGCGCTTCCCAGCGCGGCTGGGGCCCCGCGGAACAGTCCGCACGGCTGCACGACCAGGCGAGGGACGCGAGCAGGACGCACCCAGCCCACCAGGGCGCCGCCGGGCGCGACTGGGCCCCGAGGAGCGGCCCGCGCGGCTGCACGCAAGGAGAGCGCGCGGCAGAAGCGATCGCACGGGCGGCACAGCGTTGGGCTTCCCGGCTCGGTAGGCGTCCGAGGAACAGTCCCCACGGCTGCACGATGAGGCGAGGGACGCGAGCGGGACGGGGCGTTCGGTGGCCGGCCGGAGGTGTTCCGGTGCGGCTGGTGTCCGCGGAGCGGTCAGCCGCGGGCGGCCATCGCCTCGATGCCGGCCACCAGCAGGTCGAGGGCGAAGGTGAAGTCGCGGTCCATCATCTCCGCGACCGTGTCACCGCCGCGGGCCACCATGATCTCCTTGGACTCCTGGATGACGGCCGCGGTCTCCGGGGCCTCGGAGACCGCGGTCATGGCCTGTTGGAAGTAGTCGTCGGGGCTCACCCCGGCGTCCGCGACCCGGGCGAGGAACTGCCCCTCGACCGTGCCGTAGCCGTAGACGAACTGGAAGACGGCCGAGATCGCCCCCGTCACCCGGTGCGTCGGCAGCCCGGTGCGGCGGATCACCCGCTGCACCGCACGCGAGAAGGCGAGCCAGTTGGGGCCGATGTTCAGGTAACGCCCGGCGAGCGGCGACAGCCAGGGGTGGCGTACCAGCAGCTGCCGGTAATCGGTGGCCAGCGCCCGCAGCCGAGCACGCCACTCCCCGGCGCCGTCCTGCGGATCGGGCAGCGGCAGCTCGCCGAAGGCCGCGTCCAGCGCCAGTTCGAGCAGGTCGTCCTTGGTGTCGACGTACCAGTACACGGACATCGCGGTGACGTTCAGCTCGGCCGCCAGGCGCCGCATGGAGAACCGGGCCAGCCCCTCCGCGTCCAGCAGCCGCACGGTCGCCTCGGTGATCCGCTCCCGGTCCAGCCCGGACGGCTGCCCGCCGCCACGCCCGCCCCGGCGTGCCTTCCCCTCCAGCCAGACACTGGACCGCGCCGAACGCTCGCCGGTCTTAGCCATCGGCGCACCTTCCAACCGTGGGGGCCACTTCTCAAGATGCTAGGCCCGCGAGGGCGGGACCCGACCGACCACGAGAGAGGCGGCGACCTCCCGGTCACCGCCTCTCCCCGCGTACTGATCTTCGTAGCGACCGTCGTGGCCGCCGTCAGCTGCTGGTCTTCTGCGTCAGGTCGTAGAACGTGGCCGAACCGGCCGTCACCTTCTTGAAGTTGCTCTGCACCCAGGAGGTGATCTGCGACGACGTACCGCTGTTGCCGCCGCCGCCCATTCCGCCGCCCGAGATGAAGTAGTGGATCTTTCCTTCCGCCACGTACTTCTTGAACTGGGCCAGCGTCGGCGACGGGTCGGTGCCGTTGAAGCCGCCGATCGCCATCACCGGGTCACCGGTGGCCAGCTGGTAGCTCGCGGCGTTCTGGGAGCCGATGGACGCGGCGACCCAGGTGTACTCGTCCGCGTCCGCCTCCAGCAGCTTCTTGGCCGCGGAGCTGACGCTGGCACCGTTGAGCAGACCGCCGGCGCCGCCCATTCCGCCGCCCTCGCCCATCCGACCGCCGCCGGGGAAACCGCCGCCGTTCTGCTGGTTCTGCGTGGTGCCGCCGCCGTTCTGCGTGGTGCCGCCGTTCTGCTGGTTCTGGCCCGGCATGCCGCCGCCGGGGAAGCCACCGGTGCCGTTGCCCTGCTGCCCCTGCTGCCCCTGCTGCCCCTGCTGCCCCTGCTGGTTCTGGCCCGGCATGCCGCCGCCGAAGCCGCCGCGCACACCGCCACCGCCACCGCCGGGACCGCCACGACCGCCGCCCATCATGCTCGCGCCCGCCGGGCCCGCTGTCACGATGGAACCGGTGTGGCCCTCCTCAAGGGTGCTGAGCGTGTACGCGGTCGGGCCGGCCAGCGCGGCCACCAGGCCCACCGCCGCCGCCCCGAGGGCCAGCCGGCGGCTCACCCGGCCCGCGAAGACGAGGCCGAACGCGGCGGCCAGGCCGCCGACCAGCACCAGCCACTTCAGCCAGGGCAGGTAGTCGGAGGTGCGGTTCAGCAGCACGTAACCCCAGGCCGCGGCCGCGACCACGGAGGCGGCGAGGGTGATCGACGCCCACGTCTCCTGCCGCTTCTCCCACAGCAGCCCGGCACCCATGCCGATCACGGCGGCGATGTAGGGGGCGAGGGCCACGGTGTAGTACTGGTGGAAGATGCCCGCCATGTAGCTGAAGACCACCATGGTGATCAGCAGCGAGCCGCCCCACACCAGGAACGAGCCACGGGTGACGGACGTCCGCTTCAGCCTCCGGGTGGCCACCAGGCCCGCGACGAGGAGGATCAGCGCGGCCGGCAGCAGCCAGGAGATCTGGCCGCCGATCTCGGAGTTGAACATCCGGTCCCAGCCGGTCTCACCCCACTGGCCGCTGTTGCCGCCGCCACCGCCGCCGACGCTGCCGGTCTCGTCGCCGTTGAGCCGGCCGAAGCCGTTGTAGCCGAAGGTCAGCTCCAGGAAGGAGTTGTTCTGCGAGCCGCCGATGTACGGGCGGGAGGAGGCGGGCCAGAGTTCGACGATCGCGACCCACCAGCCGCCGGAGACCACCAGCGCGAGCGTCGCCGCCGCCAGCTGCCCGAACCGCTTCTTCAGCGACACCGGCGCGCACACCGCGTACACGATCGCCAGCGGCGGCAGGATCAGGAAGGCCTGGAGGGTCTTGGCGAGGAACGCGAAGCCGATCGCCGCGCCCGCCCAGACCAGCCACTTCGTACGGCCGTCCTCCAGGGCCCGGACCACCAGGTAGCAGGCGAGGGCCATCAGCAGCGCCAGCATCGCGTCCGGGTTGTTGAACCGGAACATCAGCGCCGCGACGGGGGTGAGCGCGAGTACCGCACCCGCGATCAGACCGGCCGCGGGGCTGAACCGGCGGCGCACGCCCGCGTACACCACGGCGACCGTCGCGACGCCCATGATGACCTCGGGGACCAGGATCGCCCACGAGTTGAGGCCGAAGATCCTGACCGACAGCGCCATCGGCCACAGCGCGGCCGGGGGCTTGTCGACGGTGATGGCGTTGCCCGCGTCCAGCGAGCCGAAGAAGAACGCCTTCCAGGACTTGCTGCCCGCCTGCACGGCCGCCGAGTAGAAGGAGTTGGCGTAGCCCGAAGCGCTCAGGTTGTACAGGTAGAGGAGGAAGGTGGCGGCCAGCAGACCGAGGAAGGCCGGGCGCACCCAGCGCGGGTCCTCGGGCCGGCCGCGCCACAGTCTCCGTACGAAGGGCTGCTGCGGCTCGCTCGAACCGGGCGCCGGAGCCGCGGGCTGCTGCTGCGTCCGCGGGGTGGCCGGGGACGGGCCCCAGCCGGAGGGATTCGTGTCCCCCGGACAGGTCGTCCGGTCGGGGTGGGTGGTCATCGGGCGTCCCTCGGATCGGTGTCGTGGGGACGGACCGGCTGCAGCTGCATCGTCGCGTCCCTCCAGGTGCCGTCCGCGGCTTCACCGGCGCGGAACTGGGTTGTCGTGTCGTACGTCGTGCCGTACGGCGTGTCGTACGTCGTGTCGTACTGCGTGCGGCTCTGGTGCGCCGACGGGCGCTGCGGCAGCGGCGCGTACGGGCCGGTCTGCTGCGGGATGACCGTGCTGCAGGTCGGCGAGGACGGGTGGTGCGCGGTCGCGCCCCTGGCCTCCTCGTCGCGGTCGTCGCAGTCGTCGGTGCCGTCGCGGTCCGGGAACACCCACGCGCGGAAGAGCAGGAAGCGCAGCACCGTCGCCGCGAGGTTGGCGGCGATCAGCACCGCCAGCTCGGTGGAGTGCGCGGGGTCGGAGGTGGCCGCGTTCAGGGCGGCGAGCGAACCGCTGGTCAGCGCGAGGCCGATACCGAAGACGACCAGGCCCTGCGCCTGGTGCCGGACGGCCCCGCCCCGGCCGCGCACCCCGAAGGTGAGCCGCCGGTTGGCCGCCGTGTTCGCCACGGCCGAGACCAGCAGCGCCAGCGCGTTGGCGATCTGCGAGCCGGAGAACTGCCGGAAGACGCTGTACAGGACCAGGTAGAAGAGGGTGGACAGCCCACCGACCACGCAGAACCCGACGAGCTGGCGGGCCAGCCCCTTCGGTACGTCCTTGATCTCGCGGTCGCGGGGGTCGTCGCCGAACGGCCGGGCGACCCGGTCCAGCGGCAGCGAACCGGTGGCCAGGGCCTTGCCCACCCGCCACACACCCTTGAGGTCGTCGGTCGCGGTCTTCACGATGTGCACGGTCGAGTTCGGGTCATCGACCCAGTCGACCGGCACCTCGTGGATCCTGAGGCCCGCGCGCTCCGCCAGTACCAGCATCTCGGTGTCGAAGAACCAGCCGGTGTCCTCGACGAGCGGCAGCAGCACCTGGGCCACATCACGGCGGATCGCCTTGAACCCGCACTGCGCGTCGGAGAAGCGGGCCTGGAGCGAGCCGCGCAGGATGAGGTTGTAGGCGCGGCTGATGAACTCCCGCTTGGGGCCGCGCACCACCCGCGAGGAGCGGGCCAGCCGGGACCCGATCGCCAGGTCGGAGTGACCGGAGATCAGCGGTGCCACCAGCGGCAGCAGCGCGTTGAGGTCGGTGGACAGGTCGACGTCCATGTAGGCGAGGACCGGGGCGTCCGACGCGGACCACACGGTCCGCAGGGCGCGGCCCCGGCCCTTCTGCTCCAGGCGGAAGTTGGTGACCTCCGGGATCTCCGCCTCCAGCCGCGCGGCCACCTGGGGGGTGGTGTCCGTGGACGCGTTGTCCGCGATCGTGATGCGGAACGCGTACGGGAAGGTGCGCGTGAGGTGCTCGTGCAGTCTGAGCACGCATGGCTGGAGGTCCTTCTCCTCGTTGTAGACGGGGATCACTACGTCCAGGACAGGCGTACCGGCGTCGCCGGCCGGGAGGTGCTCCCGCGCCGGCAGGGTGCCGGGAGAAGAGTCGGTTCGCATGACAACGACTCTGGTCAAGCCCCCTGTTGCACCCATGTGGTGGCACTGTGCTGTGCCTGTGAGTGCGATTGCCAGTTCGTTTCGGGCGCCGGTCGCGGCACGGCGGGGCCGAGGGCGGGCAGGTGCACGGTGAACACCGTCTGCCCCGGCACGCTGTCCACGGTCACCGCACCGCCGTGCGCGGTCGCGACGGCCTGGACGATGGCGAGCCCCAGACCGGTCGAGCCGGTCGCCCTGGACCGGGCCGCGTCGCCTCGCGCGAACCGCTCGAAGACGTGCGGCAGCAGGTCGGGCTGGATGCCCTGACCGTTGTCCTCGACGTCCACGCACATCCACGGGCCGCGCCGCTGCACGCGCGCGATGATGGTCGTCCCGGGCGGAGTGTGCTTGCGGGCATTGCCCAGCAGGTTGACCAGCACCTGCTGGATCCGCGCCGCGTCCGCCGCGACCAGCGCCGGTTCGTCGGGCAGGTCGAGCCGCCAGTTGTGGTCCATGCCGGCCGCGCGGGCGTCGCTGATCGTGTCGACGACCAGGGGGATCAGGTCGGTCTGCTCGATCTGGAGGGGCCGTCCGGCGTCGAGCCGGGCGAGGAGCAGGAGATCCTCCACGAGGAGTGTCATCCGCCCCGCCTCGGACTCGATCCGCCCGAGCGCGTGCCGGGTGTCGGGCCCGACCTGCTCGCGCCCGCGCCTCGTCAGCTCGGCGTACCCGCGGATGGAGGCGAGCGGCGTCCGCAGCTCATGACTGGCGTCGGCCACGAACTGCCGCACCCGCATCTCGCTCTGCTGCCGGGCGTGCAGCGCGCCGTGCACGTGATTCAGCATCCGGTTGAGCGCCGCACCGACCTGGCCGACCTCGGTATGCGGATCGGTCTCGGACTCGGGCACCCGCTCGCTGAGGTTCACCTCGCCGGTGTGCAGGGGGAGTTCGGAGACCCGGGTGGCGGTGGCGGCGACCTTGCGGAGGGGGCGGGTGGCGAGGCCGACGAGCACGTATCCGGCGAGGACCGCGGCGCCGAGGCCGGCGGCGGTGATGCTGATCTCGACGAGGATCAGGGTGTTGACGGTGCCGTCGACGTCGGCCGTCGGCAGGGCGACGTAGTACTCGTCGCTGCTGTCGCGACTGGGGACGTATTCGACGCGGTACTCCCCCAGACCGGGAACGTCCACGGAGTGCGGCTTCTGGTCCTTGGGCACCGAGTTCAGGGCGGCCCGCTGTGCCGCGTCGAGATAGTCGGCGGCCATGTTCTTGAAGAAGCCGGCGGTGTCGTTCGTCCGCTTGGCGATGGCCGCGCTGGTGACCTTGCCGTTCTCCACGTAGGCGGCGATGGTCTTTTCCTGCGTGGGACCGTTGGTGACGAGGTTCTTCACCTTGCCCTTCGCCGAGGTATCGACCTTCTGCACGGTGGCCTGGCTCCCGGGAACGGTGGGTGCCTTCCCGTTCGGGTCGGCCGCGTTCGGGTCCTTCGGCACCATGTGGCCGCCGCCCGCACGCATGGCGACGTCGTGCACCTTGCCGTTCAGCTGCTCGTCGAGGTGCTGCTTCAGCGCGAGCGTCGTCACCGTGCCGATCACCGCACACACCACCGCGATCAGCGTCACCGTAGAGACGACGAGCCGCGTCCGCAGGGTACGCGGCTTACCTGCTCGCTTCTGCGCACGCGGCCATCGTCGACCGCTCATGACGCGGCGGGCTTGATCAGATAACCGGCCCCACGCCGGGTGTGGATCATCGGCTCACGCCCCGCGTCGATCTTGCGTCGCAGGTACGAGATGTACAGCTCGACCACGTTGGCCTGGCCGCCGAAGTCGTACGACCACACGCGGTCCAGGATCTGCGCCTTGCTGAGCACGCGCCGCGGGTTTCGCATGAGGAAACGCAGCAGCTCGAACTCGGTGGCGGTGAGGTGTATGGACTCCCCGGCCCGCGACACCTCGTGGCTGTCCTCGTCTAGGGTCAGGTCACCGACGACGAGCACGGAGTCGGACCGCCGGTCGGCCGCACCGGACCGCCGGATGAGCCCGCGCAGCCGGGCCACGACCTCTTCGAGGCTGAACGGCTTGGTGACGTAGTCGTCGCCACCGGCGGTGAGACCGGCGATACGGTCCTCGACCGCGTCCTTGGCGGTCAGGAACAGCACCGGCACGTCGGGCAGTTCGCGCCGCAGCCGCCCGAGGACGGTCAGCCCGTCCATGTCGGGGAGCATCATGTCCAGGACGACGGCGTCGGGCCGGAACTCGCGGGCCGTCTGGATGGCGCCCTGTCCGTCCCCCGCACTCCTGATCTGCCAGCCCTCGTAGCGAAGGGCCATGGACAGGAGTTCGGTGATCGACAGTTCGTCGTCCACCACAAGCACTCGGACGGGGCTCCCGTCCGGCCTCAGCAGTTCGGTGCGCCCCTGGGGCGAGGTCGTGGTCATGGTGGACACCTTGTCGGGGTCCTCTGAGAAGACGCTTTCTCTTGTCTGTGATTTTCCTGAGAAACGCACAGGGATCTCTCAGGAAACCCCGAAGTCCTGGACCATTTCCAGCAGTTGCGGCCCTTTTGACACGTACAAACCCAGGCACGTGATGTGCATCACCTGTGAACGCGCTTTCCGTTTCCTGTCAGCACCGTCAGCGCCCCGTCAGAACAGCTCGTCCTGCGTGCTCCTCGCTCTCGCGCACTGCCGGGTCGGCACGGTCAGTTCACCGGAGCCGGCACGCACCAGCTCCCACCCGGTCACCAGCCTCGTGTCCAGGACCACAACGCCGCCCCCGGTCGCCAGATGCAGATCCGGCCCGGCGGCCGCCACGAGCTCACCGTTCACCGAGCCGCCGGCGACCAGCTCGGTCACCGCCAGGGCGGCGGGCGGCAGCCGGTCCAGCCCGAACACGCCCACGTGATCGACGGGTTGGTACGGCGCCCGGGTGAGCGAGTCCGGCCAGCCGGTCAGCTCCACGGCCCGCGCGTGCAGCTCCCCGATCTCCGCCGCCCGCTCCTCCGCCGACGCGGGCAACGCGGCCCGCACCGCCCGCTTCTCGGCGTACGGGATCCGGTCCGGCACCCCGAGCGCGGCGCGCAGCAACTCCTCGGTTCGCCGTGCGGCCATCAGCGGCCCCGTGCCGAGCCAGCTGAAGCAGACGGCCCCCTGCTCAAGCAGCCGCGCCGAGCCCCGCTCGGCCGCGGTGATCCCCACCTTGACCATGCCCGGCCCGAACCACGCCAGATATACGCGGTACGGCCGAGGATCGTCCGCGATCGTGTCCGCGGCCACCGAGTGCGCCCGGTCCAGCCGCGCACACTCCTCGCACCGCGCGCCCGTACTCCGCCCCGGCACCGCCGCCCGCACCGAACAGGGATGCCCCCGTGCCCCCACACATGTCCGCGCTCCCCCTTCCGCGACCCCGAAGGCCACCCGCTTCCCCCACGGCAGCGCGCTGCTCCGCCCGCCGTCCCACATGAGCACGGGACCGTCCGCCGACCATCGCAGCCCCGTGCACTTCCATGCCTGTGCCATCACTCATGAGAGTAGGCGGCACCACTGACAACGCCCTCCCGGCGCCCTGGAGGCGGTACGGTACGCAAAGGCCCGAAGCCGCAACCTTCCATTGCGACTTCGGGCCTGCGTGCGTCGTCCGTTATGGCAGGGCGTATACCGGCGTACCGTCCGACGCGCATCCCGTCTGTCGGATACAGCCACGCTTGATCAGCATGCGCATACAGTCACGCACACGGTCGAGCGTCAGCCCCGTGCGTGTGGCGACGTCCTCGAGCGGGCACCATGCCGGACCCCGCACCAGCGCAGGCGCCAGGTACGCCGCCACCGCGTGCACGTCCTCCGTGACCACCAGGTTCCTCGCCCGCCAGCCGGCCAGCAGCTCCTGAGGCGTGATCACCGGGGCCTGCGCCTCGGGCGCGGTCGGCCGGAACCGTTGGGCGAGGAGGTCGAGGGTGTCGGCGATGCGGTGGAGAGCTTCGCCGATGGACCGCTCGGTGGACCGGGACTGTTCCTTCATTCCCGCCAGATGGTCGTTGATCCGGCGCATCTCCGCGACCCGCTCGGCCTCTACCATCGCCAGCGCCTCGTCCGCCCGAATGTTCCTCTCCTCCAGGCGAACGATGGCGTCGGCGACCTGCTCGGGCATGACGTACGCCGTGCCGCCGCTGGGGGCGGGCTGCACGGGGGCCGGGTCGAGTGAGTACGAGCCGTCACGCTGAATGGTCTCGATGACCTCGGACACCCAGCGCTTGAAAGGTTCGCACTCGGGTTTGGTGCAACCGTTGACAAGCTGGATGAGCCCCCGGAGATTCACCATCTTCATCGACTTCTGTAGCCGGTGACCTGCAAGTTTGCGCAAGGTGTCGGCTGTACCGACGCCTTGTGCAATCTCACTCAAACTCCTTTGCAAGCTGCCGTCGACATGCTGTCGCAAAGCATCGCGGGTGTTCGAGTAACCGAGGCTGCCTGCCACGTCCGCCGCCGGGAACCAGTACTCCCCATCCGGCAACGTCAGCCTCCGCACCCGCGCCCCCGTGGCCGCGAACACGAAGTCGTTGATGTCGATCGCGTCCTGCTTCCGTGCCGCCGACTGCTCCGGCGGCGTGTCGTTCCGCTCGTACATCGAGCATCACCTCCACACCGGAAGCTATGAGCACATACAGCCAACTACCGTTCGCACGGGGTACGTTCACTCGAAAGGTGACAGAGGTACCGATTCTGCCAACTCGGTACCCACCCCTTCCGGCACCACGACCACCGCACGCCGCCGCCCCCGCCCCGCCAGCCGGCACCCCACGCACCCGGAGTGCCCCTCCCGCGCCAGCGGATCACGGACCCGCATCCCCCACTGCTCCCGGGGCCGCACCCCGGGCGGCTTGCCCCAGCCCGAGAGGTGCAGCCCCCAGGTGACGAAAACACTGAGGACAACAACCGCCAGCCCCCCACCCACGGCGGCGACCGACCCCGTGCACACCCCCAGCCCCACCAGCCCGCTCCCGGCGGTCGCGATGCCGAAGCCGGTCCAGCCGGCGACCGTGTGACCCTCGTCGTACAGATGTGCGCTCATGTACCCGCCTCCCTCTCCCAGGGCATGCGTAGGCAGCAGAATCAGCTAGGACGTGGGGGACACCGAAGACCCCGCAATCCCTCACGACGTAAGAAACTTAGCAACTAAATCTCTCACGAGCTAAGGGATACCGAAAGATGCCCGGCACGCCGCGCCCACCCGCCACCCCGGCCCAGGCGCTGTCCGCGATGGACCACCTCATCGCGGCCCACCTGATCGGACAGCAGGAACTGGCCCGGCGGCTGGGCCTGAACGTCACCGACCTGACCTGCTTCGCCTTCGTCCTAGAGGCCGGCGACGACCTGCTCACGGCCGGTGACCTGGCGGCCCGCGCCCACGTCACCACCGGCGCGGTCACCGGCATCCTCAACCGCCTGGAACGCGCCGGCTACGTCACCCGCCGCCCCGACCCCAGCGACCGCCGCCGCGTCCGCGTGGCCGCCCTGCCCGAGGCGGTCGAGCGGGTCACAGCCGTGTACGCGGGCCACTACGCCCGTCTCAACGCCCTCTTCGCCGACTACTCACCCGCCGAACTCGCCGTCGTCAACGACTGGTTCACCCGCGCCACCGCACTCGCCCACGAATACCTGGAGAAGCTGAACAAGGGCGAGCCCGGCGGCGGTGAGTGCTGAGCGGACCGGCCGTCAGCCGGTCGGCCTCGTCATGGCACGGATCTCGCTGTACGGCGAGTAGTTCCCGGCCGCGTCATAGGTGCGGGCCCGGTACTCGTAGGTGCGCCCGTCGGCGGGCAACTGGTCGCAGACGGTGACGAAGGCCGGGTCGCGGCGCGGGTCGTAGCCCTGGTGCACGACGACGGACCAGGTGCCCGTACCCGCCTCCCGGCGCTCGATCTCGAAGCCGGTGAAGTCGCGGATCGGGGCCGGCGTGTAGTCGTTGGCCGTCGCCCGGATGCCGCCCTCGCAGGAGCCGGCGAGGAGCTCCGGGGCGGCGGCGGGGGCTATGCCGTCGGGAATCTCGAGCCAGAGCTCGTTGGTGGCGTAGGCGTCGAGCCCGCCCGGGTTGTAGGTGGTGGTGCCGTTGTCGTTGGTGACGAGGACGCGGTAGTGGCGCCACTCGCCGTCGGCGACGACCGGAGCGGTGGTCCAGGTGTTGCCCTTGGTGGTGCCGAGCGGCACCCACTTCCAGTAGCCGTCCACCATGTCGTTGCTCAGGACCGTGTAGTGGTCGAACTGCGGCTCGGTGTTGAGGGGCCAGTTCAGGGTGACCTTGTGGGTCGCCTTGTCGTAGGTGCCGGTCAGCTCGGTGACGATCGGCAGGGGCCGGACGATGGTGTCCTTGCTGCCCGACGAGGTGTTGCCCGCCTTGTCCCTGGCGCGGACCTCGTAGTAGTAGGGCGTGCGGTCGTCGGGGTTCACCAGGGGATCGGTGAAGCTGCGGCCGGTGGTCGTGGTGACCTTCGTCCAGGTGCTGGAGCCGACGGGCCGCCGGTAGAGGGAGTAACCCGCCAGGTCCATCTCCTTGTTGGCGGACCAGGAGACAGTGGTCTTGCGGCTCTTGGTGTCGTAGGCGGTCTTGACGCCGGTGGGTGCGAGCGGCGCGGTGCTGTCGTCCTTGGCCGAGGTCAGGGGCGAGTACGTGAACTTGACCTTCGCGGCTCCGGACCAGTTCACGTAGTCGACGCGGACGGTGTGCTTGCCGGAGGGGATACCGAAGCCGATGCTCATGGAACGGGCGGTGTCCCCCGAACCCACCCACATGTCGATCTGGCGGACGCCGTCCAGATAGGCACGGACACCGTCGGTGGCGGAGACGGCGAACTTGAAGGGGCCGCCGGAACCGAAGTCGCGGGTCACCGACCAGCGGACACCGAAGTTGTTCGACGGCACGCCGGAGACCGGGCTGCCGGACCAATTCTGGTCGATGGCGCTGTCGCAGTCGGTCTTCACCGGGGAGCCGGAGAAAGAGGTGTTCTTGTAGAACGTCCGCTTGTAGACGTTGGCCGAGCAGCTGACATCGGCGGCCGCCGCCTGCGGGGCGCCGGCCAGCAGACCACCGAGGACCACGGCGGACACAGCAGCACCGCTCCGGGCGGCGACGAGACTCTTGTGGTGCACGGAAACCTTTCACACTGTGCGAGGGAGACGTACAGCGTGGAGACCCATGAGCCGAGGGGAAGGTTGCGCGGCCCACCCTGCCGCCCGACCCCGGAAACGCCAGAGGCCCCGGAATGATCCGGGGCCTCTGTTCTGTGCGCACTCGGCAGGATTCGAACCTGCAACCTTCTGATCCGTAGTCAGATGCTCTATCCGTTAAGCTACGAGTGCTTGTTTTGTTTTTTGTCCCCGTTCCCGGCCCTTCCGGCCCGCTCGCGGCGACAGGAAGAACATTACATGACTGCCGCCGCCATGTGAAATCCGTTCCGCACACCCCTTGTGACCTGCGGAAATGGTGGTGTCGGGGGCGATACAGCACCGAAGCCCCGGTCCGTGTGGACCGGGGCTTCGGTGATCAGGTGCGGAGGCGGAGGGATTTGAACCCTCGATGGGCTTTAAGGCCCAAACCGCATTAGCAGTGCGGCGCCATAGACCGGACTAGGCGACGCCTCCAGCACAACCGCTCACGCGAGCGCGCGAGTGGTGCGTGCAGATGATGACACAGTCGAGCGTGCTGTCACCAATCGGCTCCCACGGTACTAGGCAGGCGGGCTGCAGGGCAAAGCCCTTCCGTGTCGGCGAGCCGGTCGGGGCGGGCGGGGAGCGCAACGTCCGGGCGGCAGGAGCGTTGGGCAGGGCATGTTGCTGGTCATCTCGCGGAGGGTCGCGGCGGGCGTGGCGGGCGTGGTGGGTGTGGCGGGCCGGGTGCCCGTCGCCGCCGTGGCCGTCACCGTCGCCGCCGTCTCCGCCACCGCCCTCTCCGCCGTCGCCGCCGCGCCCGCTCTCGCCGCCGCGCACACCGCCGCGCACACCGGCGTCTCGGCGCCCCCGCCCGTACGTCCCGAGGACCGGGCCGCCGCCCCCGCCGATCACCTCACCGTCACCGTCCGGCACGCGGGCGGTGGCCGGGACGGGCGGTACCAGCTGTCCTGTCACCCGGGGGCCGGCAGTCACCCGGATGTGAGCGGTGCCTGCCGGACGCTGGACCGGAACTCACGGTGGGGGCGGGACACCTTCGCGCCGGTCGCGCCAGGTCAGATGTGCACGATGTTGTACGGAGGTCCGGCCACCGCTCATGTGACGGGGATCTGGGCCGGGCGGCCGGTCGACGCGACGTACGACCGGAGCAACGGGTGCGAGGTCGAGCGGTGGGACCGGCTCGTTCCTCTTCTGCCCGACCTTCGCGACCCGCACGACCTGCGCGCGTAGCGAACCTCGTAGCGACCGCCCACAGGCTTTTCGTGGCGGAATCCCCGGTCCCGTAAAGGTCCTGCGAAGGTCTCGCGGCCCAAAGCCCGAGGCAGAGCGGAGACCGGGGCGGGCGGTCACACGTTCCCCGTCACTTCGTCGTGCGACCTCCCTCTCATCCGGCGTCGCGAGCGCAAGCGCTGCCCTTAGACTCCCTCGCGTGACACGCTGCGGGCCGGTTGGCAAGATGGCCCGAGCGGTCGGCAAGGTGCGGTAACAGGGAGGAAGCGTTTCGTGAGCAGCAGGCCATCCCGAGGCGCTGCTCGCCTCGCAGCCATACTGGACGCGCTGCCCGATGCGTTGGTGCTGGTCAACGCCAATGGGACCGTCGTCAACGCCAACACCATCGCCCTGGAGGCCTTCGAGACTCCGGGGACGGCTCTGGTGGGGCGGGGGCTGCTCGATCTGCTGCCGGAGTTCGACTCCAAGCTCATCCCCGGCTCCATGCGGCGGCCCGACCACATGGACCCGCAGGGCCGGACCAAGCCCACGCGGATGGTCGCCCGGCGGACCGACGGGACCGAGTTCCCGGTCGAGGTCACCAGCGCGAACCTGGAGAACGGGCAGCAGGCCTACGACGGTTACGGATACACCGGCGACGAACTGCTGATGCTCGTCGTACGCGATCTGTCCGGCACCGTCGACACCGAGGCGGAGCTGGCCCGCTCACAGCGGCAGACCGAGATGATCCTGCGGGCCGCGGCGGAAGGTGTCGTGGGCACGGACACGGACGGGCGGATCGTGCTCGTCAATCCGGCCGCCGCGCAGATACTGGGCTACCGGGCCAGTGAGCTCGGCGGCAAGGAGCTGCACACCCTCGTCCTGCACTCCCGTGCCGACGGTTCGCCCTTCCCGTACGACGAGTCGCCGCTCGCCGACACCCTGCGCTCCGGGCGCAAGCACCGGGTGCGCGGGCAGGTGCTGTGGTCCAAGTCCGGGGACGAGGTGTCGGTCGATCTGACCACCGCGCCCGTGCGCGACGGCGACCAGCTGGTCGGCGCCGTGATGACCTTCACCGACCGGCGGCCCTTCGACGCGCTCGCCGAGGAGAAGGCGGCCCTGGAGCAGGCGCACGCCCAGGAGCTGGAGAAGCTCTCCGAGGAGCACGCCTCCGACCTGACCGCCCTGCGTCAGGAGCACGTCACCCGGATCGAGGAGCTGGAAGAGCGGCACGCCGAGGAGCTGGCGGCCGGCGAGGAGCGGTACGCCGCGCTCGGCGAGCGGGAGAAGGACCGCTACGAGGCCCTGGCCGGGCGGCACGAGCAGCTGCTCACGCTGCTCGCGCGCTCCCTGCGCGGGCCGCTGGACGAGCTGCGCCGGGAACTGGCCGCGCTCGCCGCGGACGACGCCGGGCAGCTGTGGCCCGAGGCCAACCAGGTGCTGCACCATCTGTCGGCGGGTTACTCGCGCATCACCCAGCTGATCGACAACGTCCTCGGCTACCAGCGGCTCGACGCGGGCACGGAGGACGTCGTCCGTACGAAGGTGATGCTTGACTCGGTCGTCGCCGCCGGCGTCGACGGGGCCGTCGAACTCATCGGGCCGGGCCGGGTGCAGTTCGCCGTGCACGCGCCGCCCATCGAGGCCGAGGTCGACCCGCAGCGGCTCGCGACCGCGCTCGCGCATCTCGTCGCGGACGTCGCCGGCGTCGACGCCACCGGCAACGCGCCCGTCTCGACGGGCGGTTACATGGACAACACCGTCGTCGTGGCGGCCGCGCAGCGCGGTGAGGTCGTACGGATCGAGGTGCGCGGACCGTACTCCGGGGGAGACCCGGTGCACGAGCCGATCGTCCGCGGGATCGTACGGGCGCACGGTGGTGTGCTCCAGACGCACGAGGTGCCGGGGATGAGCGGCAGTGCGTATGTCCTCGAGGTGCCGATCGGCGGCGGGGCGGGGGCCGTCCCGGCCCCGGAACGGGCGCCGGGTGCCGAGGTGGCCCTGGTGGGCGGTGCGGACGCCGAGGCGGAGGCCGCCGTCGAGCACGGCTCCGGTGGCGGGCGGCGGCGGGCCCGGCGGGCCTCCACCGACGCCTTCCTGGAGAGCGAGGAG
The DNA here is from genome assembly GCF_042894725.1 of Streptomyces sp. NPDC001480. Classification (NCBI taxonomy): domain Bacteria; kingdom Bacillati; phylum Actinomycetota; class Actinomycetes; order Kitasatosporales; family Streptomycetaceae; genus Streptomyces; species Streptomyces sp. NPDC001480. The sequence goes on along the minus strand of NZ_JBIAVX010000013.1, from coordinate 151,465 downwards.
CCTGGCGAGTCCGACGGTGACGGGACGGAGGCGCCCGCGCCTACCGGGCGGCGCCGCAGGCGTGCCCTCGATGAGCAGGCGCAGCCGGTGTCGCCGGTGCAGCCGGTGGTCGAGGTTGCGGAGGTGTCCAGCGGCACCGGACGGCGGCGGGGACGGCCCGCCGAGGGCGCGGGTGACGGGGCCGTCGGTGTCGGTGGCGCTGGTGGCGCCGGTGGTGATCAGGGTGTCGCCGAGGGGGCCGTCGTGACGGCGGCCGAGCATGCCGCGGGGGCCGCGGCCTCGAACACGGGACTCGGCGGGACCGTGCCGCCGCAGGGCGTGCCGGCGCCCGGCGGACGGCGTGCCCGGCGTGACGACGGGGACCGGCAGGCGCTGCCGCCCGCGCTGCCCGCGGCCGGTGCCCAGCCGGGCCCCGAAGCCGTCCCGACGGCCGAGGCCGAGCAGCCGACCGGGCGCCGTCGCCGTGCGCTTGCCGCCGCGGCCGAGCGTGCCGCCGCGCAGGAGGCGGGGGCCCGTACGGTCTTCGCCCTGCCGCCCGCCGAGGCGGACCGCCAGGCCGAAGGGCCGGACGGGCAGGCGCAGGCGCAGGCGCAGGCGCAGGGATTGGTGCCGGTTCCGGGTCAGGTGCAGGTCCCGGGGCAAGTCCAGGTCCCGGGGCAGGTGCAGGCTCCGGCCGTGGATCAGGCGGTCGACGAAGGCCGGCACGACGCCGTCGCGCACGACCAGTCCGAGGACCACACCCCGCCCCAGCCGCATCCCACCAGCGCGCCGACCGGCCGCCGCCGACGGGCCGTGGTCCCGCCGCAGCAGTCGCCGGAGGCCACCGGCACGCCCGCGCCGGGTGCCGCCGTACCCGTGCAGGCCACTCCCGGCCAGGGCACGGCTCCGGCGCCGGGAAACTCGGTCCAGATCGCCCCGGGCCAGCCGGTCGCGGTTCCGGCAGGGCTGGGTCAGACGGTCCCACCGCAGGTCACCCCGGGTGAGCTCCCGGCAGCCGCCCAGGCCGCTCCCGCCCAGGCCGCCGCTGTCTCCCTCCCGGCGCAGAACACCGGGCCGCTGCCCGCCGCCCAGCCGCTGCCCGCGGAGGCCGTTCCCGGCCAGGCCGCTGCAGGTCAGCCCGCGGGTCAGGCACCCGAGGTCCCGGCCACCCCAGCTCCGCCCCCCGCGACCCCGCCGACTCCGGCTCCGACTCCGCCCCCGGCCGCGGACGTCGCCGTACCGCCCAATGGAACGCCCGACGGAACGGCCGCCCCCGCCGCGGTGGCCCCCAACGGCACCGCCACCCCGGCCCCCGGCACCCCCCTCCCCCCGGAGCACGCCGCCGCGCCTGCCCGAGCCGCCCAGCCGTTGCCGGCCGAGGCGGGTGGCGTGCCCGCCGACGTGAACTCGACGCAGGGCCGGGGCTTCAGCGTGCGGACGCTGGGGCAGGGCGTGCCGTTCAGCAGGCAGGCCGCGCAGGTGCAGCAGCCGACGGCCACGCCGCCCCCGCACCAGCCGGGCGGTTCCGGGCGGCGCCGCAAGCTGGGCACGCCGCCCGACCCGGCCGCGCGTCCTGAGCCACGTTCCGAGCAGCGTCCGGACCAGCGCCCCGAGCAGGGTGCCCGTCCGCATCCGGCCGCCGAGCAGACACCGGCACAGCCGGTCGCGCAGCCGGGAGCGCAGCCCGTCGCACCGGCGATCGCACAGCCCGTCGCACAGGCCGTCGCGCAGCCGGTGGCGCAGCCTGTCCCCCAGCCTTCCCTGGCCGGGCAGTCGCGGCTCGCCCCGGCCACCGAGGGTGCCGGACGGTCGTACGCCATAGGCGCTCCGGACGAGAACGCCGCCGAGGGTCCCGAGCCGCTGGACGGTCCGGGCGGGGCGGTCGAGGTCGCGGACCCCCCGCGCCCGCAGCCGATGGACGACGAGTTGCCGCCGGAGCCGCTGGACAACCCGCGCCGGCTGCTGGTGTGGCCCGCGCCGGACGTCACCACGCAGCAGGCGCTCAGCGACCGCGGCTACCGGCCGGTGATCGTGCACTCGCGCGAGGAGGTCGACGCGCAGATCGCGGCCTTCCCGGCAGCCCTGTTCGTGGATCCGCTGACCGGGCCGATCACCCGTACCGCGCTTCAGTCGCTGCGGCAGGCGGCGGTCGCCGCCGAGGTGCCGGTGCTGGTCACGGCCGGGCTCGGGCAGGCGACGCGCGAGGCGGCGTACGGTGCCGATCCCGCGGTCCTGCTGAAGGCGCTCGCGCCGCGCGACAGCGAGCAGCACCCGCCGCGGGTCCTCCTCATCGAGGAGCACGCGGAGATCGCCCTCGCCCTGACGGCGACGCTGGAGCGGCGCGGGATGCAGGTCGCGCGGGCCGCGAGCGACGCGGACGCGGTGACGCTGGCCGGGCAGCTCAGGCCGAACCTGGTCGTGATGGACCTGATGCAGGTGCACCGGCGCCGGGCCGGGATCGTGGACTGGCTGCGCACGAACGGGCAGCTCAACCGCACCCCGCTGGTCGTCTACACCGCCGCCGTCGACCAGGCCGACCTGCCGCGGCTGGCCTCGGGGGAGACGGTGCTGTTCCTGGCGGAGCGCTCCACCAGCGGCGAGGTCCAGGCTCGGATCGTGGACCTGCTGGCCCGCATCGGCACCAACTAGACCGGCTGGCCTCTGGACCGGCCTCTAGATCGGCCTGGCGTCTAGAGCGGCCTGGCGTCCAGAGCGGCCTGGCTCAAGGGCCTGTCCGGCCCTAGCGGGCCACCAGCCTGCGGGCCGCCTCCTTGATGGAGGCCCGCAGGCGCTCGCGGTCGCTGTCCTCGGGGCCCGCGAGGATGCGGCGCATCTGGGGGACCACGACCATCCAGTTGGTGAGGGCGGTCAGCAGGATCAGCAGGTCGCCGGCCGGGATGGCGTCGGTGATGACACCCCGGGCCTGGCCGTCCTGGAGGGTGGCGACCTTGCGGGCGTAGTGCTCCTGGCGGGCGGTCTCGTCGGGCAGCTCGGCGGTGCCGTACTCGATGCCTTCCCAGAAGAGCAGGCGCAGCAGTTCGGGATGGGTCGCGTGGTAGTCGAGGAGGCGGTCGACCCAGCCCTCTATGTCGTCGGCGTCGACGGGGACGGCGGCGGCGAGGTCGACCATGCAGGTGCCGAGGACCTGTGAGAACAGCTCCGCCTTGTTGCCGAAGTAGGCGTAGATCAGCTGTTTGTTGGCCTTGGCCTCGGACGCGATGCGGTCGATGCGGGCGCCGGCGATGCCGTGCCGGGCGAACTCGGTGACCGCCGCCTGGAAGATCCGCGCCCTGGTGGCCTCGGGGTCCCTCACTGGTGCCATGGGGCCAGGGTAGCGCTCGAGGCAACCAACTATTTGGTTGACAGGGAATTCCGCGAAGGGGGACGCTGTTCACACTTCCAACCAACCAGTTAGTTGTGAGAGTCGGCTCCAAGAAGCCCTAAGGAGTACCTCCGGTCATGCCGTCAGCGACCACCACCCAAGAGGCGCAGGAGATCCGGGTCCCCGCCCGCGAGCAGGCCGGCTCCGGCCGCCTCCTCCTCGTCCTCATCGCTGTCTGCACCGCCGTCACGGCCGCCAACATCTATCTCGCGGCCCCGCTGCTCCCCCTCATCGCCCACGACTTCGGCACGGTTCCCTCGGCCGTGACCTGGATCGCCTCGGTCGCGCAGCTCGGTTACGCGGCCGGGCTGCTCTTCTTCGCCCCGCTCGGCGACCGCGTGGACCGGCGTCCGCTGGTCGCCCTCCTGTCGGTGGCCACGACGGCCGCGCTGACGCTCGGCGCGGCGGCCTCCGGCACCGCCGCTCTCGCGGCCGCCGTGTTCGTGGCGTCCGCCGCGACCGTCGTCCCGCAGCTGCTCGTCCCGCTGGTCGCCGAGCGCGCCCCCGCCCACCGCCGCGCCCGTCATGTCGCCGCCGTCATCGCGGGTCTGTTCACCGGCATCGTCGCGGCCCGGGTCGTCGGCGGTCTGGCCGGGCAGGCCTTCGGCTGGCGGTGGGTGTTCGCCGGTGCGGGCGCGCTGACCCTCGTACTGGGACTCGGCACCGCCCTCGCCCTGCCGAGGGAGCACCGCCGCCGCACCGGTCCGCTGTTCGCCGGCCTGACCGCCCTGCCCGGGCTCGTCCACCGCTCGCCCGACCTGTGGCGGGCGTGCGTCAGGCAGGCCGGGATGTTCGGCGCCTGGAGCGCCCTGTGGACCTCGCTCGCCCTGCTGCTGACCGGCCCGGCGTACGGCCTGTCCACCGCGACCGCCGGCCTGTTCGGCCTCTTCGGCCTCACGGCCAGCGTGGTGGCCCCGCTCGCGGGCGGGCTGGTGGACCGCTTCGGCGCCGCGAAGGTCGTACGGTCGGCCTACGTCCTCGCCGCCGTCTCCGTGCCGCTGTTCTGGCTCGGCGGGCAGGTGCTCATCGCGCTGTTCGTGGCGGCGATCGCCGTCCACGCGGCCCTGGTCGCCTCGCACGTCGCCAACCAGACCCTCGCCCTGACCACCACCTCCGCCCCCGCGACCGCCAACACCGCCTACGTCGTGGCCGGTTTCACGGGCGGCGCGCTCGCCTCCGTCCTCGCGGGGATCGCCTACGCCCGGTGGGGATGGGACGGCGTCTGCGCGGTGGCCGCACTCTGGCTGGCGCTCGGCTGGCTGACGACGGCCGTACGACGGGTGACGGCCGTCTCCTGAACCTGCCTGGGCCGCTGAGCGCGCGTACGCCGGTGCCGGGGCGTTCCGTACCCCGGCACCGGCGTACGCGCGGGCGCGGCGTCAGAGCTGGGTGACGTCCAGCTCGCCCTCCGCGTACTGCCTGCGCAGCACCTTCTTGTCGAACTTCCCCACGCTCGTCTTCGGCACCGACTCGATGACCGTCCAGCGCTCCGGGAGCTGCCACTTGGCGATCTTGGCCTCCTCCGCGAGGAAGACGCGCAGGGTCTCGAAGTCGGCGGTGGCGCCCTCCCTGAGGACGACGGTGGCCAGCGGGCGCTCGCCCCACTTGTCGTCGGGGACGGCGACGACGGCGGCCTCGGCGACGTCCGGGTGGGACATCAGGGCGTTCTCCAGGTCGACGGAGGAGATCCACTCGCCGCCGGACTTGATGACGTCCTTGGCACGGTCGGTGAGGGTGAGGAAACCGTCGGGGGAGATCGTCCCCACGTCTCCCGTCTTCAGCCAGCCGTCCTCGCTGAACTTGTCGGCGGGGCGCAGGGGTTCGGCGTCGGGGCCGTTGTAGTAGGCGCCGGCGATCCACGGGCCGCGTACCTCCAGCTCGCCGGCGGACTCGCCGTCCCAGGGGAGGCGCTCGCCGCCGGGGCCGGTGAGGCGGCCCTCCACACCGGCCGGGAAGCGGCCCTGGGTGAGGCGGTAGGCGAACTCCTCCTCGGTGCCGATCGCGTGGGCCGGCGGGCGGGCGATCGTGCCCAGCGGGGAGGTCTCGGTCATGCCCCAGGCGTGGCAGACCCGCATGCCGAGGTTGTCGAAGGCCGTCATGAGGGAGGGCGGACAGGCGGCTCCGCCGATGGTGACCTGGGTGAGGGAGGAGACGTCCCGGGGCTTGGCGGTCAGCTCGGCGAGCAGGCCCTGCCAGATGGTGGGGACGGCGGCGGCGTGGGTCGGCTTCTCGCTCTCGATCATCTCGGCCAGCGGGGCGGGCTGGAGGAAGCGGTCCGGCATCAGCATGTTGACGCCGGTCATGAAGGTGGCGTGCGGCAGGCCCCAGGCGTTGACGTGGAACTGGGGGACCACGACCAGGGAGGTGTCCTGGTCGGTCAGGCCCATCGACTGGGTCATGTTGACCTGCATGGAGTGCAGGTAGATCGAACGGTGGCTGTACACCACGCCCTTGGGGTCGCCGGTGGTGCCGGAGGTGTAGCACATGGCGGCGGCCTGGCGTTCGTCGATCTCCGGCCAGTCGTACGTCTTCGGCTTGTCCGCGATCAGCTCCTCGTACTCGTGCACCTGCGCGGTGGCGCCGGCGAGCGGGGAGCGGTCGCCGGGTCCGGAGACGACGATGTGCTCGACCGTGGTCAGCCTGGGCAGCAGCGGGGCGAGCAGGGGGATCAGCGAACCGTTGACGATGATCACACGGTCGGCGGCGTGGTTGACGATCCAGGCCAGCTGGTCGGCGGGCAGACGGAGGTTGAGCGTGTGCAGCACCGCGCCCATGGAGGGGATCGCGAAGTACGCCTCGACGTGCTCGGCGTTGTTCCACATCAGCGTCGCGACCCGGTCGTCGCCCCGCACGCCGAGGTCGTCGCGGAGGGCGTTGGCCAGCTGGACGGCTCGGGTTCCCGCCTCGGCGAAGCTGCGTCGCTGCGGCTCGCCGTCCCCGGTCCATGTCGTGATCTGGGACCGTCCGTGCACCAGCACACCGTGCACAAGGATGCGGGTGACGGTCAGTGGTACGTCCTGCATGGTGCTCAGCACGGCGGTCCTCCCGAGGCGGCATTGCCTACGCGGCAGTAGGGGCTGCGCTGATTCTGCGCACATACCGCGCGGTATGTCACTAGGGGAAGGAAAACTCGCGGGCTCCGCGGGCCTATCTCACCAGGCCGAGCTCGGGGTCCTCGCGCAGCTTGCCGAGCGCACGCGACACCGCCGACTTCACCGTGCCGACGGACACCCCGAGCACCTCGGCGGTCTGGGCCTCGCTCAGGTCCTCGTAGTACCTGAGGACGACCATCGCCCGCTGCCGGGCGGGCAGCTTGCCGATCGCCCGCCACATCGCGTCGTGCAGCGCCTGCCGCTCGGCCGGGTCGTCGCCGCCGGGCACGGGCTCCGGCTCGGGCAGCTCGTCGCACACGAACTCGTCGACCTTGCGCTTGCGCCACTGGGACGTGCGCGTGTTCAGCAGGGCCCGGCGGACATAGCCGTCCAGCGCGCGGTGGTCCTCGATCCGCTCCCACGCCACGTACGTCTTCGCCAGCGCGGTCTGCAGCAGGTCCTCGGCGTCGCTCGGGTTCGCGGTCAGCGACCGGGCGGTACGCAGCAGCACCGGCTGGCGGGCCCTGACGTACGAGGAGAACGACGGGTACGGCCGGGTCTGCCTCGCTGGTGCAGCGACGGTCGACGCGCTGGTGCAGACGGGTGTGGTCATGGCTCCACGCTATGAGCGACCCTGTTCCCGCGGATCGGCCTCAGGTCCCGAAGCGAGGTCCGCCTCAGGTTGTAGGGGTGGGGCGGGCTCCACCTCCTGAAGGTGGACGGCCAACCTCGCGTACTACGGGTTTACCCGGGCGGGCTCATCCGTCCGCGGCGAGGACCAGCCCCGACGTCGGCACCCCCGTGCCCGCGGTCACCAGGACCCGGGCCGCCCCCGGTATTCGGTTGACCGCCGTGCCCCGCAGCTGGCGCACGCCCTCCGCCACCCCGTTCATCCCGTGCAGATACGCCTCCCCCAGCTGGCCGCCGTGCGTGTTCAGCGGCAGCTCCCGCGCGGCCACGAAGTCCGCCGCCTCCCCTCTGCCGCAGAACCCGAACTCCTCGAGCTGTATCAGCACGAAGGGCGTGAAGTGGTCGTAGAGGATCCCCACGTCGATGTCGGCCGGGCTCAGCCCTGAGGTCCGCCACAGCTGGCGGGCCACCACGGCCATCTCGGGCAGGCCGGTCAGGTCGTCGCGGTAGAAGCTGGTCATCTGCTCCTGCGCCCGGCCCGCGCCCTGGGCGGCGGCCGCGATCACGGCGGGCGGGTGCGCCAGGTCGCGGGCCCGCTCCACGGACGTCACCACCAGCGCCTGCCCGCCGTCCGTCTCCTGGCAGCAGTCCAGCAGTCTCAGCGGCTCCACGATCCAGCGCGAGGCGGCATGGTCGGCGAGCGTGATCGGGCGGCCGTGGAAGTACGCCGCCGGGTTGGTCGCCGCGTACCCACGGTCGACGACGGCCACGTGCCCGAAGACCTCGGGCGTCAGCCCGTAGGTGTGCAGGTAGCGCTGCGCCGCCATCGCCACCCAGGAGGCCGGGGTGAGCAGCCCGAAGGGCAGCCCCCAGCCGAGCGCCACGCCCTCCGCCGACGGCTCCCGGTGCCGCGCTCCCGCCCCGAAGCGGCGCCCCGACCGCTCGTTGAAGGCCCGGTAGCAGACCACCACCTCCGCCACACCGGTGGCGACGGCGAGCGCCGCCTGCTGGACGGTCGCGCAGGCCGCCCCGCCGCCGTAGTGGATACGGGAGAAGAAGGACAACTCGCCCATCCCGCAGGCCTGGGCCACGGTGATCTCCGGGCTGGTGTCCATCGTGAACGTGACCATCCCGTCCACGTCGCCCGGCGTCAGCCCCGCGTCGTCCAGCGCGGCCCGCACCGCCTCCACCGCCAGCCTGAGCTCGCTGCGCCCCGAGTCCTTGGAGAACTCCGTCGCCCCGATCCCGACGACGGCCGCCCGCCCCCCGAGGGTGTCCCTGGTCCGCCCGCTCATGCCGCACGCTCCGCCGGGACGGTGACCGTCACCGTGCCCGTCACATGGCGTCCGATGCCGTTCTCCCCGACGACGCGGACCGTGGCGGTGGTGCCGGCGACCTCCTCGACGGTGCCCGACAGCACCATCGTGTCGCCGGGATAGTTGGGTGCCCCCAGCCGGATGGCCACCTTGCGGAGCACCGCGGCGGGGCCGAAGTGGTCCGTGATGTACCGGCCGACCAGGCCGTTGGTCGTCAGGATGTTCATGAAGACGTCCGGGGAGCCCCTGTGCCGCGCCAGCTCGGGATCGTGGTGCACGTCCTGGTAGTCCCGCGAGGCGATCGCACCCGCCACGATCAGCGTGCGCGTGATCGGGATCTCCAGCGGGGGCAGCTGCGCGCCGGCCTTCACCTCCGTCATGTCCCACTCCCCGTCCCGCTTTCCGTCCTTCTCCCCGTCCCGCTCCCCGTCTCACTCCGCACTCGCGATCAACTCCCCCAGTTCCTGGAGCACTTCGCCGCCGCATCCCAGATACGCGTCCAGTTGCCGCCCCCACAGGAAGTGCCGGTGGACCGGGTGACCGAGATCGGCCCCCGCACCGCCGTGCAGATGCTGGCCCGTGTGCACGACCCGCTGCCCCGCCTCGGACGCCCACCAGGCGGCGGTCAGCGCGTGCGTGGCGTACGGCAGTCCGGCGTCCCGTCGCCAGGCCGCCTCGTACGCGGTCACCCGTATCGCCTCGATGTCCATGTGCGCGTCGGCGGCCTTCAGCTGCACGGCCTGCCGGGTGGCGAGCGGCCGGCCGAACTGCTCGCGGGTGTTCACATGCGCCACGGCCCGGGCGAGGGAGCCCGCGCACACGCCCGCCTGGAGCCCGGCGAACGCGGTACGCGCGGTGGCCAGGACGTCCGCGCCGGCCTCCGCCCCGCCGACCCGCTCGGCAGGTGCCCCGTCGAGGGTGAGCCGCCCGGCCGACCAGGGCGCGGTCAGCTCGACCGGCGTGACGTCGGTGCCCTCCGCGAGCGGCACCAACCACAGCCGGTGGTCGCCGTCGGCGAGGAGGACGTGCGTGGCGTCCCGGAGCCAGGGGACGACGGGGACGGTTCCGGTCAGCTCCGCCCGGCCGATCTCGCCGCTTCGCGTCGCCCCGCCTCGCGCGGAGACCCGTACACCTGTCTGCGCCGGAAACGCCCCGCTCACCACCGCCGATCCGTCCCGGATGCCCGGCAGCAGCCGCTCCCGCTGCTCCGGGGTGCCGTGGGCGGTGACCGCCAGCAGCCCGTACACGCAGGTGGCGGCGTACGGCACCTGGGCCGTCGTGCGGCCCTGCTCCTCCAGCAGCAGCACCAGTCCGAGCAGGCCCAGTTCCTCCACGGCACCGACCAGTCCCGCGCCGCGCAGGGCCTTCCACAGCTCGGGATCGCTGCCGGTGCCGAGGGCCGCCAGCCGCTCGTGCGTGGCCAGGTCGCCGAAGATCCGCGCGGCCAGCTCACTGGCCCCGGCCTGCGCCTCGGTGGGCGTGAAGTCCATGTCAGGCCCCGCTCTCCAGGACCCGGAACACCGGCAGGACCTGCGCGCCGTCCCCGCCGTCCGCACCGTCCCCACTGCCCCCGTCGTCCTCGTATCGCCGGAACTCGACCCGGACCGGCAGCCCGATGCGCACCTTGTCGTGGGGCACCCCGACCACGTTGCTCACCATCCGGACGCCCTCCGCGAGTTCGACGAGGCCGACCGCGTAGGGACCCGCCGCGTCAGCGGCAGGATCGGGTTCCGTGAACGCCGGGAAGGGCGGGTGGTGCATCACGACGTAGGAATAGACCGTTCCCTCGCCACCGGCCTCCACCGTGTTCCAGTCCAGGCAGCCGCAGGCGTTGCAGCCCGGCAGCCAGGGGTGGCGCAGGGTGCCGCAGCCCGTGCAGCGCTGGATGAGCAGCCGGTGCTCGGCGACGCCCTCCCAGAAGCCGGCGTTGTCGCGGTTGACGACCGGGCGGGGGCGGCGGGCCCCGGGTTTTCCGGGGGCCTTGCGCCGGGCCGGGGTGTACTTGAGGATGCGGAAGCGGTGCGTGCCCGCGAGGTCGCCGGCCACGCGCACGTCCGTGCGGGTCGTGACGAAGTACCCCGTGCCGAGCTTCGTCGTCTTCCGCTCCGACACCGACTCGATCACCGTGTCGAACGTGACCTCGTCCCCCGGGCGCAGGGGGCGCAGATACTCCTGCTCGCAGTCGGTGGCGACCACCGAGGTGCAGCCCGCCTCGTCCAGCAGGCCGAGCAGTTCGTCGTACGCGTCCGTGCGTCCCTCATGCCCGGAGAGCCCGCCCATGATCCAGGCCTGGAGCATGGTGGCCGGGGCGACGGCGTCCGGCCCGGTGTACGCCGGGCTGGTGTCGCCCAGCGCCTCGCACCAGTGCCGGATCATCGGCTGGTTGACCGGGTCCTTGCCGACGCCGGACACAGCGGCCGGCCGCCCCTCGTACGCCTTGAGCCGTGCCTCGTACGCCCTGAGCCGACTCTCGTCCGCCTCGTGGCGTGCCGCCGGCCCGGCGTCCGGCTCCCTGGCCGGCGCGGTCACCGCCGCCCCCTCGTCATCCCGAGCCGCATCGTCGCGACGATCTCCCGCTGCACCTCGCTCACCCCGCCCCCGAACGTGTTGATCTGTGCCGCCCTGTTCAGCCGCTCCAGCTCTCCGGCCCCGAACACCCCCGGGGAACCGGAGCGGACGAGTCCCGTCTCGCCCACGATGTGCTGACACATGCGATACGTCGCGACAGCCGATTCCGTTCCCGCGAACTTCACCCCGCTGGCCTCGCCGGGGGCCAGCCGGCCGGCCCCCACGTCCGCCACCAGACGCCAGCTGAGCAGGCGCGATGCCGCCAGCCGGGCATGCGCCTCGGCCAGCCGAAAATTTACCCACGGCTCGTCAATGCGGCGCCTCCCCGTCACCGGATCGGGGGTACGCGCGGCGGTCAGCGCCTCCGCGAGGAACTCCTCGGCCTGCATGCCCAGCGCGGCGAGGGCGACCCGCTCGTGGTTGAGCTGGTTCGTGATCAGCGACCAGCCGTCGTTCTCGGCGCCGACCAGGCTGCCCGCCGGGACCCGGACCCCGTCGTAGTAGGTGGCCGTCGTCGTCTGGCCGCCCACCGTCTCGATCGGCGTCCAGGAGAACCCGGGCGCGTCCGTGGGCACGAGGAGGAGGGAGATGCCCCGGTGCTTGGGGGCCTCGGGGTCGGTACGGCAGGCCAGCCAGATCCAGTCGGCGTGCTGGGCGCCCGACGTGAAGACCTTCTGCCCGTCGATCAGCCAGCCGTCGCCGTCCCGCACCGCCCGGGTCCGCAGCGAGGCCAGATCGGTCCCGGCGGACGGCTCGCTGTAGCCGATCGCGAAGACGAGCTCGCCGCGCAGGATCCGGGGCAGGAAGTAGGCCTTCTGCTCCTCGCTGCCGTACTTCATCAGCGTGGGCCCGACCGTGTTCAGCGTGACCATGGAGACGGGGGCGCCCGCCCGGTACGCCTCGTCGAAGAACACGAACTGCTCGTCCGCGCCCCGGCCCCGGCCGCCGTACTCGACCGGCCAGCCGAGGCCCAGCCAGCCGTCGGCGCCGATGCGGCGCAGCAGCGTGCGGCGCTCGTGCGGATCGGCGTCACCGGTGTGACCGGCCCCGGCGGGCGGTCCCTGCGGCAGCAGGTCCCGGAAGTAGGCACGCAGTTCCGCGCGCAGCCGCTGCTGGCGCTCGGTGGGGGCGAGATGCATGGTTTCTGACTGTCCGTCAGATCCCGTCGGGTGTCAAGGTCGCCATGGCCACCGTCAGGCATGGGAAAACGCCTGCGCGGCGGCACCGAAGCACCGCCGCGCAGACCCGACACATCCCCATTGAGCGCACCCCACAAGGGACTCGAGCCCCCCAATGGCCCCACTCCCCCTAGTTGCTCACCACAGACGGGTGAAGCGGATGGCGACGTTCCCGTCCCCCTGCTGGATCTGGTTGAGCGCGGAGCCATTGACCTGGGCGGTATTGCTCTTGTTCGAGGCGCCGAAGCCGACCGCGTTCTGCCCCGTCGTGGACGAGTTGCCGTAGTTGTCGAGGCCGACCCCGTTGTCCGCGGAGGCGACGCCGGTGAAGAGGGCGGCCGCGAGGGGGAGGGCGGAGACGGCGGCGAGAACGCGGGCGGTACGGATGCTTGCCATGGTGTTCCTCCAGAACAGGTGCATGAAGAACATGCATGAAGTACGTGCATGAAGTACGGCTGTTGCCAAGGCAGTTGGCCGACCGCCCCGACGGTTGTGCACTGCACGACGTCGCGCATCCAGAGTTGCCCACCGAACCCCGGCGAACCACATCGGAAGCCGCGGTTCGCACGTAAGCGTGAGGACAAGTCGATAAACCCTTGTCGCCAGCATCAGCCTGCGAAAGGAGCGGGACAGGACAGTCCGGGGCGAGACAGCTACCAGGCACCACAAGCGGCGAATCGTTCCGGCGCCCGTCCGGCGCACAGCCGGCCGATCTCCCCCACAGGGCGGACCGCACGGCGCGTCACACCTCGCCCCCTCTTCCTTTTTTCGAACACACGTACGACCATAAATGCATGGCCACCACCGACCGGCAGGCCACGACGCTGGCCCTCGCACACGCCCTGTCAGCCGCGGAACGCGGCCTGGCCGTCATCCCCCTGTCCCGGACCAAACTCCCGGCCCTGCGTTCCCCCCACCGCGACGACCCCGCCGCCCCCGCCTGCCACGGCGAGTGCGGACGCTTCGGCCACGGCGTGTACGACGCCTCCAAGGACCCGGCACGCATCCGCGAACTGTTCGCCGCCGCGCCCTGGGCCACCGGCTACGGCATCGCCTGCGGCCTGCCCCCGCACCATCTGATCGGCGTCGACCTCGACACGAAGACGGGCACGGACTCCTCGGCCGCCCTGCGCGAGCTGGCGCTGCGCCACCTGTTCACGATCCCCGTGACGGTCGTCGTCCTCACCCCCAGCGGCGGCCGCCACCTCTGGCTGACCGGCCCGCCCGACGTCGTCGTCCCCAACTCGGCCGGACGGCTGGCCCCCGGCATCGACATCCGCGGTGCCGGCGGCTACCTCGTCGGCCCCGGCTCACGCACCGACCACGGCGTCTACTCCACCGCCCCCGGCACCGCCCACCTCGCCCCCGCCGCCTGCCCGCCGGCCCTGCTCCGCCTGCTCCTCCCGCCCCCGCGCGCCCCGCACCCCCACCCACCGACCACCGGACACCACGGCCAGGGCCTGATCCAGTTCGTCCTCGCCGCCCACGAGGGCCAGCGCAACACCCGCCTCTTCTGGGCCGCCTGCCGCGCCTACGAGAACGGCATCGGCCCCGACCTCGTCGCTCCACTGCTCGACGCGGCCGTCCACACGGGCCTGTCCGAACGCGAGGCCCGCGCGACGATCGCCTCGGCGGCCCGGATGACCGGCCACCGCCCCTGAAACCACGAGCCTGCGCCGACCGGGCTTCCCCGTTGTGTGGCCCATGTCCCTCACCCACGTCGTCCTCACATCCGGCCGCTCGGTCGAGCTCATGGAACTCCGTCTGTCCTCGACGTACGGCGACCGAGTGCTTCACCGCTCCACCCTCACCGTCCTCTGGTTCCAGCCGGCCCCGCAGGTGCCGTCGGAGGACGAGGCGGACGAGGGGCTGCGTTCGGTCCCGTGGGGAGAACCGGCCGAGGACTACGAGCTCCAGCGCTGTCCAGCGCTGTTCCGTCGTCACGAAGGCCCTACGCCGACGGCCCCTGACCATTGGTCGGTCAGGGGCCGTTCACTGAGCGGTGGGTGTGGGATTTGAACCCACGGTGACTCGCGCCACGACGGTTTTCAAGACCGTTCCCTTAGGCCGCTCGGGCAACCCACCTCTGCTCCGGTCCCCTCGGGACGGGCTGGTACAGAGTACCGGCCCTCGCCTGGATACGCAGAGGGCGGACTGACGTACAGCGGACTGACGTACAAACGGCGCGTGGGCGTCAGCTGTCGCCCGCGCGGGAGCCCAGGGTGAGATCGACCGTGTGTTCCTTGCCGTCCCGCTGGTAGGTGATCGTCACCTTGTCGCCCGGCTTGTGGGTCCAGATCTCGCCGATCAGCGTCGGGCCGGAGTCGATCACGTGGTCGTCGAGCTTGGTGATGACGTCGCCGGGCTTGAGGCCCGCCTTGTCCGCGGGGCCGCCGGACTCGACCGCGGCGGCGCCGGCCGCGCCCTGCTCGGTGATCTTCGCGCCGCCCGTGCCGTCCTCCAGGGAGACGGACGCGCCGATCTTGGCGTAGACGGGCTTGCCGGTCTTGATCAGCTGCTGGGCGACGTACTTCGCCTGGTTGATCGGGATGGCGAAGCCCAGGCCGATGGAGCCGGACTGGCCGGAGCCGCCCAGGCCGCCGCTGCTGCTGGACTGGATCGCGGAGTTGATGCCGATCACCGCGCCGGAGGCGTCCAGCAGGGGACCGCCGGAGTTGCCGGGGTTGATGGAGGCGTCGGTCTGGAGGGCGCTCATGTAGGACGCCTTGCTGGTGGAGCTGCCGTCGCTGGAGGCCACCGGGCGGTTCTTGGCGCTGATGATGCCGGTGGTGACCGTGTTCGACAGCCCGAAGGGGGCGCCGATCGCGATGGTCTCGTCGCCGACGGCCACCTTGTCGGAGTCGCCGAGGGTGAGCGGGTTGAGGTCGGAGGGGGCGTTCTTGAGCTTGATGACCGCCACGTCGTAGCCCTGGGCGTGGCCCACGACCTCCGCGTCGTACTTCTTGCCGTTCGGGAAGGTGGCGGTGAGCTTGCCGCCGTCCACCGCGTCCGCCACCACGTGGTTGTTGGTGACGATGTGGCCCTGCTTGTCGAAGACGAACCCGGTGCCGGTACCGCCCTCGCCGCTCGTGCTCTCCGCCTCGATGGTGACCGTGCTGGGCAGCGCCCTGGCGGCCACGTTCGCGATCGTGCCGGGCGCGCGCTTGACCTGGGAGGCGCTGCTGGAGGCGGAGACGGTGGTGGAGCCGGTGTCGTCGTTGTTCTTGGCCAGGGTGTAGCCGAGGCCACCGCCCAGGCCGCCCGCGACCAGCGCGGCCACCAGGACCGCCGCGACCAGCCCGCCGCGCCCGCGGCCGGCCTTCGGCGCGGGCTGCTGCTGGTACGAGGAGCCCCAGCCGGCGCCCCCGCCGTCACCGCCGTAGCTCGCACCTCCATAACCGGCACCGGCGCCCCCGTCGGCGTACGAGGGCGTCGCCGGGGGCGGGGGCGGCCAGGAGCCGTCGGGCGCGGGCCCGGAGGCGTGCCCGTCCTGGGCGAAGGCCTGGGGCGGCTGGGCCGCGCTCTGCTCCGGCGTACCGGGGGCGCTGTGCGGCACCGGCGGGAGCGGGGCGGTCGGCGAGCTGCCCTCGGGCGCCGCTGCCTGCGGGGAAGCACCGGGAGTCGCCACCGGCACTGGAGGTGCGGACGGGGCAGGGGGTACCTCGGTGCCCTCGTTCTCGGTGCTCACAGGTCTTCTCCTCGATCCACGGCGGTTGTTCTCGGTCGCACTCGGTCACGCTCGTTCACGGTCGTCGTCGACCCGGCGCGCTGTAGCTGTGCATGTAACTTTTGTATGCCTCAGCTTTTCCCACGGGCCGTCAGAGCACCATAAGCGGTGCCTGTGGGTCCACGGCTATTCCTTATATCCGACATTAGGGACGGAGTGGCCGCATCCCCGGAACATCTCAGACGGTTCTCAGATACGTGCGTACCCCTTCGCGGTGGCACCATGACGCGGTGACCACCGACGCACGACAGCACCACATCCAGGTCGTCGCCCACCGGGGTGCCTCCGAGGAAGCCCCGGAGCACACCCTCGCCGCGTACCGGAAGGCGATCGAGGACGGCGCGGACGCCCTCGAATGCGACGTCCGGCTGACCGCGGACGGCCATCTGGTCTGCGTCCACGACCGACGCGTCAACCGTACGTCCAACGGACGCGGCGCGGTGTCGGCCCTGGAGCTCGCCGATCTGGCCGCACTGGACTTCGGTTCGTGGAAGACCCGCGAGAGCTGGCGCCTGCGCGACGAGGAACCCGACTGGGAGCACCGCCCCGAGGACCGCGAGCACACCTCCGTACTGACCCTGGAACGGCTGCTGGAGCTGGTCGCCGACGCCGGGCGCCGGGTGGAGCTCGCCATCGAGACCAAGCACCCCACGCGCTGGGCCGGGCAGGTCGAGGAACGGCTGCTGCTGCTCCTGAAGCGGTTCGGCCTGGACAACCCGGCCTCGGCCGCCGAGTCGCAGGTGCGCGTCATGAGCTTCTCCGCGCGCTCGCTGCACCGGGTGCGGGCGGCGTCGCCGGCGCTGCCGACGGTGTACCTGATGCAGTTCGTCTCGCCCCGGCTGCGCGACGGGCGGCTGCCCGCCGGTGTCCGGATCGCGGGCCCCTCGATCCGGATCGTGCGCAATCATCCGGCGTACATCGAGCGGTTGAAGCGGGCCGGTCACCAGGTGCACGTGTGGACGGTGAACGAGCCCGAGGACGTCGACCTCTGCGTCGGGCTGGGCGTCGACGCCATCATCACCAACCGCCCGCGCGCGGTACTGGACCGACTCGGCCGCAGGCCTTGATACCGACGCAGATCTTGACCCGGACACCCGCCTGAAGCATCCTCCTTTTTCGGCCACATCAACGAATTCCAGTCACCCCCTCACAGGGAGTGCTCCGGCGCGTTCGATCCGTATTCGACTGCGGTGAATGCGTCACCGGAAGTGGATTGGCCGGTTTCCGGTACAGGCCAAGGGGGCATCCACACCGTGGCGTGGGGCGAAGGAGGTCTCGGGGGTGGCGTTGGTGGTGGCACAGGAGGTGCCCACGTCGTCGAGCATGGCCGTACCCCATGGCCCTGCGGGCGTGGGGGAAGCCAGACACCGGATGCGCGCACAGTTGCGCAGGGGTGGAGTGTCGGAATCGGTCATCGACGATGCCGTACTGATCCTTTCCGAACTTTTGAGCAATGCCTGCAAGCACGGTCGTCCCCTGGGTGACGCGGCCGTCGGCGACGGCGATGTGCGCGCCGCGTGGCAGGTGGACCTTCGCGGCCGCCTCACCGTGGAGGTCACGGACGGCGGCGGCCCGACCCGCCCGGCTCCGGCCACCCCCTCGGTGACCGCGCACGGCGGCCGCGGGCTGAACATCATCACCGCGCTGGCCGACGACTGGGGCGTCCGGGACGACGCCCGGGGTGAGGTCACGGTGTGGGTGGTGGTCCACGAGGACGTACGCGATCCGGACGCCACGCACCGTCGTGACGACTTCGCTACGCGCGTCATGGCGCCCCCGGTCTCGGCGATGGCCACCGAACTGGACTTCACGGACGTGTTCGACGACATCGACTGACCCCGCCGAGCCGACCACATCGAGACGACCACGCCGGGAACGCCCACGCGACGGCCGAACACGCCGACGGCCGGCGCCCCCGGCAGAACCCCGGCAGGGTCCGACCGGCCACCGCCGACCGGGGAGGAACGGCCGTGGCCCCGCGCCAAGCCGACCGCCCCACCGCCTTCACCTGCGGCTTCGCCGTCCGGACCCGATCCATGGCCGCCCCTCGCCGGGCGGCCGGTGCCACGCCGGGCCCGCGCCGCTCCGAGGCCGTCGTCAACCACGAGTTCACGTTGTCCACAGCTCCCCGTCGGTCGTCGCGTGAGCGACTAGGCTCGCGCCCGTACGAGACGAGCCGTAACCGGGAGACACCCACGATGGCCAAGAAGCGCCCCCAGACGAAGGCCAAGCGGCCGCAGCTCACCGACGGGGCCCGCGCCGTAGGCGCTGATGGACAGGTTCCGGTCGTCGGCGCCCGCGAGCCCTGCCCCTGCGGCAGTGGCCGCCGCTACAAGGCCTGCCACGGCCGGGCCGCCGCGCACGCCGTGACCGAGCTGATCCAGCGGCCCTTCGAGGGGCTGCCGGGCGAGTGCGACTGGGTGGCGCTGCGCGAGCTGGTGCCCGCCGCCACGGTCGAGCTGTCCCTGAAGGACGGCCTGCCCGAGGGCGTCCCGTCGGTCACGCTCGCCACGGTGCTGCCGATGGCCTGGCCGGCCCTGCGCCGCGACGACGGCTCGGTCCTGCTCGGCCTCCAGAACGACACGGCGTCCGGCGACATCAGCCGCGACCTCGCCGACACCCTCCAGCGGGCCCTGGCCGCCGAACCGGGTACGCCGGTGCAGGGCCGCCGAGCCCCGGCCGACGGTCCGCGGCTCCAGGATCTGATCGACCCCGAGGGCGCGTTCGAGCCCGTGGTGCACAGTGGCTTCGAGTTCTGGGTGCCGGACCCGGAGAACGCCACGCCCGACGTGACCGCCTCCCTGGAGCGGGCCAACGCCGCCGCCATCCCGACGGTGAAGCTGACCGGTGTGGACGCCGCGTACTGGTGCGAGACGCCGGACAAGAACCACCTGCGCTGGGTCATGCCGCACGCCGAGGAGCAGCTTCTGGACGCTCTTGCCCGGCTGCACGCGGCGGGCCTGTCGAACCTCGGGGAGGGCACCCGGCTGGTGGGTTCCTTCCGCGCTCACGGGCTCACCGTGCCGGTCTGGGACCTGCCGAGCGGGGTCGGCGCGGAGGATGTGGAGAAGCCGGCCGCCGAGTTCGCCGAGCGCCTCGCCGCCGCCCTGGCCTCGGACGCTCCGCTCACCGTGGACGAGCGCCGGGCACGCGGCGGGCTCACCAACCGGCAGGTCACGCTGAGCTGAATCGCAGTCGACGACCTGACCGCGGCTGACCGGCCGGTCAGCCGCGGTCAGGTCGTCCGAGCGGGTGACTCCTGTCACAACTCCCCGATGTGACAGGCAAATCCGTGTCCGAATAGCCGAGATCGAATTTGCGAACCGCCGATCTCTTGTTACCGTTCCAGTAGCCCGGTTGCTGGTGCATCCCCCGTCGCCAGCAACCGGGTCTTTCCATGTCCGGCTCCGGTGTACGGAACGCTGCCGTCCGTCAACTCCCCGTGGAGACTTCGGAGTTGCTCCCGGAGCGCAGCAGCAGCGGCCCGTCGGCGCCGCGCGCCGCGAACTCCGTGACGGCCGTGTAGGCGCCCGGTACGCCCCGGACGCGCTCCCTGGGTGTCTCGCAGGTCCCGGGCTCGTCGTCGGCGCCCACGGCACAGCGCGTCTGCACCGTGCGGTCGCCGGGCCCCATGAAACTCAGGACGGCGTCGAGCGCCCTGCCGGTGGCGTTGCGGTAGTAGGCGCGCGCCCAGGTCTCCGCGCCCTGCGTCATGACGCAGGTCTGGGCCTCGACACCGTCGGGCGAGGCGAGTTCGGGACCGCAGCGGGCGGCGGTGGCCAGGCCCAGGCCGAGCAGCAGCGGGGTGGGGGTGGGTGCGGTGGAGGGATCCTTGGCGTCGGCGCCCGGAGCAGCGGCACCCGCGCCCGGAGCCGCGGCATCCGCGCGCCCAGGTGTGCGTACGGCCGCACGCCGCGCGTCGCCCACCTGCCCGGCGGACGCCACGGTCAGCGGCAGCGCGACCGCGCACACCACGACGCCCGCGAGGGCGAGCAGACGAACGTTCATGAACAGGGAAGATAAGTCCAAGGACGCGCCACGGGCCCCGTGCGCGCCCGACACCCCTACAACTCGGGCGCGCTCACACCCGTACGAGTGAGTGCGTCGACCACGGCGTCCACCACGGCCTCCACGTCGGGCACCCACGGCGCGGCCGAGCCGGGCAGCGGGGCGCGCTCCCAGCGGATGGCGCCCTGTCCGGTCTCGGAGGGGGGCAGGGCGAGGTACCCGCCCTCGCCGTGGAAGCGCAGGGAGCCGGGGACGAAGTCCTTGGCGTAGAGCAGTTCGCCCAACTGCTCCATGGAGTAGGGCTTGACGAGCAGCGACCAGCGGGTGGGCGAGGCGACCACCGGGCCCAGGCGCATGCCGACCCGGTCGAGGGCGTCGAGGGCGCGGGCCGCCGCGGCGGCCGGCAGGCTGACCGCGCAGGGCGCCTTGCCGCCGGTCGCGAGGACGATGGGTGCGCTCGGTCGGTTGGTCCACCACCAGCGCACCATGCGCTCGTCGGTGGTGGCCGCGAGGAGGCCGGGGTCGAAGGGGTGCGCGCCGGGTACCGTGCACTCCGGTTCGGGGCAGGTGCAGCGGGACCGCCCGCGCGGGTCCGGGGTCACGCCCGGGAGTACGGGCCACCGCCATTCCGCCGCGAAGGTCAGGGCCGCGTTGATCAGCTCGGGCCTCCCGTCGTCACGCCCGGACAGGAGCCTGCGTCGCCTTCCGAGGATCTCGCGCATGAGCGCTCGTTCCTTTCCGTTGCACCGCTGGCAACACCGTGGACCACATCACATCATGTGTCGATCACTTCACTGTGCGTACCTGTTGGCGCATCACACCCCTGCGCAGAGCAAGGGGAACCCCAGGGGGTCGAGCGTTGGCCGCGTCCGCGTCCATACTGCGTCCATCAAAAGCACGGCCGCGGCGTGGGGGTGGCGAAGTCTGGCGTTTTGCCGTCGCGCGTATTTCTCTTCGCCTCCGCCACGGGAGGATGGGGCACGGTCGTCGGTGGCTAAGACGCCCGGGTCCGTCGCCAGGTTCCGGGTGGTTCCCAACCACCCCTGGCCTTCTCCGAGTACGTACCCATCACGACCGCTGTGACGCTCCGTGGAGCAAGCCCAGTCGACCGCAATGAACCGTTACCTGAGGCAGTTTCAAGCCAACTTCGCCGTTATGCAAGACCTCATGCAGGTACCCACAAGTGGCCCATGGACACCAGGAATCCCAGCAGGACAATGCTGGACATCCCCTCACGAGTGCGTGTACATGTGGAGGCACTGCTAGCGGCGCAGAAAGACATGGGGGTTTGCGATGCTTTTGAGCAATACGCACAGGTCCGAAAGCCGGACACCATGAACGCCCCTCATCCCCCGAAAGTGGCCGGAATCGATTCAACGCTTCCCACGCCAGCCCACACTGCCGCACCCGCATCCGCCGCCCCCGGCACCCCAGTGGTCCCCGCCGCCCACCCGGCGAACCCCCCGCACACCCCGCCCGCCCCCGCCCCCGGCGCCGTGCTCCAGGACCGCCTCGCCGGCTGGGTCTCGGACCTCACCACCCTCCACGAACTCACCGAACGCCTGGCCCGCACCGACACCCTCGACTCGGCGCTGACGGAACTGCTGCGCGCCGGAGCCGCTCTCGTGGGCGCCCGGCGGGGCCTCGTCGCACTGGAACCCGGTGACGGCCTCGGCCCCCGCACGACCATCGGCCTGGGACTGGGCCGGGCCGACCTCGGCCACATCGAGACCGTGCCGCGCGGCGCCCTGCCGTACGGCGAACTCCTCGACCCCGCCGGACCGCTCGGCGGGTGCGGCGAGAGCGTCCACCCCGACCTGTTCGCCGAGGACGGTCTCGACCCGCGCCTGCGCGAGGTGGCCGCCCGCCTCGGCTACGCCGCCAGCTACGCCCTCCCCCTGGCCACCGAGACCGCGGGCCGCCTCGGCGCCGCCGGCTGGCTCTACGACGAGCCCGCCGAGCCGGACGAACGCCGCCGCCATCTGGCGGGCCTGTACGTCCGCTACGCCACCGAGCACCTGGCCCGGCTGCTGGAAGTGGAGCGCACGCGCGCGTGCATGGCGACCATCGCCGAGGAACTGCTCCCCTCCCGGCTGCCGCGGGTCGCCGGCGTCCAGCTCGACGCCCGGCACCGCACCGGCCCGCGCGGCGGCGGCGACTGGTACGACGCGCTGCCGCTGCCCGACGCCGCGCTCGGCCTCGCGGTCGGCTCGGTGACCGGCTCCGGGCCCAGCGCGGTCGCCGCCATGGGACGGCTGCGGGCCAGCCTCAGGGCGTACGCGGTGATGGAGGGCGAGGACCCCGTCGCCGTCCTGTCCGACCTGGAGCTGCTGCTGCGCCTGACCGAGCCCGCCCGTTCGGCCACCGCCCTGTTCGCCTACTGCGAGCCCGCACTGCGCAAGGTCACCCTGGCGGGCGCCGGGCACAGCCCGCCGCTGCTGATCGGCGAGCGGCGCACGGAGTTCGCGGAGACCTCCGTGTCCGCCCCCCTGGGGATGCTCGCCTGCTGGGAGGCGCCGAGCGCCGAGATCCAGGCGGAGGCCGGGGACACCGTCCTGCTGTACACCGACGGGCTGCTGCACCGCACCGGCGACCCCATGGACCGGGCCTTCGCCCGGCTGCACTCGGCCGCCGCGAGCGCACCCCGGGCCGTGCGCCAGGACCCCGGTGCCCTCGCCGACCACGTGCTGCGCACGGTGCTGCCGGACGGACTGGACACGGCGGACAGCGAAGAGGACGTGGTGCTGCTGGCGGCGCGGTTCGACTGACCGGTCAGTACTGATCTGCCGGTCAAGAGGGCGGCTCACCCGGTCATGAGCGTTCGGCTCTGTGGCCCTGTCCGGTACGACCGTACGATGGACGGGATCGAGCGCAGTGTCGAGGAGGATGACCGTGGCGGACGAGCTCACCCCGCAGGACCCGGAGACCCCGGAAACGGCGGAAACCGAGTCCGAAGAGCCCATCAAGCAGCGCAAGAACGGCCTGTACCCGGGCGTGTCCGACGAGCTCGCCGAGAACATGAAATCCGGCTGGGCCGACACGGAGCTGCGCGATCTCGAGCCGATCGAGCAGGCCGGGCACACCGCGCGCCGCCGTGCCGCGCTGTCCGCCCGCTTCCCGGGCGAGCGCCTGGTGATCCCGGCGGGCAACCTGAAGACCCGCTCGAACGACACGGAGTACCCCTTCCGGTCGTCGGTCGAGTACACGTACCTCACCGGTAACCAGACCGAGGACGGCGTCCTGGTCCTGGAGCCGACGACCACCCCGGACGGGAAGAGCGGCCACAAGGAGACGATCTACCTCCTGCCGCGCTCCGACCGGGAGAACGGCGAGTTCTGGCTGTCCGGCCAGGGCGAACTGTGGGTCGGCCGCCGCCACTCGCTCACCGAGTCCGAGGCGCTGTACGGCATCCCGGCCGCCGATGTGCGCGAGCTCGCCGACAAGCTGCGCGAGGCGACCGGCCCGGTCCGCGTGGTGCGCGGGCACGACGCCGGCATCGAGGCCGCCCTCACCGACAAGGTCACCGCCGAGCGGGACGAGGAGCTGCGCGTATTCCTCTCCGAGGCCCGGCTGGTCAAGGACGACTTCGAGGTCGGCGAGCTCCAGAAGGCCGTCGACTCCACCGTGCGCGGCTTCGAGGACGTGGTGAAGGTCCTCGACAAGGCCGAGGCGACCAGCGAGCGCTACATCGAGGGCACGTTCTTCCTCCGCGCGCGCGTGGAGGGCAACGACATCGGCTACGGCTCCATCTGCGCGGCCGGCCCGCACGCCTGCACCCTGCACTGGGTGCGCAACGACGGTCCGGTCCGCTCCGGCGACCTGCTCCTGCTGGATGCGGGTGTGGAGACGCACACGCTGTACACCGCGGACGTCACGCGCACGCTGCCGATCAACGGCCGCTACAGCGACATCCAGAAGAAGATCTACGACGCCGTGTACGACGCCCAGGAGGCCGGCATCGCGGCCGTGCAGCCGGGCGGCAAGTACCGGGACTTCCACGACGCCGCGCAGCGGGTGCTCGCCGAGCGGCTCGTCGAGTGGGGCCTGGTCGAGGGCCCCGTGGAGCGTGTCCTGGAGCTGGGCCTCCAGCGCCGCTGGACGCTGCACGGCACCGGTCACATGCTCGGCATGGACGTCCACGACTGCGCCGCCGCGCGCGTGGAGACGTACGTGGACGGCACGCTGGAGCCCGGCATGGTGCTGACGGTCGAGCCGGGCCTGTACTTCCAGGCCGACGACCTGACCGTGCCGGAGGAGTACCGGGGCATCGGTGTCCGCATCGAGGACGACATCCTGGTCACCGAGAACGGCAACCGTAACCTTTCGTCGGGCCTGCCGCGCCGGTCCGACGAGGTCGAGGCATGGATGGCTTCGCTGAAGGGCAGCAAGGGCTGATACGAGAACGATGGCCGGGTACCTGAGCGGTGCCCGGCCATTCACGTGCCTAGGGGGAGGGTTTTCGTGGACGACTTCTGGTCCGGCATCGGTGTCGACGGTGTCGATCTGCATCTGGAACCGGACGCGGCGAACGGGCGGCGAGCCGGGCTCGAGCGGGCGTTGCGGGATGCCGTGCGGGAGGGGCGGCTGTCGCCCGGGACGCGGTTGCCGGCGACGCGGCGGCTCGCGGTGGAGCTGGGGATCTCGCGGGGGACCGCGAAGGCGGCGTACGACCAGCTGGTGGCCGAGGGGTATCTGACGGCACGGCAGGGGTCGGGCACCCGGGTGGCCTCGCTGCCCTCGGTGGACCCCGACGCGCCGGAGGCGGTCGCACGCGCGCGTGCCCCGCGTTTCGATCTCCGCCCCGGCAGCCCGGACGTCGGGGCGTTCCC
Source organism: Streptomyces sp. NPDC001480 (assembly GCF_042894725.1). Lineage (NCBI taxonomy): Bacteria > Bacillati > Actinomycetota > Actinomycetes > Kitasatosporales > Streptomycetaceae > Streptomyces > Streptomyces sp. NPDC001480. The sequence goes on along the minus strand of NZ_JBIAVX010000013.1, from coordinate 126,756 downwards.
GGCGGCGGCCTGGCTGCGGGCACTGCGCCGGGCCATCGCGACGGCGCCCTCGCTGGCGTACGACTACGGCGATCCGCGCGGGCGGATCGAGCTGCGCACGGCCCTGTCGGGCTACCTGGGACGGGCGCGCGGGGTGATCGCGCCGCCGGACCGGATCGTCATCACCTCCGGGTACGTGCAGGGCCTGGCGCTGCTCACGCGCGTGCTGGGCGGCGACATCGCCATGGAGGACCCGGGACTGCCCTTCCACCGGGACGTGGTGCGGCACAACGGCGGCGGCGTGGTCCCCGTCCGGGTCGACGAGCGGGGGGTGTGCGCGCAGGACCTGGGCGAGGAGTCGGCCGTGATCGTCACGCCCGCCCACCAGTACCCGACCGGCGTGACCCTGCACCCCGAGCGGCGGCGGGCGCTCACCGACTGGGCACGCGCGCGTGGCGGGATGATCGTCGAGGACGACTACGACGGGGAGTTCCGCTACGACCGTCAGCCCGTCGGCGCCCTCCAGGGCATGGCGCCGGGCCGGGTCGTGTACCTGGGTACCGCCTCCAAGACGCTCGGCCCCGCGCTGCGGCTGGGCTGGATGGTGCTGCCGCCGCACCTGGTGGACCGGGTCGCCGACGCCAAGCTGCACAGCGACCACCACACCGAGACGATAGGCCAGCTGGCGCTCGCCGAACTCATCGACAGCCATGCGTACGACCGTCACGTGCGGGCGTGCCGGCTGCGCTACCGGCGCCGCCGGGACCAGCTGCTGGACCGGCTGGGCGAGCGCCGGGTGCGCGGCATCGCGGCCGGGCTGCACGCGCTGGTGGAGGTCGCCGACGAGGCGGAGGCGCTGTCCCGCGCGGAGGCGGAGGGCCTGGCCGTGGGCCACCTGGGCGGCCACTGGCACACCCCCGGTGAGGGCCGGCCCCAGGGCCTGGTCATCGGGTACGGCACGCCTCGTGAACGGGCGTATCCGGATGCGCTGGAGGTGCTGGCGAAGGTGCTGGACGGCGGGTGAGCCGACCGGGGCGGCAGGTCACGGGGTCGGCTCGTCGTCGTGCAGGATCCGCTGGAAGATCCTGTGGTCCCGCCAGGCTCCGTTGATCGCCAGATAGCGCGGGGCCGTACCGATGTGCTCGAAACCGCACTTGGCGAGCACCCGCTGGGAGCCGGCGTTGTCCAGGAGGGTGGTGGCCTCGACGCGGTGCAGCCCCACGGTCTCGCGGGCCACGCGGCACACCGCCCGCACGGCGGAGGTCGCCAGCCCGCGTCCCTGGTGGTCGGCGGCGATCCAGTAACCGAGGTAGGCGCTGCGCCAGGGGCCGAGGACGATCCCGGACAGCGTGATCGTCCCGGCGATCCGTCCGCCGGCGGATTCCAGGACCCACGGGACGGTCCGCTGTTCGGCGAATTGCCGCAGCTTCTCACCGAGCACGGCCGCCTGACCGGCGGTGGTGAAGAACTTCTCCGGGCGCCTCGGCTCCCAGGGGGCGAGATGCTCACGGTTCTCCGTGTAGGCCGCGGCGAGTGCCGGAGCATCGGCTTCCGTGGCGAGCCGCAATATCACGCCGTCGGTGAGTTTCTCGGCTGGAATGTCCATGCGGGTCACCCTAGGTGGCCGCGGTCGGGGCGTCCGCCGGGCCATGAGAACGGATTCCGGGATTCCGGGGATTCAGGCCACCGGCAGTGCATCCAGGAACAGCGCCCCCGCGAGCAGTCCCGCGCTTCCCCGTGGGCTCCACGCGCGCGCGTGGAGGTCGGCGTCCAAGGCGGCCAGCGCCTCGGCCCCCGCGGGCGTCGCCGTGCCGCCCGCCTCCAGGATCCCGCGGGCGCCCGCCTGCACGTGGCGCAGGCCCAGCGGGCCCGCCGTGTAGAGCAGTTCGGTGTCCTGGAGGGTGGACACCACGGTGAGCAGGGCGTCCAGCCGGGCCTCGGCCTCGGTGGCGCCGGCCGAGCGGGCGGCGGCGAGCGCGTCCAACGCCCGCCGCACGTGCGGGAACCCGGCCTTCGCCTCGCCGCGGGCGCCGGCCGCGCCGTACTTGGCCGACACGGAGGAGCCGCGCGAGGGCCGCAGCGGGGCGCGGCGGTCGGGATGCGCGGCGATCCGCTTGGCGACCGTCAGCACGTCCCGTGCCCCCGGCATCGGGCCGAGCGCGGCCGCCGAGACCAGCAGCCCCAGGGTCCACAGGGCGCCCCGGTGTCCGCCGCCCGCCAGACCGACCGAGTGCTCGGTGCACCGGCCTATCGCGCCCAGCTCCGCCCGTAACGCCGGCGTGACGTCGCCGGTGCGGCGGGCGGAGGCGGCCATCGCCGCGAGGCCGGGTGCCAGCGCCTTCGCCGACCAGCGCAGGGCGCTGTGGTCCTGGCGGGTGGTCCGGGCGGCCAGGTCGCGCGGGTCGGGCAGCCCCGGCTTGGGAGCCAGGACCAGTTGCCTCGTGAGCGCGTCCACTGCGGCCCGCGCCAGCGCGTCGTCCTCACGGCTGCTCATGGCCGTACCTTACGAGGACGCGGACGCCGACGGGGAGGCACTGTCGCTCGGGGCTCCGCTCGGCGGGGCGCCCGTCGGGGCACCGCTGGGGGCGCCGCTCGGCGGGGTGCTGCCCCCGCCGCCGCTGCCCGCGCCGGTGTTCTCGGCGTCGGGGTCGATGCCCAGGGTGAGGTATCCCCTGTAGCCCTTGGACGGGTCCTTCTTGTGCACGGGCTCCAGGGTCAGCAGGCCGCTGGAGGCGCCGCCGCCGTCGTAGACCATGTCGTCGGCGAGCTCGGTGTAGGTCCCGGTGTGCTTGGAGTACGGCTCCAGCGCGAAGATCGCCTCGGCGATGTCGTCGTCGAAGAACAGCTGGCCGGTGAAGTTGACCTTGCCGCCCTCGTAGGTGCCGTCCTCCTTCTCGCCGCCGGTGTGCACCTTGACGTGGATGTGGCAGGTGCGCGGCGTGTACCAGCCGGGGAAGATCGTCTCGAACTTGACGACCCCGTTGGCGTTGGCGACCTGGTAGCCGCGCAGGTACGTCTTGTCGTCGGCGCTGTCGCCCTCCTCGCTCTCGGCCGGGGCCGAGCCGCCGGGGTTGGCGGTCGTGTAGCCGGAGTAGTAGCCCCAGGCGTCGCAGTGCCAGATCTCCACGGCCGCGCCGGAGACCGGGGTACAGCCGTCGGTGGCGTCCACGACGGTGAGCCGGAGCGTCAGCGGGACGCCGCTCTTGCCCTCGGTGATGTCCTTGCGCACCAAGGCACCGTCGAGGTAATAGGGCCCTTCCGTGACGCTCGACATCAACTGCGCGCAGGTGCCGCTGGTCGAGGTGGCCGAAGCGGACGCGCTCGCCGAGGCCTCGGTGGTCGTGTCGGCGAAGGCCGACTGGTAGCCGGCGACGGCGAGCCCGCCGGCCGCGACCGTGCCGCCGGTCACCGCGATCGCGCGACGTCGGGTGATGTTGTGCTTGTGCTTTCCCGTCATGGTCGAGGAACGTAGGAACCGGGCTTGTCAGGGACATGAGCCGCGGCTGGGAAGAGCCTGTGAAAGCCGGCAGGGACTAGACGGCCATGAGCGGCGCGTCGTCCCGCCACTTGAGCATCTTGTCGAAGGTGACCACCGTCCCGGCCCGGCCCGGCTTGGGCCCGATGTGGACGTGGTCGGCCAGTTCCCGGATGAGGCACAGGCCCCGCCCGTGCTCGGCGTCCACGCGCGGAAGCCGGATGTCCGCGCCGCGGGCCGGTCCCGGGCCGGAGTCGGTCACCTCGATACGGCATTTCTCGCCGTCGAGGTAGGCCGTCACCCGGTACGCCTCGCAGGAGCCGCCGAGCGTCGCGTCCCCGCCGTGCTCGACGGCGTTCGCGCAGGCCTCGCTGAGGGCGACGGACAGGTCGTACGAGACGTCGGGGTCCACGCCCGCCGTCTCCATCGTGCCGAGGAGCAGTCGTCGGGCGAGCGGCACGCTCGCGGCCTCGCGCCGCAGATGGAGTGACCACCAGATGCTCATGCTCCAGCCTCCTGGCTGCGGCTCGACATACCGTTACGTATTGCCGCCCGTGGCCATGTGTAAGCACCCCGTTGACGTGACGCCGCCCATACGGGGGATGCGGCCGAGGACGAATCGGTGTATGAGGGACGGCCCGGCGGCACCCTTCCGACGGACCTGCCGTAGGGCACGGGTAAGAGCAGTGCGATGATGAGCCCGCCATGACTGCCCCCCACCCGCGCACGACGCGCACCGGAGCGGAACTCCGGATTCTGCGGGCCGCGGTGTTCGCCGCGGTCTGTGTCGTGCTGGCCGCGGCGGGGCACAGCCTGGCCGCCTGTGCCGCCGTCCCGCTGTGGACGCTGGGCGCGGGCTTCCTGGGCGCACTCGTACTGGTGGCCCCGCTCACCGGGCGGGACCGCTCGCTGCCTGGGATCGCGGCGCTGCTCGCCCTGGGGCAGACCGCGCTGCACATACTGTTCGGGCTGGCCGAGCACGCCATGGCCGCGACGGCCTCCGGCGCGATGTCCGCATCGTCCATGCGCACGGCGGCCGTGCGGTCGATGGGCTCCATGGGCTCCACGGACGCGTCGGCCGGGATGAGCGACCAGGCCCTCGTGACCCGCGCGGCGCGGCTGCTGTGCGGGAGCAGCGCGGGCTCCCTGACGCCCGCCCACGCCTACCGGCTCCTCGCCGACGCGCACCTGGCCACCGGGACGGACCTGGGCACCTCGGCGGGCGCGGGCATGAGCACCATGCGGCACGCGGCGGACGCCACCGGCTCCTCCACCTCGCTGTTCGCCCTGCTGCTTTCCCTGCTGCCCTCCCTGCCGATGCTCCTCGGCCACCTCGTCGCGGCCGTCGCCGTCGGCTGGCTGCTGCGCCACGGCGACCTGGCGGTGCTGGGGCTGCTGGACCTCTCGGTGCACGGAGTCGCGGAGGGAGCGCTCGTACGTTCCCTGCGCGCGGCGCTCGCGCTGACGTGCGCCCTGTGCGCCGGGCTCCCCGGCGCTCCCGACCCGCGCGCGCGTGACCGTCGTACCGCCTCGGACGACTCACCCGCCCCGCACACCACCGCGCTCCAGCACACGGTGATCCGGCGCGGCCCGCCTCCCGCCGCCGCTCTCGGCCTCGCCGCCTGACGCGACACGAGAACCACTCCACACGAGATCCGTGCGGAGAGGGACCGTCGTCGCGCCACGCGCGTGCGTACCCCTCTTCATCACCGGAACTCACTCAGAGTGGAGTGCTGTCTTTCATGAAGTCCATCAAGGCTTCCCGTCTCGCCGCCGCCACCGCCGTCGCCGGCGTCTCCGTACTCGCCCTGTCCGCCCCCGCCTTCGCGCACGTCAGCGTGCAGCCGGAGGGCACGGCCGCCAAGGGCGGCTACGCGGTCGTCGACTTCAAGGTGCCCAACGAGCGCGACAACGCCTCGACCACCAAGCTCGAGGTCAGCCTCCCCGCCGACCACCCGCTGGCCTCGGTGATGCCGCAGCCGATCGACGGCTGGAAGGTGAAGGTCACCAAGTCCAAGCTGGCCAAGCCCCTGGAGATGCACGGCGAGAAGATCAGCGAGGCGGTCACCAAGGTGACCTGGACCGCCGACGGCAAGGGCATCGAGCCCGGCTACTTCCAGAAGTTCCCGCTGTCCGTCGGCGCCCTGCCCGACGACACCGACGAACTGGTCTTCAAGGCGATCCAGACCTACTCCAACAAGGAGACGGTCCGCTGGATCGAGGTCCAGCAGGACGGCCAGGAGGAGCCCGAGAACCCCGCCCCGGTGCTCGAACTGGCCGCCGCCTCCGAGGACGGGCACTCCCACGGCTCCAGCACCGCCGAGGACGCCTCCGACAAGACGGACGAGAAGGCCGACGCGAAGACCGAGACCGCCGCCTCCGGCGACTCCGGCGGCAGCGACACCACCGCGCGCGTGCTCGGCGTCGTCGGCATCGTCGTCGGCGCCGCGGGCGTGGCCTACGGCGTACTCGCCGGGCGGCGCCGGACCACCGCCTGACCCCCTCCCCTCCGCACCGCGCACCGGGCCCGTGCCACTCTTGCGTACGGCCCCGGTGCGCGCCGGAGCCCTCACCTCTGGGACATTTCCATGCGCAACAAGACGTTCGCCGCGGCCGCCCTGCTCGCCGCGGCCACCCTGACCCTCTCCGCCTGCGGCAGCGGCGACGACGACAAGTCGCCCATCTCCGTGGTCTCCGAGGAGTCCGGCTCGGACAAGGCCGCCACCGTTCTCGACCAGCCGTTCGAGAAGCCGGACCTCGTCCTCACCGACACCCACGGCAAGAAGTACGACCTCCGCGCGGAGACCAAGGGCAGGCCCACGCTCGTCTACTTCGGCTACACCCACTGCCCCGACATCTGCCCCCTGACCATGAACAACATCGCGGTCGCCAAGAAGGCGCTGCCCAAGGCCGAACAGGCCAAGCTGCGCGTGGTGTTCGTCACCACCGACCCCGCCCGCGACACCCCCGCCGAACTCGGCAAGTGGCTGAAGGGCATCGACCCCCAGTTCATAGGCCTGACCGGCGACTTCTCCACCATCCAGGCCGGCGCCCGCTCCCTCGGCATCTCCATCGAGCCGACGAAGAAGGACAAGAACGGCAAGGTCGTCTCCGTCCACGGCACCCAGGTCATCGCCTTCTCCCCGAAGAACGACGGCGGATACCTCCTCTACGGCGAGTCCGCCACGGTCGACGACTACACCAAGGACCTCCCCAAGATCATCGAGGGAGCCAAGCCGTGAGGCGTTCCGCACTGCTCGTCGCGACGGCAGCGGCGTCCGCCTGCACCCTGGTGCTCACCGGCTGCGGCGGATCCGACGACGCCAGGGCGGAGCTGTCGGTCCGCTCCTCCTACATGCCCCAGCCGGTCTCGGCCGACATGGCGGCCGGTTTCCTGACGATCGTCAACAAGGGCGGCACGAAGGACGAACTGACCTCGGTCACCAGCGACGCCGCCGGCGACGTCACCATGCACGACACCGTCGGCGGAACGATGGAGCAGGTCGCCTCCCTCCCCATACCCGCCCATGGTCAACTCGTCTTCAAAAGCGGCGGCAACCATCTGATGTTCGAGAAGCTGAAGAACCGGCCGGCACAGGGCCAGACGATCACCCTGAAGCTCGGCTTCGCGAAGTCCGGGCCCCTCACCGTCGAGATGCCGGTGAAGTCCGCCACGTACAACCCGTCGACCGGACACTGAGGGAGGGACCACCATGACGCGGACCATCACCCCCCGCCTGCGCACCCTGGTGCTGCTGTTCCTGGCCGTAACCGGCGCGCTGCTGGCCGGTGCGGGGCCCGCCTCCGCGCACGCCGCGCTGACCGGCAGCGACCCCGCACAGGGGGTGGTGGTCAAGAAGGCGCCCACCCAGGTGTCGCTGACCTTCTCCGAGCAGGTGTCGATGAACGACGACTCGCTGCACGTCCTCGACCCCAAGGGCAAGAACGTCGACGTCGGCAAGCCGTCCAACATCAGCGGGACCACCTACGCCGTACAGCTCAAGAGCGGCCTCGCCGACGGCACCTACACCGTCGCCTACCAGGTCGTCTCGGCGGACAGCCACCCGGTGTCCGGCGCCTACACCTTCTCCGTCGGGGCCCCGTCCCAGACCACCGTCTCCGTCTCCGGGCAGACCGCGGGCGGCGGCGCCGTGGGCTGGCTGTACGGATTCGGGCGGTACATGTCGTACGCCGGCTACATCGTGCTGGTCGGCGGCGCGGCCTTCGTGCTCGCCTGCTGGCAGCGCGGCTCCGGGGTACGGGCCATGCAGCGGCTGGTCGTCGGCGGCTGGCTCACGATCACCGCGGCCACCCTCTGGCTGCTGCTCCTGCGCGGCTCCTACACCAGCTCCGGCAAGGTCGGCGCCATCTTCGACCTGGACCTGCTCGGCCAGGTGCTCCAGACCAAGACCGGCGCCGCGCTGGTCTCCCGGCTGCTGTTGCTCGCCGCGGCGGCACTGTTCATCGCCGTCCTGTTCGGCGCCTACGACAAGCGTGAGGACGAGGAGAAGCGGGACCTGACCTTCGGGCTCGCGATCGGCGGGACCGTGGTCGCCGCCGGGCTCGCGGCGAGCTGGGCGATGGCCGAGCACGCCTCGACCGGGCTCCAGCCGGGCATCGCCATGCCGGTCGACGTGCTGCACCTCCTGGCCGTCGCCACCTGGCTGGGCGGGCTCACCGCCCTGCTGGTCGCCCTCTACCGGGCGCCCGCCGAGACCCCGGTCGAGACCGCGGCCGTGCGCCGCTTCTCCCGCCTCGCCTTCGGCTCCGTCGCCGCGCTGGTCGCGACCGGCGTCTACCAGTCCTGGCGCCAGCTCGGTTCCTGGTCGGCGTTCACCGACACCCGGTACGGACAGCTGCTGCTGGTCAAGATCGGGCTCGTGGCACTGCTGGTCGGCATCGCGGCGAGCTCCCGGCGGTGGACGGCACGGCTCGCCGACCCGGCACCCGTGTCGAAGGCGGGGAAGCAGTCCAAGGCGGCGGCGAAGGCGCAGGCCGAGGCCGAGGTTGAGGCCGGTACTGAGGCCGCTGAGGTCAAGGCCGAGGTCAAGGAGCGCGTGGCCGCGTCCGCCGGGGCCCGGGCCGGGGACGCCAAACGTGCCGCCCAGCTCGCCCGGCAGCGCGCCGCCGAGGACACCGCCCGGGAGAAGCGGATCCGGGACGCCGACCCGGGCCGCTTCGGTCTGCGCCACTCGGTCCTCGCCGAGGCGGGCGTCGCGGTGGTCCTGCTCGCGGTCACCACGGTGCTCACGCAGACCGAACCGGGCCGCACGGAGCAGGAGGCCAAGGCGGCCACGTCCGCGTCCTCGTCGTCCTCCTCCTCGTCGTCCTCCTCCGGCGCTCTCACCCTGGACATGCCGTTCGACACCGGCGGCCAGGACGGCAAGGGCGTCGTACGGCTCGACTTCGACCCCGCGCGCGTGGGCGGCAACGAAATGCACGTCTACGTCCAGCGGCCCAACGGCCGCGCCTTCGACATCCCCGAGGTGAAGGTCGCCTTCACCCTCACCGCCAAGAAGATCGGGCCCCTTCCCGTGACCCCCGACCACATCACCACCGGCCACTGGGCCGCGACCGGGGTGCAGATCCCCATGGCCGGCGAATGGAAGATCGCCGTGACCGTGCGCACCTCCGACATCGACCAGGTGACCGTCTCCAAGAACGCGCAGATCGGCTGAACCGCACCATGGCTGACCAGTCCATCCCGAAGACCCGGCCTTCCGTCACCTCTGCGGGGTCCGACACCGCCATGGGCTCCGGCACCGCTGCGGGATCCGACACCGCCGCGGCCGAGGTCCACGACAGCGGCTCCGGACAGGGCGGCCTCTCACGGCGCAAGCTGCTCGGCACGGCCGGCGCCACCGGCCTCGTGCTCGGCGCGGCGGGCGGGGCCGTGGGATACGCCGCCGCCCCCGCCGGAACCACGCCGCTGACCGCGGTGGGCGCCGACCGGGTGATGTTTCACGGGAAACATCAGCCCGGCATCACCGAAGGCCTCCAGGCCCGCGGCCACCTCGTCGCCTTCGACCTCGCGGCGGGCTCGGGCCGCAAGGAGGCGGCAGCGCTGCTGCGCCGGTGGTCGGCCACGGCCGAGCGGCTGATGGCGGGCGAGGCGGCCGCACACGACGACACCGACGTGGCGCGGGACGCCGGGCCGTCGTCGCTGACGGTCACCTTCGGCTTCGGGCACAGCTTCTTCGGCCGGACCGGCCTGGAGAAGCAGCGGCCGGCCTCCCTCGACCCCCTTCCCGACTTCTCCTCGGACCACCTCGACAAGGCCCGCAGCAACGGCGACCTCTGGGTGCAGATCGGCGCCGACGACGCCCTCGTCGCCTTCCACGCCCTGCGCGCGATCCAGAAGGACGCCGGCAGCGCGGCCCGTGTCCGCTGGCAGATGAACGGCTTCAACCGCACCCCGGGCGCCACCGCCCACCCCATGACCGCCCGCAACCTGATGGGCCAGCTCGACGGCACCCGCAACCCCAAGCCCGCCGACGCCGACTTCGACAAGCGGATCTTCGTCCCCGCCTCGGGCTCGAACGACCCCGCCTGGATGGCGGGCGGCTCCTACGCCGTCGTACGCCGGATCCGCATGCTCCTCGACGACTGGGAGAAGCTGTCGACCACGGCCCAGGAGGCGGTCATCGGACGCCGCAAGTCCAACGGGGCGCCCCTGTCGGGCGGCAGCGAGACGACCGCGATGGACCTGGAGAAGGCGGACGCCAAGGGCGACTACGTCGTGCCGCTCAACGCCCACGCCCGCATCACCCGGCCCGACCAGAACGGGGGCGCGGCCATGCTCCGGCGCCCGTTCTCCTACCACGACGGCATCGACGCCGACGGGACGCCCGACGCGGGCCTGCTGTTCGTGTGCTGGCAGGCGGATCCGCTGCGCGGCTTCGTGCCGGTGCAGCGCAAGCTCGACCGCGGCGACGCCCTGTCCACGTTCATCCGGCACGAGGCCAGCGGGCTGTTCGCGGTGCCGGGCGGCGCCGCGCGGGGAGAATACGTGGGGCAACGGCTGCTGGAGGGGTGAAGTCACCCCGGTTCACTCCCGACGGGGGGAGTCGTGAGACACCGGGGCCGGGTTCGCGCGCGGCCATTAGGGTGAGGACATGCCAGCGAGCTATGCCTACCTCGGCCCTGAGGGCACCTTCACCGAAGTCGCCCTGCGCACGCTTCCGGAGGCGGCCACCCGGGAGCTGATCCCGTACGTATCGGTGCAGTCGGCGCTGGACGCCGTGCGCGCCGGAGAGGCCGAGGCCGCCTTCGTACCGATCGAGAACTCCGTCGAGGGCGGCATCACCACCACCCTGGACGAGCTGGTCGCGGGTGCGCCGCTGATGATCTACCGCGAGGTGCTGCTGTCCATCACCTTCGCGCTGCTGGTCCGGCCGGGCACCAAGCTGTCCGAGATCAAGACCGTCACCGCCCATCCGGCCGCCCAGCCCCAGGTCCGCAACTGGCTCAAGGCCAACCTCCCGGACGCCGTCTGGGAGTCCGCCGCCTCCAACGCCGACGGCGCCCGGCTGGTCCAGGAGGGCCGGTACGACGCCGCCTTCGCCGGCGAGTTCGCGGCCGCCCGGTACGGCCTGACCGCCCTGGAGACCGGGATCCACGACGCGGAGAACGCGCAGACGAGGTTCGTGCTGGTGGGCCGACCGGCCCGGCCCGCGGCCCCGACCGGCGCGGACAAGACGTCGGTGGTGCTCTGGCAGCGAGACGACCACCCCGGCGGGCTGCGCGACCTGCTCGGGGAGTTCGCCACCCGGGGCATCAACCTCATGCTGCTCCAGTCCCGCCCGACGGGCGCCGGCATCGGCAACTACTGCTTCTGCATCGACGCCGAGGGCCACATCTCCGACCGGCGGGTGGCCGAGGCGCTGATGGGGCTGAAGCGGATCTGCCTCCAGGTGCGGTTCCTCGGCTCGTACCCGCGTGCGGACATCGCACCGGAAGGAGTACGACCCACGCCGCCCGGGACGTCCGACGAGGAGTTCGTGGCGGCGGCGGACTGGGTCGCGCGCTGCCAGGACGGGCGCTTCTGACGTTATCCACAGGGGTTATCCACAGCCCCTCAAGTGGACCTGGGGACAAGTCGACAGAGTAGGGCGACTTCGTCGACAAATCGCCCTACCGGCGGCAACCAGGGGCACCACCAGGCACATCACCCTTCGTCCACCCGTTTCCTTTGGTTCATCTTTTGGGGCGACCCTTTTCCACCCGAAAGTGGGTGTCGGGCCAGTTTGAACCGGGAATTCTTCACTCAGCTCGACGCTTCCGGAGTGATCGATTCCGAAATCCACAGACCTTCCGCACAGCCTGTGGATAACTCACCGGGGGGTGTGGGTCGCTGTGGACAACCGGCCCGCCAAGTCCCGCTCCCCGCAAGGGAATCGAGTCAATGTGCCGCCTCTCACATAGCTCGTCCCAGGGAGTGAGACGGCACTTATTGACACCATGCGCAATTGCCTCATAACGGCATGTAAGCCGTAGTCCACCGCAGTTCGGAAAACCGAGTCGTGAGCCGGAACGCGGCACCGGTAGCCTTGACCCCGTGATTGACCTTCGCCTGCTCCGTGAGGACCCCGACCGTGTGCGCGCGTCCCAGCGCGCCCGTGGAGAGGACGTCGCGCTCGTCGACTCCCTCCTGTCCGCCGACGAGCGGCGCAGGTCGTCCGGCGTCCGCTTCGACGAGCTGCGCGCCGAGCAGAAGCAGCTCGGCAAGCTCATCCCCAAGGCCTCCGGCGACGAGAAGGCCGACCTCCTCAAGCGCGCCGAGCAGTTGAAGGCCGACGTCAAGGCCGCCGACGCCGAGCGCGACGCGGCCGACGCCGAGACCCAGCAGCTCCTGCTCCAGCTCGGCAACCTCGTCCACCCCGACGTGCCCGTCGGCGGCGAGGAGGACTTCGCCACGCTGGAGACGCACGGCACGATCCGCGACTTCGCGGCCGAGGGCTTCGACCCCAAGGACCACCTGGAACTCGGCCAGCTCCTCGGCGCGATCGACGTGGAGCGCGGCGCGAAGGTCTCCGGCTCGCGCTTCTACTTCCTGACCGGCGTCGGCGCCCTGCTGGAGCTGGCGCTGGTGAACGCGGCGATCGCCCAGGCGACGGCCGCGGGCTTCACCCCGATGCTGACCCCGGCGCTGGTCCGCCCGCAGTCCATGGCGGGCACCGGCTTCCTCGGCCAGGCGGCCCAGGACGTCTACCACCTCGACAAGGACGACCTGTACCTGGTCGGCACGTCCGAGGTGCCGCTGGCCGCGTACCACATGGACGAGATCATCGACGGGGACCGGCTGCCGCTGCGCTACGCGGGCTTCTCACCGTGCTTCCGCCGCGAGGCCGGCTCGCACGGCAAGGACACCAAGGGCATCTTCCGCGTCCACCAGTTCGACAAGGTCGAGATGTTCTCCTACGTCGCTCCCGAGGACTCGCAGGCCGAGCACCAGCGCCTGCTGGACTGGGAGAAGCAGTGGCTGACCTCGCTCGAGCTGCCGTTCCGCGTCATCGACGTCGCCACCGGTGACCTCGGCGCCTCGGCCGCACGCAAGTTCGACTGCGAGGCGTGGATCCCGACCCAGGGCAAGTACCGAGAGCTGACCTCGACCTCGGACTGCACCGAGTTCCAGTCCCGGCGCCTGTCGATCCGCGTCCGCGAGGGCAAGCAGGTCCGCCCGCTGGCGACGCTCAACGGCACGCTGTGCGCCGTACCGCGCACGATCGTGGCGATCCTGGAGAACCACCAGCAGGCCGACGGCTCCGTGCGGGTGCCCGAGGTGCTGCGCCCGTACCTGGGCGGCCGGGAGGTCCTGGAGCCGGTCGCCAAGTGACCGACAGCTTCCCCTACCGGCTCATCGCCACCGACCTCGACGGGACGCTCCTGCGCTCCGACGAGTCGGTCTCCGAGCGCACGCGTGAGGCGCTCGCCGCGGCCACCGCGGCGGGCGCCGCGCACATCGTCGTCACGGGCCGCGCGGTCCCGTGGACCCGGCACATCCTCGACGACCTCGGCTACGACGGCCTCGCCGTCTGCGGCCAGGGCGCGCAGGTCTACCACGCCGGCGAACACCGCCTGCTGACCTCCGTAACCCTGGACCGGCAGCTGGCAGGGGTGGCGCTGGCCAAGATCGAGGCCGCGGTGGGCCCGCTGTACCTGGCGGCGAGCCGCGACGGACTGGACGGGGACGTGCTGGTGGGCCCGGGTTACTCGGTCACGGGCACGCTGCCCTCGGTTCCGTTCACGGACGCGTCGGACCTCTGGAGCGCCCCGCTGAACAAGATCTACATCCAGCATCCCGGCCTGTCGGACGACGAGCTGGCCGAGGCGGCCCAGCAGGCCGCGGGCGGCTTCGTCTCCGTCGCGATGGCGGGCGAGGGCATCGTGGAGCTGCTGCCGCTGGGTCTGTCCAAGGCCACGGGCCTGTCGCTGGCGGCCCGCCGTCTGGGCCTGAAGGCCGCCGACACGCTGGCCTTCGGCGACATGCCCAACGACATCCCGATGTTCGCCTGGGCGTCCCGGGGCGTGGCCATGGCCAACGCCCACGAGGAGCTCAAGGCGGTCGCGGACGAGGTGACCTCCTCCAACGAGGAGGACGGCATCGCGGTGGTGCTGGAACGATTGCTCGGCTGAGGTCCCGGCCTCGCCTGTGCGGAGGATGCACGGATCGAACGTGCGCGGGCTTTTCAGGCCCGACCTAGGCTTAGCAAGCCTGTGCCTTACCACTCGGCCAATCCTCCGGGTGGGCGGTCCACGCGAGAGCGACATCGCGTGCTCGAAGCGACCGCCCCGGGCAGCGCCCCGTGCGGGACGGGCTCCACGGTGGGGTAACTACACCGGAGCCCGCCGCGGGCTGCCCTGTCGGGATCCGGACGTACTGTCGTGCATGGACATCGCCCGGCTCCTCTCCCAGAACGTGGCGCCGGTTCCCCGACCGGCGGTGTGGACACAACCACTGTGCCGGTACACCGAGTTGGACGCCACTTATTTACGGGCCACTACCGGCGCCGCCACCTGCGACGGCGCGCCTTGCTGAAGAACCACCCGGCCGGCGGCTCGTCCGATCGCCAGGGCTGCGGCTCCGGTGACCCGGCGCGCCAGCGGGCGGCGAGCATCCGGGCGCGGGCGGACGGCTCGGAGGTCTCGGCGGCCCGTACGAAGTCCTCGTCCAGGACGAGCTCGTCCCAGACGCCGCTCTCCGGTGTCTCCTCTGCCATCCCCGTCCTCCCAGCCGTTCATCCGCTTTGTCCAGTGTGCGCGGACGGAGGTGAAGTCCCCGTCAGGACGCCGTCCGCGCCTGCTCCTCGCCCGCCTACTCCTCGCCCGCCAGCGTCAGCGACCGCAGCTTCTGGCCGGCGTACCAGGTGGCCAGCACGGTGACCGCGACCAGCAGCACCGAAGCCGTGGCCAGTGAGACGTCCGAGGTGACCAGGTCCCCGCCGGCGACCTTGTGGGCGACGGCCAGCGACCACTGCTGGACGCTCAGCGTGCGCGCGCCGGGCACCAGGGAGCCGAACAGGGCCTCCCAGACGAGGGCGTAGACGAGCCCGAACACGACGGCGTGCCGGGACACCGTGCCGAGCAGCAGGAAGAGCGCCGCGTAGGCGATCGAGGCGACCAGCGCGGCCACCGTGTAGGCGACGGCGATCTGCTGGCCGTTGCCGTTCAGGATCAGGCCCGCGATCATCGTCGGCACCGCGGAGAACACCATGGTCACGGCGATCGCCACGATCAGCTTGGTGAGGATGATCGTCGGGCGCTTCAGCGGCTTGGACAGCAGGTACACCACCGAGCCGTCGTCGATCTCCGGTCCGATCGCTCCCGTGCCGGCGATGACACCGATGATCGGCACCATCGTGGCGAGCGCGAAGCCGCCGAGGACGTCGGCGGCCGTCTGGTCGTCGGCTCCGGTCAGCGCGCGTACGGCCACGGAGATCACGATGAGCAGCAGGGGCAGGGCGCCCAGGATGAGGGCCCGGCGCCGGCCGAGCAGGGCCCGGTAGGTGAGCCGGGCGACTGTGGGGTCGTACATCGTGGGCCTCCTACGCCGCGACCAGGTACGAGAAGACGGACTCGAGGGACTCGTCGGACGGCGAGACCGTGAGCAGCCGGATGCCGTGGTCCCTGGCGACCTTCGGCAGCAGGGTGGTGAAGCGGCCGAAGTCGACGGCCTGGATGCGCAGCGCGCCCTCGGTGAGGTCGACCTCGATGCCGGAGGTCGACGGGTCGGCGATCAGCGCGGCCGCGAGGGCGCGGTCGTCGCTGGAGCGGACCAGGTAGCGGTGGGGGCGGTCGGTCATCAGGCGGCGGATCTTGCGGAAGTCGCCGCTGGCCGCGTGCCGTCCGGCGACGACGACCTCGATGTGCCAGGCGAGCTGCTCGACCTCTTCGAGGATGTGGGAGGAGAACAGCACCGTGCGGCCCTCGTCGCCCATCCGGCGCAGCAGGTCCATCAGCTGCATGCGCTGGCGCGGGTCCATGCCGTTGAAGGGCTCGTCCAGCAGGAGCAGGGACGGGTCGTGGACCAGCGCGGAGGCCATCTTCACGCGCTGCCGCATGCCCTTGGAGTAGGTGGAGATCTTCCGGTCCTGCGCGTACTCCATCTCGACCGTGGCCAGGGCGCGCTGGGCGGCCCTGTCCCCCAGGCCGTGCAGTTCGGCGTTGGCGACGACGAACTCGCGGCCGGTGAGGAAGTCGTACATCGCCTCGCGCTCGGGGACGATGCCGATGTGCTTGTAGATCTCCTCGTTGCGCCACACCGGCTGCCCGTCGAGGGTGACGGTGCCGGTGGAGGGGGCGAGGAAGCCGCCCATCATGTTGATCAGGGTGGACTTTCCGGCGCCGTTGGGGCCGAGCAGGCCGGTGACGCCGGGGCCGATGGTCATGGTGATGTCGTTGACGGCGACCACGTTGCCGAACCAGCGGGAGACGTGGTCGATGGAGAGCGTGGTCATCAGAGGCCCACCTTCTTGTAGCGGCGCATCAGGAGGCCGTAGGCGGCGGCGATCAGGGCCAGGGTGACGAGGACGTACACGACGCCCTGTCCGCTGGACGGGCCCACTCCGCCGGGGGAGGCCGAGGTGCCGCCGAGGAAGGCGGACTGCACCCCGTCGATCAGGGTGACCGGTGAGAACAGGCCGATCCACGGGACGGCGCTGCTGCTGCCCCCCTGGTTGTAGGCGATGGCCTGGAGCGTGGTGACGGCGCCGTAGGAGATGGTCATCACGGCGATCACGGCGGCGATGCCGAAGCCGCGGCGCGGGGTGACGGCGGCGATGACCAGGCCGATGCCGGCGAAGAGCAGCGAGAGCAGGGCCACGGCGACCAGTCCCTGGGCGAATTCCTTGGTCTGGTGGGCGAAGCCCATCTTGGCCAGCAGCGAGCCGATGTACATCACGAGCAGCGGGGCGCCGGTGAGGATGAACATCGCCGAGGCGAGCGCCGCGAACTTCGCCTGTACGTAGTCGGCGGTCTCGATGGGCCGCGAGAAGTACAGCGGTACGGTCTTGAAGCGCAGGTCGCGCGAGACGGACTGGGGTGCCTGGGAGGCGACGTACAGGCTGATCACGGCCTGCATGACGATCGCGTAGCGGGTGTAGGACAGCGGCAGCTCGTGCGCCTTGGTGGCGACGGCCACGGCCACCATGATGGCCGCGGGCACGCACATCACCGCGAACAGCAGCATCGGCAGCACCTTGGACTTCGCCGAGCGGCCGAGGCCGTAGGCGCCGCGCAGGGACTGCGAGTACAAAGAGCGGCGGGCGTAGCCGCGGCCCAGGCGGGGGCCGTCGTAGCTGCGGTAGCCGATGTTGTGGATACGGGTCTGGTCGCCCGGTGTCGAAGGCGCTGCCGGGGGATGCTCAACCGCCATGGCCGACGGCCTCCTTCCGCTGCTCGTCGCTGCTGGTGAACACCTCGGAGATGTGGTGCCGTCGCTGTTCCATGCGCACCAGGCCGAGTCCGAGCTCGGCGACGGTGTCGCGTACGAGGTCGTACGTCTCCTCGCCGGAGGCGGTCAGCAGCAGGATGTGTCCGGCGCCGGGCAGGCCGGCGCCCTCGGCGTGGGTGTCCACCCCGCGCGCGTGGAGCGCCTCGCGGACCGCGCGGGTGCCGTCGGAGTGGGTGTCGCTGTCGGTGACCTCGATCGCGAGGGTGGTCGTGGTCTGGGTGAAGTCGGTGGTGGAGCTGGAGCGCAGCAGCTTGCCGCCGTCGATGACGACGACGTGGTCGCAGGTGCGCTCGAGTTCGCCCAGGAGGTGCGAGGTGACCAGGACCGAGATGCCGAAGTCGGTGTGGATGCGGCGGATGAGGCCGAGCATCTCGTCACGGCCGACCGGGTCGAGGCCGTTGGTCGGCTCGTCGAGGAAGACCAGCTGGGGGTCGTGCACCAGGGCCTGGGCGAGCTTCACGCGCTGCTTCATGCCGGTCGAGTAGCCGCCGATGGGGCGGTAGCGCTCCTCGTACAGGCCGACGTGGCGCAGGGTGTCGGCGGTGCGCTCGCGGGCGGCGGCCGGCGGCAGGCCGGACATGCGGGCCATGTGCACGACGAACTCGGTGGCCGAGACGTCGGGCGGCAGGCAGTCGTGCTCCGGCATGTAGCCGACCCGCTCGCGGATGGTGGCGCCCTTGGTGGCGACGTCGAGGCCGAGCACCTCGGCGTGGCCCTCCGTGGCGGGGGACAGACCCAGCAGGATCTTGATCAGTGTGGACTTGCCGGCTCCGTTGGCACCCACGAGCCCCGTCACACCGGGTCCCACGTCCACGGAGAGCCGGTCAAGCGCGGTCACCCGGGGGAACCGCTTGCTCAGGCTTTCGGTCGCGATCACAGTCACATCCAAGAAGGTAGTGACGGGGGCCACGCCGGACGTCAGACCGGAGAGCAGTCTTGGCATCAGACTCCAGTCGTACGGGGCCTTAGGGGTAACCCTGAAGTCGCACGGCCGACCGCACTGTTGACGCTTGGTCTAACAACTGGAACAGTCGCGTGAAACCGGGGTCGCGGGCAGGCTGCGCGGCCAGAGCCGACGGCGGGCGGAGGCGAAGTGACGACGCTGGAGGGCGCGCGGGAGCGCCGGGTGCGCACGGGCGGGGTCGAGCTGTGCGTGGTGGAGCTCGGGGACCCGGAACGGCCGACGGTCGTCCTGGTGCACGGCTATCCGGACAGCAAGGAGGTCTGGTCCGAGGTCGCGGTCCGCCTCGCCGACCGCTTCCACGTCGTGTTGTACGACGTCCGGGGCCACGGCCGCTCCACGGCGCCGCGACCGCTGCGCGGCGGCTTCACCCTGGCCAAGCTCACGGACGACTTCCTGGCG
Source organism: Streptomyces sp. NPDC001480 (assembly GCF_042894725.1). Taxonomy (NCBI): domain Bacteria; kingdom Bacillati; phylum Actinomycetota; class Actinomycetes; order Kitasatosporales; family Streptomycetaceae; genus Streptomyces; species Streptomyces sp. NPDC001480. The sequence goes on along the minus strand of NZ_JBIAVX010000013.1, from coordinate 107,988 downwards.
GTGGCCGACGCGGTCAGCCCGGACCGGCCGGTGCACCTCGTCGGGCACGACTGGGGCTCGGTGCAGTCCTGGGAGTTCGTCACGGTGGAGCGCACCAAGGGCCGGATCGCGTCCTTCACCTCGATGTCCGGGCCGTCCCTGGACCACTTCGGGCACTGGATCAACGCGCGCGTGAAGCGCCCGACGCCCCGCCGCGTGGGCCAGGTCCTCGGCCAGGGCGCCCGGTCCTGGTACGTGTACCTGCTGCACACCCCGGCCCTGCCCGAGCTGGCCTGGCGCGGCCCGCTGGCCAAGCAGTGGCCGAAGGTCCTGCGACGGGTGGAGAAGCTCCCCGGTGACGACTATCCCACCGGGTCCCTGCCCGTGGACGCGGCGCACGGCGCCTGGCTGTACCGGGACAACGTACGGTTCCGGCTGCGCAGGCCCCGCCCGGACGCGTACGCGCACGCACCCGTGCAGCTCGTCACGCCCCTGGAGGACGTGTTCCTGTCGGAGCGGTTGTACGACGACCTGGAGCAGTGGGTTCCGCGGCTGACCCGCCGCACGCTCCCGGCCGGGCACTGGATTCCCCGCACCCGGCCCGACCAGCTGGCCGCCTGGATCGGGGAGTTCGTCTCGGGCGTCGAGGACGGCCGCCCCGCGCCGAGGCCGACCGGCCGCCACGCCGACCGCTTCGCCGGTCAGCTGGTCCTGGTGACCGGCGCGGGCAGCGGCATCGGGCGGGCCACGGCGCTCGCGTTCGCGGAGGCCGGCGCGCGCGTGCTGGCCGTCGACCGGGACGCGGAGTCCGCCGCCCGTACCGCGGAACTGTCCCGGCTGCACGGCGCGCCGGAAGCCTGGGCGGAACCGGTCGACGTCTGCGACGAGCAGGCCATGGAGAAACTGGCCGAGCGGGTCGCCGCCGAGCACGGCGTGGTCGACGTGCTGGTCAACAACGCGGGCATCGGCCTGTCCGGCTCCTTCTTCGCCACGACGACGGAGGACTGGCGCAAGGTCCTGGACGTGAACCTGTGGGGCGTCATCCACGGCTGCCGCCTCTTCGGCGCGCGGATGGCCGAGCGCGGGCAGGGCGGCCACATCGTCAACATCGCCTCGGCGGCTGCGTACCAGCCGTCCCGGGCGCTGCCCGCCTACAGCACGTCCAAGGCGGCGGTGCTCATGCTGAGCGAGTGCCTGCGGGCGGAGCTGGCCGGCCAGGGCATCGGTGTGACGGCGGTCTGCCCCGGCTTCGTCAACACGAACATCACGTCGACGGCCGTCTTCGCGGGCGTGGACGCCGAGGAGCAGAGCCGGCGCCGGAAGCGGACCGCCCGCCTGTACGGCCTGCGCAACTTCCCGCCGGAGAAGGTCGCCGACGCCGTCCTGGACGCGGTGGCCCGCAACAGGCCCCTGGTTCCGGTGACCCCGGAGGCCCGTGCCATGCACCTGGTGTCCCGCTTCCTGCCCGGGGCGCTGCGGGCGCTCGCCCGGGTGGAGCCGCGCTTGTGATCAGGGCGAACTCCCCTGGAAGAACCGCTAGTTGTCCACAGGCTCAGCAACTGGCCTGTGGATAAACGCACTTGCTTGTGGACCAAACCTCGACGGCAAAACCAAATGCGTGATTCACGTCTCTCCCGCCATGCTGAGGGGATGGACGAAAGACGCATCGTGAAGGTGTCGAAGTACCTCTCGAAGCACCTGCGCCACCAGCCCGAGCGGATCGGCCTCACGCTCGACGCGAGTGGCTGGGTCGAGATCGACACGCTGATCGCCGCGGCCACCGCGCACGGGTTCCGGTTCACGCGCGAGGAACTCGACCACGTGGTGGCCGTCAACGACAAGAAGCGGTTCGCGGTCGAAGACACCCGGATCCGCGCCAGCCAGGGCCACAGCGTCGACGTCGACCTCGGGCTGCCCCCGGCGACACCGCCGGCGTACCTCTACCACGGCACCGTGGCCCGCAACCTGGACGCGATCCGCACCGAGGGCCTGCGGCCCATGGACCGGCACGACGTGCATCTGTCGGCCGACCGCGCGACGGCCGAGCGGGTCGGCGCCCGCCGCGGCCGGCCCGTCGTCCTCCCCGTCGACGCGGCCGCCATGCACCGCGACGGCCACGTCTTCCACGTCAGCGCGAACGGAGTGTGGCTGACGAAGGCTGTCCCGCCGCAGTACCTGCGGTTTCCCGGGTCGCACTGACCCCTGTCCGGCATGATCAGTCATATGGACCACCACCTCCCGACGACGGAAGCCGCCGTCGCCGCCTGCCGGGCGATCGCCGACGAGTACGCACGTGAGATGAAGGTCACGCATGACATCGGCGCCGACCAGACCTCGCGCCGCACCGCGGCGGGTGTCGGTGTCACCACCGACCCCGACGGCTCGCTCCCGCACGAGGCCTTCGTCGAGTTCGGCGGTGCTCCCAGGGTGACCGTGCGGCTGTATCCCGAGGACGACGCACTGATCGCCGTCGAGGGCGTCGAGTGCCCCGACATCCCACGCGAGGACGTGCCCGCCTTCCTCCGCTCCGTCTTCGGCGACCTGGCGTACGTCAAGGCGCGCCGCTTCCCGCCGGGCTACCTCCTGGTCGTCCCGCTCCCCGGTGACCGTACGCACAAGGAGTACATGCCGCTGCTCAGCCTCACTCCGTGGCTGAGCAGCCGCGTGCGGTGACCGTTTCACGTGGAACAGGCTCCGGCCCTTAGGCTCGAGCTCATGAGTCTGCGTCTGAGCACCGTGATCCTTCCGTACCGCCGCTGGAGCGAGGGCGGCCGTTCGGCCTGGATGCGGGCCGAGCAGCTGGGCTTCCACACGGGGTACACCTACGACCACCTGTCCTGGCGCAGCTTCCGCGACGGCCCCTGGTTCGGTGCGATACCGACACTGACCGCCGCCGCGTCCCTCACTGACCGGCTCCGGCTGGGCACGCTGGTGACCTCGCCGAACTTCCGGCACCCGGTGACGCTGGCCAAGGAGCTGATCTCCCTCGACGACATCTCCGGCGGCCGGGTCACCCTCGGCATCGGCGCGGGCGGCACCGGCTTCGACGCCACCGCGCTCGGGCAGGACCCCTGGACCCCGCGCGAGCGGGCCGACCGGCTCGCCGAGTTCGTCCCGCTGCTGGACCGGCTGCTGACCGAGGACGGCCCGGCCGGGGTGTCGTACGAGGGCGACTTCTACTCGGCGCACGAGGCCCGCAACATACCCGGCTGCGTCCAGCGCCCCCGGCTGCCCTTCGCCGTGGCCGCCACCGGCCCGCGCGGCCTGAGGCTCGCCGCACGGCACGGCCAGGCGTGGGTGACCACCGGCGACCCCAGGCTGTACGAGAACGGCACGCCCGAGCAGTCGGTCGAGGCCCTGCGCGGGCAGGCCGGGAAACTGGCCGACGCCTGCGCCGCGATCGGCCGGGACCCGGCCGGCCTGGAGAAGATCCTGCTCACCGGCTTCACCCCGGACCGCGGCCGCCCCCTTCAGTCCCTGGACGCCTTCGTGGACTTCGCGGGCCGGCACCAGGAGCTGGGCTTCACCGAGATCGTGATCCACTGGCCCATCCCCGACTCCGTCTTCGCCGCCGACGAGAAGGTCTTCGAGCAGATCGCCATGGAGGCCCCGGCACAGCTGCGCTGACCTCGGCCGAGTGCGGTCCGTGAACCGACTGTGACTCATCTGTGCGAGGTCCCGCACGGCCGTGCGGGCATATGCGCGAGAATGGCGCGGTGACCTCAGCGACTCGACAGCCAGAGACCCCGCCCCGCGCCGTCCCGCCGCGGCTGATCGCCACCGATCTCGACGGCACCCTGCTGCGCGACGACAAGTCGGTCTCCCCCCGCACGGTCGCCGCGCTGGCCGCCGCCGAGGAGGCCGGGATCGAGGTCTTCTTCGTCACCGGCCGCCCCGCCCGCTGGATGGACGTCGTCAGCGAGCACGTCCACGGCCACGGCCTGGCGATCTGCGGCAACGGCGCCGCCGTGGTCGATCTGCACGGCGGCCCCGGCACCCACCAGTTCGTGAAGGTGCGCGAGCTGGCCAGGCCCAACGCGCTCGACGCGGTACGTCTGCTGCGCGACGCGGCCCCGGGCACGGTGTACGCGATCGAGCAGACGTACGGCTTCCACCAGGAGCCGGACTACCCGAAGCTCCACATGGAGATACCGGACGACCTCGCGCCCGCCGAGGACCTGCTGGCCCCCGGAGGCGCGGCCCCCGACGAGCCCGTCCTGAAGATCCTGGCCTACCACCCCACGCTGGACCCCGACGCCTTCCTCACCCTCGCCCGCCTCGCCATCGGCGACCGGGCCACCGTCACCCGCTCCAGCCCCAGCGCCCTGCTGGAGATCAGCGGCCCCGGTGTCTCCAAGGCCAGCACGCTCGCCCTGTGCTGCGCCGAGCGCGGGATCTCGCACGAGGAGGTCGTCGCCTTCGGGGACATGCCCAACGACGTGGAGATGCTGACCTGGGCGGGCCGGTCCTACGCCATGGGCAACGCCCACCCGGCCGTGGTGGCCGCCGCCTCGGGACGGACGGTGGCCAACAACGAGGACGGGGTCGCCGTCGTCATCGAGCGGCTGCTGGCGGAACGGCTGTAACGGCCCAGGACACCGGGTTCGTCAGCGGGCGCCGGCCGGTGCTTTCGCCGGCGCTTGCGCCGCCGCCTCCCGCTGAGCCATCCCGCGCAGCGGACCGTCCACAGCGGCCAGCTCGGCGTACGTCCCTCGCTGCACCACGCGCCCCCCGTCCAGCACGACCACCTCGTCCACCGCCTCCAGCCCGGCCAGCCGGTGCGTGATGAGCAGTGTCGTACGGCCCTCGGTGGCGGCCAGCAGATCGGCGGTCAGCGCGTCGGCCGTCGGCAGGTCCAGGTGTTCGGCCGGCTCGTCGAGCACCAGCACGGGGAAGTCGGCCAGCAGCGCACGGGCCAGCGCCAGCCGCTGCCGCTGACCGCCCGACAGCCGCGCCCCGTGCTCGCCGACCAGCGTGTCGAGCCCGTGGGGCAGCCCGTCCACCCAGTCGAGCAGCCGGGCCCGCCCGAGCACGTCCCGCAGCTCCGCCTCGGTGGCGTCCTTCCTCGCCAGCAGCAGGTTCTCGCGCACGGAGCTGTCGAAGAGGTGCGCGTCCTGCGCGCACAGCCCGACCAGCCGCCGCACGTCGTCGCCGTCGAGCGCGCGGGCGTCGACACCCGCCAGCGTCCAGGAGCCCGCCCGCGGATCGAGGAACCTCAGCAGCACCTGGGCGAGGGTCGTCTTGCCGGCTCCGGACGGTCCGACGACGGCCACGCGCCGCCCCTCGGCGAGCGTCAGGTCCAGCCCCGCAAGGGCGTCCCGGTCCGCTCCCGGGTAGCGGGCTGTCAGCCCGTCGAGGACGACCGGGAACGGCGACGCGGGCGCCTTCAGGGGTCGTTCCGGTTCCCGTACGGGCTCGGGCGCGTCCAGCACCTCGTACACGCGCTCCGCGCTCCGGCGCACCCGCTGCCGGTACCGCACGGCGAGCGGCATGCCCAGTACGGCCTCGAAGGCGGCCAGAGGGGTGAGGACGACCACCGCCATCGCCACGCCGCTCAGCCGGCCCCCGGCGACCGCCTGGGCGCCCAGCAGGGCGGTGGCGGCGACGGTCAGGCCGGAGCACAGCGCGGTGAGCCCGTCCCCGAGCGCGGTGGCGACGGCGGCGCGCCGCGCGATTCGGGTGAGGGTGCCGTCCGCGCGCCGCGCCTCCTCCGTACGGGCGGGCAGAGCACCGGCGACGGTCAGCTCGCCGGTGCCGGTCAGCAGGTCGGTCACCCGGGTCGCGAGCACTCCCCGGGCGGGTGCCAGCCGCCGCTCGGCGCGCCGGGCCACGGCACCGGTCAGCAGCGGCACCCCGGCCCCGGCGGCCAGCAGCCCCGCCGCGAGCGCCGCCCCGGCTTCGGGGAGCAGCCACGCGGTGAAGCCGACGGAGGCGGCGGAGACGGCCACCGCGACACCGGCGGGCAGCAGCCAGCGCAGCCAGTAGTCCTGCAACGCGTCCACGTCGGCGACCAGCCGGGTCAGCAGGTCGCCCCGCCGGGTCCGCCGCAGCCCGGCGGGGGCCAGCCGCTCCAGCCGCCGGTACACGGCGACCCGGGCGTCGGCCAGCATCCGCAGCACGGCGTCGTGCGACACCAGCCGCTCCGCGTACCGGAACACCGCCCGCCCGATCCCGAAGGCCCGCGTCGCCGTCACGGCCACCATCAGGTACAGCACGGGCGGCTGCTGCGAGGCCCGGGAGATGAGCCACCCGGAGGTCGCCATCAGCCCCACGGCGCTGCCGGACGCCAGCGATCCGAGCACGAGCGCCAGCGCGAGCCGTGCGCGGCGGGGGCCGGCGAGGGCACGGACGCGGCCGAGGATGCCCCCCGAGGACACCGCGAGGTCCGTCTCCGGCTCGATCTCCGCGAGGGTGCCGTTCGGCGCCTGTCCCGTAGCAGTGGCCGTGGACGTCCGCGACCGGGGGGCCGACGGCGTGGGTGCCTCGGCCTCCGCCAGCCGCACCACCCGGTCCGCCATCTCCAGCAGCGCCGGCCGGTGCACCACCAGCAGCACGGTCCGCCCCACGGCCAGTCGCCGGACCGCCGCCACCACGTCGGCCTCCGTCGCGCCGTCCAGCGCGGCCGTCGGCTCGTCCAGCAGCAGCACGGGCCGGTCGGCGAGGAAGGCCCGGGCCAGCGCGAGCCGCTGGCGCTGGCCGGCGGACAGCCCGGCCCCGTCCTCGCCGAGCAACGTCTCGACGCCTTCGGGCAGCGCGTCCACGAACTCCAGCGCCCCCGCGTCCCGCAGCGCCCGGCGTACCGCGTCGTCGTCCGCGTCGGGGCGGGCCAGCCGTACGTTCTCCGCGATCGTCCCGGCGTACAGGTGAGGCCGCTGCGGCACCCACGCGACCCGCGACCGCCACTGCACGGGATCGAGGCCGGCCAGATCGGCTCCCCCGATCCGCACCCGGCCCGCATCGGGCCGCACGAACCCCAGCAGCACGTTCAGCAGCGTCGACTTGCCCGCGCCGCTGGGCCCGACCAGCGCCACGGTCTCCCCGGGTTCGACCGTGAAGGACACATCCGTCACCGCGTCCCCGGAGCGCCCGGGATAGCGGACGGTCACCCCCTCGAAGGCCACCTCGAGGCCCGTCGCACCCGACGACCCAGCACCCGATGACCCGGCACCCGATGACCCGGCACCCGACGGCACCGCACCGGTCCCGGTCGCCGGAACGGGCGTCTCCAGCACGGCGAAGATGTCCTCCGCCGCCGCGAGCCCCTCCGCCGCCGCGTGGTACTGGGCGCCGACCTGGCGCAGCGGCAGATACGCCTCCGGCGCCAGCACCAGGATGACCAGGCCGGTGTAGAGGTCCAGGTCGCCGTGGACCAGGCGCATGCCGATCGTCACGGCGACCAGCGCGACCGACAGCGTGGCGAGCAGTTCCAGCGCGAAGGAGGAGATGAAGGCGATCCGCAGGGTCCGCATGGTCGCCTGCCGGTACTCGCCGGTGATGCGCCGGATGGAATCGGCCTGCGCCTTGGCCCGCCCGAACACCTTCAGCGTGGGCAGCCCGGCCACGACGTCCAGGAAGTGCCCTGATAGCCGGGACAGCAGCCGCCACTGGCGGTCCATGCGGGACTGGGTGGCCCAGCCGATCAGCACCATGAAGAGCGGGATGAGCGGCAGCGTGCCGACGATGATGGCCGCCGACACCCAGTCCTCGGTGACGATCCGCGCCAGCACCGCGACCGGTACGACCACGGCGAGCCCCAACTGCGGCAGGTAGCGCGAGAAGTAGTCGTCCAGCGCGTCGACGCCCCGGGTGGCCAGCGTGACCAGCGAACCGGTCCGCTGCCCGCTCAGCCAGCCGGGACCGAGCGCCGCCGCCCGTTCCAGGAGCCGCCCGCGCAGTTCCGACTTCACCGCCGCACTGGCCCGGTGCGCGGCCAGCTCGGTCAGCCAGGAGACCAGGGCGCGGCCGACCGCCACGGCCGCCAACAGCAGCAGGGGAGTGCTCACTTCGGCGGCCGGCCGACCGTGCTGGAAAGCACCGACGACCACCTCGGCGATGAGCATGGCCTGGGCGATGACCAGCCCCGCCCCGATGGCGCCCAGGCCGACGACCGCCACCAGGAACAGCCGGGTGGCACGGGCGTACCGGAGGAGACGCGGATCGATCGGTTTCACGTGAAACACACCTCAGTGCGCGGCTTCGGCGATGTGCTGGGTCCCGATCCGCTTCCGGAACACCCAGTACGTCCATCCCTGGTACAGCAGCACGATCGGGGTGGCGATCGCCGCGCACCAGGTCATGATCTTCAGGGTGTACGGGCTGGACGAGGCGTTGGTGACCGTGAGGCTCCAGTGCTCGTTGAGCGTGGACGGCATGACGTTCGGGAAGAGCGACAGGAAGAGCATCGCGACCGCGGCCACGATGGTGACCCCGGACAAGGCGAACGACCATCCCTCGCGCCCGGCCTGATTCGCGACGAGCGCCGTGACCAGCGCCGCGACCGCCACGATCAGAGCGACCAGGCTCTTGCCGTCACCGCTGTCGGCCTGCGTCCACAGCAGGAAGGCCAGCGCCAGCGCGGCGGCGACGAGGCCGACCCTGAGAGCGGTCTTCCGTGCCCGCATCCGGATGTCGCCGACGGTCTTCAGGGCCGTGAACACCGCGCCGTGAAAGGTGAACAGCGTCAGGGTGACGAGTCCGCCGAGCAGCGCGTAGGGGTTCAGCAGGTCCACCAGGTTCCCGGTGTACTCGAAGTGCTGGTCGATCTTCACGCCCCGCACGATGTTGCCGAAGGCCACGCCCCACAGGAAGGCCGGGACCAGCGAGGTCCAGAAGATCGCCGTCTCCCAGTTGCGCTGCCAGCTCTCCTCGGGCCGCTTCGCGCGGTACTCGAAGGCGACGCCCCGGACGATCAGACAGACCAGGATGACCAGCAGCGGCAGGTAGAAGCCGGAGAACAGGGTGGCGTACCACTCGGGGAAGGCGGCGAAGGTCGCGCCGCCCGCAGTGAGCAGCCACACCTCGTTGCCGTCCCAGACGGGACCGATGGTGTTGATCAGCACCCGCCGCTCGGGCCGGTCACGGGCGAGCAGCTTGGTGAGGATGCCGACCCCGAAGTCGAAACCCTCGAGGAAGAAGTAGCCGGTCCACAGGACGGCTATCAGGACGAACCAGACGTCGTGAAGTTCCATGACAGTGCAGCTCCCTTGACCCGAGGCCTAGTACGAGAAGGCCATCGGCTTGTCGGCGTCACGGGTGTCGCCGCCGATCTTCGTGGGCGGGTTGAGGTCGTCCTGGGTGAGCTCGGGCGGCCCGGCCTTGACGTACTTCACGAGCAGCCTGACCTCGACGACGGCGAGGACGGCGTACAGCGTGGTGAAGACGATCATCGAGGTGAGGACCTCGCCCTGGGAGACACCGGGGGAGACGGCCTGGCGGGTCTGGAGGACGCCGTAGACGACCCACGGCTGGCGGCCCATCTCGGTGAAGATCCAGCCCCAGGAGTTGGCGATCAGCGGGAAGGCCAGCGTCCAGATGGCGATGCGCCAGTACCAGGTGGTGAGCTTGGGGCCGAGTGCCTTGTTGGGGAGCAGGACCAGATGCGGCACCTCGTCGTCGCCGACCCGCAGGTGCTGCGGCAGCAGGAACTTCTTGCGGGTCAGCCACAGCCCGGCCAGGCCGATGGCGAAGGACGCCATGCCGAAGCCGATCATCCAGCGGAAGCCCCAGAAGGCGACGGGGATGTTGGGCCGGTAGTCACCGGGCCCGAACTTCTGCTGCTCGGCCTTGTTGACGTCGTTGATGCCGGGGACCGACGAGGTGAAGTCGTCGTTGGCGAGGAAGGACAGCAGGCCCGGTATCTCGATGGCCACTGTGTTGTGGCCCTTGTCGACATCGCCGTAGGCGAAGATCGAGAACGGCGCCGGCTTCTGGCCGTCCCACAGCGCCTCGGCGGCCGCCATCTTCATCGGCTGCTGCTTGAACATCACCTTGCCGAGGACGTCACCGCTGACCGCGGTGAGCAGACCCGCGATGACGACCGTGACCAGGCCGAGCCGCAGTGCGGTCTTCATCTCGCGGATGTGCTTCTTGCGGGTGAGGTGGTAGGCGGCGATGCCCACCATGAAGGCGCCGCCGGTCAGGAAGGCCGCGGAGAGGGTGTGGAAGGCCTGGCTCAGCGCGGTGTTCTGGGTCAGCACCGCCCAGAAGTCGGTGAGCTCGGCGCGGCCCTTCGCCTTGTTGATCCGGTAGCCGACGGGGTGCTGCATCCACGAGTTGGCCGCAAGGATGAAGTACGCCGACAGGATCGTGCCGAGCGAGACCATCCAGATGCAGGCCAGGTGGATCTTCTTGGGCAGCTTGTCCCAGCCGAAGATCCACAGGCCGATGAAGGTGGACTCGAAGAAGAACGCGATCAGGGCCTCGAAGGCGAGCGGGGCGCCGAAGATGTCGCCGACGAAGCGCGAGTAGTCGGACCAGTTCATACCGAACTGGAACTCCTGCACGATGCCGGTGACGACCCCCATCGCGATGTTGATCAGGAAGAGCTTGCCCCAGAACTTGGTGGCCTTGAGGTACTTCTCCTTCTCCGTGCGCACCCACGCCGTCTGCAGCCCGGCCGTGAGGGCGGCCAGCGAGATCGTCAGGGGGACGAACAGGAAGTGGTAGACGGTGGTGATGCCGAACTGCCAGCGCGCCAGCGTCTCCGGCGCCAAAGCCAACTCCACGTCGCCGGCCTCCTTACATCGACGAGCTTGTGAATGCGTTCACATTCACAAGCCATTATGACGCATGGCCCTTCGGCACCGGAGAGGCGGGGGGTCTTTCAGCCGGGCCGACCGGTCCCACCAGGCAGGATCCGGTCGGCCCACGGCCCGTCTAGGCCTCCTTGCGGAACTCTTCCGCCACCTTCAGGAAGATGTCGTTCGCCTCGGTCTCCCCGACCGTCACCCGCACGCCCTCACCCGGGAACGGCCGGATCACGACACCGTGCTGCTCGCAGGCCTGCGCGAACGGGACCGTGCGCTCCCCCAGCCGCAGCCACACGAAGTTGGCCTGGGTCTCGGGCACGGTCCAGCCCTGGGCGCGCAGCGCGTCGACAACGCGGTTGCGCTCGCACACCAGCGAGCCGACCCGGCCGAGCAGCTCGTCCTCCGCGCGCAGCGAGGCGATCGCCGCCTCCTGCGCCAGCTGACTCACGCCGAAGGGCACCGCCGTCTTCCGCAGTGCCGCCGCCACCGGCTCATGGGCGATCGCGAAGCCGACCCGCAGCCCGGCGAGACCGTACGCCTTGGAGAAGGTCCGCAGCACGCAGACGTTCGGCCGGCTCCGGTAGAACTCGACGCCGTCGGGCACCTCGGGGTCCCGGATGAACTCCCGGTAGGCCTCGTCCAGCACCACCAGCACATCGTGGGGCACCCGGTCGAGGAAGCGCTCCAGCTCGGCCCGCCGCACGACGGTGCCCGTCGGGTTGTTGGGGTTGCAGACGAAAATCAGCCGGGTCCGGTCGGTGATCGCGTCCGCCATCGCGTCCAGGTCGTGCACATCGCCCGGCGTGAGCGGCACCTGCACCGACCGCGCCCCGCTGATCTGCGTGATGATCGGGTACGCCTCGAAGGACCGCCAGGCGTAGATGACCTCGTCGCCCGGCCCGCTGGTGGCCTGGATCAGCTGCTGGGCGACACCCACGGAACCGGTGCCGGTGGCCAGGTGGGAGGCGGGCACGCCGAAGCGGTCCGACAACTCCTCCACCAGGCCGGAGCACGCCATGTCCGGGTAGCGGTTGAACGAGCAGGCCGCCGCCGTCACGGTCTCCATCACCCCGGGCAGCGGCGGGTAGGGGTTCTCGTTGGAGGACAGCTTGTACGCGACCGGTCCACCGGCCGCGGCCGGCTTGCCCGGCTTGTAGGTGGGGATACCCTCCAGCTCGGCGCGCAGCTTGGGGCTCGTCTCGCTCACCGCAGTCCTCCTCGCGACCACCGGCGGACCGTCAGCGCCGCCGGCTTCCAATACTCCTCACCTTAAGAGGATTCGGCCTTTCTGCGTACAGCTGAGCGATGACCTCGTACGGCTCGGCCCGGCTCGCTGAACGATGCGTTCCGCCAGACCGGCATCACGGGCATCACCACCCCAAGGCGCACGTATCGGGGGGCGTGCCCCACATATATCTATGCGCCGGTGGCTCGCGCCCTGGCGCGCATCACCCGTGAAGGTGAGTTGAGACCTCTTCGAAACATCGGACACTTGGCAGGCCTATACGCGCCGACGCGTCACGTCTTGCCCCTGGAACGTTCAACTACCTTTATTTCCAAGGTAGTTATCCCTCTCTGACCATGCAGAAACGTGCCTGTCAACGCGTGCATATGCGTCCGCACTACCCCACCGCATGAGCCCTACTATCGGCTCGCCATGACAGCAGCAGGGAAGCACCAGGTGAGCCGCGCGGAAACCTCACGTCGAGGCAGTCGGCCGGGCCGGGCGGGCATCAGAGACGTTGCCGCCGCCGCCGGGGTCTCCATCACGACCGTCTCCGACGCCCTCAACGGCAAGGGCCGGCTCCCGGACGCCACCCGCCGCCATGTCCGCGAGGTCGCCGACCGGCTGGGGTACCGCCCCTCGGCCGCCGCCCGCACACTCCGTACCGGCAAATCCGGTCTGATCGGCCTGACCGTGACGACCTACGGGGATGAACCTTTCACCTTCACGGAGTTCGCGTACTTCGCCGAGATGGCCCGCGCGGCCACCTCGGCCGCGCTCGCCCGCGGCTACGCCCTGGTGATCCTGCCCGCGACCTCCCGCCACGACGTGTGGTCGAACGTCGCCCTGGACGGCACGGTCGTCATCGACCCCTCCGACCAGGATCCCGTGGTCAGCGAGCTGGTCCGGCAGGGCCTGCCGGTCGTCTCGGACGGCCGCCCCGCCGGGGCCCTGCCGGTCACCGCCTGGGTCGACAACGACCACGAGGCCGCGGTCCTCGGCATCCTGGACCACCTCGCCGCCGCCGGGGCCCGCAGGATCGGCCTGCTCACCGGAACGACCACGGACACCTACACCCACCTGTCGACCACCGCGTACCTGAACTGGTGCGAGCGGGTCGGCCAGGACCCGGTGTACGAGGCCTACCCGGCGCACGACCCCTGCGCCGGCGCCGTCGCCGCCGACCGGCTGCTCGCCCGGCCCGACCGGCCGGACGCCGTCTACGGCCTGTTCGACCCGAACGGCACCGACCTGCTCGCCGCCGCCCGCCGCTACGGCCTGCGCGTCCCGGACGACCTGCTCCTGGTCTGCTGCAGCGAGTCCACCGTGTACGCCAACACCGAGCCGCCCATCACCACGCTCTCCCTCAAGCCGCGCCGCATCGGCACAGCCGTGGTCCAGCTCCTCATCGACGCCATCGAGGGCGTGGAGTCGGACCACCCGGTCGAGCAGGTGATACCGACGGAGCTGATCGTGCGCACCTCCTCCCAGCGCCGGCCGCCCCGGACGACCATCAGCCCGCCCCGCGCGCCGGAGAGGAGCTGACAGCCGGTCCCGGCGCCGTGACGGAGGGGAAGTGCCCGCAGACGCGCCGAGGAGGCCCGAGGGGGGACCACAGGCGGCCGGCACCGGAATCAACAGCCGTCCGAACCCCGGCCCAAACGGGGCGAAAGCCGCAGTGAACTGGCGTCTTGCTCCGATTCACCACCCCTGGGTCATCACACGGCGCGATCCGCATTCCTATGATGGGCCCACGACACCGCGGGCCGCTGCGACCAGGCAGTCCGATGCGGTGCAGCTGCGGCGCGATGGTGGAGGGGTCTGATGACTCAGGGGGCCGGTCAGGGACCCGAGGTGGAGCGGACGGCGACGTTGCGCGACTTCCGGGTGCCCGCGTACGTCCACGAGACCGGTCCGTACGTGCGCAGCACCCACCCCGGTGACACCGTCCCCACCGTCGAGGAGGCGTACCCCGAGGGGTACACGCCCACCGAGCGCGACCTGCCCGTCATCAACCGGGGCGACACTGTCCAGGTGACCCCCGAACCGGGCCCCGCGCCGACCGCGCAGCCCACCACCGGACCAGGCCCGCTGTACGTCGTCGGCGACGTGCACGGCTATCTCGACGAGCTGATCGCCGCCCTCCAGGAGAAGGGCCTGATCGACGCCGCCGGCCAGTGGTGCGCGGGCACCGCCCGGCTGTGGTTCCTCGGTGACTTCACCGACCGCGGCCCGGACGGCATCGGCGTCATCGACCTGGTCATGCGGCTGTCCGCCGAGGCCGCCGCCGCCGGCGGCTACTGCAAGGCACTCATGGGCAACCACGAGCTGCTGCTGCTCGGCGCCAAGCGGTTCGGCGACACCCCCGTCAACTCGGGCGCCGGCACCGCCACCTTCCAGGCGGCCTGGCTGCTCAACGGCGGCCAGAAGACCGACATGGACCGCCTCCAGGACCACCACTTGCAGTGGATGGCCCGCCTGGACGCCGTCGAGGAGGTCGACGGCTACCTGCTCGTGCACTCCGACACCACCGCCTATCTCGACTACGGCGACTCCATCGAAGAGGTCAACGACACCGTCCGCGAGACCATCACGCGCAACGACGCGGACGAGGTCTGGGACCTGTTCCGCAAGTTCACCAAGCGCTTCTCCTTCCGCGAGGGCGGCGCCGAAGCAGTGCGCTCCCTCCTCGATACGTACGGCGGCACCCGCATCGTTCACGGCCACAGCCCCATCCCCTACCTCCTGGGCGAGGTCGGCTCCGAGGAAGAGGACGAGGACACCGGCCCCGTGGTCGAGGGACCCCACGTCTACGCGGACGGGCTGGCCATCGCGATGGACGGCGGAGTGACCATGGCCGGAAAGCTGCTGGTCCAGCAACTTCCCCTGGGTGGCTGAACGTTCGCCGGGCAGGTGTTCCCCCGGCGGCGTTCGTGCAGGCCGGCACCCAATTTCCGGCAACCCCCTGTCACCACGCGCCGTGACGGCTCTACCATCGGCTTATCCGTAGCAGGCTCCCCTCCGTTTCTGCCCGACGGCTCGTCGACGTGCGAGCCCCAAGCCCTACGGAGCATCGGGGGATGCACATGAACAGCGTTCCGCAGCACCTGCTGAACGAGGACCGCCAGGAATACGAGCGGATCCTCGATGAGGCGCTGCGCTCCGCACCACACCGCCCGGAACTGGTCGCTGTAGGACAGCGGCTCAACCCCGAACAACTGCGCACCATGGCGCTCAACGCCACCGCACTCATCACGGCGGCCGCGGCGACCGAGTACCAGCACTACGTGAAGGTCCGCGAGGAACTGCGCCGGCCGGCGCCGCCCACCCAGTCCTCCGTTCCCCTGTCCGAGTCCACGGAGCCCGGCACGGCTCCGATGGGGCTCGCCACCTCCCTCGGCGAGGCCGCCGAGACCGCCGGCGCGGGCGCCGTCGCCATCGTCGCCGTCCTCGCTCCCGTGCTCGCCGGCACCGCCGCGGCGATCTTCCTCCTCGTCGGCTACATCCTGAAGATGCTGGACCCGGCTCCGGCCTTCGCCCAGACGATGATCACCACCGGCTGGGTGTTCGGTGCCTTGACGGCGGCCGCGATCCTGGTCGCCGCCGTCGGCCTGCTCCTCACCGCCCTGCGCAACAGCCCCTCGCTCGAGGACGGACCGCACGGGGAGGCGACCGCGGAAGTGACCCGGGCCAGGGACGCCTGGCACGAGGCCCTGCTGGAGCGCGGGATCCTGCCCTTTCTCCAGGAGGCACTCGCCGCCCCCGGCACCAGCGCACTGCACCGCATGACCCCGCCGGCGCCGCCCGGGCGCATGCCCCGGCTCGGCTACGACCGGCCGGGTTTCAGCAGCCCGGACGACGGCACCACCCCGGGCCAGCGCCCGAGTTTCAGCAGCCCGGACTACACGAGCCCGGACTTCGGCGGCCCGGAGCACCAGCCGGAATGACCCCCGGCTTGCGCCCCCGCGCGGGGGCGCAAGCCGGACAGGCGGCGCCCCTGTGTCAGTCCGCGATCGGCAGGTACACCCTGTTGCCCGCTGCCGCGAACTCCTTCGACTTCTGGGCCATGCCCTCCTCGATCTCGGTCTGACTTCCGCCGTGTTCACGCCTGATGTCGTGTGAGATCTTCATGCTGCAGAACTTCGGCCCGCACATGGAACAGAAGTGGGCCGTCTTGGCGGGCTCGGCCGGAAGTGTCTCGTCGTGGAACTCCCGTGCCGTGTCCGGGTCGAGGGCGAGGTTGAACTGGTCCTCCCACCGGAACTCGAAGCGGGCGTCGGACAGCGCGTCGTCCCATTCCTGGGCACCGGGGTGTCCCTTGGCGAGGTCGGCTGCATGGGCGGCGATCTTGTAGGTGATGACGCCGGTCTTGACGTCGTCACGGTTGGGCAGGCCCAAGTGCTCCTTGGGCGTGACGTAGCAGAGCATCGCCGTGCCCCACCAGGCGATCATCGCGGCACCGATGCCGGAGGTGATGTGGTCGTACGCCGGCGCGACGTCCGTGGTCAGCGGGCCGAGCGTATAGAACGGAGCTTCATCGCAGATCTCCTGCTGAAGGTCGATGTTCTCCTTGATCTTGTGCATCGGGACGTGTCCCGGGCCCTCGATCATGGTCTGTACGTTGAAACGCTTGGCGATCCCGTTGAGTTCCCCGAGAGTTCGGAGTTCCGCGAACTGCGCCTCGTCGTTGGCGTCCGCGATCGAGCCGGGCCGGAGCCCGTCGCCCAGCGAGTACGTGACGTCGTAGGCGGCCAGGATCTCGCAGAGTTCCTCGAAGTTCTCGTACAGGAACGACTCCTTGTGGTGCGCCAGGCACCAGGCCGCCATGATGGAGCCGCCGCGCGAGACGATGCCGGTCTTGCGGTTCGCGGTCAGCGGTACGTACGCCAGACGCACGCCGGCGTGGACGGTCATGTAGTCCACGCCCTGCTCGGCCTGTTCGACGACCGTGTCCTTGTAGATGTCCCAGGTCAGTTCCTCGGCCTTGCCGTCGACCTTCTCCAGGGCCTGGTAGAGCGGCACCGTGCCGATGGGGACGGGGGAGTTGCGCAGCACCCACTCGCGGGTGGTGTGGATGTTGCGGCCGGTGGACAGGTCCATGACCGTGTCGGCGCCCCAGCGGGTCGCCCAGGTCATCTTCTCGACCTCCTCCTCGATGGAGGACGTCACCGCCGAGTTGCCGATGTTGGCGTTGACCTTCACCAGGAACCGCTTGCCGATGATCATCGGCTCGATCTCCGGGTGGTTGACGTTGGCGGGCAGCACGGCCCGGCCGGCCGCGATCTCCTCGCGGACGACCTCGGGAGAAACGTTCTCCCGCAGCGCCACGAACTCCATCTCCGGCGTGATCTCACCTCGACGGGCATAGGCGAGCTGGGTGACCGCCTGGCCGTCCCGGCCCCTGCGTGGCTGGCGGGGCCGTCCGGGGAAGACCGCGTCGAGGTTGCGCAGGCCACCCCGGGGCGAGGTGTGCTTGATCCCGTCGTCCTCAGGACGGACAGGTCGGCCCGCGTACTCCTCGGTGTCGCCGCGGCCGATGATCCAGTTCTCCCGCAGCGGCGACAGGCCCCTGCGGACGTCGGTCTCGACGAGTGGATCGGTGTACGGGCCTGAGGTGTCGTACAGCGTGACCGACTGCCCGTTGGTGAGGTGCACCTGACGGACCGGCACGCGCAGGTCGGGGCGCGAGCCCTCGACATACCCCTTGTGCCAGCCGATGGACTTCCCGGCCTCCCCGTCGCTGGAGAGCTGCGTGGAGGCAGGCGTGCGTGCGTCCTTGTTGGTCATGAGACCTACTCCCTACGCCGGCATTACCCGGTAACAGGTTCGGCGGTCGACGCAGCGGTTTCCGTCTCTCGGTGTTCCACGTGAAACATCGCGAAGACGGAGGTCAGCGCCCTCTCAGCCCGGTGCTCCGAGCTCCCGCGTGTGCAAAGGTGCCTCCACGCTAGCGTCATTTGTGGCGCGGTCAACAGTGCCCCCTGCCCGTTCTTGCAATGATCGGGCGGTGACCACGACACAGCAGTCTCCATACCCGCCCCCTGAGCCGCCGCACGGGCACGGCCCTGGCGACGGCTCAGAACTCGGCCGCGAGGCCGGTGAAGGGCACGGACACGGCGGAGGGCACGGGCACAGCGGAGGGCACGGGCACAGCGGGGGACACGGGCACTCCCACAGTCACAGCCACGGCCCCGCGGCCCCGGTCTCCAAGCATCTGCGCAAGGTCATCGCGGCCGTTCTGATCCCGTTCACCGCGGCGGTAGCGGTCGGTCTCGTGATTCTCTGGCCCGGTGGCGCCCCTCCGCACGAGCGGACGGGGGTCGGCTTCGACCGGCAGACCCAGCAGGCTACGGTCGCCAAGGTCGTCGAGGTCAGCTGCAAGTCGGTGAACGCCTCCGGAGGCGCCTCGACCGGCGACACCTCCACAGCCGGGGGCGGTTCAGCGCAGCAGGAGACGAGTGGCACCTGCAAGAAGGCGACGATCAGGGTCGACACCGGCAAGGACAAGGGCCGTACGTTCACGGAGATCGTGCAGCCGGACCAGCCGCGACAACTGCACCAGGGCGAGAAGGTCGTGGCCGCCTACGAGCCCTCGGCGCCGAAGGACCTCCAGTACTCGGTGACCGACGTCAACCGGCGCTTCCCGATGGCGCTGCTGGCCGGGATCTTCGCACTCGTCGTCGTGGTCGTCGGACGGATGCGTGGCGTCATGGCGCTGGTCGCGCTGGCCATCAGCTTCCTCATCCTCAACTTCTTCATCCTGCCCGCGATCCTCCAGGGGTCGAACCCGCTGATCGTGGCGGTGGTCGGCGCCAGCGCCATCATGCTGATCGCGCTCTACATGTGCCATGGTCTGTCGGCCCGTACGTCGGTGGCGGTCCTCGGCACGCTGATCTCGCTGTCCCTGATCGGTGTCCTCGGCAAGCTGTTCATAGGCTGGGCCGCCCTCACCGGCAACACCGACGACAGCACCGGTCTGATCCACGGTCTGTATCCGTCGATCGACATGAGCGGTCTGCTGCTCGCCGGTGTCATCATCGGTTCGCTCGGTGTCCTGGACGATGTGACGGTGACGCAGACCTCGGCCGTGTGGGAGCTGCACGAGGCCAATCCGTCAATGGGCTGGCGGGGGCTGTACCGCGCGGCCATCCGTATCGGCCGCGACCACATCGCATCCGTGGTCAACACACTCGTGCTGGCCTATGCGGGTGCCGCGCTGCCACTGCTGCTGCTGTTCTCCATCGCACAGAGCAGCGTGGGAACGGTCGCCAACAGCGAGCTGGTGGCGGAGGAGATCGTGCGCACCCTGGTGGGCTCGATCGGTCTGGTGGCCTCCGTACCGGTCACCACCGCTCTCGCGGCCCTGGTGGTCGCGGCCGATCGTCCGGGAACGGAGCCGGGTGCGGTCAAGGCCGCGGCCGCCGCGAGCTCGTCGGCTCCGGCACGCGGCGGACGGGGCAGGCGCCGCAAGCGGTGAGGCCACGTCAGAAGTCGACGGTGCCCGCGGAGAAGCGTTACTGCAAGCTCCCCGTGGTGCCGAGGCGGAGCTTGCGGACCCTGCCGTAACGCTTCAGCCAGCGCTCTGTTCCTCGGCCAGGATGCGGTCCAGTGCCTCGTCGAGGTGGGCGTCGAAGTCGGCCAGCGCCCCCTCCTGCCCCAGCGGCACCAGCTTGTCCGTACGGTCGAGGAAGGCCACCAGCGGGGGCGTCGAGGAGCGGAACAGGGCCTGGTCGGCCCCCACCTGAAGCCTAATCAGCACCTCGCCCAGCGCCTCGGGGCCGGCGGGCGAGATGCGCACATCGCCGTCGCCGCACGGCCGGCCCACCCCGTCGATCAGCAGCTCACGCCCGAAGGCCCAGGTCACCGGGGCATCACCGGGCAGGTGGAAGGTCAGCCGCACCGCATAGGGATCGCATGTCTCGTACCGCAGTTCCACGGGGATGCGGAAGGAGAGCTCCTCCGAAACGAGAAAGCTCATCATGACTTCTGCCTGTACGGACTCGCGCATCGCCCATCCCGTCATAGGACACCGACTGGCCGGTAATGACCCCTTTGACACTGAGGAAATCTTGCTGAACGTACACATGAGATCACAAGGAGTGAGTTTTCAGATACTGATAGAGATCGCGATCGAGCCCAGGTGCCGTCCGACCTCCGTCTGGAGCCGCTGCACCGCGGGCAGCAGCCGGTCGGCCTGGCGGGAGGGCAGGGAGATGGCCATCGTGGCAGCCGTGGTGCCGACGGTGATCGGGATCGCCGCGCAGACCGTGCCCAGCGCGTACTCCTGCCGCTCCGTCACCGGTTCCATCCGCCGGATCCGCTCGAGGCGCCGCAGCAGGGCGCGCTCGTCGCGCACCGTGTACGGCGTGAGGGACTGCACGGGGTAACGGTCGAGGTGGTCACGGCGGGCCTCTTCGTCCAGCTGGGACAGCAGGCACTGACCGATGGCGTGCGCGTGGCCGGTCTCGCGGAAGTCGGCCCACTCCTCGACCGCGGGGTTGCCGGGGGTGTCGGAGACGCACATGACCTCGATCTCGCCCTCGCGGTACATGGCGTAGTACACCGGCACACCGATGGAGTCCCGGCAGTGCGCGAGCGCGTCGGCGACCGTGCTGCGACGTTTCTGCTTCGCTCCGCTGCTGCTCAGCCGTTCGGCCGCTTCACCGAGGAAGAACAGTCCCTTCTCCCGGCGCAGATAGCCCTCGTGCACGAGGGTGCGCAGCAGGTGGTACGCCGTGGGGAGGGCGAGGCTGGTCTCGCGGGCCAGTTGCTTGGCCGGGGCTCCGTACTCGTGACCGGCGACGGTCTCCAGCAGGCGCATCGCACGCTGCACGGATCCGATGAGCGTCGCGGACTGCCGCTGTTCTGGGATCGCCACGGTGTGCGGCGGCCCGGCCGGAGGTGTGGCGGTGTGTGGCGGGGGCTGGGTGGGGGGTGCGTGCGGTTCCGCGGGTGCGGTGTCGACCGTGGCCAAGAAGTCACTCCCGAAGCGCGAGGGGGCAGCCCGTGCAGGAGGAACACGGGGTGGGGGTGCGTGCCGTCCCCGGGGCTGGGCCCCGTGGCGAACGGACTCTAATCGCCCGCCACCGCCCGCGGCCCGCTCGCTGGGAAAACTTCCCTCGCCCGAGGGAACCGGCCGGCCTCTGTTACCGTCACCGGCTCCCGCGGCGGCTCACCAGTCGCTGCGCGACGAGGAGCCCGCCATGAACTTCCGCACGATGTAGATGAGTCCGCCGACCAGGGCCACGAAGACCAGCGCCTTGAAGAGCAGGCCGATCACGAACCCGACGACGGTGGCTATCAGGCCGCCGAACACGACCAGGGCGATGACCGGCACCGCGACCCACTTCACCCACCACGGCAGACCCGCGAAGATCTCTCGCATTGCCCTTGTCCCCTGCTCTCGAAGTCGTGCTCCAGATGTCCTGCCTCGATGCTAGGTCCGCGAGCGGGCTCGGCGGGGGCCTCGCACCCCTTGTCCTCCCCTGACCGTTCCCCTAGGGAATCACCGGGTACGGCTTCACGCCTCGGGCGGAGAGAACACCACCAGGACCCTGAGGTCCTCGCTGATGTGGTGGAACTTGTGAGCGACCCCGGCCGGTACGTACACCACGCTGCCCCGTGCCACCTGGGTGGTCTCCAGGCCGACCGTCAGGGAGGCGCGGCCGCTGACGACGACGTACACCTCGTCCTGGTTGTGCGGCTTCTGCGGGTCGTGTTCGCCCGCGTTGAGGGCGTACAGGCCGACCGACATGTTCCGTTCTCGCAGGAACTGGAGGTAGGCGCCCTCGTTGGCGGCGCGCTCCGCCTCCAGTTCGTCCAGCCGGAATGCCTTCATCCTGTTGTCGCCCTCGCCCTACTGCTCGCAGCCGTTCAGGTCTGCCACGATCAGACACATGAAGAATTTCATAGTCAAGACGATCGCCAACGCGGGCGCCCTGGCGGTCGCCGTATGGCTGCTCGACAAGATCACTCTGACCGGTGACAACACCGCCAAGAAGGCCGGCACGCTGATTGCCGTCGCCCTGGTCTTCGGCCTGGTGAACTGGCTGGTCAAGCCGCTCGTCAAGGTGCTGACCTTCCCGTTGTTCATCCTCACGCTCGGCCTGTTCACCCTGGTGGTCAACGCGCTGATGCTGCTGCTGACCTCGTGGGTGTGTGACAAGCTCGACCTGAGCTTCCACGTGGAGGGCTTCTGGACGGCGGTGCTCGGCGGCCTGATCATCTCGATCGTCTCCTGGGCCCTGCACGTCGTCCTGCCCGATGAGGACTGAGCCCGCCATGACCTACCGCGTCTGCTTCGTGTGCACCGGCAACATCTGCCGGTCCCCGATGGCCGAGTCCGTCTTTCGCGCGCGCGTGGCGGAGACCGGGCTGGAGGACCTCGTCGAGGTCGACAGCGCCGGCACCGGCGGCTGGCACCAGGGCGACGGCGCCGACCCGCGCACCGTCTCCGTCCTGGACGACCACGGCTACGACAGCGCCCACACCGCCCGTCAGTTCCAGGCGTCCTGGTTCGCCCGTCTCGACCTGGTGATCGCCCTCGACGCCGGCCACCTCAAGGCCCTGCGCCGCCTGGCGCCCACGGAGGAGGACGCACGGAAGGTGCGGCTGCTGCGCTCCTATGATCCCGCCGCGGGCGACGACCTCGACGTACCGGACCCGTACTACGGGGGCCTGGACGGCTTCGAGGAGTGTCTTGAGATGGTGGAGGCGGCGAGCACCGGTCTGCTCGCCGCGGTACGGCACGAAGCGGAGGGACGGGCGGCATGAGCGATCCGGCCGCGGGCAGCACCGGCCCGGGCACCGAGAAGGGCCCTGGAGGCGCCGGGTACGAACCCTCCGGCCCCGGCGAGGGCACGCGCGCGGTGCGGGCCGGGCTGCCCGAGCCGGTCAAGCACGAGCCCACGCTGCCCGGGCCCGTGTTCGCCGCCCACTTCCACCTGCCGGGCGATCCCACGGGGCCGTACACCTACGGCCGCGACGAGAACCCCACCTGGACCCTGCTGGAGCGCGCCATCGGCGAGCTCGAGGCCCCCGGGCGGGACGGCGTGGAAACGCTGGTCTTCTCCTCCGGCATGGCCGCCACCTCGTCCGTGCTGTTCTCCCAGCTGCGTGCCGGTGACGCTGTCGTGCTGCCCAGCGACGGCTACCAGGCGCTGCCGCTGGTGCGCGCCCAGCTGGAGGCGTACGGCATCGAGGTGCGCACCGCGCCCACCGGCGGCGACGCACAGCTGGAGGTCCTCGAAGGGGCGAGGCTGCTGTGGATCGAGTCGCCGGCCAATCCCGGGCTCGACGTCTGCGACATCCGCCGGCTCGTGGGCGCGGCACACGCGTGTGGGGCCCTGGTCGCCGTCGACAACACGCTCGCGACGCCGCTCGGGCAGCGGCCGCTGGAGCTGGGCGCCGACTTCTCCGTGGCCAGCGGCACCAAGCAGCTCACCGGGCACGGGGACCTGCTGCTCGGATACGTCACCGGCCTGAGCGGCGAGGCCATGGCAGCGGTACGCCGTTGGCGCAAGATCGCCGGAGCGATCGCCGGGCCCATGGAGGCCTGGCTGGCCCACCGCTCCCTGGCCACGCTCCAGCTGCGGGTGGACCGGCAGAACGCCACCGCCCTGACTCTCGCCGAGGCCCTGCGGGGACGGCCCGAGGTGACCGGGCTGCGCTATCCGGGGCTGCCGGAGGACCCCGCGCACGAGGTAGCCGCGCAGCAGATGCGCCGCTACGGGTGTGTCGTCTCCTTCACGCTGCCCACGCGCGCGCGTGCCGACCGTTTCCTCGAAGCTCTCCGGTTCGTGGACGACGCGACCAGCTTCGGTGGGATCCGCTCCACGGCCGAACGGCGCGGCCGCTGGGGCGGGGACGCGGTGCCGGAGGGGTTCATCCGGCTGTCGGTCGGCGCCGAGGACCCGGAGGACCTGGTGGCGGATGTACTCCGGTCGCTGGAGGAGTCGGCGGCCTGACGGCAGGGCGCGGACCCGATGGGATCCGGCCGTGTACGGCGGACGGTCCGAACCTCCCCCCTCGTGGCTCGGACCGTCCCGGTTCCGCGCGCGAAGAACCGCGCGAACAAGGCTAGTTGACTCTCTGTCAGTGTCCAATCACGCTAGCGACAGAGACCTATCGACTTATTTATAGTTGGACCTGTCCGGGGGGCGGGAGAAGGGTAGGGGAAAGGGGAGGGCGTTCCATGGATCTGGCCTTGCTGCGCACCTTCGTGACCGTGCACCGGGCCGGCTCCTTCACCCGCGCCGCCGCGCTTCTCGGTCTCTCCCAGCCGGCCGTCACCTCCCAGATCCGCACCCTGGAAAGACAGCTGGGCCGCCCGCTGTTCCTGCGGCAGGCCCGCGGAGTGACCCCCACGACCATCGGCGACGAGCTCGCGCACAAGGCCGCGCCGCACCTCGACGCGCTCGTGGAGATAGCCGAGACCGGGCTCGACGACGAGTCCTCATTACGCACCCTGCACCTCGCCGGGCCGCCCGAGTTCACCGCGGAACGTGCGCTCCCCGCCCTCACCGAGCTCGCCGGGGAGGACGGACAGGGCTTCGCACTGCGCGCCTCCTTCGGAACCGCCGAGGAGATCCTGGAAGGGCTCGCCGCCGGGCATCACGATCTGGTCATCTGCACGGCCCGCCCGCGCGGCGCACTGCTCACGGCGACTCCGCTGTGCGATGAGGAGCACGTCCTGGTCGCCGCCCCTCGCTGGGCCGAACGGATCGACTCGGGGAAACCGCGCCGCAAGGGGGCCGCCGCCCTGGAGAACCTGCCCGTGGTCGAGGTCCACGAGTCACTGCCCTTCGTGTCCCGATACTGGGCCTCCGTCTTCGACTCCCGCCCCTCCGCGTCCGGCACCGTCATCGTTCCCGACCTGCGCGCCGTCCTTGCCTGTGCGACCGCCGGAGCCGGGTTGGCGGTACTTCCCCGCTATCTGTGCACCGCCGCCGTCCAGCACGGTGACGTGGTCGCGCTGCACGAGCCGGCCGTGCCCCCGCTGCGGACATACTTCCTGGTGGTACGCACCGGCACGCTCGCGATGCCCCATATCGCACGGGCACACGAGTGGCTTCAGCGGGCGGCCGCCGAATGGTGCTGAGCAGGGGGCGCACCACGGTGACGGCGTGCGCTCGCCCGGTGGCGCTTTGCGATGTTTCACGTGGAACCAACCGGGCGACATTTCTCCCATGACCGTCCGACCCGTGGTCAAGCGCACCGCCCGTGCCGTCCTCCTCGACGGTGACGACCTGATCCTGATCAAGCGCACCAAGCCTGGTGTCGATCCCTACTGGGTCACGCCCGGTGGCGGGGTCGAACCGAGTGACACGACCGTCGTCGACGCCCTGCACCGCGAGGTGCATGAGGAACTCGGCGCCAAGATCACCGATGTGGTGCCCTGCTTCGTGGACACCGTGGAGCACATCGGCGAGGACGGCGGCGCGACCGGCGTGAAGGTGCAGCACTTCTTCGTCTGCCGGCTGGAGTCCATGGACCCGTCGCTGCGCCACGGCCCCGAGATGGACGAACCCGCCGGCGAGTACGAGATCGTCCGCGTGCCCTTCACGCGGGTCGGAATCGCCTCCGTCCATCTCGTCCCGCTGTCCTTGCGGCACTACCTGGACGGCAACATCGAGGGCGTACGGGCCATGCACGCCCCGGATCTGGGCTGAGGCTCAGTTCCCGGCGACCACGAGCTCCTCGACCGAGTCGTGGCGTATCCGCTCCGCGGGGACACCGATGTCCCTGAGCACGTCGACACCGCTGCGGATCATGCCGGGCGGGCCGGAGAGATAGGCCTCGTACTGGGTCCACGGGCCGTGCTCGCGCACGGCGTCAGGGAGCTGGAGGTGTGCCCGCTGGTCGACGACGGCACGGACGGAGAGCCAGGGATGGCTCTGCTGAAGCCGCAGCATGGTGTCGATGTCGTACAGGTCGTGGTCCGTACGGGCGCCGTAGAACACCTCGACGGGACGGCGCTCGCCGCGCTCGGCGACGTCCTCGACCAGCGCCTTGATGGGCGCTATGCCGGTGCCGCCGCCGAGACAGAGCAGACCGCTGTCGGTGGTGTGGTCGACGGTCATCGATCCGGTGGCGGGACCGAGCCGGATGACGTCCCCGGGGCGTGCCCGGTGCACCAGGGCATTGGAGACCCAGCCGCCGGGAACGGCCTTCACGTGGATGGTCAGCAGCCCGTCGCTACGTGGGGTGGAGGCGAAGGAGTAGTGCCGCCAGATGCGGGGCCACCAGGGCGTCTCCACGCTCGTGTACTGCCCGGCGAGAAAGGGGTAGGGCTGGTCCGGGCGGAGCGTGAGGACCGCGACGTCCGGCGTCCTGAGATCGTGCGCGACGATCTCGGCGTACCACCAGGCCGGCAAGCGCAGTTCGTCGGCCGCCGCCGCATCGATCATGACCTGCGAGATCGTCGTGTAGGCCCGCACCCAGGCCGCCTCTGTCTCCGCGTTCCAGACGGCGGGCGTGTACTCGCTCAGGGCGCCGATCAGACACTCGCCAAGGGCGCGGTAGTACTCGGGCCGGGTGCCGTACTTGCGGTGACCGCGGCCGAGATTCTCCAGGTAGTCGACGAGGACGGGCCTGTTGTCGATGTGCTCGACCGCCGTCAGCAGTGCCTTCAGCAGCCGCTCCCGCTGGATGTCCATCGCGGGCGGGAACAGCGGTCGCAGCTCGGGGTGGCGTACGAAGAGCAGGGCGTAGAAGTACGAGGTGACCTGATCGGCCACGGGGGCGATCTCGGCCATGGTGCGGCGGATGAGGAGGGCGTCCTGGGAGGCGCCCACGGCTGTGGGGAGCTCCGCGTGCTCCAGGGCGGCGGGAGCATCAGTGGAGGGGCGTTCCGGGCCATCACTGTCCGGTGGCACGGCGGGCGCGGTGTGCGGCGTGAACCAGCCGCCCCCGCCCGGCGTGCCGTTGTCCGCCGACGTGGTGGTCGGAGCGTCCATGGGTGTGCCTCGCCTCGAACAACTTTCGGTCGGTGTGCGCACTTCCGGAATCGGGAGGTGCCCGCTTTCCCCTCGCGGGCGGCCGCAGCATCCCTCCGGAGCGGATACGTCTGGCCGCATACCCAGAAATGCGGCCTTCGATGGCCGGGCGGGGCCCGTCGGTCTGCCGGATGCTCGTCGTTCGCCGACGTTTCACGTGAAACACCCCGTGGCTGTCCGTGCGCTGTGCGGACGGCTACGACATGGCCAAAAGCACCTGCGTATGCCTCGAAACAGGTGGACGCGGAGGGCACCGGTCGGACAGCCTGACCTGCGTGCCGACTCCATCCCTCGACGCTCTGCCCATTCGCCGTCTGACGCTGCGCGATCTCACCGCCTGCGCCGACTTGTCCGAAGACCGGGGGTGGCCGCGGGAGGAACACAAGTGGGGTTTCCTCCTCGTCGCCGGACGGGGGTACGGCATCGACGATCCCGAGGGTGGTCTGGTCGCCGCGTGCGTCGTCACGCAGTACGGCCCGCAGGACCGCCCGGCTCTCGGTGCCCTCGGCATGGTCCTGGTCGCCGGGCGGCATGCCCGCCGGGGCGTCGGACGCCGCTTGATGCGCCACGTCGTCTCCGCGATGGGAACCACGCCCCTGACCCTGCACGCGACGCCGTATGGGCGCCCGCTCTACGAGGAGCTCGGTTTCAAGGTCACCGGCCGGGCGGAGATGGTGCGCGGGAACTTCATCCCGGGCGGCCGGGAGGACGGCGTCCCGACGCGTGCGGCCACCGCCGAGGACCTCACCTCGATCCTCCGGCTCGACGAGGAGGTGTTCGGGGCCGACCGCACCCACATCATCACGCGGCTTCCCGCCTTCGCCGACCAGTTGCGCGTCGCCGAGGAGAACGGCCGGATCACCGGGTACGCGGGCGCCTGGCCCAATATGGACACGCAGGTCGTCGGACCGCTGATCGCCCGGGACACCGAGACGGCGCGGGCCCTGCTCGCCTCCCTCGCCGCCCACACGGACCGCCCGCTGCGGACCGACATCGACGTACGGCACGAAGAGCTGCTGGCGTGGGTGAAGGAGCGCGGGCTGGAGTCCGTCGCCTTCAACTCGGTCATGACGTACGGCGTCACAGAGCTGCCCGGGGACTGGACCCGCCGGTTCGCTCCGCTGACGGTGGCGGCGGGCTGAGACGCCCCTGCACGCGGGACACCGGCCACCGCGCGAAAACGCGGGGCCGGTGTCCGCCTCTGACGGGCTCCGTGATCAGGCGAGCGTCTTCACCGCGGTGAGAGCGAAGCCGTGGTCCTGTTCCGGGGTGCCACCGCCGACGCCGATCGCTCCGATCAGGCGGCCGTCGCGGTGGACCGGGATGCCGCCCGCGATGAACAGCAAGGGCCGGTCGAGCGCGGTGGGCAGGGTGTGGAAGGGAGCGCCGGGCTGGACGGCGTCGACGAGGTCGGCGGTGGGGGCGTCCAGCTGGAGCGCCGTGTACGCCTTGCGGGTGCTGGTCTCACCGGAGATCAGTACGGCCCGGTCGTCCCGGCGGAAGGCCAGCAGGTGGCCGCCCGCGTCCAGGACGGTGACGCTCACGGTGGCTCCGGCGGCCTCGGCCGCTTCACGGGCCGCCCGCACGAGGGCCTCGGCGTCCTGTGTGGTCAGCGGGGTGACGGTGGTGGTGCTCATGGGGGGTGCTTCTCCTTGTGGTGTTCGACATCGTGCTCGAGGAGCGCGGTGATTCAGTGATGGACGGCTGCGCGGTGGTCGACGGGCTGACCGGTGGCCGCCAAGGTGCCGCGGGTGCTGTCGCGGCGTTCGAGGGCCGCGGAGACCAGGGCCAGTACCAGGGCAGCCGCGGCGAGGACGGCACCGACCCAGTTGGGGGCGGTGTAGCCGAGGCCTGCGCTGATCACCAGGCCGCCGAGCCAGGCGGAGAGGGCGTTGCCCAGGTTGAAGGCGCCGATGTTCACGGCCGACGCCAGCGTCGGGGCGCCGTGCGCCTGGTCGAGGACACGCTTCTGGAGGGGCGGCACGGTCGCGAAGCCCAGGGCGCCGATCAGGGCGATGGTCACCGCTGCCGCGACCTTGTTGTGCGCGGTGAGCGTGAACAGCGCGAGTACGACCGCCAGGGCGCCAAGCGAGATGTAGAGCATGGGCATCAGCGCGCGGTCGGCGAACCTGCCGCCGATCAGGTTGCCGCCGACCATGCCGAGGCCGAACAGCACCAGCAGCCAGGTGACGGTCCCGTCGGCGAATCCGGCGACGTGGGTCATCATCGGCGCGATGTAGGTGACGGCCGCGAAGACACCGCCGAAACCGAGCACGGTCATCGCCATGGCCAGCAGGACCTGGGCGTTCTTGAAAGCGGCCAGCTCGTCGCGCAGGTGCACGCCCTCCGGCATGGGCACCTCGGGCACCAGCCTGGCGATGCCGGCCAGGCCGACCACGCCGAGGGCCGCGACGACACCGAAAGTGACACGCCAGCCGATGTGCTGCCCGATGAGCGTGCCCAGCGGGACACCGACGACGTTGGCGACGGTGAGACCGGTGAACATCATCGCGATGGCGCCCGCCTTCTTGTCCGGTGCCACCAGGTCGGCCGCGACGACCGAGCCGATGCCGAAGAACGCGCCGTGTGCGAGGGAGGCGACCACACGGCCGATCAGCATGACCGCGAAGACGGGTGCGACGGCGGACAGCAGGTTGCCGGCGATGAACAGAACCATCAGCAGCATCAGCATCCGCTTGCGGGAGACCTTGGTGCCGAGCACGGTCATCAGAGGCGCCCCCAGCACCACGCCGAGCGCGTAACCAGTGACGAGCAGGCCGGCGGTGGGGATGGAGACCCCGAAGTCGCCCGCGACCTCGGGCAGCAGGCCCATGATCACGAACTCGGTGGTTCCGATACCGAAGGCCCCGATCGCGAGGGCCAGTAGCGCGAGAGGCATGTGGGGGCAGACCTTCCCAGACGATTGCATGAGCGTTTTCCGAGCGTCGACAATAATTGCACACGCGGGCTACATGCAAGTGCGGTCTATTGCGCTGCTGTCCTATCCTTGAATGGCAGCCGCTCCGGGACAGAGGAGAACGCCACATGACAGCGACGGACCCCGCGCTCACCGCGCTCGCGCAGGGCTGGTGCGCCCTCTCCCTGCTGCACGGGAGAATCGAGGCGCACATCGAGCGCGCCCTGCAGAGCGGGCACGACCTGAGCGTGCGCGAGTACTCCCTGCTGGACGTGCTCAGCCGCCAGCACGACGGCGAAGGAGGACACCTTCAGATGAAGCAGGTCGCCCACGCCGTCGTCCTCAGCCAGAGCGCCACCACGCGGCTGGTCACCCGACTGGAAGACCGCGGGCTGCTCGAGCGCTACCTGTGCCCCACCGATCGCCGGGGCATCTACACGAACGTCACCGAAGCCGGGCTCAAACTGCTCGCGGAAGCGCGGCCCACGAATGACGCGGCTCTGCGGGAGGCACTCGACAAGGCGGCCGGGAGCCCCGAACTCGCGCCGCTGGTACGCGTGGTGGAGTCACTGAACGTGCCCGCATAGGGTGCGCCCATGGGAGATCATTTCGAGATACGAGCCGCCGGCGCCGACGACATCCCTGCCATCGTCGGCATGCTCGCCGACGACCCGCTCGGCGCACAGCGCGAGTCACCGGACGACCTGGCCCCGTACCTGACCGCGTTCGAGCGGCTCGACGCCGATCCGAACCAGCATCTGGTCGTCGCGGAACGCGAGGGCCGAGTCGTCGGGACCCTTCAGCTCACGGTCATGCCAGGGCTGTCGAGGCGTGGGGCCACCAGGTCGATCATCGAGGGCGTCCGCGTCCACGGGGACGAACGGGGCAGCGGCCTGGGCACGCGGCTCATCGAGTGGGCGATCGAGGAATCCAGGCGGCTGGGCTGCCAGTTGGTGCAGCTGACCTCCGACAACACACGCACCGACGCCCATCGCTTCTACGAGCGGCTCGGCTTCACGCCCTCACACGTGGGTTTCAAGCTCCCGCTCTGAGCACCGGCAGGGTCGGCCTGTTTCACGTGAAACAGGCCGACCGCCGCGGACTGTTAACCGATCCCCCGCCAGCCCTCCGCGTCGACCCCTCCGGGGACAGGAGCGTCCTCGTCGTACGGCTGGCGTGTGAACACGAACGACCCGAGGTCGAGATGGCTGAGGGCTCCGCCCGGGTGCCGTACCGGCCGCAGGAGCTCTCCGGCGTAGTAGCCCTCCAGCCCCGTCCAGGTACCGTCACCATTGGCCCGGAACCGCGAGCTGCGGCCGTTGCCGGACAGCGGCCCCAGGGAGATGAGCCCGTCGGCCGTCACCCGCAGAGCGAAGGCATGTGTGCCCCAGTACCACTGTCCCGCCAGCTCCAGCACCGAGCGGTCGACCTCGGGCAGCGGTCGCCAGGGCTCGGGAATCCTTGGCTCGGCCTCGGCGACGATGCGCACGAGGTCGGCGCCCACCACGGACAGCAAGGGACCGGAAGTGCAGTTGGCCAGCACCACGGCTGCGACATCGTCCGCCACACTGATGGTGAGGTTCGCCAGAAAGCCCGGCAACGAGCCGGAGTGCCCCGTGAGCAGCCTGCCGTCACGGCGCTGGATCTGGAGCCCGAGCCCGTAGGTGGCACCGTCCATCACGTCCGCGGCTTCGGCCGGCGCCGCGGGCGTCCGCATGTCCCCTACCGACTCCGCGCTCAGCACGCGGTCGTCGCCCTTGGCAAGGAAAGCAGCGAAGCGGGCCAAGTCGCCGGTGGTGGACCACAGTTGACCGGCGGGTGCCATACGGCCGAGGTCCTCCACCGGCTCGGGCAGCAGTGCGTCGGCCCAAGGGTGCACCGCCCAGCCACCCGCGCAGGGTGCCTGCGGCTGGGCAGTCGTACGGTTCAGTCCGAGGGGTTCGAGTACCTCACGGCGGAGGACCTCCTCCCAGGGGGCGCCACGGACCTCCTCCACCAGTGCGCCCAGAAGCGTGTAGCCGGGGTTCGAATAGTGAAAGCGGCGACCGGCCGGATGCAGCAGGGGCTGCTCTCCCAGGACGTCACTCAGCTCCGGACGCAAAGATCCGGCAGTGCGCTCCCACCAGGGCCCGGGCGACTCGGCCGCCAGCCCGCCCGTGTGCGCGAGCAGTTCGGCGATGGTGGCCTCCCCCACGCCGGTGCCCGGCAGATGCTTCTCCAGCGGGTCACCGAGGTCGAGCACGCCTTCGTCGCGCAGTCGCAGAACCAGGACGGCGGTGAACGTCTTGGTGATCGAACCGATCCTGTACTGCACGTTCTCGTCCGGCCCATGGCCGTCCACACAGGTGCGCGCTCCGTGCCACACCGCTCGCCCGCCCCGCACCACCGCAGCGACCAGCGACGGTGCGCGGCCTTCGGCCTGGGCCACGGCGATCCGGTGCTGCAATGCCCGACGCGTGCCGGGCAGCAGCTCTTCCTCAGATGTCGTCATGCCGCCAGTCCACCCCGGGAGGCCCACAGGCGTCGAGTCGATTTGGCCGACTGGAGCCAGTCACCACGCCGGTGGATCAGGTCTGCGCCATGTCCACGAACCGCGAGTAGTGGCCCTGGAAGGCGACCGTGATGGTGGCCGTCGGGCCGTTTCGGTGCTTGGCGACGATCAGGTCGGCCTCGCCCGCGCGAGGGGACTCCTTCTCGTAGGCGTCCTCACGGTGCAGCAGGATGACCATGTCGGCATCCTGCTCGATGGACCCCGACTCACGAAGGTCGGAGACCATGGGCTTCTTGTCGGTGCGCTGCTCGGGGCCACGGTTGAGCTGGGAGAGCGCGATGACCGGGATCTCCAGCTCCTTGGCGAGCAGCTTGAGGTTACGGGACATGTCCGAGACCTCCTGCTGACGGCTCTCGGCACGCTTGGAGCCGCCGGACTGCATCAGCTGGAGGTAGTCGATCACGACCAGCCGGATGTCGTTGCGCTGCTTGAGCCGACGGCACTTGGCACGGATCTCCATCATCGACAGGTTCGGGGAGTCGTCGATGAAGAGCGGCGCGGCCGACACATCCGGCATGCGGCGGGCCAGCCGTGTCCAGTCCTCGTCGGTCATCGTGCCCGAGCGCATGTGGTGCAGGGCGACGCGGGCCTCGGCGGACAGCAGACGCATCGCGATCTCGTTGCGGCCCATTTCGAGCGAGAAGATGACGCTCGGCAGGTTGTGCTTGATGGAGGCGGCCCGTGCGAAGTCGAGGGCCAGCGTCGACTTGCCCATGGCGGGACGGGCCGCGATGACGATCATCTGACCTGGGTGCAGACCGTTCGTCAGCGAGTCGAAGTCGGTGAACCCCGTGGGTACGCCCGTCATCTCGCCGCTGCGTGAGCCGATCGCCTCGATCTCGTCGAGGGCGCCTTCCATGATGTCGCCGAGCGGGAGGTAGTCCTCGCTGGTGCGCTGCTCGGTGACGGCGTAGATCTCGGCCTGGGCGCGGTTGACGATCTCGTCGACGTCGTCGTCGGCCGCGTATCCCATCTGCGTGATGCGCGTGCCGGCCTCGACCAGGCGGCGCAGGACCGCGCGTTCATGGACGATCTCGGCGTAGTACTCGGCGTTCGCCGCCGTCGGCACCGTCTGGACGAGGGTGTGCAGATACGCCGCTCCGCCGATCTTGTTGATCTCACCTCGTTTGGTGAGCTCGGCGGCGATGGTGATGGGGTCGGCGGGCTCACCCTTCGCGTAGACGTCGAGGATCGCCTGGTAGATCGTCTCGTGCGCGGGTTTGTAGAAGTCGTGGCCCTTGATGACCTCGACGACGTCGGCGATGGCGTCCTTGGAGAGCAGCATGCCGCCGAGCACGGACTGCTCGGCGTCGAGGTCCTGCGGCGGCACCCGCTCGAAGGAGGAACCGCCGCCGTCCCACGTAGCGCCGTCGCCGCCCCGGTCGTGCTGCTCGTCACGGCCGCGGCCGCCACCGCTGCTCCGGCGGGAGGCGGGCAGACGATCGCTGGGACCGCTGTCGGCCCACGGATCGTCCAAGGGCTCGGAAATGCTCACCGAGCCACCTCCTCCCGTCCGCCCGGGCGGACCTCGCCGTGCCCTCTTTTGTACGGCACGGCACTGACAACTGAGAGGCCCAATTCCGGTTGCACCGCGTCGGTTTTGTGAGGTTTCCGAGGCCGGCGGAAGGAGCGGGCGCCGCACAACGGTAGGCCCCTCGGAGGCGTCAGCCAATCTGGTTATCCACAGGCCATGTGGACGACGGCCCGGATGCTGTGGAGAACTCCCCGAAACCTGTGCACGACGCGGTGGACAGCCCTGTGAACAAGCCCTCGATTCCACCCACGAAGACCTTCTGACCAGCACCTTTCCGATCCACCGGCTGTGCAGAAGAAAAAGTTGCCCAGTCGGACCAAGATCGCCCCAAGAGGGGTGCGCACGCACGAGACGCGCAACCCGAGGTAAGGGGTGCTATGCAGTTGCATCTCTTACCTGTGGACGATTAGATTAGTGCCCATGCCACAGGCTTCCACGATCCCCGGAGCCGGCCCACGACGGCACGACCGCGAGATCGTCGCCTTGGCCGTCCCCGCTTTCGGCGCACTCGTCGCCGAGCCCCTTTTTGTCATGGCCGACAGTGCGATCGTCGGTCATCTCGGCACGTCCCAGCTCGCCGGTCTCGGGGTCGCCTCGGCCCTCCTCACGACGGCCGTGAGCGTCTTCGTCTTCCTCGCCTATGCCACCACGGCGGCCGTCGCCCGACGTGTCGGCGCCGGCGACCTCCAGGCAGCCATCCGCCAGGGCATGGACGGCATCTGGCTCGCGCTGCTGCTGGGGGCCACGGTCATCGCCCTCGTCCTGCCCCTGGCATCCTCCCTGGTCGAGCTCTTCGGTGCCTCGCCGACCGCGGCCCCGTACGCGACGACCTATCTGCGGATCTCCGCCCTGGGCATCCCGGCCATGCTGGCCGTGCTCGCCGCCACCGGTGTCCTGCGCGGACTCCAGGACACCAGGACACCTCTGTACGTGGCCGTCGCGGGCTTCGTGGCCAACGCCGCTCTCAACGTCGGTCTCGTCTACGGCGCCGGTCTCGGCATCGCCGGATCCGCCTGGGGCACGGTGATCGCACAGTGCGGGATGGCTGCGGTGTACCTCACCGTGGTCGTCCGAGGAGCCCGTCGGCACGGAGCGTCCCTGCGGCCCGACGCATCCGGCATCCGGGCCTCCGCCCATGCCGGCGCCCCCCTGCTGATCCGGACACTCTCACTGCGGGCGATCCTCATGATCGCCACAGCCGTCGCGGCCCGCCTCGGCGACGCCGACATCGCGGCCCACCAGATCATCCTGTCCCTGTGGAGCCTGCTTGCCTTCGCCCTCGATGCCATCGCGATCGCCGGGCAGGCCATCATCGGGCGCTATCTCGGCGCGGACGACGCCCGGGGAGCCCGGGATGCCTGTCGCCGGATGGTGCAGTGGGGCGTGGCGGTCGGGGTGATCCTCGGACTGCTGGTGATCGTGACGCGGCCGCTGTTCCTGCCGTTGTTCACCAGCGACGGCGTGGTGAAGGACACCGCGCTGCCCGCACTGCTCATGGTGGCGCTCTCCCAGCCGATCTGCGGAGTGGTCTTCGTCCTCGACGGCGTACTCATGGGTGCGGGGGACGGGCCGTACCTGGCTGGAGCCATGCTGGTGACCCTGGCGGTCTTCGCCCCCGTGGCACTGCTGATCCCCGTCTTCGGGGGCGGACTCACCGCGCTCTGGGCAGCCATGACGCTGATGATGACCGTACGGATGCTGACGCTGTGGCTGCGTACCCGCTCGGGCCGCTGGATCGTCACTGGCGCAACGCGTTGACCGTTTCACGTGAAACCGCCGTTTCACGTGAAACACGACGAAGAAGGGGCCGCACCCAGCAGGTGCGGCCCCTTCTCTCAGCTGTTCAAGCCGAGCGCAACGATCACGCAGCGACGACCTCGAGGTTGACCTTGGCGGCAACCTCGGGGTGCAGACGCACGGACGTCTCGTGGGCGCCCAGCGTCTTGATCGGCGAACCGACCTCGATGCGGCGCTTGTCGACCTCGGGGCCACCGGCAGCCTTGATCGCCGAAGCGATGTCGGCCTGGGTGACGGAACCGAAGAGGCGACCGGCGTCGCCGGCACGCACGGCCAGGCGGACCTTGACGCCCTCGAGCTGGGCCTTCACCTGGTTGGCCTGCTCGATGGTCTGGATCTCGTGGATCTTGCGAGCGCGACGGATCTGCTCGACGTCCTTCTCGCCACCCTTGGTCCAGCGGATAGCGAACTTCCGCGGGATCAGGTAGTTGCGAGCGTAGCCGTCCTTGACGTCGACGACGTCGCCGGCGGCACCGAGGCCGGAGACCTCGTGGGTGAGGATGATCTTCATTAGTCGGTCACCCTTCCCTTAGCGCGCGGTGGACGTGTAGGGCAGCAGCGCCATCTCACGGCTGTTCTTGACGGCCGTGGCGACGTCACGCTGGTGCTGCGTGCAGTTGCCGGTCACGCGGCGGGCACGGATCTTGCCGCGGTCGGAAATGAACTTCCGCAGCATGTTCGTGTCCTTGTAGTCCACGTACGTGACCTTGTCCTTGCAGAAAGCGCAGACCTTCTTCTTCGGCTTGCGCACAGGCGGCTTCGCCATGGTGTTTCTCCTGTGTGATCAAGAAGTTTGGGTACGACCCACCCTTGGCCCGAGGGCCTAGAAGGGGGGCTCGTCCGAGTAGCCGCCACCGCCGCCGGAGCCACCGCCCCAGCCACCGCCGCCGCCCTGCTGGCCACCACCGGCGGGAGCGCCGGTCGCCCACGGGTCGTCGGCGGGAGCGCCGCCGCCCTGCTGGCCGCCACCGGGGCCGCCGCCCCAGCCGCCGCCACCCTGGCCGCCGCCACCGCCGCCGTAACCACCCTGGCCACCGCGGCCGGCGGTCTTGGTGACCTTGGCCGTGGCGTTGCGCAGGCTGGCGCCGACTTCCTCGACGTCCAGTTCGTAGACCGTGCGCTTGACGCCCTCGCGGTCCTCGTAGGACCGCTGCTTCAGCCGGCCCTGCACGATGACGCGCATGCCTCGCTGGAGCGACTCGGCGACGTTCTCCGCCGCCTGACGCCAGACCGAGCAGGTCAGGAAGAGGCTCTCGCCGTCCTTCCACTCGTTCGTCTGGCGGTCGAAGGTGCGGGGAGTGGACGCGACGCGGAACTTCGCGACCGCCGCACCGGACGGGGTGAAGCGCAGCTCGGGGTCATCGACAAGGTTGCCGACGACCGTGATGACGGTCTCGCCTGCCATGGGGGAACCTCTCGGCGGGTTTGCTGCTGGCTGCTTGGTGCTACTCGAATCCCGGGATCAGCTGAGCTGGAGAGCTCAGTGGGTCTCGGGGCGGAGGACCTTGGTCCGGAGGACCGACTCGTTCAGGTTCATCTGGCGGTCGAGCTCCTTCACGACCGCAGGCTCGGCCTGCAGGTCGATGACCGAGTAGATGCCCTCGGGCTTCTTCTTGATCTCGTACGACAGACGACGACGGCCCCAGGTGTCGACCTTCTCCACCTTGCCGTTGCCCTCACGGACGACGGAGAGGAAGTTCTCGATCAGGGGGGCGACAGCGCGCTCCTCCAGATCGGGGTCGAGGATGACCATCACCTCGTAGTGACGCATGTGGAACCCACCTCCTTTGGACTCAGCGGCCACGGTCGTTCCGTGGCAGGAGGGTTGTGATGCGTACGCAACGGTATCGGCCACCACTGACAACGCCACTGGGAAAGATGACGATCAGGCCTGGGCAGACACCGGTGCAGACGGTACACACTACCCGCACACGTGCTTCCGGTTGAAATCCGGCCGGGAAGGCCGCCAGTCTGTACACATCGGGTGTGTACGGCGCTACAGTGCGCCGCCTTCCGCAGGAGGTGCCCCATGGCACAACAGGCATTGCGACCCAACACCGCCGGTTCCCTCTTCGCCACCGACGGCAAGCCCCATCCGCTCCCGGACGCCCTGATGGCGGTGACGCTGGTGCTCGGCCTCACCGCCTTCATCACGGGCTTCTTCGGCAGCCTGCACCTGCTCAGCTCCTGGGCCGGCCTGGTGGGCCTGTTCACCGGCGCGTCCGGACAGTGGGTCTCGGTGACCACGCGGGAGCGGTTCGGTCTGATCGTAGGTCTCGGTGCCTCGGGGGTCGGCTTCATGCTCGGCATGGCGAACGGCGGACTGTTCGGCGGCCTCATCGGCTGAACCACCGGACGCCGTCCGTCCGACCCCTCTCTGAACATCGTGGAACGCCCCGGCGGACCGCAGGCCGGGGCGAAGGTGCCCCATGCCCGGTCGGGGCGCTCGCACGGCGCAGTAGGCTTCGGCGCGAGAGCCGGAGCCCCTGTACCCAGGGGGACACACCAGCCCGAGGAGCGCCCCGAATGAGCCTGACCCTGAGGACCATCAGCCGAGAGCAGCATCTGGCATTCATCCAGAGCCTGCCGTCGGCGAGCCACATGCAGGTCCCGGCCTGGGCTGATGTGAAGGCGGAGTGGCGCTCGGAGAACCTCGGCTGGTTCGACGGGCGGACCGGCGAGCTGGTCGGCGTGGGTCTGGTCCTCTACCGCCAGCTGCCCAAGATCAAGCGCTACCTCGCCTACCTTCCCGAGGGCCCGGTCATCAACTGGTTCGCGCCGAATCTGGACGACTGGATCCAGCCGATGCTGGCCCACCTCAAGCAGCAGGGCGCCTTCTCCGTGAAGATGGGCCCGCCGGTGATCATCCGGCGCTGGGAGGCCAACTCCATCAAGCAGGGCATCCAGGACCCGGACGTGAAGCGCCTGCGCGATGTCGAGGCCGACTTCATCGAGCCCCGTGCCTTCGAGGTGGCCGACAAGCTGCGCCGCATGGGCTGGCAGCAGGGCGAGGACGGCGGCGCCGGCTTCGGCGACGTACAGCCCCGCTACGTCTACCAGGTGCCGCTGGCCAACCGGTCCCTGGAAGAGGTCCACAAGAACTTCAACCAGCTGTGGCGCCGCAACATCAAGAAGGCCGAGAAGGCCGGCGTCGAGGTCGTCCAGGGCGGCTACCAGGACCTCGCCGAATGGCAGCGGCTGTACGAGATCACGGCCGTGCGAGACCACTTCCGGCCCCGCCCGCTGTCGTACTTCCAGCGCATGTGGACGGCCCTCAACACCGAGGACCCCAACCGGATGCGGCTGTACTTCGCCCGCCACAACGGCGTGAACCTCTCCGCCGCGACGATGCTGATCGTCGGCGGACACGTCTGGTACTCCTACGGCGCCTCCGACAACATCGGCCGCGAGGTCCGGCCCTCGAACGCCATGCAGTGGCGGATGCTGCGCGACGCCTACGCGCTCGGCGCCACCGTCTACGACCTGCGCGGCATCTCCGACTCGCTGGACGAGACCGACCACCTCTTCGGCCTGATCCAGTTCAAGGTGGGCACGGGCGGTCAGGCCGCGGAGTACCTCGGCGAGTGGGACTTCCCGCTCAACAAGCTGCTCCACAAGGCGCTCGACATCTACATGTCGCGCCGTTGAGCCGCAGCCGTTTGATTCCATAGCCTTCACACCGTTCACACCCTCTGCCCCACCGCAGCCACCAGAAAGGTCCCAGGTCCGGCCATGGCGCTCACGCTCTACGTCGACACCGCGCGCTGGCGGGCGCACCACAAGCACGTGCAGGAGCAGTTCCCCGGGCTCGTCCCGGTCTGCAAGGGCAACGGCTACGGCTTCGGGCACGAGCGCCTGGCGGAGGAGGCCACGCGACTGGGCTCGGACGTCCTCGCCGTCGGCACGACGTACGAGGCCGCGCGCATCAAGGACTGGTTCGGCGGTGACCTGCTGGTGCTGACGCCGTACCGGCGCGGCGAGGAGCCGGTGCCGCTGCCCGACCGGGTCATCCGGTCGGTGTCGTCGATCGACGGTGTGTACGGGCTCGTGGGTGCCCGCGTGGTCATCGAGGTGATGTCCTCGATGAAGCGGCACGGCATCAGCGAGCAGGACCTGCCGCAGCTCCATTCGGCCATAGAGAACGTCCGGTTGGAGGGCTTCGCCATCCACCTGCCGCTGGACCGCACCGACGGCTCGGACGCCGTCGAGGAGGTCATCGGCTGGATGGACCGGCTGCGCGCGGCCCGGCTGCCGCTGCACACGATGTTCGTCAGCCACCTCAAGGCCGAGGAACTGGCCCGGCTCCAGCAGCAGTTCCCGCAGACCCGGTTCCGCGCCCGGATCGGCACGCGGCTGTGGCTGGGGGACCACGAGGCCACCGAGTACCGCGGGGCAGTCCTGGACGTCACGCGCGTCGCCAAGGGCGACCGCTTCGGCTACCGCCAGCAGAAGGCGGCCTCCGACGGCTTCCTCGTGGTCGTGGCGGGCGGTACCTCGCACGGGGTGGGCCTGGAGGCCCCGAAGGCCCTGCACGGCGTCATGCCGCGCGCCAAGGGCGTGGCCAGGGCCGGCCTGGCCACGGTCAACCGGAATCTTGCTCCGTTCGTCTGGGGCGGCAAGCAGCGCTGGTTCGCGGAGCCGCCGCACATGCAGGTGTCGATCCTGTTCGTCCCGGCGGATGCGCCCGAGCCCAAGGTGGGCGACGAGCTGGTGGCCCACCTGCGGCACACCACCACGCAGTTCGACCGGCTCGTCGACCGCTGATCCGGCCGGCAGCAGAAAGGCCGTACACGGGTCCTCCCGGACCACTGTGTACGGCCTTTTTCCATGCCCCGCCTCCGGCGTGTTCGCTCAGGGCGAACCGTCGCCGGGGGAATCCGGTCCTCGGCTGCCCCACTCCACCTGAGGTCCGTACGCCGGCTCGAGGTGCCCGGCGTGCCGCGGCGGGTGGGCCGCCGGGCCGAGGACGAAGACGTCCTCGGCGCCGTCGAGCACCCCGCCCGAGGGATCGTCGTCTCCGGACCGGCGCACCACGTCGCGCTCCGGCATGAGGATGTCCCGCACCACGACGGCGCACAGATACAGCGTGCCCAGCAGGTGCATGGCGATCGCCCACTGGTAGCCATGGGTCGGCAGCCCCTTGTGGGCGTCTCCGCTGGTCGTGTACGCGAGGTACATCCAGATGCCCAGGAAGTAGGCGACCTCGCACGCCTGCCAGACCAGGAAGTCCCGCCACTTCGGCCGGGCGAGCACGGCCAGTGGGACCAGCCACAGGACGTACTGCGGCGAGTAGACCTTGTTGGTGACGATGAACGCGGCCACCATCAGGAAGGCCAGCTGTGCGAAGCGCGGCCGGCGAGGGGCCGTGAAGGTCAGCACCGCGATACCCACGAACGACAGCGCCACCAGCAGCGTGGCGAAGAAGTTGACCGTGTCGGTGGTGGGTGGGTTGCTGGAGTTCTGGGCCCAGATCAGCCAGAAGGAGCCGAAGTCGACGCCGCGGTCATGGCTGAAGGTGTAGAACTTCGACCAGCCGTCGAAGGCGAAGACCATCACCGGCAGGTTCACGGCCAGCCAGGCGACCGCCGCGCCCCCCACTGCCGTGAAGTACTCCCGCCACTTGCCGGCCCGCCAGCACAGCAGGAGCAGTGGGCCGAGGAGGAAGACGGGATAGAGCTTGGCGGCCGTGGCGAGCC
This sequence comes from Streptomyces sp. NPDC001480, assembly GCF_042894725.1. Lineage (NCBI taxonomy): Bacteria > Bacillati > Actinomycetota > Actinomycetes > Kitasatosporales > Streptomycetaceae > Streptomyces > Streptomyces sp. NPDC001480. The sequence continues at coordinate 66,545 of NZ_JBIAVX010000013.1, read as the reverse complement.
CCAGCAGGACGCCGAAGGCGACGGTGCGGCCCCGGGCCCACATCAGCATCGCCGCGGCGGTCAGAGCCACCGCCAGCAGGTCCCAGTTGATGGTGGCGGTCAGCGCGAACGCGGGCGCCAGGGCGACCAGCAGGCCGTCCCAGGGGCGTCGGGAGTGGGTCCGGGTGACGCAGACGGCGATGACGGCCGCGCACACCATCAGCATTCCGGCGTTGGCGAACCAGTACCACTGTTCCTGGTGCTGGATGCTGCCGCTGTGAGGCGTGAGCCAGGAGGCCACCTCCATGAACACACCGGTCAGGACCGGGTATTCGAGGTACTGCATGTCGCCCTGGAGCTTGTCGAAGTACGGCACCAGTCCGTCGGAGAAGCCGCGCCCCTGGTAGAGGTGCGGGATGTCCGAGTAGCACGCGTGCGTGTACTGCGAGCTGGCGCCGAAGAACCAGCCGCTGTTGTAGCAGGGCGCCTTCTGGACCAGACCGAGGGCGAACATGCCGATCGCCACGAGCGCCACGATCCGCACGGGGGTCCACCAGGACGTCCCGAGCAGGGCGCGCCGCCCGATCGGGCCGCCTATCAGCTCACTGCCGGCCGCGGCGACCTCGTCCTCCCTGGTCGGCCGCACCTGCTCCGCTGGGACGGATCGCACCGGCTCGGGCTCGTGCACGCTCGCGGGCGTCGTTTCTGCACTGGGCATGGGGCACATCCTGCCGTACCTGTCTAGGAATACGCCGAGGGCCGCCGCACCTGGTGGGTGCGGCGGCCCATGTTTCACGTGAAACACCCTTGGCGGGCGAAATGACCGCCAACCGGTCGGATGCCTGGTCTAACCGCCGTTCGCGCCGGCGAAGAGGCCTCCGTTGCCGTTACCTCTGGTGTTGCCGTTGCCGTTGCCAGTGGTGTCGGTGGGTGTCGGCGATTCGGTGATGCCTCCGTCCGTGTTGCCCGCGTCGGTGCCGCCGTCGTTCTGGCAGTTGCCCCAGCCGAACTGGCAGGTGTCGGTCGGCGAGGGCGACTCCGTGGTGGGCGTGTCACTGGGCGTGGGGCTCGGGGACTGGGTCGGGGTCTCGCTCGGCTGCGTGGGCGTGAACGTCGGGGTCGGGGAGGGAGCGCCCGCCTCGTCGTCGACCTCGCCGATCTTCTGGGCGTCCTCGAAGCCGGGGTCCGACTTGCCCTTGAGCGCGACCTTCATGTACTCGGTCCACACGGAGGTCGGGATGTCACCACCATGGATGGATGGCACGCCTGCCGTCCCGTTCATGGACAGCAGCGTGTGGTTCTTGGGGTTCTCCCGGAACATCGCCACTGAGGTGGACAGCTGCCGGGTGTAGCCGACGAACCAGGCCGACTTGTTGCTGTCGGTAGTACCGGTCTTGCCCGCCGCCGTACGGCCCAGGGCCTTGGCGTTCTGACCCGTACCGTTCTGGATGACGTTCTCCAGCGTGTCCGTGACGTTGTTCGCCACGTTCGCGTCCATGGCCTGGCTGCTCTTCGGCTTGGAGAAGCCGGGCTGTTCCTCTCCGTTGTACTTGACCTGCGTCACCGAGTACGGGTCCGTGTGCTTGCCGGAGGCGGCGAAGGTCGAGTAGGCGTCGGCCATGCGGATCGCGCTCGGGGTCGAGGTGCCGATGGCGAAGGACGGGTTGAGGTCGGCGAATCCCTTCTGGATGCCGGACGCCCTGGCGACGTCCTTCACCTTCGTCATACCCACGTCCATGCCGAGCTGGACGAACGGCGTGTTGATGGACTGCTCCATCGCCTTGCGCAGAGTGATGTAGCCCCAGGCGTGGTCGCTCTCGTTGCGCTGGTAGAAGACCGAGCCGTCCGGCTTCAGGACGGGACTGCCGTCCTGGTTCATGACCTTGAGCTTGTCGTTGCCGTTGTACTTGCTCATCGGCGAGAGACCCGTGGGCGCGGTCTTGTACGTGCCGTACTCCATCGCCGCGGCCAGCACGAACGGCTTCCACGTCGAGCCGACGGGGACACCGGACGTGTCCGCGTTGTTCGTGAAGTGGCCGTTCTCGTATCCCGCGCCGCCGTACAGCGCGACGATCGCGCCGTCATTGGGTACCACCGACGCCGCGCCGAACTGGACGTACTTGTCCAGCTCCCGCTTCTTGGGGTCGAGGCGGTCCTTCTGGATCTTCTTCACGGCCGCGGTCAGAGCGGCGACCTTGTCCTTGTCGAAGGTCGTGTAGACCTGGTAGCCGCCCTTGTCGAACTGCGCTTCCGTGATGTTGGAGTGCGCCAGGACGTACTTCTTCGCCGTATCCGCCAGGTAGCTGATCTGCCCGGTCATGCCCTTGATCGCCTTGCGGCCCTGGGGCGTGGGGTACTTCTTGATCGCCGTCTGGTACTGGTCGTCAGTGAGGTGCTTGTCCTTGTGCATCTCGCCGAGGATCCAGCTCCAGCGGTCCTTGGAACGCTTGGTGTTGGCGTCCTGGGTCGCCGACTTGTCGAGGTCCGTGGCTCCGGCCGGGTCGTAGTACGTCGGGCCCTTGAGCAGGGCCGCGAGGACGGCGCATTCGCTCGGCGTGAGCTTGACCGCGTCCTTGCCGTAGTACGTCTGGGCGGCGGCCTGGATGCCGTAGGCGCCACGACCGTAGTAGGAGGTGTTCAGGTAGCCCTGGAGGATCTGCGGCTTCTTGAGCTTCGTCCCCACCTTGATGGAGATGAACATCTCCTTGAACTTCCGGGAGATCGACTGTTCCTGGGACAGATACGTGTTCTTGACGAACTGCTGGGTGATCGTCGAACCACCCTGCGTCTGACCGCCCCGCGCCATGTTGGCCAGGGCGCGCGCGATGCCCATGGGGTCGACACCGGAGTCCGAGTAGAAGCTCTTGTTCTCCGCCGAGATCACCGCCCACTGCATGGCCTCGGGGATCTGCGCGATAGGGATGTTCTGCCGGTTCGCCCCCGTACCGGTGGCCACCATCTGCTTGCCGTTGGACCAGTAGTAGACGTTGTTCTGCGACTGGGCCGCGACGTTCTCGTCGGGGATCTGGACCATCGCGTAGGCGATGCCGAACACGGCGACCAGGCTGCCGACGAACCCGATGAACAGCCCGGAGACGAGCCTCCAGGACGGCATCCAGCGCTGCCACCCGTACTTGCCCGCGCGCGGGTAGTCGACGAAGCGCTTCCTGGCGGGCTCGATCGCCCGGCCTCTGCCGCGCCCGGGGCCGACCGGCCCGCCGGGACCACCGCGCCCCCGGCCGCCGGGTCCGGTGTTGTCGGCCCCTCTGCGGCGGCCGCCCGTGTTTCTCTGCGCCGCCCGGCGGTTCTCGGCGCGGCCACCGTACTGGCGGTCGTCCCCTCCCGAGCCGTAGGCGTCGGAAGGGGACCCGGTGGCGTCACGTGGAGCCGCACGGCGGCCGGAGGACGAGCCGGACTGACCGCGTCGGGCCGCGGCACGTCCGCCTCCCTGCGGCTGCGGCTGTTTGCGACGGTGCTCGCTCATCGAACGATTACTCCTCGGGCAGGCGCACCCATGCGCGCCTGGAAACGGCGGCTGGTTTCCGGTCCCCCCGAAGTACGGATGCGGTCGTCCCTGCATTCACCCGTACTGCACCGAGGACATCGACGCTCCCCAGGCATCACTTGGTTCCCGGCGGTATGCATGCCGCACAGACTACGCATCACCAAAACCAGCCGAGCCCCGAGGTTCGGAGCAAATAGGACAACTCGCCTCTTGAGAATCGGTGATGTGATCCCGTTCACCGTCTCCACACTTGTCGCGTGCGGACGACCGTTCTATCGTCGTGATGTATCGAGTCGATACATCAGAGCGAGATAAGCGAGACGAGGACGAGGGGAGGCGACGATGAGCCGGCGTTCCGGGATCCTCGAGTTCGCCGTACTCGGCCTGCTTCGCGAGTCCCCGATGCACGGCTATGAGCTGCGCAAACGACTCAATACGTCCCTCGGTGTGTTCCGCGCGTTCAGCTACGGGACGCTGTATCCCTGCCTCAAGACGCTGGTCGCCAACGGCTGGTTGATCGAGGAACCGGGGAGCACGCACGAGGACGCCCTCGCCGCGCCCCTGACCGGCCGCCGCGCGAAGATCGTGTACCGATTGACGGCGGAAGGTAAGGAGCACTTCGAGGAGCTGCTCTCGCAGACCGGCCCCGACGCCTACGAGGACGAGCACTTCGCCGCACGTTTCGCCTTCTTCGGCCAGACGTCACGCGATGTGCGCATGCGCGTGCTGGAGGGCCGGCGCAGCCGCCTGGAGGAGCGCCTGGAGAAGATGCGTGCCTCTCTGGTGCGCACCCGGGAGCGCCTCGACGACTACACGCTTGAGCTCCAGCGCCACGGGATGGAGTCCGTGGAGCGCGAAGTGCGCTGGCTGAACGAGCTCATCGAGAGCGAGCGGGCCGGACGGGACCTGAAAGGTTCCGCGTCCGGAGGGCCCGCTCAGCAGGACACCACATCTGGAGCGCCGGGCGGCCTGCCCCGGTCCGGGGACACCCCCGGAGCGGATACGCCCGACGACACCGCCACGTGAGGCCCACTCAGGGCCTCACTCGTACACACAGGGAGCAACCGGAATGGGTTCGGTTCGCGTAGCCGTCGTCGGCGTGGGCAACTGCGCCGCGTCGCTGGTGCAGGGAGTCGAGTACTACAAGGACGCCGACGCGGCCTCCAAGGTCCCCGGCCTGATGCACGTGCAGTTCGGTGACTACCACGTGCGGGACATCGAGTTCGTCGCCGCCTTCGACGTCGACGCGAAGAAGGTGGGCCTCGACCTCGCGGACGCCATCGGCGCCTCCGAGAACAACACGATCAAGATCTGCGACGTGCCCACCACCGGTGTCACCGTCCAGCGCGGCCACACCCTCGACGGCCTCGGCAAGTACTACCGCGAGACCATCGAGGAGTCCGACGCCGAGCCGGTCGACATCGTCCGGGTCCTGAAGGACAAGCAGGTCGACGTCCTGGTCTGCTACCTGCCCGTCGGTTCCGAGGACGCGGCGAAGTTCTACGCCCAGGCCGCCATCGACGCCAAGGTCGCCTTCGTCAACGCCCTCCCGGTCTTCATCGCCGGCACCAAGGAGTGGGCGGACAAGTTCACCGAGGCCGGTGTCCCGATCGTCGGCGACGACATCAAGTCCCAGGTCGGCGCCACCATCACGCACCGCGTCATGGCGAAGCTGTTCGAGGACCGTGGCGTCATCCTGGACCGCACGATGCAGCTGAACGTCGGCGGCAACATGGACTTCAAGAACATGCTCGAGCGCGAGCGCCTGGAGTCCAAGAAGATCTCCAAGACGCAGGCCGTCACCTCGCAGATCCCCGACCGGGAGCTCGGCGAGAAGAACGTCCACATCGGCCCGTCCGACTACGTGGCCTGGCTGGACGACCGCAAGTGGGCCTACGTCCGCCTCGAGGGCCGCGCCTTCGGTGACGTCCCGCTGAACCTGGAGTACAAGCTCGAGGTCTGGGACTCCCCGAACTCCGCCGGCGTCATCATCGACGCCCTGCGCGCCGCGAAGATCGCCAAGGACCGCGGCATCGGCGGCCCGATCCTGTCGGCGTCCTCGTACTTCATGAAGTCCCCGCCGGTGCAGTACTTCGACGACGAGGCCCGCGAGAACGTCGAGAAGTTCATCCGCGGCGAGGTCGAGCGCTAGCCGACCGGCCACGCCGAAAAACGCTCCTGCCAGGGCTGAGAGGGTCCCCGGGTACTCCGCCCCGGGGACCCTCCCTTGTGTGAGGCTGTGCCCCATGCCCGTCGTCCGTGACCTGCGCGTCCTGCTGCGCCTGCGTGACTTCCGGCGCCTGCTCGCCGTACGCCTGCTCTCCCAGGGCGCCGACGGCGTCTACCAGGTCGCACTCGCCGCCTACGTCGTCTTCTCGCCGGAGAAACAGACCTCGCCCGCCGCGATCGCCTCGGCCATGGCGGTACTGCTGCTGCCGTACTCGCTGATCGGCCCGTTCGCCGGGGTCTTCCTCGACCGCTGGCGGCGCCGCCAGGTCCTCCTGTACGGCAATCTGCTGCGTGCTCTGCTGGCCGCGGTCACCGCCCTCCTGATGGCCGGCGGCGCCCCGGACGCGCTGTTCTACGTCTCCGCGCTGTGTGTCACCGCCGTCAACCGCTTCGTCCTCTCCGGCCTCTCCGCGGCGCTGCCCCGCGTGGTCGACACCGAGCGCCTGGTGATCGCCAACTCCCTCTCCCCGACCGCCGGAACGCTCGCCGCGACCGCGGGCGGCGGCCTCGCCTTCGCCGTACGGCTGGCGGTGTCCGACTCCGATGCGACCGTCGTGGTGCTGGGTGCGCTGCTGTACCTGTGCGCGGCGCTCACGTCCCTGACCATGGCCCCCGGTCTGCTGGGGCCCGAGCGTGCGCCGGTCCGGCCACGCCTGCGTGCCGCGCTCGCCGGAACCGCGCGTGATCTGCTGGCGGGGATGCGCCACCTCGCCGCGCCCGCGCGCCGAGGAGCGGCCTGGGCGCTGGCGGCGATGACGGCGATGCGCTTCTGCTACGGCGCGCTGCTCGTCATGCTGCTGATGCTGTGCCGGTACGCCCTCTCCTCGGGGCCGGCTGAAGGACTCGGCCTGCTGGGACTGGCCCTGGGGGTCTCCGGCGCGGGGTTCTTCGCCGCGGCCGCGGTGACCCCCTGGGCGGTGGGGCGGCTCGGTCCCGAACGCTGGATCGCGGTGTGCGCAGGGTCCGCCGCGCTCCTGGAGCCCGCGCTCGGCCTCCCCTTCGCCACCGGTCCCCTGCTGGTCGCGTCCTTCGTCCTGGGGCTGATCACCCAGGGTGCGAAGATCGCCACCGACACGGTCGTCCAGTCGTCCGTCGACGACGGCTTCCGGGGCCGGATCTTTTCGGTGTACGACGTGCTCTTCAACGTCGCTTTCGTCGGCGCCGCGGCCGTGGCCGCCCTCATGCTCCCGCCGGACGGCCGGTCGGTCGTGCTGGTGGTGCTGGTCGCCGCGATATACGGAGCGGTTGCTGTCGCTATGAGCCGCTTTGAGCGCCGGTAAGTGTCACATCACGGCCACAGAGGCTTCCTGGGTTACAGAGTTGTCAGTGGCAACCGCTAACTTACGTGGGTCTTATTTCGCGCCATGCGCATCCATGTTCGAGGGGGACCCCGAGTGACTACTCCGCCGCCGCAGGGCCAGACTCCGTACCCGCCGCAGGGCCAGGCGCCCTACCCGCCGCAGGGTCAGGCTCCGTACCCGCCCCAGCCCGGCTTCCCGCAGCAGGCCGGCGTGCCCTACGCGCCGGTGCCAGCGCCGGCCCCCAAGCGCAAGGTCAGCCTCAAGACGATCGTCATTGTGCTGGCCGTGGCCGGCATGGCCATCGGCGGCTACATAGCCAGCCGGGACGACGCGAACACGGCGAAGGTCGGCGACTGCATGCACCGCGGCAGCACGAACGACACCAACCCGGACCTCGAGGTCGTGGACTGCGGCTCAGCGAAGGCGGAGTACGTGGTCCTCGCCAAGATCAAGGGCTCTTACCCGACGGAGACCATGGCGTCGAGCAAGTGCGAGTCCGAGGCCAAGGACTTCAAGTACACGTACACCGAGAGCGGTGACGGCAGTGACTTCCTGCTCTGCCTGAAGGACAAGTAAGGCACACATGAAGAGGGGCGGTGTTTCACGTGAAACACCGCCCCTCTTCATGTTCCGGCCGTATCCGCCGCGCACGTTTCACGTGAAACATGCGCCCCCTCCACGGCCTCAGCTCTGCTCGGCCCACCAGTCCTTGAGCGCCGCCACCGCGTCGTCAGGGCCCATGGGGCCATGCTCCAGCCGCAGCTCCAGCATGTGCTTGTAGGCCTTCCCCACGACCGGGCCGGGACCGACCCCCAGGATCTCCATGATCTGGTTGCCGTCGAGGTCCGGGCGGATCGCGTCGAGTTCCTCCTGTTCCTGGAGCTGGGCGATGCGCTCCTCCAGGCCGTCGTAGGCGCGGGACAGGGCGGCCGCCTTGCGTTTGTTGCGGGTCGTGCAGTCGGACCGGGTCAGCTTGTGAAGGCGGGTGAGGAGCGGGCCCGCGTCACGGACATAGCGCCGGACCGCGGAGTCCGTCCACTCTCCGGTGCCGTAGCCGTGGAAGCGCAGGTGGAGCTCGACCAGACGTGAGACGTCCTTCACCAGTTCATTGGAGTACTTCAGGGCCGTCATGCGCTTCTTGGTCATCTTCGCCCCGACCACCTCGTGGTGGTGGAAGGAAATCCGGCCGTCCTTCTCGAAGCGGCGCGTACGGGGCTTGCCGATGTCGTGCAGCAGCGCCGCCAGGCGGAGGGTCAGATCGGGACCGTCCTCCTCCAGCGCGATCGCCTGCTCCAGGACGATCAGCGTGTGCTCGTAGACGTCCTTGTGCCGGTGGTGCTCGTCCCTCTCCAGGCGCAGGGCGGGCAGCTCGGCCAGCACATGGTCCGCGAGGCCGCTGTCGACCAGCAGGGTCAGACCCTTGCGCGGGTACGCGGAAAGGATCAGCTTGTTCAGCTCGTCCCGCACCCGCTCGGCCGACACGATCTCGATCCGGCCGGACATCTCCTTCATGGCGCTGACGACCTCGTCGGCCACCTCGAAGTCGAGCTGGGCGGCAAAGCGTGCGGCCCGCATCATCCGCAGCGGGTCGTCGGAGAAGGACGCCTCAGGCGTTCCAGGAGTACGCAGCACCCGAGAGGCGAGATCCTGAAGCCCGCCGTGCGGATCGATGAACTCCTTCTCCGGCAGCGCCACGGCCATCGCGTTCACCGTGAAGTCACGCCGGACGAGGTCCTCCTCGATGGAGTCCCCGTACGACACCTCGGGCTTGCGCGAGGTGCGGTCGTACGCCTCCGACCGGTACGTGGTCACCTCGATCTGGAAGCATCGATCAGCGTCTCCGACGCGGGCGTTCTTCTGCGCCCCCACCGTGCCGAAGGCGATCCCGACCTCCCAGACAGCGTCCGCCCACGGCCGCATGATCTTCAGTACGTCCTCGGGCCGGGCGTCGGTGGTGAAGTCCAGGTCGTTGCCGAGCCGGCCGAGGAGCGCGTCCCGGACCGAGCCGCCGACCAGGGCGAGCGAGAACCCCGCCTCCTGGAAGCGGCGGGCGAGATCGTCGGCGACGGGAGCCACCCGGAGCAGTTCGCTCACCGCGCGCTGCTGCGCCTGGCTGAGGGCGTTGGGAGTGTCTTCGTTGGCGTTCGGCACAACAGAAGAGGGTACGTGGCCCGGCCGCCCGGCAGCGCCCCCATTAAGGACATGGGAACAGAGGGATGTCTTTCCTCACAAAGCCAGCCTTTGCCGCGTACGTCCATTCTTCCCTTGCTACTGGAAATACAGGGCGGGGCGGCAATGTCTCCCGATCTTGCGGAGCAGACCGCGGCACTTCCCCTCGGCGCGCATCGTTACCATGCGTGGACGCACATTCCGACGACCACTGACGACGACGAGGGACGGGCGAGCGCGTGGCCGAGGCGGCAGACTTCCAGGGGATGAGTCCCTCACCTGCCCGCCGCTGGCTGCGGCGCACCGGAGCACTGCTCGCCGGGGCGCCGCTGCTGGCCGGCCTGCTCCAGCTGCCCGCAGCCGCCCCGGCCCAGGCCGCCACCTCGGACACGGTGGACGTCTCCCTGGACTCCTTGAGCCCCAGCGCCCCCAGCGACGGGGACACACTGACCGTCTCCGGCACGGTCACCAACAACGGCAAGCAGACGGTCGACAACGCGCATGTCGGGCTGCGCGTGGGTCCCCAGTTGGACACCCGGTCGGCGATCGACACCACCGCCAAGCGCTCCGACGACCTTCAGACCTCCGTCGGCTCCGAAGTCGGCGGCAAGTACGTAGAGAAGTTCGCCAAGCTGACTCCCGGTGTCGCCGAGCACTTCAGCATCTCCGTACCGATCGACAAGCTCGACCTCGGCCAGGACGGCGTCTACGAGTTCGATGTCTCGCTCTCCGGCCGGACGTCCGCGCAGCCGTGGGACCAGGTGCTCGGCATCCGGCGCACCTTCCTGCCGTGGCAGCCGGGCGAGGCCGACACCCCGACGAAGACCACGTATCTGTGGCCGCTGATCTCCTCCGTCCACATGACGGCGAAGACCGATGCCGGAGAACACCAGACACCGGTCTTCCGCAACGACGACCTCGCCAAGGAGATCGCCCCGGGCGGCCGCCTGGCGCAGATGCTGGCGCTGGGCAAGGACCTCGACGTCACCTGGGTGGTCGACCCGGACCTGCTGGCCTCCGTGGACGCCATGGCGGGCAACTACAAGATCCAGGGCCCGGGTGACACCACCACGGCCGGCACCCATCAGGCGGTCGCCAAGCAGTGGCTCGGGGATCTCCAGGAAGCGGTGGCCGGCAAGGAGGTCGTCGCCCTGCCGTTCGCCGACCCGGACCTGGCCTCCCTCGCCCACAACGGAACGAGCGTCACCGGGTCGCTGAGCCACCTCAAGGACGCCACGGACGTCGCCTCCACCACGGTGAAGACCGTGCTCCACGTCACACCGAGCACCGAGTTCGCCTGGCCCGTGGACGGCGCGGTCGACCCCTCGATCATCAAGGTCGCCACCTCCGCCGGTGCGGACAAGGTGATCGCCCGCAGCGACAGCCTCCAGGAGACCGGCGACCTGTCCTACACGCCCTCCGCCGCCCGTCCGGTCGGCGGCGGCACCACCGCGGTGGTCGCGGACGCCCGGCTGTCCACCGCGTTCGAGAGCGACCTGACGAAGGCGGGCGCCACCACGCTCGCCGTGCAGCAGTTCCTGGCCCAGAGCCTGGAGCTCGACCACCAGACGGACACGCAGCGCAGCATCGTCGTCGCCCCGCAGCGCATGCCGTCCACCGGGCAGGCCCAGGCGATGGCCCAGGCCATCACGGCGCTCCAGGGCAGCACCTGGAGCCAGTCCCAGGATCTCGCCGCCGCGGCCAAGGCCAAGCCGGACGCGGGCGCCACCACGCGGATCCCGTCGGCATCCGCCTATCCCTCCTCGCTGCGCAGGCAGGAGCTGCCGAGGGCGGCCTTCGAGCAGATCGCGCGAACCGAGGGCAAGCTCGAGAACTTCAAGGTGATCCTCACCGACCAGTCCCGGGTGGTGACTCCCTTCGGGCGGGCCATGAACCGCGAGATGTCCGTGTCGTGGCGGGGCCGGAACAGCAGGGCGGACAGCTTCCGGCAGGCCGTGGAGAACTACATCGACGGCCTCGCCCAGCAGGTCAAGCTGATCCCCAAGTCGGAGACGAAGCTCTCCGGCCGCAGCGCCACCATCCCGGTGACCGTCCAGAACAACCTCGTCCAGGGCGCCGACCACCTCGTGCTGCGACTCACCTCGACCATGCCGACCCGCCTCAAGATCGGCGGCAAGGCCTACAAGGAGCAGCCCGTCGCCGTATCCGGCGGACACAGCCAGTCCGTGAAGTTCACCACGTCGGCCAACGCCAACGGCCCCGTGACGGTGACCGCCCAGCTGTACACGCAGGACGGCCAGAAGTACGGCAAAGCGGTTCAGTTCAAAGTGAAGGTCACCGAGGTCACGCCAACGGTGATGCTGGTCATCGGCGGCGGTGTCCTGCTGCTCGTCCTCGCCGGGTTCCGCATGTACACCCAGCGCAAGCGCGCGGCCGCCCGGCAGGCCGAGGGCGGGGCCCCCGACGAGGCGGGGGAGGACACCGAGGGAACGGACAAACCCGAAGACACCGGCGACCGTCCCACGGAGGAATCCGACACGCACACCCGGGCAGGCGACCCGGAGCAGCCGGGTGACCCGACACCGGACACCGCACCGGAAAACGCCGACCCGTCCGGGACGGGTGAGAGAGTGGACCGTTGAGCGATGTCGTGGCCGGTGGGCCCGGGGACGATGAGGTGGGGTAACCATGAATTCGCCGTACGACGGTGACCGCGGCCAGGCCGCGGCCGGCTCGGGCTACCCCGAGCCGCCCGAGCCCGGCCAGGTGCCGCCGCAGCCCGCGGCGGACATGTACCTCCAGGACGCCTACGACCAGGACCCCTACCGGGCACAGGACCTCTCCGCCCAGGACCCGGTCGCCGAGGCGCTGTACGACCGTGCCGCCCACCCCCCGCCGCCCCCGGGGACGTATCCGCAGCAGCAGCCGTACGCCCAGCCGGCCCAGTCGCCGTACGCTCCCGACCCGCACCTGTGGGCCCAGACCCCCGCGCCGGAACCGTCCGGCCCGACGCAGTACCTGCCGTACGGCGAGAACCCCCGTACGACCCAGTTCGTGGGCGTCGACGACCTGGTGACGCACTCCGGTGAGGAGCGCCACCAGCCGGACGCCTTCGCGCACCTCTTCCGGGACCAGCAGCAGGGCGGCGGATACCCGTCGCAGGAGCCGCCGTCCGTGCCGGGCCCGGCCGCCGCGCCGGGCGGGGCCCAGGCGCCCGCCGGGCAGTACCCGCCGGCCTCGTACCCCGCCGCTCCTCATCCAGGGCCCGGGGCCTACAGCGCCGATTCCACGATCTCTCTCGGCGCCGCCGCTCCCGCCTCCGCGCCCGCTCCGGCCGCCCCCGGCAGTCCCGCGGGCCCCGCGGGACAGGAGGCCGCCGCTCCCGCGGCCCCCGTCGGGAAGAAGGGCGGCAAGGCCGCAGGCCTGCTGAAGTCCAGCGCCGTCATGGCGGCGGGCACGATGGTCTCCCGCCTCACCGGCTTCGTCCGCTCCGCGCTGATCGTCTCCGCGCTGGGCCTCGGCTTCCTCGGCGACTCCTTCCAGGTCGCCTACCAGCTGCCGACGATGATCTACATCCTCACCGTCGGCGGCGGCCTCAACTCCGTCTTCGTGCCGCAGCTGGTGCGGGCGATGAAGGAGGACGAGGACGGCGGCGAGTCCTTCGCCAACCGGCTGCTGACGCTCGTGATGGTGGCCCTCGCCGCACTCACCGCGCTCGCGATGTTCGCCGCCCCGCTGTTGGTGCGGATGATCTCCAACTCCGTCGCCAGCACCCCCGCGGCCAACGAGGTCGCGGTCACCTTCACCCGCTACTTCCTGCCCTCGATCTTCTTCATGGGCATCCACGTGGTGATGGGTCAGGTACTCAACGCACGCGGCAAGTTCGGCGCGATGATGTGGACCCCGGTCCTGAACAACATCGTCATCATCGTGACGCTCGGCATGTTCATCTGGGTGTACGGCACGGCCGCCGACTCCCACATGACCGTCACGAACATCCCGCCGGAGGGCCAGCGCCTGCTCGGTATCGGCGTGTTGCTCGGTCTGGTCGTCCAGGCCCTGGCCATGATCCCGTACCTGCGCGAGACCGGGTTCCGGCTGCGGCTGCGCTTCGACTGGCGGGGACACGGTCTGGGCAAGGCCGCGATGCTCGCCAAGTGGACGGTGCTGTTCGTCCTCGCCAACCAGGCGGGCGCCATGATCGTGACCCAGCTGTCCACCGCCGCAGGCAAGGACTCAGGGATCCGGGGCACCGGATTCGCCGCCTACGCCAACGCCCAGCTGATCTGGGGCCTGCCTCAGGCCATCATCACGGTCTCCCTGATGGCGGCCCTGCTGCCGCGCATCTCGCGCTCGGCCGCCGAGGGCGACGGAGGCGCCGTCCGCGACGACATCTCCCACGGCCTGCGCACGACCGCCGTCGCGATCGTGCCCATCGCCTTCGGCTTCGTCGCGCTGGGCATCCCGATGTGCACGCTGATCTTCGGCTCCTCGGGCACCAGCGAAGCCACCAACATGGGCTACATGCTGATGGCCTTCGGCCTCGGCCTGATCCCGTACTCCGTGCAGTACGTCGTCCTGCGTGCCTTCTACGCCTACGAGGACACCCGCACCCCCTTCTACAACACCGTCATCGTGGCCGTGGTCAACGCGGGTGCCTCGGGGGCCTGTTACTTCCTGCTCCCCGCCCGCTGGGCCGTGGCCGGCATGGCGGCCTCGTACGGCCTCGCCTACGCCATCGGTGTGGGCGTCGCCTGGAAGCGGCTGCGCAAGCGGCTCGACGGCGACCTGGACGGTGCCCGCGTCACCAGGACGTACGCACGGCTGTGCATCGCCTCCGTACCCGCCGCCCTGCTCAGTGGTGCGGCCTGCTACGGAATCGGCCACACTCTCGGTCAGGGCGTCCTCGGCTCCTTCGCCGCGCTGCTGGCCGGTGGTGCGGTCCTCCTGGGCGTCTTCTTCGTCGCTGCCCGACGCATGCGCATCGAGGAGCTCAACTCCCTCGTGGGCATGGTGCGCGGGCGCCTGGGACGCTGAGGCAGGGGTAAGCGCACAACCATCGTTCGCCGCCGCGTGTCGTGCATAGCGGCGGACTGTGGGCACAATTGGTTTCGGCGTCGGACAGGGTGCAATGGATGGGGAGGCAGGGAACGACGGTGGCGGAACGTAGCACGGCTGCCGTCGACGTGGCAGACAACAGCGGTGACGAGCCGCTGACCGCCAAGGCGGACCAGTCCACGGCCGACGGGGTGGCCCAGAACCCGGAGCGGGACACAGACAGCGACGAGGCGGAGGGGAGCGGCGGGACGGACGGGCCCGGAAAGGCCTCGCCTCCCGAACTGCACAGCGGTCACAAGCTCGCCAGACGCTATCGTCTCGAAGAGTGCGTCACCCGTCTGGACGGATTCAGCAGCTGGCGAGCGGTGGACGAGAAACTCCGGCGTGCCGTCGGCGTCCATGTCCTGCCCGCGGACCACGCGCGGGCCCGTTCGGTGCTGGCCGCCGCACGCTCCTCCGCGCTGCTCGGTGACCCCCGCTTCGTCCAGGTCCTGGACGCGGTCGAGGAGAACGACCTCGTGTACGTCGTGCACGAGTGGCTGCCCGACGCCACCGAGTTGTCCACGCTGCTGGCCGCCGGACCGCTGGAACCGCACGACGCCTACCAGATGGTCAGCCAGGTGTCCTCCGCCATGGCCGCGGCCCACCGTGAGGGCCTCGCCCATCTGCGTCTCAACCCCAACGCCGTACTGCGTGCCTCCACCGGCCAGTGGCGCATCCGCGGCCTCGCCGTCAACGCGGCGCTGCGCGGCATCAGTTCCGACACCCCGCAACGCACCGACACCGAGGCGATCGGCGCCCTGCTGTACGCGGCGCTGACCCAGCGTTGGCCGTACGAGAACGACGCCTACGGCCTGTCCGGCCTCCCCAAGGACATCGGTCTGATCCCGCCGGACCAGGTACGGGCCGGGGTGCACCGCGGGCTGTCCGAACTCGCCATGCGGGCCCTGGCCAACGACGGTGCCACCGCCTCCCGGCACGAGTCGCCGTGCACCACGCCCGAGGAGCTGGTGAAGGCGATCGGCGAGATGCCTCGCATCCGGCCGCCGGAGCCCGCGTTCACGGCCCCGCCGGAGTACCAGCGCACGACCTACCAGCAGGGCACGTACGGCCGGCCCGCTCCGCACCCCGGCGCCACCCAGCCGCTCGCGACCCCGCCGCCCCCGCTCCAGAGCCGCACCGGCAAGGCTCTGAAGTGGGCGGTCTCCGCCCTGCTCATCGCCGCCCTCGGCCTGGGCAGCTGGCAGCTGGCGGACGCCCTGATGAACCAGGACGGCAAGTCCGAGGACAAGCCGACCACGCAGACCACGGACGGGGGCGACAAGGGCGGCAAGAAGAAGCCGGCCGTCTCCGGCAAGCCGATCGCCATCAGCGAGGCCCGGGACTTCGACCCCTTCAGCGACGACCATTCCGAGAACCCGGATGACGTAGGGAAGGCCTACGACAACAGCACAGCCACGTACTGGCAGACGAGCTTCTACCTGAGCCCGAAATTCGGCAACCTGAAGTCGGGCGTCGGCATCATCCTCGACCTCGGCAAGGTCCAGCAGGTCGGGAAGGTGACCGTCAGCTTCGTAGGGGACACGTCGGTCGAACTCCGTAGCGCGAGCGCGGACGCGGGATCGCGGCCGACATCCTTCTCCGCCTACACCAAGGTCGCCGGGGGCTCGGGTACCACCGTGGAACTCAAGCCCGGGAAGTCCCTGAGGTCGCGCTATCTCCTGGTATGGCTGACCCAGCTGCCCATGCAGGACGACGGCCAGTGGCGCGGCAGGGTGGCAGACATCAAGGTGACCAGCTGAGGCTGGATTCCCGCCGGGAAGTCCGTAAGGTTGCCCCCGAGGGAGGGGCGAATGGCAGATGGCGCCGGCTACGGCGACGTGAAGGACGAGGATCTCCTCGCCCGACACGTCCAAGGTGATCCCGACGCCTTCGGGGAGATCGTCCGGCGGCACCGGGACCGGCTCTGGGCCGTGGCCCTGCGGACCCTGGGGGACCGCGAGGAGGCCGCTGACGCGGTCCAGGACGCGCTGGTGTCGGCCTACCGGGCCGCCCACACCTTCCGGGGCCAGTCGGCCGTCACGACCTGGCTGCACCGGATCACGGTGAACGCCTGTCTGGACCGTGCCCGCAAGGCCGCCTCACGGAAGACCGCTCCCGTCGACGACACCGAGCGCCTCGAGCAGCTGCTGGAGCCGCACGAGGCGGCCTCGGCGCCCGCCGAGAGAAACGACCTCCACCGCCAGCTCCTCGAAGCCCTCGGCACTCTCCCGCCCGACCAGCGGGCCGCCCTCGTCCTCGTGGACATGCAGGGCTACCCCGTCGCCGAGGCCGCCCGTGTTCTGGATGTGCCGACGGGCACGGTGAAGAGCCGCTGCGCCCGAGGCAGAGCCAGACTGCTGCCACTGCTCTCCCACCTACGGCCGGAAAGACCCGGCGACGGGAAAGAACCGGGCCAAGCACGGAACCGGACGCAGGGGACATCCGTCCCACCCGCAGCGGGGCCTCAGGACACAGTGAAGGGCGGAGGTGGGCGAGCGTGACTTCCACGACAGACGCGGCCGGGCACCCGGACGTCGCCGAGATCTCCGACCTCACCGAGGGCCTCCTCCCACCGTCCCGGACCGAGGACATACGACGCCATCTGGAGGAGTGCGAGCTCTGCGCCGACGTCCATGCCTCTCTGGAAGAGATCCGGGGACTCCTGGGCACACTCCCTGAGCCGTCCCACATGCCCGCCGATGTCGCCGACCGCATCGATGCCGCCCTCGCGGCCGAGGCACCGGTGAATCATGTTTCACGTGAAACACCGGCCCCGGCAGACCGCCCCGCCGGACGCCCGCAAGCGGCTACCGGACCGGGCCGCAAGAATCGCGGACGCGGGCGCCGTCGCCGGACGGTCGTCCTGGGCGCCGTCCTCACCGCAGCCGTCCTGGGTGCCGGAACTCTTTTCCTGCAATCCCTCGGCACCGACAAGCCGAGCTCGACGGCACAGGGCACGCAGACGGCTTCCGTGGGCACCTTCTCCGGAAGCGACCTCAAGAGTCAGGTGGACGGCCTCCTCTCGGCGAAGAAGCCACAGCGAGGCTCCGAGAGCGCCAAGACCCTGATGCAGACCGCCGTCCCCGTCCCGGGGTGCATCCGGGGCGGCATCCACGGCAACGGTGCCGTCCTCGGAGCGAAGACCGGGACCTACGAAGGAAAGGACGCCTTCCTCGTCGTCGTGTCCGACCCGTCCGACTCCACCCGGGTCACGGCCTACGTCGTCGACGCCACCTGCGTCAGCCGGCAGCCCAACTCGGCGGGCAAGGTCCTCGCGAAGCAGTCCCTCGCACGTCCCTGAACAAAGCGGCTTCGTCTTGGCCCAACGTGGTTATCCGTACCGTGGGTGAACCCTCGTGTGCCCGGACACACCGGGGAATGCGCGCCCCTTAGGATCCGTTGGGTGGGGTGAGGGTTCCGACAGGGCTCCCACCGGTCGAATGACGCAGACCAGAGACGAGGAATCAAGCCGTGAGCGACGTTCGTAACGTGATCATCATCGGCTCCGGGCCCGCCGGCTACACGGCGGCGCTCTACACCGCGCGCGCGTCGCTGAAGCCCCTGGTGTTCGAGGGAGCCGTCACTGCCGGCGGTGCGCTGATGAACACCACCGAGGTGGAGAACTTCCCGGGCTTCCGCGACGGCATCATGGGCCCCGAGCTCATGGACAACATGCGCGCCCAGGCGGAACGCTTCGGTGCCGAACTGATCCCGGACGACGTCGTCTCGGTCGACCTGACCGGAGAGATCAAGACCGTCACGGACACCGCGGGCACGGTCCACCGGGCCAAGGCCGTCATCGTCACCACCGGCTCGCAGCACCGCAAGCTCGGTCTGCCGAACGAGGACGCGCTGTCCGGCCGCGGTGTCTCCTGGTGCGCCACCTGTGACGGGTTCTTCTTCAAGGATCAGGACATCGCCGTGATCGGTGGCGGCGACACCGCGATGGAGGAAGCCACCTTCCTCTCCCGGTTCGCCAAGTCCGTGACCATCGTCCACCGCCGGGACACCCTGCGCGCCTCAAAGGCCATGCAGGAGCGCGCCTTCGCCGACCCGAAGATCAAGTTCGTGTGGGACAGCGAGGTCGCCGAGATCCAGGGCGACCCCAAGCTGGCCGGCCTGAAGCTGCGCAACCTCAAGACCGGCGAGCTGTCGGACCTGGCGGTGACCGGTCTGTTCATCGCGATCGGCCATGACCCGCGCACCGAGCTGTTCAAGGGCCAGCTGGACCTTGACGAGGAGGGCTACCTGAAGGTCGCCGCGCCCTCCACCCGTACCAACGTGACCGGTGTCTTCGGCGCCGGTGACGTGGTCGACCACACCTACCGCCAGGCGATCACCGCGGCCGGCACGGGCTGTTCCGCCGCCCTGGACGCCGAGCGCTTCCTCTCCGCCCTCGCGGACGAGGAGGAGCCGGAGCCCGAGAAGACCGCCGTCTGACCCTCTTCCACCCCACCGCACGCACCCGTTAGGAGCCACCCGTGGCCGACCTGAAGAACGTGACCGACGCCTCCTTCGAGCAGGACGTCCTCAAGAGCGAAAAGCCCGTCCTGGTGGACTTCTGGGCCGCCTGGTGCGGTCCGTGCCGCCAGATCGCTCCGTCCCTCGAGGCGATCGCCGCCGAGCACGGCGACAAGATCGAGGTCGTCAAGCTCAACATCGACGAGAACCCGGGCACGGCTGCGAAGTACGGCGTCATGTCGATCCCGACCCTGAACGTCTACCAGAACGGCGAGGTCGCCAAGACCATCGTCGGCGCCAAGCCCAAGGCCGCGATCGTCCGCGACCTCGAGGACTTCATCGCTGAGTGACGTTTCACGTGAAACACGAATGGGCCAACCCCTCGGGGTTGGCCCATTCGTTTTGGCGCCGGCCGATCTGCTTCAGAGGGGCCGCAGCGCCGGTTCCTTCTGCACGGCTCCCAGCAGCCGGTCGAGCGCCATCTCCACGTCTTCCTTCCAGGAGAGCGTCGACCTGAGCTCCAGTCGCAGCCGGGGATGCAAGGGGTGCTGCCGGACCGTCTTGAAACCCACGGCCAGCAGATGGTCGGCGGGCAGCAGGCAGGCCGGTTCCTTCCAACGGGCATCACCGAACGCCTCGATGGCCTTGAAGCCGCGGCGCAGGAGGTCCTTGGCTACCGTCTGGACCATCACCCGGCCGAGCCCCTGCCCCTGATAGCCCGGCATGATGAAGCTGGTGATCAGCTGTACCGCGTCCGGGGACACCGGGCTAGTGGGGAACGCGGTGGACCGAGGGACATAGGCGGGGGGAGCGTAGAGCATGAAGCCCACCGGGATGTCGTCGACATAGACCACCCGGCCGCAGGATCCCCAGTCCAGCAGGACGGCGGAGATCCACGCCTCCTTCTCCAGAGCGGCTGTCCCCGCTTTTACCGCGGCCTCACCGCTGACCGGGTCCAGTTCCCAGAAGACGCACGAGCGACAGCGCTTGGGAAGGTCCTGAAGGTTGTCCAACGTGAGCGGTACGAGCCGGCGCCCCATGAAAGCTGTTCCTCGCTTCCTTCGCCCGCACTCTCGCGAGCGGCTGTCAGTGCGCTCCGTTCCCTGAGCAGACTGCCGACGAACCCGCCGACCGCGCCGAGTCCGAGACCCGCGCTCACCAGTCCGGTGCGGCTCACCGATCGCATGGCCCCCGCCTCCCACTCACAGGTGCTGTCAGGTGGATGCGCCATACCCGATCGCATGGTATCCACGATGCGATTGCCTCGAAACCGCCTGAAAGCAAAGAGCGGACCGTGTTCCGGTACTTACCGGACACGATCCGCTCACTTGCTCACCCGCGCGGATCAGCCGCGCGGTCAGTCCTCCGTCTCCTCGGATTCCGAGGAATCCAGGGACTCACCGTCATGCAGGCCCTTCTGAAGGACCGGTCCCTCGCCCGGAGCGAGCGTGCTCAGGATCCGCCCCAGGTCTTCCATGGAGGCGAACTCAACCGTGATCTTGCCCTTCTTCTGCCCCAGGTCGACCTTCACCCGAGTCTCGAAGCGGTCCGAGAGCCGGGTGGCGAGATCGGTCAGCGCCGGGGAGAGCCGAGCGCCGGCCCGCGGCCCCTTCGAGCGTTGCGCCTTCTGCGGCCGCGAGCCCATCAGCGTCACGATCTCCTCGACCGCCCGCACGGAGAGCCCCTCGGCCACGATCCGGTGAGCCAGCCGGTCCTGCTCCTCCGAGTCCTCGACCGAGAGCAGCGCTCGGGCATGCCCGGCCGAGAGCACACCGGCGGCCACCCGCTTCTGCACGGCCGACGAAAGCTTCAGCAGACGCAGCGTGTTGGAGACCTGCGGACGGGAACGTCCGATGCGGTCCGCCAGCTGGTCGTGCGTGCAGTTGAAGTCCTTCAGCAACTGGTCGTAGGCGGCCGCCTCTTCCAGCGGGTTCAGCTGTGCCCGGTGCAGGTTCTCCAGCAGCGCGTCCAGGAGGAGCTTCTCGTCCTCCGTGGCCCGTACGATCGCCGGAATCGCCTCGAGCCCGGCCTCACGGCAGGCCCGCCAGCGCCGCTCGCCCATGATGAGCTCGTAGCGGTCCGGACCCAGCTGCCGTACGACGACGGGCTGGAGGAGGCCGACTTCCTGGATGGAGGTGACGAGTTCCTGGAGCGCGTCCTCGTCGAAGACATCACGCGGCTGACGAGGGTTCGGCGTGATGGCGTCGAGGGGGATCTCGGCGAAGTGGGCACCCATCGGGGGCGCGGGCGCCTCCGCGGCTACGTGCACCGAAAGCTCTTCTGGCTCCTCGGAAACAGGCGGCAGCGTGGTCACCTTCGCCGCGGCCACTCCCCGGTCGGCCGTCAGGACCGGCACCGTCGCAGGTGACGGGGACGGCGCACCTCCCACCGGGGCCGGGGGCGGGTTCTTCTCCGTCGGGGCAGCAGGAATCAGTGCGCCGAGACCACGGCCCAGTCCCCTCCGTCGCTCGCTCACTGGATCCCCTCCACCATGCTCGGATTGCTCTGTGCGCCGATGTGGGCCTGAATCGGGTCGTAGCTGACGCCGACACCCTTCAGCGCGATTTCTCGTGCGGCCTCAAGATAGGAGAGGGCACCGCTCGAACCTGGATCGTACGTCAGGACCGTCTGGCCGTAACTCGGCGCCTCGGAGATGCGGACCGATCGGGGAATGCTCGTCCGCAGCACCTCGTCGCCGAAGTGGGTACGCACCTCGTCCGCGACCTGGGACGCGAGCCGCGTCCGGCCGTCGTACATGGTGAGCAGGATCGTCGATACATGCAGGTCGGGATTGAGGTGACCCCGCACCAGGTCGACATTGCGCAGCAGTTGGCCCAGTCCCTCCAGCGCGTAGTACTCGCACTGGATCGGAATGAGAACCTCCTGGCCGGCGACCAGCGCGTTGACCGTCAACAGGCCGAGCGATGGCGGACAGTCGATGAGGATGTAGTCCAGTGGCTGCTCGTAGGCCCGGATGGCCCGCTCCAGCCGGCTCTCCCGCGCCACCAGGGACACCAGCTCGATCTCCGCACCGGCGAGATCGATGGTGGCCGGGGCACAGAACAGCCCCTCGACATCGGGAACCGGCTGGACGACCTCCGCCAGGGGCTTGCTCTCGACCAACACGTCATAGATGGACGGGACTTCCGCGTGGTGGTCGATACCGAGGGCGGTGGACGCATTGCCCTGCGGATCGAGGTCGATCACCAGGACGCGGCCGCCGTGCAGAGCCAGCGAAGCGGCAAGGTTGACGGTCGTCGTCGTCTTGCCGACACCGCCCTTCTGGTTGGCGACCACCATGACCCGGGTCTGCTCAGGCCGTGGCAGGCCTTCACCGGCACGGCCGAGAGCCTCCACCGCAAGTTGGGCAGCACGACCGATGGGAGTGTCGTCCATCGGAGGCGGTGTTTCACGTGAAACATCCGCCCCCATCGACTCGGTACGGGGACCGGGGACCGGATCGGTCATCGGTCCCGCGATGTTGGCGTCGGACCGCAAGGATTCACTCTCCTCGACTTCAGGCTCGCAATACACAGAGCCTCCCATGCCTTCGGGGTCGTGAACCAGTGAGGCCTGGCGTTCTGTGGAGAAATCCACCTCTGTGGACAACTCCGTTGCCTCTCCGAGTGAGCCGAGAGGCTTCCGGTCCCGCGGTTCGGCCGCAGCCCGGCCGCGACTGATGATGCCGTGCAGCAGTGAGCGACGTTTCACGTGAAACACGATGCACAGTGAGCGCGTCCGGACTGTCGCGACACTCCGTCATGCGTAGGTTTGGCAGCTTGTGTGGAGTACGTCTCGTCGTCAGGACGGATCAGTGCGGCCGATCCGCCCTGACCCCATTACCGGCGCCTGCGCGCTCGACCCGTGCGGGCCGCCTTGGCCCGTTTGGCCGCGAAGCGAACACCACCGGGGCTTTCGCCCACCTCGACCCGCACGACGGTGGACAGGGGATCCACCACTCCCTCACCGACCTGAAGGATGGACGTCGACACCGCACCGAGCTTACTCAGCGCGGTGGTCGCGGCCTTCAGCTCCTCCTCCGCGGTGTCCCCCTTGAGCGCGAGCATCTCGCCGTAGGGCCGCAGGAGCGGGATGCCCCACGCGGCCAGCCGGTCCAGGGGGGCCACCGCACGGGCCGTGACCACATGAACCGGCTGGACCTTGCCCATGACCTCCTCGGCACGACCCCGCACGACGGTCACATGATCCAGGCCCAGCAGCTCCACGACCTCGGTCAGGAAGTTGGTACGCCGAAGGAGCGGCTCCAACAGAGTGATCTTCAGGTCGTCTCGGACGAGCGCCAGCGGAATCCCTGGCAGACCGGCACCGGAGCCGACGTCGCACACGGTCACGCCCTCAGGAACCACCTCCGAGAGCACCGCGCAGTTCAACAGGTGCCGCTCCCAGAGGCGGGGCACCTCACGGGGGCCGATCAGCCCGCGCTGCACACCGGCCTCGGCGAGCAGCTGCGCATAGCGCACCGCATCGGCGAAGCGATCACCAAACACCTCCTGCGCCTGCTCGGGCGCAGGGGGGAGCTCCGCTGCCTCCGTCACGGGGACCGTCCTTCCGTACCGCATCGGCGCGCACGCGCCGACCACCAGAACTACCAGGCTGACAAAATTCGGCCCCGCCTGCGCAACAGACGGGGCCGAGGGGACGTACGAACCGAATCAGTTGGGCAGCACGACGACGAAGCGCTGCGGCTCCTCGCCCTCGGACTCGCTGCGCAGGCCCGCGGCCTTCACCGCGTCGTGCACGACCTTCCGCTCGAACGGGGTCATCGGCTTGAGCTTGACGGGCTCGCCGCTGTTCCTGGCGTCCGCGGCGGCCTTGGCGCCCAGCTCGGACAGCTCGGAGCGCTTCTTGGCCCGGTAGCCGGCGATGTCCAGCATCAGCCTGCTGCGGTCCCCGGTCTCCCGGTGCACGGCCAGCCGCGTCAGCTCCTGGAGCGCCTCCAGTACCTCGCCGTCCCGGCCGACCAGCTTCTGAAGGTCGCGGGTGCCCGTGTCGCTGATGATCGACACGGAGGCACGGTCGGCCTCGACGTCCATGTCGATGTCGCCGTCGAGATCGGCGATGTCCAGCAGACCCTCGAGGTAGTCCGCCGCGATCTCGCCCTCCTGCTCAAGGCGGGTCAGGGTGTCTGCACCCTCGGCAGCGGCGGAGGTGGTGCCTTCCGTCACGGGATGGGCTCCTTCTTACTTCTTGGACGGGGACTTGGGCCGCTGCGGGCCACCCTTGCGCTGGCCGGACTGGGCCTTGCTACGGGTGCCGCTGCCGGACTTCGGGGCGGCCTTCTTGGCGGCGGCGGCCGGCTTGGCGTCCTTGGGCTCGGGCTCCTCGGACTTCTCCAGCGACGTGGACGGCTCGGCGTCGCCCGCCTGCTTGGCGGTGCCGGACTGGCGCTGGGACTTGCTCTGCCGCTTGGGCTGCTGCCGCTTGACGGCGGTCGTGGTGGTGGTCACACCGTCCTCGGCCTCCGCCACGGCCTGGCCCTCGCTCTTCACCACGGACCCGTCGGCCTGGGCCGCGAGGCCCGCCTTGGTCAGGCCGTTGATGAACTTGCGCTCGAACTCGTTGCGGTCGCGGCCCTTGGCGACGATCGCCTTGACGATGGCCTTCTCGCTCCGCCGACTGACCTTGCCGTGGTGCGTGACGTGCTTGGTCAGACGCTCCAGGTAGGCGGCCTGAGCCTTGGAACCCGGGGTCGGGTTGTTGTGGATGACGTACATCTGCTGGCCCATGGTCCACACGTTGGTGGTCAGCCAGTAGACGAGGACACCGACCGGGAAGTTGATGCCGAAGACGGCGAACATCACGGGGAAGACGTACATCAGCATCTTCTGCTGCTGCATGAAGGGCGTCTTCACGGTGGTGTCGACGTTCTTCGTCATCAGCTGGCGCTGCGTGTAGAACTGCGACGCCGACATCATGATGATCATGACGGCGGTGACGACCCGCACATCGGTGACCGTGGCGCCCAGGGCCTGCACGGTGGCGGAGCCGTCCTTGAACTTCGCGGCCAGCGGGGCCCCGAAGATGTGCGCCTTCCGGGCACTGGCCAGCAGCGACTCGTTGATGACGCCGATGGTCGTGCCCGACGCGATGCCGTTGAGCACGTGGTACAGGGCGAAGAAGAACGGAGACTGCGCCAGGATGGGAAGGCACGAGGAGAGCGGGTTGGTGCCCGACTCCTTGTACAGCTTCATCATCTCTTCGGACTGACGCTGCTTGTCGTTCTTGTAGCGCTCCTGGATCTTCTTCATCTCGGGCTGGAGCGTCTGCATGGCCCGGGTCGCCTTGATCTGCTTCACGAAGAGCGGGATCAGGCAGATACGGATCAGGATCACCAGGGACACGATGGACAAGCCCCAGGCCCACCCGGTGTCAGGCCCGAAGATGGCGCCGTACACCGTGTGGAACTGGACGATGACCCATGAAACGGGTGTCGTGATGAAGCTGAAGAGGCTGGCAATCGTGTCCACTAATCATGCTCCTTGGGCATGGGACGAGGTCTCTGCGGCCGGGCTCGAGGAAGGCTCGGGAGGGAGCTGCCCTTCGAGGGCCGGTTCGGCGGCGGAGGGCCCGCCCCTGCGTGCACGCCAGGCGTCACGCAGCATTTCGTGCCACCGCGGGCGCTTGCGCGGCGGAACATGGTCCACCCCGCCCAGCGACCACGGATTGCACCGCAGGATGCGCCAGGCGGTGAGTGCCGTGCCCTTGATCGCACCATGCCGGTCGATGGCCGTGTAGCCGTAGTGGGAGCACGACGGGTAGTACTTGCACACCGGCCCGAGCAGTGGACTGATCGTCCACTGGTACAGCTTGATCAGAGCCAGTAGCGGGTACTTCATCGCGCGCCCCCTCCCAGCAGCCGCTGAACGGCGGCATCCAGGTCTCGGGCCAGCTGTGCATGGTCTGCGTCGCCCGCTCCGGGCAGCGCTCGTACGACTACCAGGCTACCGGGGGGAAACAGGACGACTCGGTCACGCATCAGATGGCGAAGTCTGCGCTTCACTTGGTTGCGCACGACCGCGCCACCCACAGCCTTGCTCACGACGAAACCCGCACGCGTCGGGGGAGCGCTCTCCCCAGGCGCGTGCGGGTCCGTGGCACCGCTACGAAGGTGGACGACGAGCGTCGGGCGGCCGGCCCGGCGCCCCCGTCGTACCGCGGTCGCGAAGTCCTCGCGCCGCCTCAGCCGATGCTCGGTAGGCAGCACGACGTCATGACCTGATCAGATCAGGCGGACAGGCTGGCGCGACCCTTGCTGCGACGGTTCGCGAGAATCGCGCGGCCGGCACGGGTACGCATCCGCAGGCGGAAGCCGTGGGTCTTCGCGCGACGACGGTTGTTCGGCTGGAAGGTGCGCTTGCTCACTCGGGGGCTCCAGAAGAAATCGGTAGTGGCGGGGTGCCGTCCTGGCTGTCACCGTGCGCCCACGAGTAGCTAGTAGCTCGCATCACGCCCGAGTGCACCGCTTCCCGATCACCTTCAGCGATCTGTGCCCATCGGAGGCAGGCGGCAGCAGCCATCGACAACTCGACCTGGTTACGGTACGCGGGAGTACGCCATCCGGTCAAACCGAGTGTCACGGAGAGACACTATCCACAGGCTGGGGACAACAACTTGAACCGTACCCGCCGCCCTGACTACCGTGACTGGACTCCGATTCGTTCCTTTGTCCCCCCGCCCCACCGATCTACATCCCGACCCGTCCCACAACCACACGTTCGTGGGACCTGTGAGAGAGCGTGCCCTGTGGCTGACGTACCTGCCGATCTTGCCGCAGTGTGGCCACGAGTACTCGAGCAGCTCCTCGGCGAGGGCCGCGGACAGGGTGTGGAGGGCAAGGACGAGCACTGGATCCGGCGCTGCCAGCCCCTCGCGCTCGTCGCGGACACCGCCCTGCTCGCCGTACCGAACGAATTCGCGAAGGGCGTACTGGAGGGCCGTCTGGCCCCGATCGTCAGCGAAACCCTGAGCCGCGAGTGCGGCCGCCCCATCCGGATCGCGATCACCGTCGACGACTCCGCGGGCGAGCCCCCGGCCCCACCCGCGCCCCCCGCGCAGCCGCAGCCGCGCTACGAGGAGCCCGAGCTCCCCAGCGGACAGTACGAGGGATACGGCCGCCACCGCGCCGACGACCAGCTCCCCACCGCCCGGCCCGCCTACCCGTCCGAGTACCAGCGGCCCGAGCCGGGTGCCTGGCCGCGCCCGACCCACGACGACTACGGCTGGCAGCAGCAGCGCCTCGGCTTCCCGGAGCGCGACCCGTACGCATCCCCGCCGGACACCTACGGTGAGCCGCACCGCGACGCCTACGGCGCCCCGCCCCAGGACTACCGGCAGCCGACGATGGACCGCCCGTCGTACGAGCAGCCCTACGACAAGCCGCGCCCGGACTACGACAAGCCCCGGCCGGACTACGACCAGCCGCGCCCCGACTACGACAAGCCCCGCTCCGAGTACGACCCCTCCCGGGTCGACTACGACCAGCGCGACCCGGCCCGCCGCGAGCTCCCCGAGCCGCCGGCCGGAGCCGGTCACGTGCACCGCGGCGGCCCCGTGGGACCGAACCTGCCCACGACCGGCGCCCCCGGCCCGCTGGCCGCGCAGCCCGCGCCGGCGACCGGCCCGGGCGAGCCCACCGCGCGGCTGAACCCGAAGTACCTCTTCGACACCTTCGTCATCGGCGCCTCCAACCGCTTCGCGCACGCGGCCGCGGTCGCCGTCGCCGAAGCGCCCGCGAAGGCGTACAACCCCCTCTTCATCTACGGGGAGTCCGGCCTCGGCAAGACGCACCTGCTGCACGCGATCGGGCACTACGCCCGCAGCCTCTACCCGGGCACGCGGGTGCGGTACGTGAGCTCCGAGGAGTTCACCAACGAGTTCATCAACTCCATCCGCGACGGCAAGGGCGACAGCTTCCGCAAGCGCTACCGCGAGATGGACATCCTGCTCGTCGACGACATCCAGTTCCTGGCGGACAAGGAGTCGACGCAGGAGGAGTTCTTCCACACCTTCAACACGCTCCACAACGCCAACAAGCAGATCGTGCTCTCCAGCGACCGGCCGCCCAAGCAGCTGGTCACGCTGGAGGACCGGCTGCGGAACCGTTTCGAGTGGGGCCTGATCACCGACGTCCAGCCACCCGAGCTGGAGACGCGCATCGCGATCCTGCGCAAGAAGGCGGTGCAGGAGCAGCTCAACGCGCCGCCGGAGGTGCTGGAGTTCATCGCCTCCCGGATCTCGCGCAACATCCGCGAGCTGGAGGGCGCGCTGATCCGGGTGACCGCGTTCGCCTCGCTCAACAGGCAGCCGGTGGACCTGGGCCTGACGGAGATCGTCCTCAAGGACCTCATCCCCGGCGGCGAGAACGCGGCCCCCGAGATCACCGCCACGGCGATCATGGCCGCGACCGCGGACTACTTCGGCCTCACGGTCGAGGACCTGTGCGGCACCTCGCGCGGCCGCGCCCTGGTGACCGCGCGGCAGATCGCCATGTACCTGTGCCGTGAGCTCACCGACCTGTCACTGCCCAAGATCGGCGCGCAGTTCGGCGGCCGCGACCACACGACCGTCATGCACGCCGACCGCAAGATCCGCGCGCTCATGGCCGAGCGCCGGTCCATCTACAACCAGGTCACCGAGCTGACCAACCGCATCAAGAACGGCTGACACGGCCCCTAGGACGGCCGGCACGGCCCCACGACAGCGCTGAGGGCGCCCCCGGAAGGAGATTCCGGGGGCGCCCTTCGTCATGTCGCGGCCATCCGGTGTTCGATTACCTGCCGGGTTACGGCCGCTCTCCACAGATTCGGGCACTTTCTTGCGTCCACATGCTGGGGACTGTGAAGTTGTCCCGAAACCATCCACAGGCTGTGCGGTTGAAAGGTCATCGGCCCAGCTCATGCGCCTGTGGATCCGTGGACGAAGGATCTCCACAGGTTGTGGACGAAGCGGGGATCCACAGGCTGTGCACGAAGTTGTCCACCGGCAACCCACAGCCTGTGGCCGGTTGTCCCCAGCGATCACCGGCTTCTCCACATGGCTGTCCACTGTTCGGCAACGCGACGCACCCGATCACCGCCGCGAGTGAAAGGCGTCACACGAAGGTGCCGGGTTGGGGTGTGGGAAACGTGGGTAAATCTGGGGACGCAGCTGGGGAGAACTGCCCTCGGGCTGTGGGTGGTGTGTGCAGAACTTTCTGTTCTCCACAGAAACGGTCGGTTGTCCACCGCCGTCACCCACAGGGCCAGTGGATAAAATCTGGGCTCTGACCTGGGCAAACGTGGTTATCCACGGTATCCACAGGCCCTACTACTACTCCCGACTAGAGAGAGCGGGAAATCCGTTTCGAAGTGGGGCCTGTGCACAACTCGCCGTCTCGAGCCCGGCTGCCCCTCGGAGCGACTTGACCCCGACAGGCACCTACTGTCAGTGCGGTGCGTCAGACTGGTCCCCGGTGTCCTTCCCGTCCCAGTGGGCGGCGACACCGAGTCGGAGGACTCAGAGGCAACAGCGCAGGAGGCGGCTTACGGTGAAGATCCGGGTGGAACGCGACGTACTCGCGGAGGCAGTGGCGTGGGCGGCACGCAGCCTCCCGGCCCGTCCGCCGGCGCCTGTGCTCGCCGGTCTCCTGCTGAAGGCCGAGGACGGCCAGCTGAGCCTGTCCAGCTTCGACTACGAGGTCTCGGCGCGTGTGTCCGTCGAGGCG
Source organism: Streptomyces sp. NPDC001480 (assembly GCF_042894725.1). Taxonomy (NCBI): domain Bacteria; kingdom Bacillati; phylum Actinomycetota; class Actinomycetes; order Kitasatosporales; family Streptomycetaceae; genus Streptomyces; species Streptomyces sp. NPDC001480. Next base: position 37,117 of record NZ_JBIAVX010000013.1, on the reverse strand, counting down.
GAGGTCGAGGAGGAGGGCACGGTCCTCGTCTCCGGCCGCCTGCTCGCCGACATCTCCCGCGCCCTCCCCAACCGTCCGGTGGAGATTTCCACAGACGGTGTACGGGCGACGGTGGTCTGCGGCTCCTCCCGGTTCACACTCCACACACTGCCTGTGGAGGAGTACCCGGCGCTGCCCCAGATGCCGAACGCGACCGGCACGGTCCCCGGCGAGGTCTTCGCCTCCGCCGTCCAGCAGGTCGCCATCGCCGCCGGCCGCGACGACACGCTGCCCGTCCTCACCGGTGTGCGCATCGAGATCGAGGGCGACACCGTCACGCTGGCCTCCACCGACCGCTACCGCTTCGCGGTCCGCGAGTTCCTGTGGAAGCCGGAGAACCCGGACGTCTCCGCGGTCGCTCTGGTGCCCGCCAAGACGCTCCAGGACACCGCCAAGGCGCTGACCAGCGGCGACAGCGTCATCCTGGCGCTGTCCGGCTCGGGTGCGGGCGAGGGCCTGATCGGTTTCGAGGGCGCCGGGCGGCGGACGACCACGCGTCTGCTGGAGGGCGACCTCCCGAAGTACCGCACGCTGTTCCCGACCGAGTTCAACTCCGTCGCCGTGATCGAGACCGCCCCCTTCGTGGAGGCCGTCAAGCGTGTGGCCCTGGTCGCCGAGCGGAACACCCCGGTGCGGCTGAGCTTCGAGCAGGGCGTGCTCATCCTGGAGGCCGGCTCCAGCGACGACGCACAGGCTGTGGAAAGGGTCGACGCCCAGCTGGAGGGCGACGACATCTCGATCGCCTTCAACCCGACCTTCCTGCTGGACGGGCTGAGCGCGATCGACTCCCCGGTGGCCCAGCTGTCGTTCACGACGTCCACCAAGCCCGCGCTGCTCAGCGGCAAGCCGGCGGTGGACGCCGAGGCGGACGAGGCCTACAAGTACCTGATCATGCCGGTGCGGCTGAGCGGCTGAGCGGGACCTCCGGCAAAGCCCCAGGTGAGGGCATACGAATGAGCGCGTATGCCCACAGCTGTGCGTGAGCGTCCGGGTTTAGGCTCGGACACGGGTACGACAGTGCCTCACACGCCACACAGCGACCTAAGGAACACAACTGATGGAGCTCGGTCTCGTCGGCCTCGGCAAGATGGGCGGCAACATGCGCGAGCGGATCCGCCGCGCGGGCCACACCGTCGTCGGATACGACCGCAACGCTGACCTCGCGGACGTCCACAGCCTGGAAGAGCTTGTGGGCAAGCTTTCCGGCCCGCGCGTGGTCTGGGTGATGGTCCCGGCCGGCGAGCCCACCCAGTCCACGATCGACGAGCTCGCCGAGCTCCTGGAGCCCGGCGACGTGGTCGTGGACGGCGGCAACTCGCGCTGGACGGACGACGAGCGGCACGCCGAGGAGCTGGCCGCCAAGGGCATCGGCTTCGTGGACTGCGGTGTCTCCGGCGGCGTCTGGGGCCTGGAGAACGGGTACGCGCTGATGTACGGCGGCGACGCCGAGCACGTCGCCAAGGTGCGGCCGGTCTTCGACGCGCTCAAGCCGGCGGGCGACCTCGGCGCCGTGCACGCCGGCAAGGTCGGGGCGGGCCACTTCGCGAAGATGGTCCACAACGGCATCGAGTACGCGATGATGCAGGCCTACGCCGAGGGCTGGGAGCTGCTGGAGAAGGTCGACTCCGTGGAGAACGTCCGCGAGGTCTTCCGTTCCTGGCAGGAGGGCACGGTCATCCGTTCCTGGCTGCTCGACCTCGCGGTCAACGCCCTGGACGAGGACGAGCACCTGGAGCAGCTGCGGGGTTATGCACAGGACTCCGGCGAGGGCCGTTGGACCGTGGAAGCCGCCATAGACAACGCGGTGCCGCTGCCGGCGATCACCGCGTCGCTGTTCGCGCGGTTCGCCTCGCGCCAGGAGGACTCCCCGCAGATGAAGATGATCGCCGCGCTGCGCAACCAGTTCGGGGGCCACGCGGTCGAGAAGAAGCCGTAGGGCGGACTCGGCGAAGCCCGAGGAAGCCCGAAGCGGTCGGCAGAAGTTGTCCACAGGATCGCCCCGCGATCCACAAGCCTGGGGGAGGTCGGCGAACGACCATGCACGTCACGCATCTGTCGCTGGCCGACTTCCGCTCGTACGCCCGGGTCGAGGTCCCGCTGGACCCGGGCGTCACGGCCTTCGTCGGCCCGAACGGGCAGGGCAAGACGAACCTCGTCGAGGCGATCGGCTACCTCGCCACCCTCGGCAGCCACCGGGTCGCCTCGGACGCGCCCCTGGTGCGCATGGGCGCAGATCGCGCGATCATCCGTGCCCAGGTCCGGCAGGGCGAGCGGCAGCAACTGGTCGAGCTGGAGCTGAACCCGGGCCGGGCCAACCGTGCCCGGATCAACCGGTCCTCGCAGGTCAGGCCGCGGGACGTGCTGGGGATCGTACGGACGGTGCTGTTCGCGCCGGAGGACCTGGCCCTGGTCAAGGGTGATCCCGGGGAGCGGCGCCGCTTCCTGGACGAGATGGTCACCGCGCGTTCTCCGCGTATGGCCGGCGTGCGTTCCGACTACGAGCGGGTGCTCAAGCAGCGCAACACGCTGCTGAAGTCGGCGGCGCTGGCCCGGCGGCACGGCGGCCGTTCCATGGACCTGTCCACGCTGGACGTGTGGGACCAGCATCTGGCGCGTGCGGGCGCCGAGTTGCTCGCGCAGCGCATCGACCTGATCGCCGCGGTGCAGCCGCTGGCCGACAAGGCGTACGAGCAGCTCGCTCCCGGCGGCGGTCCGGTCGCCCTGGAGTACAAGCCGTCGGCGCCGGGTGAGGCGCACACGCGCGAGGATCTGTACGCCCAGCTGATGGCGGCCCTGGCGGACGCCCGCAAGCAGGAGATCGAGCGGGGCGTGACCCTCGTGGGCCCGCACCGGGACGATCTGGTGCTCAAGCTCGGTCAGCTGCCCGCCAAGGGGTACGCGTCGCACGGCGAGTCCTGGTCCTATGCGCTGGCGCTGCGCCTGGCGTCGTACGACCTGCTGCGCGCGGAGGGCAACGAGCCGGTGCTGATCCTGGACGACGTATTCGCCGAGCTGGACGCCCGGCGCCGTGAGCGGCTGGCGGAGCTGGTGGCTCCCGGCGAGCAGGTGCTGGTGACGGCCGCGGTCGACGACGACGTGCCGCATGTGCTGGCGGGTGTCCGGTATGCCGTGTCCGAGGGGGCGGTGGAGCGAGTATGAGCACCGAGGGCTCCGGCTCCGACAGGACTCCCGGGCCGGACAGGACTCTTGGGTCCGACGCGGCTTCCGGCTCCGGCACGAGCTCCGGTAAGGCGCCCGAGCCGTCGGGGGTGGATCTCGCGCGGGTGGCGCTGCGTGCCGCGAAGGAGCAGGCACGCGCGCGTGGGGACGCGGCGCAGCAGAAGAAGCAGGCGCGGCGGGGCGGTCTGCGTTCCGGTGCGCGGGCGGACGGCCGTGATCCGATGGCGCTCGGCGCGGCGATCAACCGGCTGATCACCGAGCGGGGCTGGGAGGCTCCGGCCGCGGTGGGCGGTGTGATGGGCCGCTGGCCGCAGATCGTGGGCGAGGACGTGGCCAAGCACTGCGTTCCGGAGAAGTACGACGAGGACGAGCGGGTGCTGGTCGTGCGCTGTGACTCGACGGCGTGGGCGACGAATCTGCGGCTGCTGGCGCCGACTCTGGTCGCGCGGCTCAACGAGGATCTCGGGCACGGTGCGGTTCGGATGATCAAGGTGTTGGGGCCCGGTGGTCCCGTCCGTCGCTATGGCCCGTTGCGGGCTCCGGGCAGCATGGGCCCCGGTGACACCTACGGGTGACTGATCTCACATAAGAACGTCACGGGGGCCTGCCGCGGGGGCGTCCCGGCGGTTCGGTATGCAACCGCACGCTCTTGCGAATCCCGACCTGACCCTTGAGTAGCGAAGGGTTGACATCCCGAAGCGCTGAGTGCCGCTGTGAGCCGCTTGGAGCCCCCTTCCGTATATCGGGACCCGGCGGAGACCGGTTGAGGGCGGCACATGAGGACTCAGGTACCGGCAAACCCCCATCACTGTCGGCGCTACCGGTAGACTGGAAGACAATCCCGCCCCCAACGTGGGGACCGTCCGGGAAAAGCTGAGCAACGCTGATCAGGGCTTACCAACGCAACATGCCGCAGCCGCTCCGGCAACCCGCCGACGAGCCCGGCTCGTGCTGTGCCAGAAAGGGCGCTTCGTGGCCGATTCCGGCAACCCCAACGAGAACATCCCGTCCACCGACGCGGGCGCGAACGGACCGGCGACCTCCTCGAACGGGGAGGTCACGGCCTCGTACGACGCCAGCGCCATCACCGTCCTCGAGGGCCTGGACGCGGTCCGCAAGCGGCCCGGTATGTACATCGGTTCCACCGGCGAGCGCGGTCTGCACCACCTGGTGCAGGAGGTCGTCGACAACTCCGTCGACGAGGCACTGGCCGGCCACGCGGACACCATCGACGTGACGATCCTCGCCGACGGGGGCGTGCGGGTCGTCGACAACGGCCGCGGCATCCCGGTGGGCATCGTCCCCTCCGAGGGGAAGCCGGCCGTCGAGGTCGTGCTGACCGTGCTGCACGCGGGCGGCAAGTTCGGCGGCGGCGGCTACGCGGTCTCCGGTGGTCTGCACGGCGTCGGTGTCTCCGTCGTCAACGCCCTGTCGACCAAGGTCTCCGTCGAGATCAGGACCGACGGCCACCGCTGGACGCAGGAGTACAAGCTGGGCGTCCCGACGGCCCCGCTGGCCAAGCACGAGGCGACGGAGGAGACCGGCACCTCGGTCACCTTCTGGGCGGACCCGGACATCTTCGAGACCACCGAGTACTCCTTCGAGACGCTCTCGCGGCGCTTCCAGGAGATGGCGTTCCTCAACAAGGGTTTGACCATCAAACTCACTGATGAGCGCGAGTCGGCGAAGGCCGTGACCGGTGCCGACGAGGCGGGCGCCGACGAGAAGGACGAGGTCAAGTCGGTCACGTACCACTACGAGGGCGGCATCGTCGACTTCGTGAAGTACCTCAACTCCCGCAAGGGAGACCTGGTGCACCCGTCGGTCATCGACCTGGAGGCCGAGGACAAGGACAAGAGCCTGTCCCTCGAGGTCGCGTTGCAGTGGAACAGCGGCTACAGCGAGGGCGTCTACTCGTTCGCCAACATCATCCACACCCACGAGGGCGGCACGCACGAAGAGGGCTTCCGTGCGGCGCTGACCTCGCTGATCAACAAGTACGCGCGTGACAAGAAGCTGCTGCGCGAGAAGGACGACAACCTCACGGGTGACGACATCCGCGAGGGTCTGACCGCGATCATCTCGGTGAAGCTGAGCGAGCCGCAGTTCGAGGGCCAGACCAAGACCAAGCTGGGCAACACGGAGGCCAAGACCTTCGTGCAGCGGGCGGTCTACGAGCACCTCAACGACTGGCTGGACCGCAACCCGGTCGAGGCCGCGGACATCGTCCGCAAGGGCATCCAGGCGGCCACCGCGCGCGTGGCGGCCCGCAAGGCCCGCGACCTGACCCGCCGCAAGGGCCTGCTGGAGTCGGCGTCCCTGCCGGGCAAGCTCTCCGACTGCCAGTCGAACGACCCGACCAAGTGCGAGATCTTCATCGTCGAGGGTGACTCCGCCGGCGGCTCGGCCAAGTCCGGCCGGAACCCGGAGTACCAGGCGATCCTCCCGATCCGCGGCAAGATCCTCAACGTGGAGAAGGCCAGGATCGACAAGATCCTCCAGAACCAGGAGATCCAGGCGCTGATCTCCGCGTTCGGCACGGGTGTGCACGAGGACTTCGACATCGAGCGGCTCCGCTACCACAAGATCATTCTGATGGCGGACGCCGACGTCGACGGCCAGCACATCAGCACCCTGCTGCTGACCTTCCTGTTCCGCTTCATGCGGCCGCTGGTCGAGGCCGGGCACGTGTACCTCTCCCGTCCCCCGCTGTACAAGATCAAGTGGGGCCGGGACGACATCGAGTACGCCTACTCGGACCGCGAGCGTGACGCGCTGATCGAGATGGGCCGGCAGCGCGGCAAGCGCATCCGCGAGGACTCGATCCAGCGCTTCAAGGGTCTCGGTGAGATGAACGCCGAGGAGCTGCGCGTGACCACGATGGACCAGGAGCACCGGGTCCTCGGCCAGGTCACCCTCGACGACGCCGCCCAGGCCGACGACCTGTTCTCGGTCCTGATGGGCGAGGACGTGGAGGCCCGTCGCCAGTTCATCCAGCGCAACGCCAAGGACGTCCGCTTCCTCGACATCTGAGTCGGTCTCAGCTGACCGCACAGGGAAGGATCTTCACCAGCAATGGCCGACGAGAACACTCCTGACACCCCCGAAGAGGGCGGCGAAGTCGCGATGCGCGTCGAGCCCGTCGGGCTCGAGACGGAGATGCAGCGCTCGTACCTGGACTACGCGATGTCCGTCATCGTGTCCCGTGCGCTGCCCGACGTCCGGGACGGTCTCAAGCCCGTCCACCGCCGCGTCCTGTACGCCATGTACGACGGCGGCTACCGCCCCGACCGCGGCTTCTACAAGTGCGCCCGTGTCGTCGGCGACGTCATGGGCAACTACCACCCGCACGGCGACTCCTCGATCTACGACGCTCTGGTGCGCCTCGCCCAGCCGTGGTCGATGCGGATGCCGCTGGTGGACTCCAACGGCAACTTCGGCTCCCCGGGCAACGACCCGGCGGCGGCGATGCGCTACACCGAGTGCAAGCTGGCGCCGCTGTCGATGGAGATGGTCCGTGACATCGACGAGGAGACCGTCGACTTCACGGACAACTACGACGGCCGCTCCCAGGAGCCGACCGTTCTGCCGGCCCGCTTCCCGAACCTGCTGATCAACGGTTCGGCCGGTATCGCGGTCGGTATGGCGACCAACATCCCGCCGCACAACCTGCGCGAGGTCGCGGCGGGCGCCCAGTGGTACCTGGAGAACCCGGAGGCCTCGCACGAGGAGCTCCTGGACGCGCTCATCGAGCGCATCAAGGGCCCGGACTTCCCGACCGGCGCGCTCGTCGTCGGCCGCAAGGGCATCGAGGAGGCCTACCGCACGGGCCGAGGCTCGATCACCATGCGCGCGGTCGTCGAGGTCGAGGAGATCCAGAACCGGCAGTGCCTGGTGGTCACGGAGCTGCCGTACCAGGTGAACCCGGACAACCTGGCGCAGAAGATCGCCGACCTGGTGAAGGACGGCAAGATCGGCGGCATCGCCGACGTGCGCGACGAGACCTCGTCCCGCACGGGCCAGCGCCTGGTCATCGTGCTGAAGCGCGACGGGGTCGCCAAGGTCGTCCTGAACAACCTCTACAAGCACACCGACCTCCAGACGAACTTCGGCGCCAACATGCTGGCGCTGGTCGACGGTGTGCCGCGCACGCTGTCGCTGGACGCGTTCATCCGCCACTGGGTGACGCACCAGATCGAGGTCGTCGTCCGCCGGACCCGCTTCCGGCTGCGCAAGGCGGAAGAGCGCGCGCACATCCTGCGCGGTCTGCTGAAGGCCCTGGACGCCATCGACGAGGTCATCGCGCTGATCCGGCGCAGTGAGACCGTCGAGATCGCGCGCGGTGGCCTGATGCAGCTCCTGGAGATCGACGAGATCCAGGCCAACGCCATCCTCGAGATGCAGCTGCGCCGCCTGGCCGCCCTGGAGCGGCAGAAGATCGTCCAGGAGCACGACGAACTCCAGGCGAAGATCAACGAGTACAACGAGATCCTGGCCTCGCCGGTCCGCCAGCGCGGCATCGTCAGCGAGGAGCTCGCCGCGATCGTCGAGAAGTACGGCGACGACCGCAAGACGATGCTGGTGCCCTACGACGGTGACATGTCCATCGAGGACCTGATCGCCGAGGAGGACATCGTCGTCACCGTCTCGCGCGGCGGCTACGTCAAGCGCACCAAGACGGACGACTACCGGGCGCAGAAGCGCGGCGGCAAGGGCGTGCGCGGCACGAAGCTGAAGGAAGACGACATCGTCGACCACTTCTTCGTCTCGACCACGCACCACTGGCTGCTGTTCTTCACCAACAAGGGCCGGGTGTACCGGGCGAAGGCGTACGAGCTCCCCGACGCCGGCCGGGACGCGCGCGGGCAGCACGTGGCCAACCTGCTGGCCTTCCAGCCGGACGAGGCGATCGCCGAGATCCTCGCGATCCGGGACTACGAGGCGGCGCCGTACCTGGTGCTGGCCACCAAGGCCGGTCTGGTCAAGAAGACGCCTCTGAAGGATTACGATTCGCCCCGTTCCGGCGGCGTCATCGCGATCAATCTGCGGGAGCGCGAGGACGGTTCCGACGACGAACTGATCGGAGCCGAACTCGTCTCGGCCGATGACGATCTGCTGTTGATCAGCAAGAAGGCGCAGTCGATCCGGTTCACCGCCTCGGATGACACCCTGCGACCGATGGGCCGTGCCACCTCGGGTGTCAAGGGCATGAGTTTCCGCGAGGGCGACGAGCTGCTCTCGATGAATGTTGTTCGACCCGGTACGTTCGTGTTCACTGCCACAGACGGCGGGTACGCGAAGCGCACCCGCGTCGACGAGTACCGCGTCCAGGGTCGCGGTGGCCTCGGTATCAAGGCCGCCAAGATCGTGGAGGACCGCGGATCGCTCGTGGGTGCGCTGGTGGTGGAGGAACTCGACGAGATCCTCGCCATCACCCTCTCCGGCGGTGTGATTCGTACGCGAGTCAACGAGGTCAGGGAGACGGGCCGTGACACCATGGGCGTCCAACTGATCAACCTGGGCAAGCGCGATGCCGTGGTCGGTATCGCACGTAACGCCGAGGCGGGACGCGAGGCGGAGGAGGTCGACGGCGACGTGGCCGTCGACGAGACCGCCGAGGGTGCCGCGACCACCGGCACGGACGAGGGTGAGGCGCCCTCGGACGAGTAGCACGAGGAGTGAGATCGTGAGCGGAGCCACGGGCGCCGGGTCGGCCGGTACCTCCACGGGTACGGAAACGGGCGGCGGCGGCCGTGGCTCCGCCGCGAGCGCCGCGCAGACGGATCCGCACACGACCAACCTGAAGCCGGTCAAGCCGGCCGCGGCGGACTCGCCCTCGCCCGACTCGCAGGGATCCCAGGGGGGAAGTGTGGGGAACGCCCGCGGCCGTGAGGACCGGCCGGCGCCCGAGGCGGCCTCGCCGCTGCCCGGGGAGCGCAAGCCGCAGCAGCCCTCCGGCCCCTACCACCCGCCGCAGGCCTACCCGGCGCAGGCTGCCGGGGCGGCCGCCGTGCGCCGGCCGCGCACCGGATCCGGGGCGCGCACCGTGCCCCGCACGCGCAAGGCGCGGCTGCGGGTGGCCAAGGCCGACCCGTGGTCGGTGATGAAGGTCAGTTTCCTGCTCTCGATCGCGATCGGCATCTGCACGGTCGTCGCGTCCGCGGTGCTGTGGATGGTCCTGGACGCGATGGGCGTCTTCTCGACGGTCGGCGGCCAGATCTCGGAGGCCACGGGCTCCACCGAGTCCAACGGCTTCGACCTCCAGGCCTTCCTCTCGCTGCCGCACGTCCTGACGTTCGCCACGATCATCGCGGTCATCGACGTCGTCCTGGCCACGGCCCTCGCCACGCTCGGCGCGTTCATCTACAACATCTCCGCGGGCTTCGTGGGCGGCATCGAGCTGACCCTCGCCGAGGACGAGTGAAGGTCCCCCGACAACCGATTTTGGGACTGCCCCCCTGGTGCGCTAATCTTCAGGAGTCAGCGCGCGGGAGACACACCGCAAAGCGCGGCGGGGCTATAGCTCAGTTGGTTAGAGCGCATCCCTGATAAGGATGAGGCCACAGGTTCAAATCCTGTTAGCCCCACCACCACGAAGACCCCCGACCGGTCACGGTTGGGGGTCTTCGACGTCTATGGCCGCCTCGGCTGTGGAAATCGCTGTCCGATTGTCGGAACACGGTGGTAGAGAGTCGTTGTGACAACGACACTTGCGTTCCCCGTTCTGTTGCGACTGATCGACGAACGGTCGAGCGCCTTCCGCGCCGCGGTCGCCTCGGCGCCCAGCCTCGACGTGCAGGTGCCGACCTGCCCGGAGTGGACGCTGTTCGATCTGGCGCAGCACATCGGCGAGGGGCGCCGCGACTGGGCCGCCACCGTCGCCGCAGGGCCTGCTCCGGCCAAGTCCGCGGCGGAGGGCGCCCCGGCGGTGCCCCGGGAGCGTGAGGCCCTGTCGGCCTGGTTGGCCGCGTCGACGCAGGAGTTGCTGGACGCACTGCGGGAGGCCGGCCCGGATCGCGGTTGCTGGACGTGGTGGGGTGCGTCCCAGTCGCCGCAGACCTGTGGCGCCGTCGCCCGGCACCAGCTCCAGCAGATGGCGGTGCACACCTACGACGCCCAGGTCACTGTGGGTGCCCCGGAGCCGCTGCCGGATGAGGTGGCGCTCGACGGTGTCGAGGAGTTCCTGTTCACCTGCGTCGCCACGACGGGTGCCTGGCCGCACAAGCCCACCGCCTTCGACTTCCACGCCACCGGGGGCCACTCCTGGCGCCTCACGGTCGACGGCGACGGCGCACGCTCCACCCGTGTCCCCGCGCCCGGCACGACGCCTGTCGCGGCTGCGGACGAGGGCCCGGACGCGGCTGGCGTCTCCGTTCGCGGTACGGCCAGTGAGCTGGTCCTCTTCGTGTACGACCGTATCCCGGCGGACTCCCTTCGGCTCGAGGGAGACGCAGGTCTGTTCGACCTGCTCCGCGCGTGGGAGCCGGAGGAGTAGGACGGGTCCGTCGGCAAGGCGGGCACCTGTGCCGAGCAGTACGACGAGACCCCCGACCGGTTCTGCCGGTCGGGGGTCTCTCTGTGCGGGTGGCTGTACGCAAACCGCCGTTGTGTCGTGTTACGTCGCTGGTGTACTGCCCTGGCCGTCAGGTCTGAAGGGGGGCCTTGTGCTCGGGGGAGGGAGACGCTTCCTGGTCGGCGACGGGCCGGCGGCGGCAGCCGGGCGACTTGCCGTGGGCCTCGGCTTGGATGCGCTGCTTCATCGTGGGGGGCAGGGACGCGGCGGCCAACCGGGACAGGAGGGGCGGCAGCGGAGCCGAGACCTGGACGGTCTCGCTGCACGGTTCCTCGGTCCGGGTCTGCGGTGCGGCCGCGGCGGTGGTCGCCGTGACGAGGCCGAGCGCTGTGAACAGCGCCAGGAATGCGGTGACGATGGCGGTCCACAGCTTCATGACCTTGCTCTGGGTCATGGCCCCTCACTTTCGGGTCGGGCGATTTGCGTACTTTCCTCATGATGTGTATGAGGGCCGCGAAGTGGTGGACCGACGCCCGTGGCGCGGCGATGTTCTGATGAACACCACTCGTATGGGCGTAAAGGACAAGAATTGTTCTCACACAGGCGGAAGTTGACGGCCTGATGTAGGTCACCGATCGATATCGGTCGGTGTGTATAGTCGGGCGCCAGAGGTCCCCTACGTCAAGGAAAGACGAGGTCGCGCGGTGAAGAAGCTTCTCCTGGTCGCACTGGCCGCCATCGGCGGGCTCCTCGTGTACCGCCAGATCCAGGCGGATCGCGCCGAGCAGGATCTGTGGACGGAGGCGACTGACTCCGTGCCCACGGGTTCGTGAGTACCGGAAAAACCGGAATCTGAGCAAGCCCCGACCGCCCTCGCGGTCGGGGTTTCGTGTTGCAGGATGGGCGACGGTCCGGTACGAGCGCGAGGGGGCGGGGCGGCATGGGGGCGGAGCGTTGGCGTACGGGGTGGTGGCGTACGACGTTGTGGCGTACGGCCGTACGGTTCGCCGTCGCCGGAGCGCTGACGGGCGCGGCGGTCGCCCTGCCGGGCGGCATCGCGGCCGCCGACGGCACCACGGCCGGGACATCGGGCGGCTACGCCTTCGCACCGCAGGCGCGGACCGTGACGGGCACGGCCGGCACGGCGGACGCCGAACGCCTCGAGCCCGGCGAGACCTACCGCAGCTCCCTCGGGAAGAACGCCGAGGTCTACTACCGCCTCGCACTGAAGGACCGGGCGACCGCCTACGTCGCCGTCACCGCCGTCCCCCCGCCCGGCGCCAAGGTCGCCGCCACCGACGGCATCCGCGTCTCGCTCCAGGACGCCAACGGCACCACCTGCTCCAACGACAGCGCCAGTTTCGGCGGCGGCCTGAGCCCGCACCCCGTCACCGCGCTGGGGACGCGTGAGGCGGGCAGGGCCCTGTGCCAGGGGGTGGGCACGTTCTACCTGGCCGTCTCACGCGTCGACGCGACCGGCTCCGGGTCCGGTGGCGCCTCCTCGGCCCAGGACTGGGGCCTGGAGATCGCCCCGGTCACCGAACCGCCCCGGGCCGGGGCCACCGGCACCGCGGCACCCGAAGCCTGGAACTCCACCACCCCCGAACCCCTCACCGGCGACCCCCGGACCCGAACCGGCGGCGCGGGCTTCGCCGGGGCACCGGCACTGGTCCAGGGCGTCTGGAACACCCGCATCCGGCCCGGCCGGACCGTCTTCTACAGGGTCCCGGTCGACTGGGGCCAGCAGCTGTACGCCACCGCCGAACTCGGCAGCTCCGCGGGCGACGGCGGCTATGTGACCGGCGCCCTCGACCTGGCCCTGTACAACCCCGCCCGGGGTGAGGTCACCGACGACTCCCGTGGCTACAGCGGCCGGCAGACGACGGTCGCCCTCGCCCCCCTGCCGCCCGTCGAATACGCCAACCGGTACGCCCCGGGCGGCCAGGTCAGCGCCATGCGCTTCGCCGGCGCCTACTACCTCGCAGTCCACCTCAGCGGGCAGGTCGCCGACACCTTCGGCGACAGGGCGTTCGGGCTGACACTGCGCGTCCGCGTCCAGGGCACGCCGCACGCGGGTCCGGGGTACACCGGGAAGTCCGCCCCCGCGAACCTCTTCGAGATCACCGAAGGCGACCGCGAGGCCGCGGCCACGGGCGCGGCTCCCGGCCAGGCCCCCGGCGGCGGCACCGCCATGAAGGCCCTCGCCGCCGGCGGGATCGGCACCGGGACCGTCCTGATCCTGGGGCTCGGCATGTGGACCCTGACGGTACGCCGCAGGGCCGCGGCCACCGAGGCTCAGACGCGGGCCAGCGCCCAGAACCCGACCGCGTAGCAGGCCAGCGCGAGCAGCAGCACCGGGACGACGACCTTGGGCGGAGGCCCGGGGCGGCGCCGACGGGGCGCGGCGTGGGCGGCATGCGTGGCCTGGGCGGCGTGTGTGGGGCGGGGGATCTGTGCGGTGTATGGGGCGGTCGGGGTGTGGGGGTGCGGGGGCGTGTAGGGGTGCGGGGGCGTCGCGACCGCGTACGACGGCGGGTGAGAGGGAGCCTGCGGGGCGTGCGCGGGGCTTTGGCTCTGCGTCGTAGGCGTAGGCGTAGGCGTGGGCGTCGGCGGCTGCTGCGGCGGCGGGAGGCGGAAGCTGCCGGTGTCCGAAGGGGATCGGCCCGTATCAGTACGCGAGCCGGTGCCGGTGCCGGTGCCGGTGCCGGTGCCCGTGCCGGTAGCCGTCCCTGCGTCTTCGTACGGCCCCCGCGCCCCCTCGTCCGCTTCCGCACCGGCCGCCGCGGGCGTGGCTTTCAAAGGCCCCTCAGGGCCGAACCCGGGCGGCAGCGGGCCGACTTGGTCGAAGATCTCGATCAGTTCCTCGTCGGGGCCGGGCTCCGGCAGGAGTTCGACGGCGGCGGCGAGGGCCTTGCGCGCTCCCGTGGCGGTGCGGAAGCGGGCCTGTGGGTCCGGTTGCAGCAGGGAGGCCACGACCTGCCACAGCGGCTCGGGAACGCCTTTGGGCGCGCCGGGTGTGCCGTGTTCCATGAAGTACTGGACGAGCGCCTTGGCGTCGGGCTTGGCGCCCTGGAGCAGGTACAGCGCGACCAGGCCGACCGCGAACAGATCGGCGGGGAAGTCGGGTTCGGCGCCCAGCATCTGCTCGGGCGCGAGGTAACCGGGCGTTCCCACCACGAGGTTGGTCTCCGTCAGGCGCGGCTCGCCCAGCCGCATCGCGATGCCGAAGTCGGACAGCCGCAGCCGGGGCCGTGCGGTACCGGTGGCTTCCAGCAGGATGTTGGCGGGCTTGATGTCCCGGTGGACGACTCCCTCGGCGTGCACGGCGGCGAGGCCGGCCAGCAGCTGGTCGAGGAGCGTGCAGACGAAACCGGGAGGCAGGGGACCGTAGTCCCCGACCAGGTGTACCAGGGAACCACCGACGACCAGGTCCATGGTGAACAGGACTTTGTCGTCGTCGGCGGCCCAGCTCGCCGGAGCGAGCACGTGCGGGTGGTCTATCCGCAGGGCCTGCTCACGTACGAAGCGCAGGAGGGAGTGGGCGTCGCGCTGCTGGAGCACCTTGGCGGCGACGTAGCGGCGACGGCGGTGGTCCCAGGCGCGCCAGACGGCGCCGACCCCGCCGCGTCCGATCGGATCGGCCAGTTCGTACCGCCCGGCGAAGACCTCACCCATGGCTGTCCGTCGCTCCTCCCCCTGCGGCCCCCGTGTTGCTCTCCCGTCACTTGCTTTCCCCCGTGACGAGCTTCCCCCGTGATGAGAGCTACGACCCCTCCCCGGGCCGCGGACTCAGCTCTGGTGCGACTGGTAGTGCGCGACCGCGTCCGAGGTGCGGCCGGCGCCGTAGACGCGCAGGAACTCCGCCAGCTCCGGATGGCTCGGGGCGAGGGTGTCCGCGGCCTCGATGATGTCCCCGGCGGCGGCCACCGAGCGCAGCAGCGACTGGATCTCGCGGACCACCCGTTTGACCGTGGGCGCCCCCGAGCTGCTCGTCGTCTGCGTGGTGTTGTTGAGCACCGATCCCCCCTGCGACTTCTTGATCTCGTCCATGCGCTCGGTCGCCTCGGCCGCGCTGACGCTGCCGTCCGCGACCTGCCCCGCCAGGTCCTGCAGCAGCTGCACCCGCTGCACGACCGCCGGATTGCCGATCTTCGCGCGCTGACCGCTCATCAGCTGCGACAGCATCGGCGCGGACAGTCCGAGGACCGCCGCGAGGCGGGCCTGGTTGAGACCGAGATCTTCGATGAGCTTACGGAAGAGCGCCCCCAACGGCTCCCCGTACCAGTTCCGCTGAAGCTCCCGCGCTCTTGCGGTGGCTTCCTGTTGTGCGGCGTCCATTGCGTCTCCCCATCGCTTCCCCTGAACGTGGGTTCGCTGTAGCGAACCACGTCCGAGCATCTTACGGAGAGTGGTCATCCTGGGGGACCCCCAATCTTTTTGCGGGATACCCGGGGTGACCCGGTACTCTGGTCTGCGACGGCCGCCGGTACCGAGATCGTTCCGGCCGGGCGTCGCCTGCTCCGGGGCCTTAGCTCAGTTGGTAGAGCGCTGTCTTTGCATGGCAGATGTCAGGGGTTCGACTCCCCTAGGCTCCACATAAAACCCCTCTCACCTGCGCGGACGCGGTGAGAGGGGTTTCTGTTTCGCCCTGCGGGCCCGCAGGGCGCGAGGGGCGTCCGCAAGGACGGTCAGCGCTCCGTCAGCTGCACGTCAGCGGCTGCCGCGACTGTTGTTGGCATGACGTCCATCGTGGCGGTCTCCAGCTGCCTTCCCGAGACCATTCCGATCGCCCGGTTCCAGCGCGAGCTGCGGCTGACGGATGTCCAGCTGAGGCGTTACCAGCGCTTCTACGGACTGTCCGAGGTCTGCCGTGACGCGCACGCCACCGAGACCGACCTGCTGCTGCGGGCGGCGGCCAAGCTCGCGGAGCTGCGCGGGCGGGAGCACCGGGTGAAGTACGTGCTCCAGGCGCGGACCATGCCCTCGCCGCTGCCCTATCCGCTGACCTCGCTGCGGCCGGTCCAGGAGGAGCTCGGGCTGCGGCACGCGGCCGGGTTCGTCGTGTCGCAGCACGCCTGTGCGTCCGGTCTGCTGGCCGTGGACATGGCAGGCACACTGCTCGCCGCCGACCCGGACCCGGACGCGCTCGCGCTGGTACTGGCCGGGGAGAAGGCCTGCACGGGGCTGACCCAGTCCATCCCGGACGTCACCGTGATGGGGGAGGGCACCGTCGCGCTCCTGGTCAGCGCGGACCGCACCGGGCCGGACCGGATGCTGGGCTACGCCGCCCGGACGCACACCCGGTTCGGCGACGAGTTCATCATGGGCGAGAAGGCGGCCAAGGACTTCCAGGACCTGTACGGGCCGGGGCTGTGCGAGGTGATCGACGCGGCGCTCGACGAGGCGGGCTGCTCGCTGGACGAGCTGGCGCTGGTGCTGCCGCACAACGTCAACCGCCTGTCGTGGATCGGTGTGTGCAAAGCACTGGGGCTTCCCCTGGAGCGCGTCTTCCTGGACCTGGTGCCGTACACCGGCCACTGCTTCTGCGCCGATCCCTTCATCAATCTGCAGAAGGCCGGGGAGCTGGGCCGGCTGCGCCCCGGCGACCGCTATCTGATGACCAGCGTCGGGCTCGGGGCGACCTTCGCGGCGATGGTCCTGGAGCACTGAGCGCCCGCGCCGCGCCGACCGCCCGATCCCGCCCCCTTTGCCTGCGCCCGCCGCACCCGAGAAAAGACGAGGTCGACATGCAACCACCGCCCTCCGGCTTCACCGACCGCCTCAAGCGGGCCGTGACCGGGTCCGGCGACACGCCCCTGGTGTTCCTGGGCAACTTCGAGGTCGAGAACCAGTGGGCGCTCGGTGAACCGGCGCTGCCGCGCGTCGCCGCGCACGCGGGCAACGCCGTCGTCAACCGCATGGACGAGTTCGCGCTGCTGCTGGGCGGCAAGGACGACCACGTCGTGCTCAAGACCGCGCTCGACGACGGCTACCGCGCCTATCTGGAGGGCCTCGGCCTTTCCCTGCCCACCGTGCACGTGGTGGCGGACCAGGATCCGCAGCGGACGGTCACCGAGGACGCCCTCGCCGACCCGGCGCTGCTGGCCGCCCTCTCCCGGCTGGCCGGGGACGGCGCCGGGCTGACCGCGCACGGCATCTCCACCGTGGAGGAGGAGCTGGCGGCCCGTACCGGGCTGCGGCTCGCCGCGCCGGCGGCCGCGTGCTGCAAGCGCGTCAACAGCAAGGTCTACAGCCGGCGTCTCGCCGACGAGCTCGGCATCCGGCAGGCCCGCGGCTGGGCCTGCGAGACGCTGGAGGAGCTTTCGGCGGCGGTCGCCGCGGCCGGTGAACTGCTCGACGCGGGCACGCGGGTCGTCGTCAAGGACGCCTTCGGGGTGTCCGGCAAGGGCATCGTCGTCCTGGACTCGGCCAAGAGGCTCCAGAGGCTGCACCGGATGGCCGTCACGGCGGCCGAGCGGGCGGCGGCCGCCGGGGGCGGCAGGCCGCGTACCGCCCTGGTGATCGAGGAGTGGGTGGCCAAGCGGGCCGACCTCAACTACCAGTTCACGGTGGGCCGGGACGGCCGGGTGAGGTTCGACTTCGTCAAGGAGCTGCTCACCGAGGGCGGGGTGCACAAGGGGCACCGCATGCCGGCCCGGCTGAGCGAGCGGCAGGTCGCCGAGATCACCGGTGTCGCGCACCGGCTGGGCGAGCGCCTGGCGGCCGACGGCTACTTCGGTGTGGTCGGCGTCGACGCCATGGTCGACCCCGACGAGGGGCTGTACCCGATCGTGGAGATCAACGCCCGCAACAACATGTCGACGTACCAGGCCGTCGTCCACGAGCGGCTGGCCGGGCCCGAAGAGGTGGCCGTCGCCAGGCACTTCACCGTACGGCCGCGTCGGCCGCTGCCCTTCGCCGAGCTGCGCGAGGTGCTCGGCGAGCTGCTGCTCACCGAGCGCGGGGCGGAGCCGCGGGGCCTGTTCGTGAACAACTACGCCACGGTGAACGCCGCGGCCGCCACCGCCGGTGAGGACGGGTTCGAGGGCCGGCTGTACGGGGTGCTGGTCGCCGCCTGCGACGAGCAGGTCGCCGCGCTCGACGCCGACATCGCCCGCCGACTGGCCGCACACACGGAACGGAGCTGAACGTGAGTGTCGCATTCGAGGTGCAGGGGCTCGGCGTCACCGAGCTGGCCGAGGAGTTCGGCACCCCGCTGTACCTGTACGACGGTGAGGAGATCACCACCCGTTTCCGCGGGCTGCGCGAAGCGCTGCACCCCGCGCTGGAGGTCTTCTACTCTCTCAAGGCCAACCCCAACGTCTCCCTGTGCGCCCTGCTGCACCGCTCGGGCGCGCGTGCCGAGGTGTCCTCGCTCACCGAGCTGGTGACGGCGCGCCGGGCGGGTGTGGCGCCGGCCGACATCATCTTCCTCGGGCCCGGCAAGAGCCGTGCGGAGCTGGCCGCCTGCCTGGACGAGGACGTCCACGCGATCGTCTGCGAGAACCTCGACGAGCTCCCCCTCATCGACGAGCTGGCGCGGGAACGCGGGGTGACGGCGCGGGTGGCGCTGCGCGTCAACCCGGCGTTCTCCGTGAAGGGTTCGGGGCTGACGATGGGCGGCAAGCCCCGCCAGTTCGGGATCGACGAGGAGCAGCTGCTGGCCGCGGGGCCGCAGCTGGCGGCCCGGTACGGCGCGATCCGCCTGATGGGCGTGCAGGTGTACATGGGGACCCGGATCCTGGCCGCAGGGACGGTCGTGGAGAACTCCCGGCGGATCCTCGAACTGGCCGAACGGCTGGCCGAGCGGCTGGACTTCACGCTGGAGACGGTCGACATCGGCGGCGGTCTGGGCATCGCCTACTTCGACAACGAGAAGGACCTCGACGTCGCGGAGCTGGCCGAGGGCCTCAACCCGCTCATCGACGCGTTCACCGCCCGTCGCCCGGGCGTGCGGATGATCATGGAGTTGGGCCGCTTCCTGGTCGCCGCGTCCGGCACCTATGTGACGCGGGTCCGTTACACCAAGACGTCGATGGGCGAGAACTTCGCCGTCACCGACGGCGGCACCAACCACCACATGGCGGCCGTCGGCATCGGCTCCTACGTGAAGCGGAACTTTCCGATGGCCGCCCTGGAGCGGCTGGACGAGCCCGCGACCGGGGCGTGGAACATCACCGGGCCGCTGTGCACCCCGAACGACGTGATCGGCAAGAAGGTGCCGATGCCCGAGCTGCGGCCGGGCGAGCTGGTGGGTGTGCACCGCTCCGGCGCCTACGGGCCGACGGCCTCGCCGGTGCACTTCCTCAGCCACGGCTATCCGGCGGAGGTGCTCGTCCTGGACGGACGGGCGCGGCTGATCCGGGAGCGCGACGACGTCGAGGCGATGCTCGGCCGGCAGCGGCTGTACGACGACCCGACGAACCAGCACTGAACCCACTTTCCCAAGGAGATCCGCGTGACCGAGAACACCGCAGTCGTGGACGCCACCGAGCGCGCACGGTACGTCGACGCCGTCCGCAAGGCCCTCACCGAGGTCCTGAACAAGGACGTCTCCGAGGCCGCCGAGAGCGTGCGGCTCTTCGACGAACTGGGCCTGGACTCCAGCAGCGCGCTGGAGCTGCTGATCACCGTCGAGGAGATCCTCGACGTGCAGTTCGACGCCGACGACCTGGAGATGACGCACTTCGAGACGGTGGGCTCGCTCGCCGACTTCGTGGCGGCGGAAGCGAGCGCCTGACCGTGTTCCGCACGACAGCGCCCGTACGCGTCCCGGCCGGCGCGGCAGGGCAGGCGCCGGCGGGCGTGCCCCGGGTGGTGCGGGCGGCCCGGTACGCGCCGACGGGGCCGGGAGCCGGGTACCGGCCCGACGCGGAGCTGGAGGCGTTCTTCCGGGACCTCGGCGCCCCGTACGGGGCGCGTTTCGCGGCCGAGCGCTACGCCGCCGAGCCGCGCCGCACGTCGGTGGAGCTCGCGTACGGCGCGCTCGACGCGCTGGGCCCGCTGTCCGGGCAGGACGCGCCCCAGCTGGCCGTGGTCGCCTACGCGACCCCGGACATCGACCACGCGGAGCTGGTCGCGTCCTGTGTGAAGCGGCGGCTGCCGGGCGAGCCGCTCGCGTTCGGCGTGTCCGACCAGGGTGTGCTCGGCCCGTTCAGCGCGCTGCGCGTGGCCGTCGAGTACGCCCGGCGCTGCGGCTTCCACCGTCTGCTGCTGCTGACGCTGGACCAGCGGACGCAGCCCTTCGACGTGCCGCGCGAGGAGCAGGACGAGGTCCGCGCGGACGTCGCCGTGGCGCTGCTGCTGCACTGGGGCGGCGGCGCGGGCGCGGTGGCGGGCATGGCGCACGGGCAGCCGTCGCCGCGGCTGTTCGACGACTGGGACCGGGCGGTGGCGACGGTGACGGGGACCGGCCTGACCGGCGACGGCCCCCGGCTTCCGGCGCACACCGGGCCCCGCGCGGTGGCGGAGCCGGGGCAGCCGTGCACCGGCCCGTGGGCGGCCCTGACAGACACCGCGGGCCCGGCCGGCCGGGTCGTCGTGGCCGACTACGACCGTGCGCGGGACCAGCTGGCCCTGTGCACGCTGGACCTGGGGGAGAGGGGGGCCGATGACGATTCCGGCCGAGCTGCGTGAACACTGCCATCAGGCGCGGGACAACGCCCGCACCGACGGTCTCGTACCGGCGCTGACGCTGCTGATGCGGGCGCTGTCCCCCAAGGCCCCGCCCCGCGGTCCCCGCGGCCATGCCGTCCTGCCCAGGGAGCTGTTGGAGGAGTTCGCGGCGATGGAGGCCGACGGGGACGGCGCGGCCGAGGAGGCGCCGGCCCGCGCCGGGCGGGGTGACGGGGCCGCGGGCGCCGGGCTGCCCGGCCTCGCCGTGCTGGCCCCCGACGCCCGCGCGGCCGCGTACGAACAGCCGCCGGCCCCTGCCGGCCCCTCCCCCGCCGCCCCGGTGTGGAACACGGCGCTGGCCTGGCTGCGGCTGGGCATGTCCGAGCAGCTGCGGGAGGTCTGCCTGGCCCATCTCGCGGGCCGGCAGGTGGACGGCAGTCCCCTGCTGATGCAGCAGATGGTGAAGGGGGCGCTGGCCGACGTACTGATCGAGCACCTGGAGATCGAGGGCGTCCTGGACGAGCTGATGGCCGGCGCCCTGGACGAGGTGGCCGTGGCGCGGCTCCAGGAGCAGATCACCCGGGCGGACCGTGCCCTGCTGAGGCTGCTCGGTGCCCATGGCTTCACCCTGGAGGGCCCGGGCGCGGCCGCGTACGCCTCCGAGGTGCTCGCCGACGTCTACGGCGGGGAGGGCGTGTGAACGGGCTGCCCGCCGGGCTCGCCACCACGCACGCGTACGTCCGCCGCTGGGCCGGCGATCTGCGGGCGGGCGCCCTGGAGCTGGACCGGGACCCGGACGCCGTCCATTCCTTCCTGGACCTGCCGGCCATCCGGTTCCTGGCCGGGCACGAGACGCCGCCCGGCTGGGAGCGCACCGGTCCGGAGGCCGGCGCGGGGCCCGCGCACGGACTTGCGACGCTGGAGCGGGTCCTGGTGAGCGAGGAGCTCGCCCGCGGCGACGCCGGGATGATGCTGGCCTCGCCCGGCGCCTCGATGTGCGGTGTGCTGCTCGGGGTGCTGGGCAGTCAGGCGCAGCGCGACTGGGTGTACGGGCGGCTCGCCGAGCGTCCCCGCTGGACGTGCTTCGCCCTGACCGAGCCCGAACGCGGCTCCGCCATCGGGGAGATGACGGCCACGCTCACTCCGGTCGGCGACGGCTCCTATGTCCTCGACGGTGAGAAGCGGTACATCGGCAACGCGGCTCGCGCCGATGTCGGCGCGGTGTTCGCGCGGGTGGCCGGCACCGAACGGCTCGGGGTGCTGGCCGTGCTGGTCGACACCGCCGACCCCGGCTTCAAGGCGGAGCCGCTGCCGACGCTGGGCCTGCGCGGCGCGCAGCTGACCCGGATCACCCTGGAGGGGGTCCGGGTGCCGGCCGAGCGGGTGCTCGGCGCCCATCTGCCGCCCACCCGGCGGGGCATGTGGAGCATCGTCGCCGTCTTCGACCGGCTGCGGCCGAGCG
The DNA here is from genome assembly GCF_042894725.1 of Streptomyces sp. NPDC001480. NCBI lineage: Bacteria > Bacillati > Actinomycetota > Actinomycetes > Kitasatosporales > Streptomycetaceae > Streptomyces > Streptomyces sp. NPDC001480. The sequence continues at coordinate 15,308 of NZ_JBIAVX010000013.1, read as the reverse complement.
TCGCCGCCATCGCGCTGGGCATCGCCCGCGCCGCCCACGAGTACGTCGCCGAGCACCGGCGGTCGCTGCGCGGGGCGGAGCGGGAGACCTACGAGGAGCTCGGGCGGCGCATCGACGCCGCGCGGACGCTGACGTACCGGGCGGCGCGGGCGGTGGACCGGGGGCGGGGCGGGGGGTACCTGGCGTCGGCGGCGAAGGCCCGCGCGTGCGAGGTGGCGGAGGACGTGACGCTCGGGGCGCTGCGCCTCTTCGGTCCCGGCGCCCGGCTCGACCATCCGCTGCTGGACAAGTACGCCCGGGACGCGCGGGGTGTGGAGTTCATGGAGGGAACGCGGAACATCCAGAAACTCGCTCTCTTCCAGGGGCTGCACACCGGGAAAGTGGGGCGGGGCTGAGGATGCCGGTTCGCGGGGGCGACGCGGCCGAGGTGGAGGTCTGGATGATTCCGCTCACCTGCGGGGATCCGGAGGGGTATCCGGCCTCCTACGAGGACGTACTGGACGACGGTGAGCGGGCGCGGGCCGCTCTCGGCCGGGAACCGGGGATGCGACGCCGGTTCGTGACCGCGCACGCCGCCGCCCGGTTCATCCTCGGCGACCGGCTGCGCTGCCCGCCGGGGGCGGTCCGCTTCACCCGCGGCCCCTGGGGCAAGCCGGAGGTTCCGGTGCCCGGGGCGCCGCACTTCAGTTTGTCGCACTCCGGTGAGCTGGCCCTTCTCGCGCTGGCGTCACGGCCGGTCGGCGTGGACGTGGAGCACTTGCGCTCCACGCTGGACGTGCGGCGGCTGGCCCGTCGTTTCTTCCCGCGGGGGGAACGGGAGTGGGTGGAGCGTGACGGCCCGGAGGCCTTCGGTGCGCTGTGGACGCGCAAGGAGGCGTGTGTGAAGGCGGCGGGCGGCCGGCTCGCCGAGGGCATGGCCCTGCCCGTGGCCCACCGCACCCGCCAGGCCCGGGTGCGCGGCGGCCCGGGCGGTCTCACCGGGCCCTGGCGGGTCGCCGACGTGCCGCTTTCCGGCGGGTACGCGGGAGCGGTCGCACTGCTCGGCGACACTCCCTTTTCCCTGTCGATGCGAGTGTGGTATCAAATTCCGCCTACACCGAGAACGATGCGGACCGGCCGGGGTGTCAAGTAGAGAAAACTCCCCCTCGAACCGGAGCGTTTGTACCCGTGATCGCATGCCTGGGCGTCATTAGGTTTTTGCCCAGGGCATGCGGCGAGTACCGGGCAGAAATCAGAAGCCAGGCCCGTGTCCCGTGAATCCGGGTATTTCTTTCGTGGAGGGGAAAGCGATCGTGGCAGGCAGGAATCTGATCACCAGGACCGCTCGCTGGAGCGCCGTCCACCCCTGGTGGGCGATGGCGCTGTGGACGGTGTTCGTCCTCGGCGCGCTGGCGCTCGGCAGCGTGACCGGGACCCGGTCCGCCACCGACTCGGACCTGGCCATCGGACAGTCGGGACGGGAGGCGGCGATCGCCCGCGCCGGCGGTCTTCAGTCCCGCGCGGTCGAGAACATCCTCGTCACGTCCTACGCGGGCCGTCTGGACCAGGCCGCGGCCCGCAAGGCGGCCGGTGAGGCCGCGGACGCGCTGCGCGGCGCCAAGGGGGTGAGCGCGGTCGGCGATCCCGTCCCGGCGCCGGACGGTTCCGCCCTGCTGGTCCCGGTGACGCTGTCCGGTGACCCCGAGACCGCCGACGCCCGGGTGCAACCGCTGCTGGACAAGGTGGCGAAGGTCCGCGGCGCGCACACCGACGTACGGGTCGAGCTGGTCGGCGCCGGCTCCATCAAGGCCGGGCTGGGCGACATGCTCAACAAGGACCTGGGCAAGGCGACGGTGCTGAGTCTGCCGGTCACGCTGCTGGTGATGGTCTTCGTCTTCGGTGCGCTGGTCGCGGCGAGCATCCCCGTGCTGCTGGGCATCTCCTCGGTGCTCGCCGGGCTCGGTCTGTGGGGGGCCGCCTCCCAGCTGGTGCCGGACCCGGGCCCGGTGACCCACATCATCGTGCTGATGGGCATGGCCATCGGCGTGGACTACTCGCTGTTCTACCTCAAGCGGCAGCGTGAGGAGCGGGCGCTGGGCGCGAACAACATCGACGCCATCGAGATCGCCGCGGCCACCTCCGGTCACTCGGTGATGGTGTCCGGCCTGGTCGTCATGGTCTCCATGGGCGCCCTCTACCTCGCCGGGCACATCGCCTTCGAGTCGATGGCCACGGGTGCGGTGCTGGTCGTGGCCATCGCGATGCTGGCCTCGCTGACCGTGCTGCCGGCCATGCTGTCGAAGTTCGGTCGCTACCTGGACAAGCCGCGGGTGCCGCTGGTGTGGCGGCTGACCCAGCGGATGGGCAGCAAGCCGCGGCTGTGGTCCGTGATGCTCAAGCCGTCCCTGCGCCACCCGGTGATCGCCCTGGTGCTGTCCGTCGGAGCCCTGCTGGCCCTGGCCGCCCCCGCGCTGGGCCTGAAGCTGAAGGCCACCGGCATCGACGACCTGCCCAGGTCGATCCCCGCGATGCAGGCCTACGAGCGGCTGACGCAGTCCTTCCCGAGCCAGGCGGACACGCACGTCGTCGCGGTGAAGGTGCCCGCCGGCCGGACGGGGCAGCTGCGTACGGCGGTGGCGAAGCTGGTCGACGCCACCGGACGCGACGACCTGTTCGTGCACACGCCGAAGCCGCAGGTGCGCACCTCCAAGGACGGCACGGTCGCCACCATCGCCGTGGGCACCCGTTTCAACAGCAGCTCGGCGCAGGCGCAGCGGTCCCTGACCGTGCTGCGCGAGGACATCGCCCCGGCCACGGTCGGCGCGGTGCGGGGCGCCGACTACGCGGTGGGCGGCAGTGACGTGGCGTACGACGTGGACTACCGCGCGAACGTCGTGGACAAGATGCCGTGGGTGCTCGGGGTGGCGTTGCTGCTGACCTTCCTGGTGATGGCGCTGGCGTTCCGGTCGGTCACGCTGGCGGTGATCACGGTGGTGCTCAACGTGCTGTCGGCGGCGGCCTCGTTCGGTCTGCTCGCGCTGATCTTCCAGCACACCTGGGCGGAGGGCCTGCTGCACTTCGAGTCGACGGGCCGGGTGGTGGCCTGGCTGCCGCTGCTGCTCTTCGTGATCCTGCTGGGCCTGTCGATGGACTACCACGTCTTCGTGGTCAGCCGGATCCGGGAGGCGGCGCGTGGCGGTCTGAGCATCCGGGACGCCGTGGAGCAGGGCATCACGCGTACGGCGGGCGTGGTGACCAGCGCGGCGGTGGTGATGGTGAGCGTGTTCGCGCTGCTGGCCTCGCTGTCCTTCATCGAGATGAAGCAGATGGGCGTCGGGATGGCCTGCGCGGTGCTGCTGGACGCGACGCTGATCCGGATCGTGGTCCTGCCGTCGGTGGTGACCCTGCTCGGGTGGAAGACCTGGTGGCCTTCGCGCCTGGCGCACCAGGACGAGAGCCGCCCGGTGAGCGTGCCGTCCTCGGTGGCCGGGCAGGCACCGGTGATGTGACGGCACCGCGGCCGGGGAACCGGTGCGAGCCGCGTACTCCGCACGGCCCCAGGGACAGGTTTCGGCCTGTTCCCGGGGCCGTCGTCGTTCACCCGCGCGCCGCCTTGCCCCGGCGTAGATGTCCAGTCTGTGAATGCCGGTCGATCGGTTTGTTTTCCCTGTGACCGCCGTGACGTCGGCTGTAGACTCACACGAGCGTTCGGTTGGGGGACGAAACGGCGCTGTACCTGGGTCGAGCCATGTCGTCCGGCCGTCGTTGACGGGGGAGTCGGGCCATCGAGGGGCAGGCCTATGCATGCGTACAGCAAGGAGCCGACCGTGCTCTGGCAGGCGGAACTCGCCAGAGTGGGAGAGCTTTCCGGCCGGGAGACACAGGTCTTCGAGCTGCTGGGCGCGGGGATGTCGAACCGTGCCATCGCCGTTGCGTTGCATGTGACCGAACGGACGGTGAAGGCCCACGTCGCCAGCATTCTGGCCAAACTCGAAGTGGAATCCCGGCTTCAAATCGGCTTGGTCGCTCAGGCCCATCTGCTATGTACAAAGGTACAGTTTCGGCCAACCGAGAACTGATTGACAATTGATCGGTTCCAGGCATCTTCAGTTTTTCCCTGAGTCGGACTGGACGGTTTGTGCCGCGTGACGTCAAGGCCGGTTTTCCGCCTTGACACCAGGTTCCCGCGGCCGGCCAAAGAGGTGGGGAAGGATAATTGGTTTACATTTCAATATTAGGGCCGTTGCTGGTGGGGGACGGGCACCGGAGTGCGGGTCTGCGGGCCAAGAAGGTCCGTGTGATGCTCACGATGCTGGCGCTCAACGCCGGCCAGGTGGTCGCCTTCGACGAGCTGATCGACGAACTGTGGGGTGAGGCACCTCTCAAGAACACGCGCAACGCTCTCCAGGCGAATGTCAAACGCATGCGCAAGTCCCTGGTCGAACTCGGACTGGAGGGCCCCGACCAGACCCTGATCCGCACGGTGGACAACGGGTACATGCTCGACGTACCCGACGACGCCCTGGACGCCCACCGCTTCCTGCGGATGGCGGAACGCGGGGCGGGCCTGGTCAACGAGCGTCCGCTCGAGGCCAGGGACGTGCTGCGGGAGTCCCTGGCGATGTGGCGGGGCCCGGCCCTGCTCGACGTCAGCGACGGGCCCAGATGCCGGGCCGTGGCGCTGCGGCTGGACGAACAGCGCAAGACCGCGCGGGAAGATCTCATCGAGGCGCAGCTCAGGGCCGGCGAGGCGGGGGTCGTCGTGGCCGAGCTCAAGCAGCTGCTCGCGCAGTATCCGGAACGGGAGCGGTTCAGCGAGCAGTTGATGATCGCGCTGTACCGCTGTGGACGGCAGTCCGAGGCCGTCGACATCTTCCACCGCACCCGGAGATGGCTCGACGAGGAGCTGGGACTCCAGCCGAGCCGCAGACTGCACACCCTGTATCAGGCGATCCTGATGCAGGACCCCTCCCTGTGACGGTTCAGGAGGACGGCAGTACCAGGGCGCCGGCGGCTTTCCACAAGCCGCCGGCGCCTTCGTGCCGGGTCAGGATCAGTCCCGTTCGATCAGTGCCGAGATCCTCCGGGCGGCGTCCCGGCCGAGCATCTCCTCGTGACCGCACGGCACTTGATGGACCGTGAGCTCGCCCTCCAGATGGGGCCGCCAGCGTTCGGCGAGACCGGCCCGCCCGGTGCGCTCCTCGTGGGCGGCGACGCACAGCGTCAACGGCCCGGCGAACCGCCTGGGGGTGAACCGGCGGGCGATGTCGGTGTGGTGGCGCATGACCGCCATCAGCAGGTCCAGGTCGCGCTCGGCGAGTGTGAGGCCGCGGGCGTGGTGCTTCAGGAACGCCTCGCGGATCTCCTCGTCGGTGGGGTCGGGATCGTCGGCGCGCACGGGAAAGGCGTCCAGGACCGTCAGGGCCGCCACCCGCTCGCCCGCCGCCTCGAGCTGCACCGCCATCTCGTGCGCGACCAGGCCGCCGAACGACCAGCCCAGCAGCCGGTACGGCCCGCTCGGCCGCACCCGGCGCAGCCGCTCGACATACCGGGTGGCCAGGGAGCGCACGTCTCGCGGCCGGTCCCAGGCAGCGGCGTCCGGGGCCGCGATCCCGTCGGACTGGAGCGCGTACACGGCACGCCCGGCAGGCAGGTGCGCGGCGAGTTCCGCGAAGGGCAGCCCGAACCCCACTCCTCCGTGCACGCAGAACAACGGCTCGGGCCCGTCACCGGGGCGGATCGTGAGCACCGGCGCGAGGGCCCCGGGGCCGGCCGCCCCGCTCAGTGCGGCCGCCGCCTCGCCCGGGGCCGGGGCAGCGGTCGGGGCGGCGGCCGCGGCTATCGCCGCCACCGTGCGGTGGGTGAAGACGTCGGAGAGGGAGAGGGTGAGGCCGGACTTGGCGGCGCGGCCCACGATCTGCACGGAGCGCAGGCTGTCCCCGCCCAGGGCGAAGAAGTCCCCGTCGGCGTCGACCCGTTCGAGGCCGAGGACCTCCGCGAAGGCCTCGGCGACGATGCGTTCGGCGGGCGTGTCCGGGGCGCGGCCCCCCTGGCCGGCGGGGGCCGGCGCGTCCGGCGCGGGCAGTGCGCGCACGTCGAGCTTGCCGTTGGGGGTCAGCGGCAGCGCGGACAGGGTCACCAGCGCGGTCGGCACCATGTGCGCGGGCAGCCGTTCACCGACGAAGTCCCGCAGGACGGGCACGTCGACGGCGGCGACCCCGGGGACGGGCACCACGTAACCGGTGAGCTGGGACGCGCCGGTGGAGGTCCGGGTGAGCACGACCGCGGCCTGGTCGATCACCGGGTGCCTGCCGAGGGCCGCCTCGATCTCCCCCGGTTCGATGCGGAAGCCGCGCAGCTTGATCTGGTGGTCGGCGCGGCCCACGTAGTCGAGGGCGCCGTCGGCGCGCGGGCGGACCAGGTCGCCGGTGCGGTACATGCGGGTGCCTGGGGCGCCGTGGGGGTCGGCGACGAAGCGTTCCGCGCTGGTGCCGGGGCGGCCCAGATAGCCGTGGGCGAGGCCGGGGCCGGCCAGGTACAGCTCGCCGGTGACGCCGACCGGCACCGGGGAGAGGGCCGCGTCCAGGACGTAGACGCGGAAGTTGTCCAGCGGGCGGCCGATCGGCGGGCGCCCGCCCGGCGTGAGCGGGTCGCTCCAGGTCGCCGCGACCGAGGCCTCGGTCGGGCCGTAGGCGTTGTGCAGCCGCACGTGCGGGGCGATGCGCTCGACCAGGGCGGGCGGGCACGCCTCCCCGCCGACGATCAGGGTGAGGTCGTCCGGCAGGGCGGCCGGGTCGGGGAAGCCGGCGGCGACCGTCGGCGGCAGGATGGCGTGGTTGACCCGGTGAGCGGCGATCAGCTCGGCCAGCAGCGGGGCGGAGAGCCGGCTGTCGGCGGTGGCGAGCACGAGGGTGCCGCCCGCGAGCAGGGAGGCGCACAGTTCCCACACGCTGGCGTCGAAGCTGAAGGACGCGAACTGGAGCGCCCGGGTGCCGGGCCCGGTCCCCAGGTGCGCGCGCTGGTTGGCGGCCAGGTTCGCCGCTCCCGCGTGCGGCACGGCGACGCCCTTGGGCCGGCCGGTGGAGCCGGAGGTGTAGATGACGTAGGCGGGGTCCGCCGGGGTGAGCGGACGGACGCGGTCGTCGTCGGTGGGGGCCGCGGCGGGTGTGCGGCGCAGCTCGGCCAGTGTCTCCGGGGAGTCCAGGACCAGCGGTGCGGACCCGGTCCGCGGCAGTCGTCCGGCGGTGTCGGCACGGGTGAGCACCGTGACCGGGGAGGCGTCGGCCAGCATGTACGCGATGCGTTCGGCGGGGTAGTCGGGGTCGACGGGCACGTAGGCCGCGCCGGCCTTCCACACCGCGAGCAGCGCCACGACGGTCGCGGCGGACCGGGGCAGCGCCAGGGCCACCACGTCGCCCGGACCGACTCCGCGCCGGATGAGCAGCCGGGCGAGCCGGTTGGCGTCGGCGTCGAGCTCCTCGTAGGTCAGCGGTGCGGTTCCGCCCGGTCCAGTTCCGCCCGGTCCAGTTCCGCCCGGTCCAGTGCCGTCCGGGACGATCAGCGCCGGGTGGTCGGGGGCGGCGCCGGCGTGGGCCTCGAACAGGGACGTCAGGGTGGCCGGGGGCCGCGGGCGGTGCCGGCCGTGCCGTCCGGTCAGCAGCGCGTCCCGCTCGTCGGAGGTGAGCAGGTCGAGGGCGCTCAGCGGGGCGTCGGGGGTGCGGGCGGCCGAGGCCAGCAGGGTGGTGAGGGCGCCCGCGAGACGGTCGGCGGTCGCCTCGGTGAACAGGTCCGCGCTGTACTCCAGCAGGACCTCCAGGCCGTCCGGGACACCGTCGGGGGTCCGGCGCTCGGTCACCTCGAAGGACAGGTCGAACTTGGCGGTGCGGGTGTCGACCGGCTCCACCGAGGTACGCAGCCCCTCCGGGGCGGGCAGCGCGTCGGCCGCGTCGCGGAATGCCAGGACCACCTGGACCAGGGGCTGGCGGGCCAGCGACCGCACCGGCTTCAGCTCGTCGACGAGGTGCTCGAAAGGTACCTCGGAGTGTGCGTACGCGGTCAGGTCCGTCTCGCGCACCCGGGCCAGCAGCCCGGTGAACGACGGGTCGCCCGCGGTGTCGGTGCGCAGCACCAGCGTGTTGACGAAGCAGCCGACCAGATCGCGCAGCGCGTCGTCGGTGCGGCCCGCGACAGGGCTGCCCAGCGGGATGTCGGTGCCGGCGCCGAGCCTGGTCAGCAGCGCGGCCAGCCCGGCCTGTACGGCCATGAAGAGGCTGGCCCCGCCGTTGCCCGCCAGCTCGGCCAGCCGGACGTGGGTGCCGGCGTCCACGGTGCGGGCGACGGTGCCGCCCCGCAGGCCGGCGCGAGCCGGACGCGGGAAGTCGGCGGGCAGCTCCAGTTCCTCGGGTATTCCCGCCAACACCTCGCGCCAGTGCGCGAGTTCAGAGGTCAGCAGGCTGTTCGGATCGTCCTTGGAGCCGAGCAGGTCACGCTGCCAGCGGGCGTAGTCGGTGTACTGCACCGGCAGCGGCGCCCAGCGCGGGGGCCGGCCGTCGAGCCTGGCCCGGTAGGCGGTGGTGAGGTCGTGGGCGAGCGGGCCGAGGGACCAGCCGTCGGCGGCGATGTGGTGCACGGTCAGCGCCAGCACCCGCTCGTCGGGCCCGAGCTCGAACAGCCGGGCGCGCAGCGGGACCTGGGCGGCCAGGTCGAAGGGCCGGGCGGCCTCCTCGGCGAGCGCCTCGGCCAGCGCCGTCCCGTCGGCGACGGGGAAGGTCTCCAGCCGGGCGCCGGCACCGTCCGCCTCCGCGGCGGACAGGACCACCTGCGAGGGCAGTCCGTCGGCCTCCGCGAACACCGTCCGCAGACTCTCGTGCCGGTCCACGAGGTCCCGTACCGCGGCGGCCATCGCCGCACCGTCCAGCGGCCCGGTCAGCCGCACGGCGAGCGGGATGTTGTAGGCGCCGGACACCCCGTCGATCCGGTTGAGGAACCACAGCCGTTCCTGCGCGTACGACAGGGGTGCCGACGCCGGCCGGTGCGGTGCCGCGCGCAGGGGCGGACGGGTGGCGTCCGCGGCGGAGGCGGGCAGGGCCCGGGCCAGGGCCTCGGCGGTGCGGGCGTCGAACAGGACGCGGACGGGGACGTCCACGCCCAGCTCGGCACGGAGCCGGTTGACGACCTTGATCGCGGACAGCGAGTGGCCGCCCAGGGCGAAGAAGTCGTCGTCCGCGCCGACCCGCGGGCGGTCGAGCACCTCGGCGAAGACCGCGCACAGCTTCCGCTCGTACTCCCCCGTCGGTGCCCGTCCCGTCCCCGGCCGGTCCTCGGCGGGGGCGGGCAGCGCCTTGCGGTCGACCTTGCCGTTCGGAGTCAGCGGCAGCGCGTCGAGAGATACGTACACGGCAGGGACCATGTGCTTGGGCAGCACCGCGGACGCGCGCTCCCGCAGCCGGTCGCGGTTGGTCCCTGCCGGTACGACATAGGCGACCAGGCGGGTCTCCCCGCCGTGGTCGGTGCGGGCGGTGACGACGGCCCGCTCGACGCCGGGCTGCGCACCGAGGACGGACTCGATCTCGCCGAGCTCGATGCGGTGGCCGCGGATCTTCACCTGGTGGTCACTGCGGCCCGCGTAGTCCAGGGCCGTGCCGCCCGCGTCCCAGCGCACCACGTCACCGGTGCGGTACATACGGGTGCCGGGCGGGCCGAAGGGGTCGGCGACGAAGCGTTCCGCGGTCAGACCCGGCCGGTTGAGGTATCCGCGGGCGAGCCCGGCGCCGGCGATGTACAGCTCGCCGAAGCAGCCGTCGGGCACGGGGCGCAGGGCACCGTCCAGGACGTAGACCCGGGTGGCCGCTATGGGGCCCCCGATGGGTGGCGGTGCGTTCTCTCCGTGCGCCGGGGTCAGCCGGGCGGCCGTGGACCAGATCGTCGTCTCCGTCGGACCGTAGACGTTGGTCACGGACGCGCAGTGGGCGACGAGCGCGGAGGCCAGCGGCGCGGGCAGCGCCTCACCGCCCACCAGCGCCCGTACGCCGGCCAGCGCGGGAGCGTGCTCCGCGGTGAGCGTCTGCCAGAGGCTGGGCGTGGCCTGCATCAGGGTCGCGCCGGACCCGGTGACGGCAGCGGCCAGCGCGGCCGGGTCACGCACCGTCTCCCGGTCGGCGAGGAGCAGTTCGGCGCCGGCGTGCAGGGGGACGAACAGCTCCAGGTTGGCGATGTCGAAGCCGAAGGTCGTCACCGCCAGGAACCGGTCGCGGGCCGTCACGTCGAAGCGCCGCACCATGTCCTCGACGAGGTTGACCAGAGCGGCGTGCGGGACGACGACGCCCTTGGGGCGGCCGGTGGAGCCGGAGGTGTAGATGACGTAGGCGGGATGGTCGCCGTGCGGGGCCCGCGCCGCGTGCGTGCCGCCGTCGTGCGTGCCGCTGTCGTACGCGTCGCTGTCGTAGTACGGGGACTCCTCGCCGTCGAGGACCCACAGCGGGCCGTGCTCCGTCGTCAGGGCCTCGCCGAGCAGGGCGTGGACACGGCGGTGGGTGAGGGTGACGACGGGCGCCGCGTCGGTGAGCATGTGACGCAGCCGGTCGGCCGGGTAGTCGGGGTCGAGGGGCAGATAGGCGGCGCCGCTCTTGAGGACGGCCAGGGCCGCCACGACGAGGTCGCAGGAGCGGTCCAGGGCGAGGGCCACCACCCGCTCCGGTCCCGCGCCCGCCCCGCGCAGGGCGGCGGCCAGCCGGTCGGCGCGGGCGTGCAGTTCGCGGTGGGTGAGGCGTTCCCCGCCGCAGGAGACGGCCGGGGCGTCGGGGGTGCGTTCCGCCCGGTCGGACAGCAGGGGGGCGAGCCAGGTCGCGGACGGACCGTCGCCGGTGCGGTTGCGGTCGTCGACGCGGGCCGTCAGCTCGTCCGGGGAGAGCACGTCGAGACGGCCGCAGGGCTCGTCGGGGCGGCTCACGGCCGCCTCCAGCAGCCGGGCGAGCTGTCGGCCGATCGCCTCGGCCCGGGCGCGCTCCACCCGGGCGGGCAGGTGGTCGACCGCCAGGCCGAAGGGGTCGCCGGGGAACACGGTGAGGGACAGGGGGTAGTGGGTGGCGGACCTGATGTCGGCGCCCGTGACGCGGGGCCCGTCGGCCGGGGTCGCCGGGTCGCCGGTGAGCGGCGGTCGTCCCATCGGGTAGTTCTGGAACATCAGCGCGGTGTCGAACAGTTCGCCGCGCACCGGCGTGAGCTGCTGGACCTCGGCCAGGGTGAGGTGCTCGTGCGGCAGCAGGTCGCCGCGCTCGCCCTGGATGCGGGCGAACAGCTCGGCCGGGGTCAGCCGCGGATCCACGTCGACCCGGACGGGCAGCGTGTTGGCGAACAGGCCGACCATCCGCTCCACGCCGGCCAGGTGGGCGGGCCGGCCCGAGGTCACCGCGCCGAACAGCACCGTCTCCTGGCCGGTCAGCCGGGACAGCAGCAGCGCCCAGCAGCCCTGGACCACGGCGTTGACGGTCAGGCCGCGGGAGCGGGCGAAGGAGTCCAGGGCCGCGGGGAGGGAGGGAGCGACGGGGACGTCGACCCGGGCGGGCAGGGCGCCGGCGCGGGCGGGGAGGGAGGGGGCGACGGGGGCGTCGGCTCGGGCGGGCAGGGCGTCGGTCGGTGTCGCGGCCGGGTTCACGCTGGCGGTCGGCACGAGTCTCGTCGGCTCCGTCACCCCGGCGAGGGCCCGGGCCCATGCCTCCCGGGCCGCTTCCTTGTCCTGGGCGGAGAGCCAGGAGAGGTGGCCGCGGTAGGCCGGGGGCTCCTCGGTGCCCCGGGGTTCCGGCGGAGACGTCGTGCCGTCCGGGCCGGCGGCCAGCTCGGCCAGTTCCCGGGTGAGCGTCGTCATGGACCAGCCGTCGGCCAGGATGTGGTGCACCGTCCACACCAGGCGCGCCCGGCCGTCCCCGGCGCGCAGCAGGGTGAAGCGGTGCAGGGGCGGCCGGGACAGGTCGAAGCGGCTCAGCCGGTCCTCCTCCGCGAGCCGCTCGAAGTCCGCGCCGTCGGCCTGGATCTCCCGCCACGGCAGCGCCACCGACGTCGGTATCACCTGGATCGCCTCGCCGTTCCCGCGGTGCCGGAAGCAGGCGTTGAGATTGGGGTACCGCTCGAGCAGGGCCGCCGCCGCCCGGCGCAGGGACGTGGCCCCGGCGTCGGTCAGGTCCGCGAGGTCGACCACCAGTTGCAGGGTGTAGACGTCCGCCCCGTCGCGGTCGTACTGCGAAAGAAAGAGCAGCCCCTGTTGCAGCGGCGACAGCGGAAGGATTTCACTGATGCGGGATGGCCGATTCAAGCCGTGCTCCTCACGGAACAGCTGGGTGGTCCACGGCGAAAGTGTGCTGCCGCGACGGGACGGGAATTCCGACTGGACGACGATTTCCCACACCACTGACGCTCAACTGACCGGCAGCTGACGGCCCGCTGACGCGGCACCGGCCCGCTCCGGACGGCTCACCTGCCGCTTCCGGTGGACACCCGCCCCGTCAGTAGCCCGTCAGCACGTCGTCAGCGCCCGGCGACAGGCTTGCCGACGAGGCTAATTCGTTGCCGAAGGCCAGGAGTCCCAGTGCCGGTTATATCCGCGTCGCATGAATTCGACGTCAGTGACCTCTTCGTGAATCTGCAACCGCTCTTCGGGCACCGCCTCTTCTTGAAGGTCGAGGGATTCAACTTCGCCGGATCCATCAAGTTGAAGGCGGCCCGCGAGATGATCGCGCAGGCGGAGGCCGCCGGTGTGCTCGGTCCCGGCTCGACGCTGGTCGAGTCCTCCTCCGGGAACATGGGTGTCGCGCTGGCCGTGCTCGCCGCGAGCCGCGGCTTCCGCTTCCTGTGCGTGACGGACTCCCGCTGCAACGCCGTCACCCGGCGCACGATGGAGTCGCTGGGCGCCGAGGTCCACGTCATCACCGAGCCGCACGAGACCGAGGGCTTCCTCGGGGCGCGCATCCGCCACGTCAAGGCGCTGCTGGCGGACGACGACAAGAGGGTCTGGCTCAACCAGTACCTCAGCCCGGGCAACTGGATGGCCCACTACCGCACCACCGCGCCCGCCGTGGCCCGCCAGTTCCCCGACCTGAACGTGCTGTTCGTCGGCGCGGGCACCACCGGCACGCTGATGGGCTGCGCCCGCTACTTCCGTGAGCGGCGGCCCTCGGTGCGGGTGGTCGCCGTGGACAGCGTCGGCTCGGTCACCTTCGGCGGTCCGCCGGCCACCCGGCACATCCCCGGCCTGGGCACCAGTGTGCGCCCGCCCCTGCTGGACGCCTCCCTGGTCGACGCCGTGGTCCATGTGCCGGAGGCGGCGACCGTGCGTACCTGCCGCCGGCTGATGCGCCACGGCTACTCCTTCGGCGGCTCGACGGGAACCGCGGTCACCGGAGCCCTGCGCTGGCTGACGGAGCACTACGGCGACGGCGCCGGGGGCGTCCGTGAGCGGGTGACCGCCGTGACGATCTCGCCGGACCTCGGCGAGCGCTACATGGAGACGATCTACCACGACGAGTGGGTCCGGGACGCGTTCGGCCCGGACGGCCTGAGCGACGACACCGGCACCGAAGCCTTCCCGGCAGGGTTCGCCGCCGGACTCGGGGCGCTGACCAACTGACGTTCCTCCCCGGGCGCCTGGGGAGCGGAGCGGGGCTGAAGCTGAAAACGACGGGGAGCAAAGAGATGACGACGAACCGAGGTGCCGTCCTTCCGCTCACGGCGGCGCAGGCGGAGATCTGGTTCGACGAGCAGTTCACCACCGGACCGCTCGCCTACAACATGGCCGACTACCTCGACCTGCGCGGCCCGCTGGACCCCGGCCTGCTGGACCGGGCGCTGACCCGGCTCAGCCATGAGGCCGAGGGGCTGCGCGTGCAGTTCGTGGAGGAGGACGGAGCCCCGGGCCAGATCGTCCGCCCGCTCGCCCGAGTCCCCCTCAAGACCCTCGACTTCTCCACGGAGGCCGAGCCGCTCGCCGCCGCCGAGCAGTGGATGCGCGCCGACCACGGCAACCCCCTGAAGGTCACCGACTTCCCGCTGTTCCGCGGGGCGCTCATCAGGCTCACCGACGAGCACCACCTGCTCTACCTGTGCATGCACCACATCCTCGCCGACGGCTACAGCCGCTCCCTGCTCTACCCGAAGCTCGCCGAGCTGTACGCCCGTCTCGCCGCCGGCACGGACGGGGCGGCCCTGGACGCCGCCGCCATGCCGCCCTTCCAGGCGCTGCTGGACGCCGAACAGAGCTACCTGGCGTCCGCCCGGGTCGAGCGCGACCGCGCCTACTGGACCGAGCGGCTCACCTCCGGCGCCGACGGGTCCGTGCCCGAGCTGGTGTCGCTCTCCGACCGGCAGCCCGCCCCGGGACGCGCCTGTCTGCGGCGCACCGCCCGGCTGTCGGAGACGGCCACCGGGGCGCTGCGCGAACTCGCCCGGGAGGGCAAGGTCACCCTGCCCGTGATGATGGTCGCCGCGGCCGCCGCCTACACCCAGCGGACGACCGGGGTGTCCGAGCCGCTGCTCACCCTGCCGGTGACCGGCCGGGTCGGCGCGGTCAGCCGCGAGATCCCCGGCATGCTCGCCAACTACCTGCCGCTCGCCCTGCGGGTCCGCCCCGAGATGACCCGCTCCCAGCTGCTGCGCCGGGCCTGGCGAGAGGTGTCGAACGCCCTCAGGCACCAGCGCTACCGCGGTGACCGCGTCCGCCGCGACATCGGGCTGCGCACCGACGACCGGCGCCCCTTCGGCCCGTTCATCAACGTCCTCGACCAGGACCCGGAGCTCGCCTTCGGCGACGGCTGCCACGGCACGGTGGTCAACATCTCCACCGGCATCGTCAACGACCTCATCATCAACGTCCTCAACACCGCCGACGGCACCCTGGAGATCCACTTCGACGGCAACCCCGAGCTGTACGACGAGGAGGAGCTCGCCGTCCACCTCGCCCGGTTCACGTCCTTCCTGACCGCCCTCGCCGAGGCCCCCGCCGAGCAGCCCCTCGGCCGCATCGGGCTGGGCGCCCCCGGTGAGCGCCTCGCCCTGCTCGGCTCCTGGGACCGGGCGGCCGAGCGCGACGGCTACGAGGGCCTGGTCGAACGGGTCCGTGAGGTGGCCGCCCGCACCCCCGACGCGATCGCCGTGACCGACGGCCGGGACAGCGCGACCTACCGCGAGCTGCTGTCCCGCGCCGCCGCCGTCGCCGCCCGCCTCACCGAGGCCGGCCTCACCCGGGGCTCCGTGGTGGCGATGCTGGCCGATCCCGGGGTGTCGTTCGTCGCGGGTGTGCTGGGTGTGCTGGGTGCGGGTGGCGCGTACCTTCCGCTGGATCC